>NZ_WMKA01000130.1 GCF_009711085.1 Cellulosimicrobium composti
AGTGCGGCGTCCAGGCGCTCGGGTGCGCGCACCTGCCACAGCGGGGACTTGCCCGAAGGGCGGTCTGCGGCGAGCGTCGGGCGCCCTCCGGCGGCTGCGCGCTCGACGGCGGCGACCTCCTCGGGGGTCTCGGCAGCCGCGGTGAGCATCTGGTGGGCGTAGGCGCGCGCGGCCTCGCCGCGCAGGGCCTTGCCGGTGCGCTTCACGGGGCGGTCGTCCGCCTCGATCTGCTCGGCCCATGCGTCGTAGTCCGGGCCTCGCCCGGGAGCCTCGTTCGTCATCACTCCTCCTCCTCGATCAGCACCAGGAACTTGCGCCTCGCGGGCATCGCGTGGAACACCACGAGGTCGCGCGGTAGACGGCGATGCACCATCACCTCCAACAGCTCCCCGCCCAGACGGCGCGGGCCGATGAACAGGTCCGCGGCCTCGCCCGTCCCGTCGCGCGACTCGTCGAACTCCGG
>NZ_WMKA01000131.1 GCF_009711085.1 Cellulosimicrobium composti
CGACTGTCCACCTGCCCGCGCCGAGCAGCGCGCCCGTCACGGCAGGCCGTGTCATCCCGGGGCCGCCGTCCACCGCGCCGTCCACCTCGGCGGCGCCGGTGTCCACCCCGGTCACTGCTGCCGGTGGGTCGGGGGACTGGCTGTGCCGGCTGCCGCCGTCGCCGCCCGTCCCGCCGGGCGGGGGAGCGATGACGCCCTGGCTGCCGCCGCAGCCGCCGGCCCCGTGGACCGGTCAGCCGCAGCAGATCGACGTTCACGTCACCCTCCACCAGCCGGTCCCGGTGGAGCCGGACCTGACGTGGTGGCAGCGCCTCGCGCGGGCCGTGCCCTACCGGGTGTCCCAGCTGGTGGCCGTGACCGCCGTGGCGGCCGCGAGCGTCCCGCTGCCCGGCGTCGGGTACGGCGTCGGCCGGATCTGGGGATCGCTGCTCGACCACATCGGCACCGACATCCACCCCGC
>NZ_WMKA01000132.1 GCF_009711085.1 Cellulosimicrobium composti
CGCCGTACGTGCACGACCCGAGCTGCACCGGCGCGGCGGGCACGCCCTCGGCGGCGCGACGCTGGGCGTCCCCGCCCGCGAGGGGCTGGGTCACCAGGGCGTCGGCCGTCGCGACGACGACCGCGCGCGAGGCCGCGGACGGCTGCTGGAGGCGGGCCTGGTCACCGCCCTCGAGCGCGACGGTGGTCCCGCCCGGGAGGACGAGCTGGGACGCCGACCGGTCCAGCACGACGGGCTTCTCGCCGACCGCGGTCACCTCGACCTCCGCGCCCTTGCCCACCGGCAGCGCGGACTCGGTCGGTTCCCCGTCGGCGACGCCGCGCGACGAGGTCTCGACCGTCCACAGCGTGCCCGTCCCCGGGACCGCGACGAAGACCGTCCCCTCGCGCGAGACCGTCAGCGCACCGGCCCCGCCGACCTCGGCGGTGGGCTCGAGCTCCTCGGCGTCGAA
>NZ_WMKA01000133.1 GCF_009711085.1 Cellulosimicrobium composti
CGCCGTACGTGCACGACCCGAGCTGCACCGGCGCGGCCGGGCGACCCTGCGCCGCCCGCCGCAGCGCGTCGCCGCCGCCCAGCGGCTGCGTGACGAGCCCGGACGCGGTCGCGACCACCACGTTGCTCGACGCCCGCGACGGCTGCTGCAGCCGTGCCTGGTCGCCACCCTCGAGCGCGACGGTCTTCCCGCCCGGCAGCACGAGCTGGGACGCCGACCGGTCCAGCACGACGGGCTTCTCGCCGACCGCCGTCACCTCGACCTCCGCGCCCTTGCCCACGGGCAACGTCGACGACGACGGCTCGCCGTCGACGACGCCGCGCGAGGACGTCTTCACGGTCCACAGCGTCCCGGTCGAGGGCACGGCGACGAACACGGTCCCGTCCTGGGAGACGGCGACGGCCCCGGCGCCCTCGACCTCGGCGGTGGGCTCGAGCTCCTCGGCGTCGAA
>NZ_WMKA01000134.1 GCF_009711085.1 Cellulosimicrobium composti
GCTCGTCGGAGGTCCGAGGGGTTGCCGGGCCGCGACCTTCCCCCGGGTACGGTCGCGGCATGACGAAGTACGAGACCCCGCGGGATGAGGCCGGCCGTCGGTTGTGCCAGCACTGCATGGAGCGGACGGTGCCCGAGTCGCTGGGCACCAAGCCCCGGCTGTATTGCTCGCGCAACTGTCGGCAGCGGGCCTACGAGGCACGGCGGACCCGCCAGGCCATCGAGCAGACGGTGACGCTGTCGCTGCTGCGCGAACGCATGCTGCGCGCCAACACGCACCGAGCAAAGTCACGTGACAATGAGGATGCCGAAGCAAAGTCACGTGACAATGCTGAGGATGTCAGTGCAACGTCACGTGACATTGCCGCCTCAACGTCACGTGACTTTGCACTGAGCCAGGCAATGGAGGCGCTCGAGCCCGACGTCCAGGAGGAGCTGCCCGAACCTGCC
>NZ_WMKA01000135.1 GCF_009711085.1 Cellulosimicrobium composti
CCGAGTTCGAGACCACGACCGGCGGCACGTGGCGCATCGCCGGGTGCCGGGACTACTGGTCGAAGTACGAGCACCCGTGGCATGTGTCCCCGACCGCGAACCAGCACGACGCGATCGCCGCGATCGAGCTTGCCCTGGCCGACTACGAGGCGATGTTCGGCCGCCCCCTGATCGACGCGTGCGCCCGCGACGGCGACGGCAACGTCGTGCCCGCGGTGACGGTCGTGACGGACAACGGTGGCCCGTTCCGCTCGTTCCGGTTCGAGGCGTTCATCACCGCCCACCCCGAGCTGCGGCACGTGCGCACCCGGGTGCGTACGCCCGGGCAGAACGGGTCACGCGAACGCGGGTTCGGCTCGCTGAAGTACGAGCGGCTCTTCCTCGAAGAGATCGACGACGTCCTGTCCCTCGTCGCGCACGCCGACGACTACCGGGCCGAGTACAACAC
>NZ_WMKA01000136.1 GCF_009711085.1 Cellulosimicrobium composti
CGACCTCGGCGGTGGGCTCGAGCTCCTCGGCGTCGAACGACGTCGCCCCGTCGAACGGCAGGACCCACAACAGCCCCTCCTCGCCGTCCAGGACCGCCGTCGTCGCACCCCCCGAGGCCACCTGCGCACCCGCCGGCAACCGCACCTGACCCGACAGCTTCAGGTGCGCCACGTCCACCGGCGACGCCGACCCCGTGCCCGCGTCGTCCAGCAGCACCCGACCCGCGTCCTGCTGCACGTCGAACGACGCACTACCCGCGTTCAGGGTCCCGTCCAACGCCTGCGACTCGTAGTTGAACCGACCCAGCAACCCGGCCGACGTCTTCGTCACCCACACACCCGAGTCGTTCAGGTCGACGTCCGCCGTCGCCTCACCCTCGTAGAAGAGAGCCATGCCCACCAGCGCCGTCGAGAACACCGACACGGTGCTCACCGACGCCACGGT
>NZ_WMKA01000137.1 GCF_009711085.1 Cellulosimicrobium composti
CCCCGCGAGATCGAGGCCCGCGTCCTGTCCGGCGCGAGCGTGCGGATCGCGGTCCCCCTCGACGGGATCGACCCCGACGGCGACTCGGTCCAGGTCACGGGCATCGCGAGCCCCGCGTCCCAGGGCACCGCCCAGGTCGTCGACGGCATGATCGAGTACACCGCGTCGAAGAACGCGAGCGGTCACGACACGTTCACCTACGCCGTGCTCGACGCACGCGGCGCGACCGCCACGGGGACGGTCCAGGTCGGCATCGCCCGGCCCGCGGAGACGAACCAGCCGCCGGTCGCCGTCGACGACGAGGTCACCGTGCGGCCCGGTCGTACGGTCTCGGTCGCGGCGCTGGCGAACGACACCGACCCCGACGGCGACCAGGTGGGCCTCGTGCCCGGCGGCATCGAGGACA
>NZ_WMKA01000138.1 GCF_009711085.1 Cellulosimicrobium composti
CCGGGAGCCCGTCCGGGCGCGGCGTCGGCGCCCACGGCGCGCGCGGCGACGGCCCCCCGTGGTGCGGTCGCCGTGCAGGAGCGCCCGGCACCGGCTCAGGCCGCGGACGCGCTCCCGGCAGACGGCCCGGCCGTCGACCCCCAGGACGAGGCCTGGCTCGCCGGGGCCGCGGTCCCGGCGGGTACCGCGCGCGTCGACGCGGCGGACGAGGCGTGGCTCGCCGGTGTCCCGGCCGAGCCGCCCGCCGACCTCGACGACGGCCCGGAGCCGGAGCCCGTGCTCGACCCCGCCCCCGGGGCGTCCGCGCCGACGTCCGCCGGGCCCCGAGCGGGGGGCGCGGCTGCGGCCGCCCGCCCGGTCGCCCCGTCGTCGGCACCGACC
>NZ_WMKA01000139.1 GCF_009711085.1 Cellulosimicrobium composti
CACCCTGCCCATGGTCTGGTACATCCCACCCCTGTCCCCCGTCGTCGACGTCGTGGCCGCCTCCGGCAACGACGGCGAGGACGGACGCACCCTGTTCGCCGCGATCTCCAAGATGCGCATCCCGCTCGAATACCTCGCCGGCCTGTTCACCGCCGGCGACACCGCCCCCGTCGAACGCGTCCTGCGCCGCCTGGCCGCCATGCGCTCCTACATGCGCGACATCAACCTCGGCCACGACCCCCACGAACAGACCGCAGCCGCCGTCGGCATGACCGGCACCCAGATCCAGGACATGTACCGCCTCCTCGCCATCGCGAAGTACGAGGACCGGTACGTCATCCCCACCGCCCACACCGAGATCGCCCGCGAGCTCGACGAGCT
>NZ_WMKA01000014.1 GCF_009711085.1 Cellulosimicrobium composti
GCGCCCGGCTCAGGCGGGGGCGAGCTCCGCGCGGCGCGGCGGGTTGGCGCCGGCGCGCGAGACGGTGATCGCGGCGACGGCGACGCAGCGCTCGAGCAGCCCGGCGAGCGTCGCCGCGTCGATCGCGCGCAGCGCGTCGCGGCGGTCCGCCCCGAGCAGGCCCGCGTCCCACAGCCCGTCGAGGAGCGCGCCCATGAACGAGTCGCCCGCGCCCACGGTGTCCACGACCTCGACGCGCGGCGCCGTCACGCGCTGCTCGCCGGCGGCGGCGACCGCGACCGCGCCCTCGCCGCCGAGCGTCACGACGACGAGCGCCGGGCCCAGCGCGAGCCAGTCGCGCGCGACCGCGACCGGGTCCGCGCCCGGCACGAGCCACGCCACGTCCTCGTCGCTGACCTTGACGACGTCGGCGAGCGCGACGAGCGCCTCGATCCGGGACCTCGCGTCGACCGGGTCGCCCATGAGCGCGGGGCGCGCGTTGGGGTCGTAGGTGACGGTCGCGGTGTCGCGGGCGGTCGCGACGAGGGCGCGCACGTCCGACGCGCCGGGCTCCAGGACCGCTGCGATCGAGCCCGTGTGCACCGCGAGCGTCCCGGCGTCGGCGGCGGTGCCCGGCGGGACGCGCCACTCGAGGTCGAACTCGTACGTCGCCGCGCCGTGGGCGTCGAGGTGCGCGGTCGCGACGCTCGTGCGGTCGGCGCCGGTGCTGCCGGGCGCGAGCGTCACGGCGGAGTCGTCGAGCCAGGCCCGCACCGCGGCGCCGTGCGCGTCGTCGGCGACCCACGTCGCGAGGCGCGCGTCGCGACCGAGCCGGCCCAGGGTCAGCGCGACGTTCGCGAGGCTCCCGCCCGGGTGCTCGTCCACGCTGCCGTCGGCGCGGTGCACGACGTCGATCAGCGCCTCGCCGACCACGAGCACGTGCCCGGGTCGCGCGGTTCCGGTCGGGGCGGGGGTGGTGCTCATCGGTCGTCTCCGGTGGTCTCGTCGGGGGTGTCCGCGCTCACGTCCTGGGCGCGCGCGGCGTCGAGGCGGGCGCGCGCGCCGTCGAGCCACTCCTGGCAGCGCGCGGCGAGCGCCTCGCCGCGCTCCCAGAGCGCGAGCGACGCCTCGAGCGGCTCGCCGCCGGCCTCGAGCCGGGCGACGACCTGCACGAGCTCGTCGCGCGCCTGCTCGTAGGACAGCGTCGACACGTCGGGCGTGACAGCGTTGTCAAAGGAAGTCACGGCAGTATTCAACCCCATCTGTGCGTCGTGGTCGGACCCGTCGTCCGGCCGGTGGACGTCCCGCGGCGCCGCGCGCGGCTCACGAGGTCTCCCCGACCGGGCCGGGAGCGGGAGCGTCGGCGTCGTGCAGCGCGGTCACCGTCGCGTCGAGAGAGCCGTGCGCGAGGCGCACGCGGACCGCGTCGTCGGCCGCGACGTCGGCGGGGGAGCGCACCACGTGCCCGTCCGCGCGCTGCACGACGGCGTAGCCCCGCTCGAGCGTCGACGCGGGGGACAGCGCGCGCACCTGCGCCTCGAGGCGACCCACGTCGCCCGCGGCGCGCACGAGGCGCGCGTCGAGCGCGCGGCGCGCCCGGTCGCGCAGCGCGCCGACCCGCTCCGCGCGGTCGGCGAGCATGCCGTGCGGCGCGGCGAGCACGGGCCGCGACCGCACGGCGTCGAGGCCCGCCTGCTCGCGCGCGACGGTCCCCGCGATCGCCGCGCGCAGGCGCTGCCGGCTCTGGGCCACCCGCGCGCGCTCCTCGGCGACGTCCGGCACGACGCGCTTCGCGGCGGCCGTCGGCGTCGAGGCGCGGACGTCGGCCACGAGGTCGAGCAGCGGGCTGTCCGTCTCGTGCCCGATCGCGCTGACGAGCGGCGTGCGGCACGCGGCGGCCACCCGCACCAGCGCCTCGTTGGAGAACGGGAGGAGGTCCTCCACGGCGCCGCCGCCGCGCGCGACGACGATCACCTCGACGTCCGGGTCCGCGTCGAGCGCGCGGATCGCGTCGCTCACCTGCTGGACCGCGTGCGCCCCCTGGACGGCGACCTCGCGGATCTCGAACCGGACCCGGGGCCAGCGGGCCCGCGCGTTGACGACGACGTCGTGCTCGGCCTTGGACTCCCGGCCGCACACGAGGCCCACGACCTTCGGCAGGAACGGCAGCGGGCGCTTGCGCTCGGCGTCGAACAGACCCTCGGCGGCGAGCACGCGCTTGAGGTGCTCGATGCGCGCGAGCAGCTCGCCCACCCCGACCGGGCGGATCTCGCGCGCCTGGAGCTGGAGCTGGCCGCGCCGCGTCCAGTACACGGGCTTGGCGTGCACGACGACGTGCGCCCCCTCCTCGAGCGTCGCGCCGCGCAGCACGCGCGTCGCCGCGGACACCGGGAGCGACATGTCGAGGTCCGTGTCGCGCAGCGTGAGGAACGCGGTCGACGTGCCGGGGCGGCGGTTGAGCTGGACGACCTGCCCCTCGACCCACACCGGGGCCATGCGCTCGACGTACTGCTCGATCTTGCGCGCGAGGAGCCGCACGGGCCACGGGTGCTCCGCGCTCGTCTCGAGAGCGCGCGCCGGGAGCGGCCCGCGCTCGGCGGGCCGCACGGGACCGCCCGGGTCGTCGGGCAGCGGGAACGTCGCGGTCACGGGTCCAGCCTGCCCCACCCCACCCACGTCCACCCGCCGCACGCCGGCCGCCGGGGCGGGCTGCCGGTCCCGCCCGCGCTCAGGGGGTCGGCTCCGGGGCGAGGAGGTCGACGGTGACGAGCCGGTAGCCCTCGGCCCGCAGGTCGTCGATGATCCCGGGCACCGCGTCGACGGTCGCGGCGTGGATGTCGTGCATGAGCACGACGCTCCCGGCGCGCGCCCCCTCGACCGTGCGCCGCCTCGTCTCGGCGGCGTCGCGGGTCTTCCAGTCGAGCGTGTCGAGGTTCCAGAGCACGACCTGCAGGCCGGTCCGCGTCGCGACGGACCGCACGCGGTCGTCCACGTCGCCGTACGGCGGGCGCAGGATCGTCGGGGTCGTGCCCGACGCGCGCGCGATCGCGTCCTGCGTGCGCTCGAGCTCGTCGCGCACGGCGTCGTCGTCGAGCGTCGTGAGCTGCGGGTGGTCCCACGTGTGGTTGGCGAGCAGGTGCCCGGCCGCGGCGGTGTCGCGCACGACCTCGGGCCGCTTCTCGACGTTCTCGCCCACGAGGAAGAACGTCGCCGTGACGTGCTTCTCCGCGAGGATCTCCAGGAGGCGCGGCGTCTGCGTGCCGGGCCCGTCGTCGAACGTCAGGGCGACGCACCGCTCGACGGCGCAGTCGACGCCCGTGGCCCGGGCCGCGTCGCGGCGCTGCTCGAGGAGCAGCGCCAGCCGGTCGGCCCACACCGTCTCGGTCGTGGCGAGCACCGCGTCGTGCGCCGCGACGCTGCGCGCCACGGGGACGCCGCCCACGCCGGCGTCGAGCGCGGCCGCCGCCTCGTCCAGCGCCGCGGACAGCGCCGTGCGCGTGCCCTCGTCCGAGACCAGGCCCGCCGACTCGGTGAGGACCGGCCGGCCCTCCGCGACCGCCGTCTCCAGCGCGTCGAACGCCCACTCCTGCTGCGCGCGGGCGAGGTCGGTGGTCGTCGTCGCGACCGCGGCCGCCGCCGCGTCGAGCGCGTCGGCGGACGGGACCGACCCCGTGACCACCGCGACGTCGCGCGCCGGTCGCGAGGCCGGGAAGAAGGGGTTCGGCCGCGTGAGCGCCGCCACCGTCCGCTCCGCGAGGGGGTACTCGACGCGCGTCGTGCGCAGGTCGGCGGCGTCCCCCAGCGCCGCGGCGAGCGGGTCGCGCAGCGACGGGTCGTCCACCTGGCCCTCGCTCCCGGACAGCACCGCCGCGCCGACCGTCTCGGCGGCGACCAGCGCGCCGAGCCGCGGCCCGTAGCCGGCGACCGCCCGGGCCCGCGCGAGGTCGGCGTCGCGCGTCGCGTCCGCGACCTCCTCCTCGTAGGCGGCGACGGCGTCGAGCCACCGCTCGTGCTCCCACGCCCCGACGGCGAGCACGCCGCCGGCGAGCAGGACGAGCGCCGCCGGGACCGCCCACCACCACGCGCGAGGACGCCGGCGGGGCGACTCCGGCGGCGACGGGGCAGGGCCGGGGGAGTCGGTCATGCTGTCGATCTTGCGTGGCGCGGCGAGGCTCGGCGACCCGGCGCGCGCGGGGTCCCGGGTGAAGTCGCGCGACGTGCGGAGGGAGTGTGGACCCCTCGCGCGCGGGGCGTGACGACGCCGCGACCAGGCCGTGCGTGACCGGCCTCACCGGGGTCGGCGGGCGGGTGCTCGCCTAGACTCGGGGGCGTGACCGCTCACCCTGCCGGCCCGTCCGTGCGCCCGTCCGACCGCCCCGCCGCGACCCCGGCCGGCGAGGCGCCCCGCAAGCGCGTCCTGCTCGCGGCGCCGCGCGGCTACTGCGCGGGCGTGGACCGCGCCGTCGTCGCCGTCGAGAAGGCGCTCGAGCACTACGGCGCCCCGGTGTACGTGCGCAAGGAGATCGTGCACAACAAGTTCGTCGTCGAGACGCTCAGCGAGCGCGGCGCGGTCTTCGTCGACGAGACGGACGAGGTCCCCGAGGGCGCGCGCGTCGTGTTCTCCGCCCACGGCGTCTCGCCGGCGGTCAAGGCCGCCGCGGCGGCGCGCAACCTCGACACGATCGACGCCACGTGCCCGCTCGTGACGAAGGTGCACAAGGAGGCCGTCCGCTTCGCCAAGGACGACTACGACATCCTCCTCATCGGCCACACCGGGCACGAGGAGGTCGAGGGCACCGCCGGCGAGGCCCCGGACCACGTCCAGGTCGTCGACTCCCCGGACCACGTCGACGACGTCGTCGTGCGCGACCCGGACAAGGTCGTGTGGATCTCGCAGACCACGCTGTCGGTGGACGAGACCATGGAGACCGTGCGGCGCCTGCGCGAGCGGTTCCCGACCCTCCAGGACCCGCCGAGCGACGACATCTGCTACGCGACGCAGAACCGCCAGGTCGCGGTGAAGAAGCTCGCGCCCCAGGCCGACGTCGTCATCGTCGTGGGGTCCGCGAACTCGTCGAACTCGGTGCGCCTCGTCGAGGTCGCGCTCCAGGCCGGGGCCGGGGCGTCGTACCGCGTCGACCGCGCGAAGGAGATCGACCCCGCGTGGCTCGACGGCGCGACGACCGTCGGCGTGACGTCCGGCGCGTCGGTGCCCGAGATCCTCGTCGAGGACGTCGTTGCCTACCTCGCGGAGCGCGGGTTCGGCGAGGTCGAGGAGGTGCGCACCGCGACGGAGGACCTCATGTTCTCGCTGCCGCGCGAGCTGCGCGCCGACCTCAAGGCCTCCGGCTCCGAGGGCGGCCGTCCCGCCCGCGGGGGCCGCACCGCCCTGTCGGTCCAGCCCGTCTGACGGGTTCGGCCCCGGCCCGGAGCGACAGGGAGGCGCCCGCCGCTCAGGCGCTCGCCCCGCCCGCCGCGCCGCCCTCGCGGGGCTCGGCCCGCTCGTCGATCGCCACGACCGACTCGTTGACCGACGCCAGGAGCTCGGGCGCGCTGATCGCGCTGAGCCGCGGGTTCACCGTGGCCGGGCTCGCGAGCTCGTCGTCCACGACGTGCAGGTCGGCGAACCGGCGCGCGCTGACGAGGACGCGCGTCTCGAGCGAGCCCACCGTACGGTTGTAGGCGTCCGAGGCGTTCTGGAGCTGCCGCCCGAGCTTCGCGAGGTGCGACCCCATGACGGCCAGACGCCCGTGGAGCTCCTTGCCGAGCGTGAGCACCTGCTGGGCGTTCGTGGCCAGCGCGTCCTGGCGCCACGCGTAGGCGATCGTGCGCAGCATCGCGACCATCGTCATGGGCGTCGCGATCACGACGTTCTTCGACACGGCGTGCTCCAGCAGCGACGGGTCCTGCTCGACGGCGGCCGAGAGGAACGCCTCGGCGGGCACGAACATCACGACGAACTCCGGCGCGGGGGCGAACTGGTCCCAGTAGCGCTTCGCGCCGAGGTCGTCGACGTGCTTGCGCATGTGCCGGGCGTGCGCCGCGAGCCGGTCCGCGCGCACGGCCGGGTCGGTCGCGCCCTGCGCGTCGAGGTAGCCGAGGAAGGCGACCTTGGCGTCGACGACGACCTGCTTGCCCCCCGCGAGCCGCACCACCATGTCCGGGCGGAGCGCGCCGTCGTCGGTCGAGACCTGGTCCTGCTCCACGAAGTCGACGTGGGGGAGCATGCCCGCGGCCTCGACCACGCGCCGCAGCTGGAGCTCGCCCCACGCGCCCCGCACCTGCGACGAGCGCAGGGCCGTGACGAGCTGCGACGTCTCGGCGCGCAGCAGCTCCGAGGCGTCGCGCACCCCGCGCACCTGCTCCGCGAGGCTGCCGTGCGCGGCGAGCCGCGCGCGCTCGGCCTCGGCGACCTCGGCGCGCACCTTCTCGAGCGCCCCCGCGAGCGGCTCGACGAGGTGGCGCACGGCCTCCTCGCGGCGCGCGAGCTCGGCCGCGCCCTGCTCCTGGCTGCGGCGCAGGCGCTCCTCCGCCTGCACGAGGAACTGCTCCGTCCCCGCGGCCAGCACCTTGCGCGACAGCGCCTCGAACTGGGCCTCGAGGCGACGGTGGTCGCCCTGGATCTCCTCGACGCGGCGGTCCGCGGCGGCGCGGAGCTCGGCGAGCTGCTGCTCGTGGGTCGCGCGCGCGAGGTCGAGCCGCTCGTCCGCGCTGCGCTGCGCCGCGCCGAGCTGGCGCGCGAAGCCCTCGCGCTCGGCCTCGAGCCGCTCGGCGAGGCCCGCGGCCCGCGCCGCCTCCTGCTGCGCCTGGCCCAGGAGCTGGGTGAGCCGGCGGACCTCCGCCGCGGCGGCGTCGGGCGACGCGCGCCGCACGCCGAGCACGAGCGCGCTGCCGCCCACAAGCCCCAGCACGAGACCGACGGCGAAGAGCAACCACCCCGAGATGTCCATGGCCGCACCCTGCCACGGGGAACCGACACCCCCGCCGCGCGACACGGCGGCGCGGGGCGCGGTCGGCCCGCCGGAACACCTCGTGACAAAACGCACCACGCGCGGGCGCACGGCTCGGTTACGGTGACGCCATGGTCGATCCCGTCCCCGTCCCAGCCCCCGTGCCGTCCGGTGCGCCCGCTCCGGACCCGACCCTCCGGTCCGCCACGGCCCCCGGTCCGCAGCCCGGTCCGCCCGCGCCGCCGAACCCCGCCGCCGCGCTCTCGCTGCGCGGCCTGTGGAAGCGGTTCGGCCAGAAGATCGCGGTCGCCGGGATCGACCTGGACGTCCCGGCGGGCTCGTTCTACGGGCTCGTCGGACCCAACGGCGCCGGCAAGACGACGACGCTGTCCATGGCCACCGGGCTCCTGCGTCCCGACGCCGGCACCGCGCACGTGCACGGCACCGACCTGTGGGCCGACCCCGCCGCGGGCAAGCGCCAGCTCGGCGTGCTGCCCGACGGCGTCCGGCTGTTCGACCGGCTCACGGGCGCCCAGCTCGTCACGTACGCGGGCCTCCTGCGCGGCATGGACCGCGACACCGTGGCCGAGCGCACGGCCGAGCTCCTCGCCGCGCTCGACCTCGCGAAGGACGCGACGACGTTCGTCGTCGACTACTCCGCGGGCATGACGAAGAAGATCGCGCTCGCGACCGCGCTCATCCACGCCCCGCGCACGCTCGTCCTCGACGAGCCGTTCGAGGCCGTCGACCCCGTCTCCGCCGCGAACATCCGCGACATCCTCGCGGGCTACGTCGCGAGCGGGGGGACCGTCGTCGTGTCGTCGCACGTCATGGACCTCGTCCAGCGCATGTGCGACCACGTCGCCGTCGTCGCGGGCGGGCACGTCCTGGCCGCGGGGACCGTCGACGAGGTCCGCGGCGACCAGAGCCTCGAGGACCGGTTCGTCGAGCTCGTCGGCGGCCGCCAGAGCACGGAGGGCCTCGCGTGGTTGCGCAGTTCGTAAGGCTCAAGCTCACCCTCATGGGCAACGCGTTCCGCCGGAGCGTGTGGCAGACCATCGGGTTCGTCGTCGGCGCGCTCTACGGGCTGTTCGTCGTGGGGATGCTCGTCGTCGGCGCGATCGTGCTCGGCACGACCGACCCGGAGCTCGCGGGGACGGTCGTCGTCCTCGGCGGGGCGCTCGCGGTGCTCGGGTGGTGGGTGATCCCGCTCTTCGCGTTCGGCGTCGACGCGACGCTCGACCCCCAGCGCTTCGTCCTCTTCGGCATCCCGCAGCGCCGCCTGCTCGCCGGGCTCGCCGTCGCGGGCGTGGTCTCGGTCCCGGGCGTCGCGACCGCGCTCTCAGCGCTCGGCGCGTCGTTCGCGTGGTGGCGCACGCCCCTCGCGCTGCTGGCCGCGCTCGTCGGGGCGGTCGTCGCGGTCGCGCTGTGCGTCGTCGGCTCGCGCGCCACGACGACGGCGCTCGCGCCCCTGCTCGAGTCCCGCCGCTACCGCGAGGTCGTGACCGTCGCGGCCTTCGTGCCGCTCGTCCTCGTCGGCCCCGCGTTCGCGTGGCTCGGCGCGCAGCTCGGCGAGGGCCCCGTCGACGGCGAGGCCGTGGGCGGCATGCTGACGCGCCTCGCCGGCGTCGTCGCGTGGACGCCCTTCGGGGCGCCGTGGGGCCTGGGCGCCGCCGTGCACGACGGCGCGTGGGGCCTCGCGCTCGCACGGCTCGTCGTCGCGCTCGCGACCCTCGCGGTGGCGTGGGTCGTGTGGGACCGGGCGCTCGCCCGCGCGCTCGTCACCCCGCCCACGTCCGGGGGCGCCGGGCGGGCCAAGGGCCTCGGCTTCTTCTCGCGCTTCCCGGCCACGCCGACCGGCGCGGTCGCCGCGCGCACCGCGACCTACTGGCTGCGCGACCCGCGCTACTCCGGGTCCATCGCGGTCGTGCCGCTCATCCCCGTCGTCCTCCTCGTCGTCGGCGGGGGAGCGGGCTCCGAGATCTTCCTCGCCCTCGCGCCGTTCACGGCGTGGATCCTCGGGTTCTCCATCTCGGCCGACGTCGCGTACGACCACACGGCCTTCGCCCTGCACGTGTCGTCGGGCGTGCCCGGGCGCGCGGACCGCTGGGGACGCGCGCTCCCCGTGCTCGTCGCGGGCGGCGCGGTGACGGTCCTGTTCGCCGTGGTGTCCGTCGCGGTCGCGGGCCGCTGGGACCTGCTCCCGGCGATCCTCGGCGTCTCGGTCGGCGTGCTGCTCACCTCGACGGGCGTGTCGAGCGCGACGTCGGCGCGCCTGCTCTACCCGGTGCCCAAGCCGGGGGACAGCCCGTTCAAGCAGCCGCAGGGCGCCGCGATGGCGACGCTCGTCGCGCAGACGGTCGCGATGGTCCTCGTGCTCGCGCTGTCCCTGCCGTTCCTCGTGCCGGGTCTCGTCGCGGTCCTCGCCGACCTGCCGGTGGTCGGGTGGGTCACGCTCCTCGTGGGCGCGGTGGTCGGGGCCGTCGTCCTCGTCCTCGGCGTCCGGTGGGGCGCCCGCCGGTACGACCGCGGGGCGCCCGAGCTGCTCCAGCGCGTGCTGTCCTACGCCTGAGCCGCGGGGCCGGGGCCGCGCCGCGGCCCCGGCCCCGTAGACTCGGGCGACGTGGCTCTCACTATTGGCATCGTCGGCCTGCCCAACGTCGGCAAGTCCACCCTCTTCAACGCCCTGACGCGCAACCAGGTGCTCGCCGCGAACTACCCGTTCGCGACGATCGACCCGAACGTCGGCGTGGTGTCCCTCCCGGACCCGCGGCTCGACAAGCTCGCCGAGATCTTCGGCAGCCAGCGCATCCTGCCCGCGACCGTGTCCTTCGTCGACATCGCGGGCATCGTCAAGGGCGCGAGCGAGGGGGAGGGGCTCGGCAACAAGTTCCTCGCGAACATCCGCGAGGCCGACGCGATCTGCCAGGTGACGCGCGCGTTCTCCGACCCGGACGTCGTCCGCGTCGAGGGCTCGACGGACGCCGAGGGCGACATCGAGACCATCAGCACCGAGCTGATCCTCGCCGACCTCCAGACGCTCGAGAAGACGGTCCCCCGCCTCGAGAAGGAGGTCAAGATCAAGAAGGGCGACGCGGCCCTCCTGGACGCGGCCCAGAAGGCGCAGGCGATCCTCGAAGCCGGCACGACGCTCTTCCAGGGCGCGGCCGCGGCCGGGCTGGACCTCGCGGACGTCGCGAGCCTGCAGCTGCTCACGGCGAAGCCGTTCATCTACGTCTTCAACACCGACGACGCCGGCCTGGCCGACGAGGACATGCAGGCTCGCCTGCGCGCGCTCGTCGCACCCGCCCAGGCGATCTTCCTCGACGCGAAGTTCGAGTCCGAGCTCGTCGAGCTCGAGCCCGACGAGGCGAAGGAGATGCTCGCCGAGTCGGGGCAGGAGGAGGCGGGCCTCGACCAGCTCGCGCGCGTTGGCTTCGACACGCTCGGCCTCCAGACGTACCTCACCGCGGGGCCCAAGGAGGCCCGCGCATGGACCATCCGCAAGGGCTGGACCGCGCCGCAGGCGGCCGGGGTCATCCACACCGACTTCGAGCGCGGCTTCATCAAGGCCGAGGTCGTCTCGTTCGAGGACCTCGTCGAGACCGGCTCGGTCGCCGCCGCGCGCGCCGCGGGCAAGGCGCGGGTCGAGGGCAAGGACTACGTCATGGCCGACGGCGACGTGGTGGAGTTTCGCTTCAACGTCTGAGATCCAGGTCACAGCCCTGCGCCCGCCGCATCGTGAGACGCGGCGGGCGCGACGGCGTTCCCCGGGCGGAGGTTTCGCCCGTGTTTCCCGGGCGTCGCGGCGCGGAAACGTGTCCGTACCGGCCAGTATCAACTCGGTAACGATCGACCTCCGCAACCGGGCAAGGGGGAGATCCCTCGCAACTAGGTCTGTAGCGTGGGCTCAAACCGTGGTGGGCATGCCCGTCCACGCGCGCCGACACGATCCGGCCGCGCGGCGACGGGGCGGCCGGGGGGCGAACGACGCCTCGCCGTCCGCGCCCGCCATCCCTTGGAGGAGGAACATTGAAGATCAGGCGCACGAGTGCCGCGCTCGCCGTGACGGTCACGGGGGCACTGCTGTTCTCCGCGTGCAGCGGCACGTCGGGTGAGGGCGAGACCGACGGCGACGACGCGGGCATCAACACCGAGAGCGCGGTCACCGTCGCGTGGGAGGCTCCGCTCAACGAGCTGAACCTGAGCTCGGCGAACGGCAACGCGACCCAGAACGCGGTCATCAACTACATGCTGAACTCGGGCTTCAGCTACTACGACGCCGACCTGAACCTCGTCCAGGACGAGTCGTTCGGCACGTACGAGAAGGTCTCGGACGACCCGCTGACCATCAAGTACACGTTCGGCGACGACACGAAGTGGTCGGACGGCGTGCCGGTCGACGCGACCGAGCTCCTGCTCGACTGGGCCGGCCAGTCCGGCAAGTTCAACACCGTCGAGGCCGAGACGGACCCGGAGACGGGCGAGGTCATCAACCAGGACGAGGTGGACGCCGGTGTCTACTTCGACGGTTCGGACCCGGGCATCGCGCTGATCTCGCAGAACCCCGAGATCTCCGAGGACAACAAGTCGATCACGGTCGTCTACGACAAGCCGTTCGGTGACTGGGAGCTCAACTGGACGAACGAGTTCGTCCCGGCTCACGTCGTCGGCCAGCACGCGCTCGAGATCGAGGACCCGGAGGAGGCCAAGGCCGCCGTCCGCGACGCGATCCTCAACAACGACACGGCTGCGCTGTCGAAGATCTCGAAGTTCTGGAACGAGGGCTTCCAGTTCACGTCGCTCCCCGAGGACCCGTCGCTGTACGTGTCCAACGGCGCGTACGTGCTCGAGGACTACAAGGAGAACCAGTACCTCACCCTCAAGGCGAACCCGGACTTCACGGGCGAGCGCAAGGGCTCGGTCGACACCATCACGGTCCGCTACATCGACGACCCGATGGCCCAGGTCCAGGCGCTCGAGAACGGTGAGGTCGACCTCATCGGCCCGCAGGCGTCGGCCGACGTCCGCACCGCGCTCGAGGCGCTCGACGGCGTCGAGACCCACTCGGGCATCGAGGGCACGTTCGAGCACGTCGACCTGGTCTTCCAGAACAAGGGTCCGTTCGACCCGGCGACCTACGGCGGCGACGTGGAGAAGGCCAAGGCCGTCCGCCAGGCGTTCCTGCTGACGATCCCGCGCCAGACGATCGTCGACAACCTCATCAAGCCGCTCAACCCCGACGCCGAGGTCCGCAACTCGCAGATCCTCATCCCGGGTTCGCCGAACTACGACCAGATGGTCGAGGAGAACGGCTCGGTCGAGTACCCCGACGGTGGTGACATCGAGAAGGCGAAGCAGCTGCTCGCCGACGCTGGCGTCGCGACGCCGATCGACGTGCGCTTCGCGTACAACAACGAGAACACGCGCCGCGTGAACGAGCTCGCGCTCATCACCGACACCGCGTCGCAGGCCGGCTTCAACATCGTCGACACGGGCCGCCCGGCCGCCGAGTGGGGCACCCTGCTCGCGACCGGCCAGGACCAGTACGACGCGTCGCTGTTCGGCTGGCAGTCGACCTCGACCGCGGTCACCGAGTCGGACGCCAACTTCCGTTGGACGCCGAACCCGGGTGTCAACAACTACGGCCAGTACAACAACCCGGCCGTGGACGCCGCGCTCGACGAGCTCCAGGTCGCGACGGACCCGGAGGAGCAGTTCCAGCTCCAGCTCGAGGTCGAGAAGAACCTCTGGGCCGACGGCTTCGGCGTGACGATCTTCCAGTTCCCGGCCATCCAGGGCTGGGACGAGAACCTGAAGGGCGTCGAGTCGATCACGATCAGCCCGACGATCTTCCACGGGTTCTGGAACTGGACGTTCGAGGGCTGAGAGTCCTGAACACCGCCTGACGCGGCCCGTCGCCGCCCGAGAGGGCGGCGACGGACCCGTCCGGACGCAAGAGACCGGGGGTCTCGACGGCCCGTCCGTCGGGGCCCCCGGTCCTCGCGTGCTCCCGATCTCCGACGTCCCTCACCACGGCGTCCCGTGCCCCTCGGTTCACGATCACGCGAGACCCACGCGTAGAATCGACCGGCCCCAGACCCGGGGTCCCTACCGACCAGCGAGGTAAATCCTCCGATGTTCTCCTTCATCTCGCGACGTGTGCTGGCAGGGTTGGCGACCCTCCTCGTGTCCACGTTCGCGATGTACCTGCTCGTCGACGCCGCGATCCGGCCGTACATCTTCATGGATCTCGAGTCGAGCACGAAGCCCAACAAGGCGCAGCTCATCGCCCAGCGCACCGCCGAGCTCGACCTGGACACCCCGTCGGTGATCCGCTACTTCAAGTGGCTCGGCAGCTTCGTCACCGGTGACCTCGGGACGGCCTGGCAAAGTGGCCAGTCGGTCTCGACCCTCCTGCAGGGCGCCGTCATCTCGACCATCCAGCTCGTGGCCGCCGCGACCGTCCTCGCCGTGATCTTCGGTGTCATGGTGGGTATCGTCAGCGCGCTGCGCCAGTACAGCAGCTTCGACTACCTGACGATCTTCGTCTCGTTCGTGCTGTACTCGCTCCCGGCCTTCTGGGTCGCCGTCCTGCTCAAGCAGTGGGGCGCGATCGGCTTCAACGACTTCCTGCGCGACCCGAACCTCTCGCTCCTCGCCATCGCGATCATCGGCGTGGTGGTCGGCCTGTTCTGGTCGCTCGCCTTCGGGGGCACCGCGCGACGCCGTCTCACGGTGTTCGCCATGGGCTTCGCGGCGAGCGCGCTCGCCCTGCTCTACCTGCAGCTCTCGGGCTGGTGGGAGCGGCCGAACCTCGGCCCGGTCATCATCATCGTCACGGGGACCGCGCTCGCGTTCGCGATCACCGCGCTCGTGTCCGGCCTGAAGAACCGCCGCGCGCTCTACGCCTCGCTCAGCACGGTCGTGCTCGGCGTGATCGTCTACTACCCGATCCAGTCGGTGCTCCGCCAGGTCGACAACTGGTGGCTCGTGCTCGTCCTCGCCGTCGTCACCGTCGCGGTCGGCATCGGCGTCGGCTACGCGTGGGGTGGCCCCGACAAGGGCGTGTCGGCCCGCGCGGCCGCCATCACGGCGTTCCTCGTCGGGTCGATGATCTTCATCGACAAGGTGATGAAGGTCTGGCCCGCGTACTTCGGCGCGACGGCCATCAACGGCCGGCCCATCCCGACGATCGGCAACAGCACGCCGAACCTCGGCGGCAACTTCTGGGTGCAGGTCCTCGACCAGTACACCCACCTGCTGCTGCCGACCATCGCGCTCGTGCTCATCCAGTTCGCCGGGTACACGCGCTACTCGCGCGCGAGCATGCTCGAGGTCATGAGCCAGGACTACATCCGCACGGCGCGGGCCAAGGGCCTGCCGGAGCGGACGGTCATCATGCGGCACGGCTTCCGCAACACGCTCATCCCGCTGGCGACGATCGTCCCCATCGACGTCATCACGCTCCTCGGCGGCGCCATCATCACGGAGAAGGTCTTCGCCCGACCGGGCATGGGCCTGCTCTTCCTCAACTCGCTGCAACGAGGCGAGATCGACCCCGTCATGGCCTATCTCGTCATCGTCGCGGCCCTCGCCATCATCGCCAACATCGTGGCTGACCTCATCTACGCAGCCCTCGACCCGCGGATCCGGGTGAACGCATGAGCAACACACCGAACGACGCGTCGCAGAGCGGCGCGACCGAGAACCAGATCGAGCTGCTCGAGGTCGAGGGGCTGTCGCAGGGGCAGATCGTCCGCCGGCGCTTCTTCCACCACAAGGGCGCGGTCGTCGCGCTGATCTTCCTCGTCGGGATCGTCGCGCTGGCGATCACGTCCATCGGGATCGGCGGCTGGGACGGCTGGTACGCCTACAAGGCGTCGGGCCAGGGCTCCACGTACCCGCTCGTCGACGGGGGAGCGCCCTCGAGCCAGCACATCTTCGGCCAGGACGAGGCGGGCCGTGACGTGTTCGCGCGCGTCATGCAGGGCACGCAGACGTCGCTCCTCGTCGTCCTCGCGGTCGGCGTCATCGCGACCGTCGCGGGCGTCCTCTTCGGGGCGCTCTCCGGGTACTACCGCGGCGCCGTGGACTCGTGGCTCATGCGCTTCACGGACCTCATCATCACGATGCCGGTCATCGTCATCGGCGCGGTCCTCGCGCTCCTGTCGGGCGGCAGCAACGCGCTCATCCTCGGGGCGTTCCTCGGCCTCGTGCTGTGGCCCCCGCTCGCGCGTCTCGTGCGCGGTGAGTTCCTGTCCCTGCGCGAGCGCGAGTTCGTCGACGCGGCACGCGTCGCCGGCGCGAGCGACAGCCGGATCATCTTCAAGCACATGCTGCCCAACGCGGTCGGCGTGATCATCGTCAACGTCACGCTGCTCATGAGCTCGGCGATCCTCCTCGAGACCGCCCTGAGCTACCTGGGCGTGGGCATCCAGGCCCCGGCCACGTCGCTCGGCAAGCTCATCAGCGACTACCAGGAGGCGTTCGCGACGCGTCCGTGGCTGTTCTGGTGGCCCGGTCTGTTCATCGTCGCGATCGCGCTGTGCGTCAACTTCATCGGCGACGGCCTGCGCGACGCGTTCGACCCGCGCCAGAAGCGCATCCCCTCGGAGCGCAAGATGGCCCGCGCCCAGCGCGTCGCACGCCCCACGGCGACCGCCGCGCCGAGCGCGACCGGTGAGGCCGGGGCGAGCTGATGACCGCCGTCGTCGCCGTCCGCCCGGGAGGTCGTGCACCTCTCGGGCGGCACGGCGCGCCGCGGCCGCGGTCAGGCGGTGAGCGCGACGGCCGTCCCGACCACGAGGGCGCCCAGCACGGCGAGCTCCAGGACGTGCCACGTGGCGCGGGCGCCCGGTGCGCCCGGCACGGGGCGGTCGAGGTGTCCGGCGGCGGCGAGCAGCCCGTGGCGCTGCTCGACGGCCTCCGCGACGGCCTCGGCGCTCGCGCCGGCGACCACCTGGTCCTGGCCGGCCGTGCGCCGTCGGGAGCTGCGCAGCCAGCGGGCCGTGCCGCTCGACCGGGGCGCCGCCCAGGCGGTCACGCGACCGCCCGCGTAGCGCACCTCGAGCGAGTAGCGGGTCTCGACGCCCTCGTAGGCGGTCCACGGCACGCGGACCGTGCGGGTCACGTTGCGCACCTCGACGCCCCCGTCGGACACCTCGACGGCGGGACGCCAGAACAGCATCCAGACGAGGTACGTCACGAGCGCGGCGGGCAGCAGTGCGTCCACGACCGCGCGGACGTCCCCCGTCACGGCCGTGGTGACGCCCAGCGCGACGGCGACGACGCCCGTCGCCACCGTGAGCACTCGGCCGTACGTCGAACGGAAGACCAGCGTGGGACCCATGCGCCCATGCTCGCAGAGTCGCGGCGCCACGAGCGCCGGCTCCAGCAGGAAGGACACTGATCAGCGTGGCCATCGAGACGTCTCCCGCGGCCCCGGCCGCGCGCCAGGGCAGCCCCGTGCTGACCGTGCGCAACCTCGGCGTGGACTTCTACGTCGACAAGGCCTGGTACCCCGCGGCCTCGGACGTGAGCTACGACCTCCACTCCGGTGAGGTCCTCGCGATCGTCGGCGAGTCCGGCTCGGGCAAGTCCCAGTCGTCGCTCGCGCTGCTGGGCCTGCTCCCGCCCAACGGGCGCGCCCGCGGTTCCGCCAAGCTCGGCGACCGCGAGCTCATCGGCATGTCGCACGGCGGGCTCCGGCACGTCCGCGGCAAGGAGATCTCCATGATCTTCCAGGAGCCGATGACGGCGCTGAACCCCGTCTACACGGTGGGCTTCCAGATCGTCGAGACCATCCGGACGCACTTCAACGTCGGCCCCGCCGACGCGAAGAAGCGCGCCATCGAGCTCCTGCGGCTCGTCGAGATCCCCGAGCCGGAGCGCCGCTTCGACTCCTACCCGCACCAGCTCTCCGGCGGCCAGCGGCAGCGCGCGATGATCGCCCAGGCCCTCGCGTGCGACCCGAAGCTGCTCGTGGCCGACGAGCCGACGACCGCGCTCGACGTCACGGTCCAGGCCGAGATCCTCAAGCTCCTGCGCGACCTGCGCTACCGCGTCGACGCGGCGATCATCCTCATCACGCACGACATGGGCGTGGTCGCGGACATGGCCGACTCGATCATGGTGATGAAGGACGGTCAGGTCGTCGAGCGCGGCACGTCGGCCGAGATCTTCGGCCGCCCGCAGCACCCGTACACGGTCCGCCTGCTCGAGGCCGTCCCGCACCTCGGCTCCAAGCGCGGCACGACGACCGTCACGGACCGCGTGCCCGCGGGCGCGGCGACCCCGGAGCGGCCGCTCGTGCTCGACGCGCAGGACATGGTCATCGAGTACCCGGGCCGGCGCCGGCAGGCGGCGTTCCGGGCGGTCGACGAGGTGTCGCTCCAGATCCACCAGGGCGAGGTCGTCGGCCTGGTCGGAGAGTCCGGTTCCGGCAAGACGACGATCGGCCGTGCGGCCGTCGGCCTGCTCCCCGTCACGGCGGGCTCGCTGCGGATCGTCGGCACGGACATGGTCGGGGCCAAGCCCAAGGACCTCAAGCCGCTGCGCACCGAGGTCGGCATCGTGTTCCAGGACCCGGGCTCGTCGCTCAACCCGCGCCTGCCGATCGGCGAGTCGATCGGCGAGCCGCTCATGCTGCACAAGGGCGTGAAGGGCAAGGAGCTCAGCCGCGAGGTCGAGCGCCTGCTCGACCAGGTCGAGCTGCCGCGCGCGATGCGCAACCGCTACCCGCACGAGCTCTCGGGCGGTCAGCGGCAGCGCGTCGGCATCGCCCGCGCGCTGTCGCTCGAGCCGAAGCTGCTCGTCGCGGACGAGCCGACGTCGGCGCTCGACGTGTCGGTCCAGGCGAAGGTGCTCGACCTGTTCACCGACCTGCAGCGCGAGCACGGCTTCGCCTGCCTGTTCATCTCGCACGACCTCGCGGTCGTCGAGCTGCTCTCGGACCGCATCGCGGTCATGCACAAGGGCAAGCTCGTCGAGGTGGGGGAGACGGAGCAGATCGTCCACGCGCCCCGTCACCCGTACACGCAGCGTCTCCTCGCCGCGGTGCCGGTGCCGGACCCGGCGGCGCAGCGCGAGCGCCGCGCGGCGCGCGACGCCCTCCTCGAGGCGGCGGCGCGCGACATCGCGAACGACGAGCTGTCGTCCCTCGTGGACGAGGAGCGCGCGCTCGCCGAGTCGCGCGACGACATCGACCACGAGCGCAGCGCGCCGCCCACCGCGGGGGCCGGGTTCTGACCCTGCGCTGACCGCGGACGGCGAGCGAGCCTCACCCGCACCCGACCGGACGCCCCGGTGCCGCCTCGACGGAGGCCGGCACCGGGGCGTTCCGGTTGCCTGGTCCGACCACCGCCGGAAGCCTGGGCACATGACACGCGCGGAGGACGACGTTCCCGGGGCGGCGCACGACGGCGCGCCCGTCGAGGCACGAGTGCAGACGCAGGAGACCCCACCCGCGGCCGACGACCTCACCGGCCCCCGGACGGGGCGGCCCGACCCGCGGGTCTTCTACCCTGCGGCCGGCCTGATCCTGCTGTTCGTCCTGCTGACGATCCTCTTCACGGACACCGTGACGGCGGTCATGGAGACGCTGCAGCGCGACGTGATCGGCGTGTTCGGCTGGTACTACGTCATCGTCGTCGCGGGCTTCGTCGTGTTCGCCCTGTGGATGGGCATGAGCCGCTTCGGCGACATCGTGCTCGGCAAGGACGAGGACGAGCCGCTGTTCCGGCTGCCCGTCTGGTTCGCGATGCTCTTCGCGACCGGCATGGGCATCGGGCTCGTGTACTGGGGCGTGGCCGAGCCCCTGTCGCACTACGTGAACCCGAAGCCGGGCGTCGAGGGGAGCGACCCCGCGCTCGCGCAGGCCGCGATGGGCCAGAGCTATCTCCACTGGGGCGTGCACGCGTGGGCGATCTACGTCGTCGCGGGCCTCGCCCTCGCCTACGCGATCCACCGCAAGGGGCGGCCCGTGTCGATCCGCTGGGCGCTCGAGCCGCTCTTCGGCGACCGGGTCAAGGGTCGGCTGGGCGACGTCATCGACGTCGTCGCGGTGATCGGCACGGTGTTCGGCGTCGCGACCTCGCTGGGCTTCGGCGTCCTCCAGATCGCCGCGGGGCTCGGGTACCTCGACGTGGTGCAGCCGAGCACGGCGCTCGAGATCGGGCTCATCGCGGCCATCTCCGCGCTCGCGACGATCTCGGTGGTGTCCGGCCTCGGCCGGGGCATCAAGTGGCTGTCGAACGGCAACATGGTGCTCGCCGGCGTCGTCCTCGTGCTCGTGCTGGCGCTGGGCCCGACCCTGTTCCTCCTGCGCGAGTGGGTCCAGTCGCTCGGCTACTACGTGCAGAACATCGTGCGGATGTCGTTCGACACGACGGCGTTCCAGGGCGACGCCGGGCTCGAGTGGCAGTCGTCGTGGACGATCTTCTACTGGGGCTGGTGGATCTCCTGGGCTCCGTTCGTCGGCGTCTTCATCGCGCGCATCTCGCGGGGTCGCACGGTGCGCGAGTTCGTGCTCGGGACGCTGCTCGTCCCGACGATCGTCACGACGCTGTGGTTCTCGGTGTTCGGCGGCTCCGGGCTCTACCGCGAGCTCACCGAGCCGGGCAGCATGCTCGTGAACGGCAAGGTGGACACCGACACCGCCCTGTTCCAGCTCTTCGACGGGCTGCCGCTCGGGGCGCTGCTCTCCGTGGTGGGCATCGTCCTCATCGTGGTCTTCTTCGTGACGTCGTCGGACTCGGGCTCGCTCGTCGTGGACATGCTCGCGAGCGGCGGCAACCCGAACCCGCCGACGTGGAGCCGCATCTTCTGGGCGGGCACGTCGGGCCTGCTGGCCATCGCGCTCCTCCTGGCGGGCGGCCTCGAGGCGCTCCAGACGGCGGCGATCCTCATCGCGCTGCCGTTCTCGGTCGTGATGATCGGCATGGCCGTCGCGACGGTCCGGGCGCTGCGGGGCGAGCACGCGGCGATCGTGCGGGCCGAGCGGCGAGCGGCGCGCGCGGCGCTGACCGAGCACGTCACGACCCGCGTCACGGAGTCGATCTCGGAGCAGTGGGAGGAGCTCTACCCGGACCGGCCCGACCGCTGGCGCGCGCTCGTCCGGCGTCCGCGCAAGGGGACGCCGCCGGGCGGGCGCGGCCCGGGGTGACGCACGTCATGGTGGCGGCGAGCGGGACCCGGTAGGATAGCCGTGCCCGGGTGACGGCCCGTGCATCCGTGATGCCGCGGCGGGCCGACCCCCGCCGCCCCGCGCGCAGAGGTGGCCGGCCGTCGTCGCCCCTCGAACCCCACGAAATGAGAACCGTAGATGTCTGTGCGCTCCGACCTGCGCAACGTGGCGATCGTCGCCCACGTCGACCACGGCAAGACCACGCTCGTCGACGCGATGCTGCGCCAGTCCGGCGCCTTCTCCGCGCACCAGCACGTGGACGACCGCGTCATGGACTCCGGTGACCTCGAGCGCGAGAAGGGCATCACGATCCTCGCGAAGAACACCGCGGTCCGGTACGCCGGCCCCGCGGCCGCCGCGGTGGGGGAGCCCGACGGCATCACGATCAACGTCATCGACACGCCCGGCCACGCCGACTTCGGCGGCGAGGTCGAGCGCGGCCTGTCCATGGTCGACGGCGTCGTGCTCCTCGTCGACGCGAGCGAGGGCCCGCTCCCGCAGACCCGCTTCGTGCTGCGCAAGGCGCTCGCCGCGAAGCTGCCGGTGATCATCGTCGTCAACAAGGTCGACCGCCCGGACTCGCGGATCACCGAGGTCGTCGCCGAGGCGACCGACCTCCTCCTCGGCCTGGCGAGCGACCTCGCGGACGAGGTGCCGGACCTCGACCTCGACGCGATCCTCGACGTCCCGGTCGTCTACGCCTCCGCCAAGGCGGGGCGCGCGTCGCTCGACCAGCCGCTCGACGGCCAGCTCCCCTCGAACGAGGACCTCGAGCCGCTCTTCACGACGATCCTCGAGAAGATCCCGGCCCCGACGTACGACGAGGGCGCGCCGCTCCAGGCGCACGTGACGAACCTCGACGCCTCGCCGTTCCTCGGCCGCCTCGCGCTGCTGCGCATCTTCAACGGCGAGCTGCGCAAGGGCCAGGTCGTCGCGTGGGCGCGCCACGACGGCACCCTCCAGAACGTGAAGATCACCGAGCTCCTCGAGACGAAGGCGCTCGACCGCGTCCCCACGGACAAGGCCGGCCCCGGCGACATCGTCGCCGTCGCGGGCATCGCGGACATCACGATCGGCGAGACCCTCACCGACCCCGACGACCCGCGCCCGCTCCCGCTCATCACGGTCGACGACCCGGCGATCTCGATGACCATCGGGATCAACACGTCCCCGCTCGCGGGCAAGGGCGGCAAGGGCCACAAGGTCACGGCCCGCCAGGTCAAGGACCGGCTCGACGCCGAGCTCGTGGGCAACGTGTCGCTGCGCGTCCTGCCCACCGACCGCCCCGACGCGTGGGAGGTCCAGGGCCGCGGCGAGCTCGCGCTCGCGATCCTCGTCGAGCAGATGCGCCGCGAGGGCTTCGAGCTCACGGTCGGCAAGCCGCAGGTCGTCACGCGCACGATCGACGGCAAGACGCACGAGCCGATGGAGCGCATGACGATCGACGTGCCCGAGGAGTACCTCGGCGCCGTCACGCAGCTCCTCGCGCAGCGCAAGGGCCGCATGGAGACCATGTCGAACCACGGCACCGGCTGGATCCGCATGGAGTTCATGGTCCCGGCGCGCGGCCTCATCGGGTTCCGCACGCGCTTCCTCACCGAGACGCGCGGCACCGGCATCGCGTCGTCGATCTCCGAGGGCTACGAGCCGTGGGCGGGGCACATCGAGACCCGCACGACGGGCTCGCTCGTGGCCGACCGCGCCGGCAAGGTGACGCCGTTCGCGATGATCAACCTCCAGGAGCGCGGCTCGTTCTTCGTCGACCCCACGCAGGAGGTCTACGAGGGCATGATCGTCGGCGAGAACTCGCGCAACGAGGACATGGACGTGAACATCACCAAGGAGAAGAAGCTCACGAACATGCGGTCCTCGACGGCCGACAACTTCGAGAACCTCATCCCGCCGCGCCACCTCACGCTCGAGGAGTCCCTGGAGTTCGCGCGCGAGGACGAGTGCGTCGAGGTCACGCCCGAGGTCGTGCGCATCCGCAAGGTGATCCTCGACCAGACCGAGCGCGCCCGCGCGATCTCGCGCGCCAAGCGCGCCTGACACCCCGCCGCGGGTGACCGTGCCACCGGAGCAGCAGGCCGCCGTCGTGCCCGACGGCGGCCTGCTGGCCGTGCACGCGCACCCCGACGACGAGACGCTCGCCACGGGAGCGCTCCTCGCGACGTGGGCCCGCGCGGGCCTGCCCGTCACCGTGGTCACGTGCACGCGCGGCGAGCGCGGCGAGGTGATCGACACCCCGGCGCACCCGACGGGCGTCGCGCACCTCGAGGGTGACGGCCCCGCCCTCGCGGCCCACCGGGAGGGCGAGCTCGCCCGCGCGCTCGCCGCGCTCGGCGTCCGCGACCACGTCTTCCTCGACGCCGTCGCGCTCCCCGGGCACGACGGCGCCGTGCGGCCCCGGTACGAGGACTCCGGCATGGCGTGGGTCGCGCCGGGCGTCGCGGGCGGGGTCGCGACCGGGCAGCTCCCGCCCCGGGCGTTCGTGGGCGTCCCGCTCGACGAGGCCGCGGCGCGCCTGGCCGCCGTCGTGCGCGAGCGGCGTCCCGCCGTCGTCGCGACGTACGAGCCCGGGGGAGGCTACGGCCACCCCGACCACGTGCGCGCCCACGAGGTGACGGTCCGCGCGCTCGACCAGGTCGCGGCGGCGGGCGAGCCGGTCCCGGACCTGTGGCTGTCCGTCGCCCCCGAGAGCGCGGTCCGCGCCGCGCGGCGCGCGCTCGCCGAGGACGCGCAGGCGGCGGCGCTCCTCGCGGCGGACGAGCGGCTCACGCTGGCCGACCCGGACGAGGACCTGCCGCCGTTCGCGCGTCCCGACGCGACGCTCGGCACGCTACGGGTGGTGCCCGTCGCGCCTGTGCTCGAGGCGGTCCTCGCCGCGATGCGCGCGCACGCGACGCAGGTCCAGCACGCGACGGCCTCGACGGGTGGCGCCCCGGCGTCGCTCGGCTGGTACGCCCTGAGCAACGACGTGCTGGCCCCGCTGCCTTCACACGAGTTCTACGCTCCCTCCGGCGGCGCTCTCCCGGGCGCGCCCGCCCGGCCCAGGCCCACGCGTTAGCCTGGGGCCCGTGGAGATCGGAACGGGGCGGCTCGTGGGCCGCGGGGTGGCGTGCGCGCTCGTGGGCGTGCTCGTCGGTCTCGTCGGCACCGTCGCCCACCGCGCGCACGTGCTCGTGGACCTGCCCGGGGGTGTCGGCGCGGGCATCGTGCTCGCGCTCCTGGCCGTCCTCGCCGCGGGGATCCTCTCGCGTGCCTGGGGCGGGCTGGCCGGTCTCCTCGGTTTCGGCATCGGGTGGGTCGTCGTGGTGCAGCTCCTGTCCCTCGAGGGTCCCGGCGGCGACGTGCTCGTGCCCAGCGAGCCCGTGGGCTACGTGTGGATCTACGGCGGCCTCCTCGTCGTCGCGGCGGTCGCGTTCCTCCCGCGCTCGTGGTTCAGCGACCGGCCCGTCCGTCCGGCGCTCCACGGGCGTCCCACCAGGCACGACGGACCCGAGGACCCTCTCGCGTCCCGCTAGAATTCGCGGTGCGGATCCCCGCACACCCCTCGTCGTCGCGCGGACACCCGCGCGCCTTTCGTCACGGAGACAGTGGATGGGCCAGCCGACCGACCGAGACGCCGATCCCGACTCGCCCTCGACCGCCGAACCGGAGACCGCCGCGACCCGGCCGGGCCCCGACGGCGCCGCCGACGTGACCGGGACGCCGGTCGAGGACGCGCCCGACGCCGCGTCCGCCTCCCCGGTGACGGCCGCCCCGGACGAGGCGTCCGGTGACGTCGCCACCACGCCCGAGGCCCCGACGTCGGGACACGACGGCGCCCCGGCCGTCGCACGGGCCCCCGAGGAGAGCCCTGCGCCTGACGCCGCACAGCCGACCGCCGACGACGCGCCCCCCGCGCCGGGGACGGACGCGCCCGCCGCACCGGCCGACGCCGCACCGGCCGACGCGGCGCCGGCAGACGCGACGTCCGTCGGCGGCGGTCCCGTCGCCGCGAGCCCCGCCGCTGCAGCCGACGCGGCCCCCACCGCAGCGTCCGACGCGGCCCCCGCCGCAGCGTCCGACGCGACCCCCACCGTCGCGACTCCCGCCGCCGCGCCCGAGCCCACCGTCGGTGCTGTTCCCTCCGACGCGGCTCCCGCTGACGCGGCTCCTGCCGCCCCGGGGGCCGCCGCGTCGGGCAGCACGCCCGCGTCGGCGCCGCGCGACGGGGAGCCGACCACGGACGACCACGCCGCCCCGGCGACGCAGGCGACGCCCCGGCCCGCCACTGCGGAGGACGCGGCACCTGCCGACGCAGCGGTGTCCGCCGAGACCACCGCCGGAGCGCCCGCGTCCGACGAGCCTGCCGCGCCGGCGGGGACGGGCGGCGCGAGCGACTCGGTCCCGACGACCGGTGACGAGGCCGCGACGTCGTCCGTACCGACCACGCCTGCCCCGGCGAGCGTCACGGCGCCGACCCCTGCGACGGCGAACGAGTCCGCTCCGACCGCTCCGACCACTCCGGCCGCTCCGGCCGCTCCGACCACTGCGGCGAGCGGCGACGCTCCGACCGCCGCGGCGGCGAGCGGCACCGCCGCGTCCGCGCCGTCCGGGGCCGCGCAGGCCGCGGCCGACGAGGACGACGAGCCCTACGTGCCGCGCGTCTTCGCGTTCGACCCCGACGTGCCCGCGGTGCTCGTCCCGCCGCCCGGCGGTGAGCCGTCCGCTCCCGCTACGTCGTCCGGACCGGCCGAGCCGGCCGAGCCCGCCTCGGCCGCCGGTGACCGCACCGCCGTCGTGCCCGTGGTGCCGCCGCAGGACCAGCCCGCCGCCGCCCCGGCGACGCCCACGTCCGCCGGATCGGCGTCCGGACCTGCGGGGTCGGCGTCCGGACCCGCCGGGTCGGCGCCCGCGGAGCCACCCGCGGGGGAGCAGGGCGCCTCGGACGCGACGCAGGTGATCCCGCCGGTCGCGCCGTGGACCCGGCCCGAGCCCGTCGTGCGCACGTCGATCCGCCCGACCCCCGCGACGGACGCGCCCACCACGGCGACGCCCGCGTCCGCGGCGACCCCTGCGGAGCCGGCGTCGGGTGCCCCGGCGCAGCCCGCCGCGGCGTCCTCGCCGGTCGTCGGCTCCGTCGCGCTGCCCCCCGGGACGTTCGGCCCCGTGCCGCCCGACGAGTCGCGCCAGGAGTCGCCGTTCGAGGGCTTCGAGGAGGACGCCCCCCGGCGCGGCTGGGTCCGCGGCCTGCTGTGGACCGGCGTGGGCGTGCTCGTCCTCGGCGGCCTGTACACCGGGGCGCAGTGGTTCTTCTCGGACAAGGTGCCGAGCGGCACGAGCGTCGCGGGCGTCGACGTCGGCGGCCTGACGCGGACGGCCGCGCAGGAGCGCCTGGAGGCCGAGCTCGGCCCGCGCGCCGCCGAGCCCGTCACGCTCGCGGCGGGCGAGGCGAGCACGACGCTCGACCCGGCGACCGCCGGGCTGACCTTCGACGCCGCGGCGACGGCCGAGGAGCTCACGGCGTTCTCGATGAGCCCGGCGCGCCTGTGGCAGCACCTGTTCGGCGGGCAGGACGAGGCCCCGGTCGTCGCGGTGGACGACGCGGCGCTCGACGCGCAGGTCGAGACGCTGCGCGGGAGCCTCGAGATCGCGCCGGTCGACGGGACCGTGCAGTTCGTCGACGGTGCCCCGACGAGCACCCCTGCTGCGGACGGCTCGGCGCTCGTCGCGGACGAGGTGCCCGGCGTCATCACGTCGAGCTGGCTCGTCACCGAGGGCCCGGTCGAGCTGCCGACGGAGCCCGTCGAGCCGGCGATCACGCAGGACGAGACCGACGCGGCGCTCGCGCAGGCGCAGAAGGTCGTGTCCGCGCCGGTCGTCGTCTCGGTCGGCGGCCAGTCGCCCGAGCTGCCCCCCGAGGCGCTCGCCGCCGCGGCCTCGTTCCCGGCCACGGACGGGGTGCTCTCCCTGACGTTCGACGGCGCGGCGCTCGTGCAGGCGGTCGTCGACCGCACGAGCGACCTGCTCACGGCCGCCGACGACGCGCACTTCGTGTTCCGTGACGGCGCGCCCGTGATCGAGGGCGGCGCGCCCGGGACGACGATCGACCCCGAGGCGATCGCCGCGGCGGTCACGACGGCCGCGTCCGGCGACGAGCGCACGGCCACGGTCGAGCTCGTCGAGTCGGACCCTGAGCAGTCGGTCGCGGCCCTCGAGGCGCTGGGCGTCAAGGAGAAGGTCGCCGAGTTCTCGACGCCCGTCCCGAACGTGCCGGTGCGCACCGCGAACCTGCGGCGCGGCGCCGAGAAGGTCACGGGCACGCTCGTGAAGCCCGGCGAGACGTTCTCGCTCGTGGACACGCTGTCGCCGATCACCATCGAGGGCGGCTACTTCGCGGCGGGCATCGTCGAGAGCGGCCGGCACACCGAGGGCGTCGGCGGCGGTCTGTCGCAGATGGCGACGACCACGTACAACGCGGCGTTCTTCGCGGGGCTCGAGGACGTCGAGCACCGGCCGCACAGCTACTGGTTCGACCGGTACCCGGCCGGGCGCGAGGCGACGATCTTCGTCGGCTCGATCGACATGAAGTTCAAGAACGACACGCCCTACGGCGTCCTCATGCAGTCCTGGGTCGGCGGCGGGCAGCTGCACGTCGCGATCTGGAGCACGAAGTACTACGACGTCGAGACGTCGTCGAGCGGCAAGTCGAACGTGGTCCAGCCGACGACGGTCACGCACTCGGGAGCCGACTGCGCCCCCACGCCCGCGGGCAGCCCGGGCTTCTCCATCACGAACTACCGGAAGGTCTACCTCGAGGGCGAGCTCGTCAAGGACGAGTCGTACCGGTGGACCTACAAGCCGGACAACGCGGTCGTCTGCGAGTGAGCGACCCGGTCCGCACGACACACCACGGAGGTCCCATGCTCGGCCGCAGCGAACGGGAGTCGGGAGCGCAGGCGCTGCTCGCCGCGACGGCAGCGGGGTGGGTCGAGGGCGACCCCGCGGAGGCGGAGTCGCTCCTCGACCTCGGGTCGACGACGGCGACGCTGTCGACCGTCGCGAGCATCGACGGCCTCTCGGGCGTCGTGCACCTGGGCCACCCGGCGCAGCCGTCGCACGAGCTCGAGCGCGCGCTGCTCGCGGGCCCGCCGTCGCTCGTGCTCACGGGGGCGTCCGCGGTGCCGTCCCAGTGGGTGTGGGTCGGCCGCCCGACCGCGGCGCGCGACCTCACGGGCCACGTCGTGGTCGACGAGGCGGGGATGCGCGACCGCCGCCACGTGCTGCGGACCATGGGCGTCAGCCCGTCGCTCGTCCCGACGCGGACGACCCTGGAGGAGCGCGTCGCGCTCGCGGGACCGGACGGGAGCCTCGTCGTGGAGCGCTCGGTGGCCACGGGCACGCTCGCCGCGCTCGGGTACGCCGAGCTCGCGGGCAGCGAGCTGCTCGGCGAGGGCGCGCCGATCTGGTACGGGCTCCTCGAGAGCCGCGACACCCCGCCGCGTGCCGAGGGCGTGGCCCAGGTGTGGCTCGCGTTCGGCCCGCGCGACGACCACCGCGGGTCCCTGCAGGAGACGCTCGCGCTCGTGGCCCAGGCCGGGATCGACCTCCAGCACCTGCGCAGCCACCGCTCGCTGGCCGGTCCGCACATCTTCTTCTGCGCGTTCTCGTGCCCCGACGCGGGCACGCTCGACGCGCTCGTGGACGGCTTCGCCGAGCGCGGCGTCGCCCACCGTGTGCTCGCGGTCCTGCCGGGGCAGGACTTCGTCCCGGGCCCCGACGCGCTCGAGCCCCGATGGGCACCCGCCCCCGACCCCGCACGCGCGTGAGCGTCGTCGGGTACCTCGGCCCCGAGGGATCGTTCACCCACCAGGCGGCCGCCGCGTGGTCGGCCGCCCACGGGGACGACGCCCGGACCCTCGCGGCGCTCCCGACCGTCGCCGACGTCTTCGCGGGAGTCGCCGCAGGGGACGTCGCGCGCGGCGTCGTCGCGATCGAGAACACCGTCGAGGGCTACGTCGTCCCGTCGCTCGACGCGATCGTCGGCAGCGCGACGGTCGTCGCGGTCGACGAGGTCGTGCTCGACATCTCGTTCGACGCGTTCGTGCGGCCCGGGCACGGCGAGCTGACGGAGGTCGCAGCGCACCCGCACGGGCTCGCGCAGTGCCAGGGCTTCGTCCGCCGGGCCGGGCTGCGGCCCGTGCCCGCGTCGTCGAACGCCGCGGCGTGCCGCGACGCCGGTCCCCACCAGGTCGCGCTGGGCCCGACGATCTGCGGCGAGCTCTACGGGCTCGAGACCCTCGAGCGCGCCGTCGAGGACTTCGCGGGCGCGCGCACCCGGTTCCTCGTCCTCGCGCCGCGCGCGGAGGCGACCGGCGTCCTCGCGCGGGCGCGTGACGCGGGCGAGGCGCCGTGGCGCACGATGCTCGCGGTGACCCCGGTCGTCACCGGGCCGGGCGTCCTGGCGCGCATCACGCGGTCCTTCGGCGAGCGCGGCGTCAACATGTCGAGCCTCATCACGCGACCCCTCAAGGCCGTCGCGGGAACGTACGTGTTCGTGCTCACGGTCGACGGCGCCCCGTGGGACGCTCCCGTGCGCGCCGTGCTGGACGACCTCGTCCGGGCGGGTGACGCGCTGAAGACGCTCGGCGTCGTCCCGGCGCGCGGCGAGCTCGACGAGTCGGTCCACGCGGACGTCGACGCCGCGAACGTGCCCGTCGGGAGCGTCGACGCCTCGACCGGTGCCGCGGGCCTCGCCGAGGGGCTGCTGTGGTGACCGCGCCCGGCGCAGCGCCGACGCCGGGCCCGGTGCGCCGCGTCGGCGTCGTGGGCCTCGGGCTGGTCGGCGGGTCGGTCGCACGGCTGCTCCACGAGCAGGGCGTCGAGGTGACCGGGTACGACGCGACGGCCGCGACGCGCGCCGCGGCCCGGGCCGCGGGCCTGCGCGTCGCGGACGACGTCGCGGACGTGTGCGCGGGGGAGCCCGACGTCCTCGTGCTCGCGGTGCCGCTGCGGGCCATGCGGACCGTCGCGACCGAGGTCGCGCGGCACGTGCGCGGAGGGACCGTCGTGACGGACGTCGGCAGCGTCAAGGGTGCGGTGCGCGACGCGGTGACGAGCGCGGGCCTCGGCGCACGGTACGTGGGCGCGCACCCCATGGCCGGGACGGAGCACTCGGGCTTCGAGGCGTCCGACGCCGCGATGCTCGACGGCGCCCGGTGGGCCGTCACGGTCGACGGCACGACGACGCGCGAGGCGTTCGTCCGCGTCCTCGGCCTCGTCACGGGCCCGCTCGGCGGCACGGTGCACGTCCTCACCGACGACGTGCACGACGAGGCGACGGCGCTCATCAGCCACGTGCCGCACGTGCTCGCGACGGAGCTCCTGGGCGTCGTCGCGGACGCGCCGGTGCGCGACGTCGCGCTCGGGCTCGCCGCGGGCAGCTTCCGGGACGCGACCCGCGTCGGACGCACCGACCCGCGGCGCACCGAGGCGATGGTCACCGACAACGCGGCCTGGGTGGCGTCCGCGCTGCGGGTCGTCGTGCGCGACCTCGAGCAGCTCGTCCGGGCGCTCGAGACCAATGCGCCCGTGGGGGAGTTCTTCGACCGGCCCGAGCCCGTGCGAGCACCGGCGCCCGCCCCCGGCACCGGCGAGCGCCGCCGCGTCGAGCTCGACGACGCGGGCGCCTGGCGGTCGGCGCTCGCCGCGGCCGGGGCCCGGGGCGCGGTCGTCGTCGGCGTCGAGGACGGCGCGGTCGAGGTCGCCTGAGGCGGCGCGTCGGCGACCGCTCCCGGCCCGTGCGGTCGGGTCAGGCGGGGCGCCGCGGCGGGCGCGGCGGCACGGGCTTGCCGGCCACGATCGCGTCGAGCGGGACCACGACGAGGGGAGGGGCGTCGTCGTGCACCCCGTGACCCCGGTGCGGCGGCGCGCTGCCGCCCGCGTCCTCGCGCAGCACGAGCTCCGTGGCGGTCGTGCGCACGACGACCCCGATGACGTCGGTGAGCGGCTTGCCCGCGGCGGCCGCCTCGTCCTCGGGCAGGCGCCGGCGCACGACGACCCGCGTCCCGGGCGCCCACGAGGTCCACGGTGCGTCGGGCACGGGCGCTCCTCGCTGCGGGTGTGACGTTCGTCCACGGGCTGGTCAGGGATGGTCGGGGATCACCCGACCTGGGGGATACTAGTCCTGCATGCCCCTGTCGTGACCTGGCCCCTCCCCGGGCCGGGTCCGGACGAGCCAGCCAGAAAGGTACCCGGTCGTGACTTACGTGATCGCCCAGCCGTGCGTGGACGTCAAGGACAAGGCGTGCATCGAGGAGTGTCCTGTCGACTGCATCTACGAGGGCAAGCGGTCGCTGTACATCCACCCCGACGAGTGCGTCGACTGCGGCGCGTGCGAGCCCGTCTGCCCCGTGGAGGCCATCTACTACGAGGACGACGTGCCGACGGAGTGGAGCGACTACTACCGCGCCAACGTCGAGTTCTTCGACGACCTCGGCTCGCCCGGCGGCGCCGCGAAGATGGGTCTCATCGAGAAGGACGACCCGATGATCGCCGCCCTGCCGCCGCAGGCCTGAGACTCCCGCACCGCCACCCGTGGGACTCGCCGACCTCTCCGGCCTCGCCTACCCCTGGGACACCCTGACCCCGTACGCGGAGCGCGCCCGCGCGCACCCGCGGGGCATCGTGGACCTGTCGATCGGCACGCCCGTCGACCCGACGCCTGCCGTCGTGCGCGACGCGCTCGCCGCGGCGTCCGACGCCCACGGCTACCCGACGACGCACGGCACGCCCGCCCTGCGGGAGGCCGTCGCCGCGTGGTTCGCGCGCCGCCGCGGCGTGCCGGGCCTCGACCCGGACGCCGTGCTCCCCACCGTCGGGAGCAAGGAGCTCGTCGGCCTCCTGCCGTCGCTCCTGCGCCTCGGCCCGGGGGACGTCGTCGTGCACCCGTGCACGGCCTACCCCACGTACGACGTGGGCGCGCGCCTCGCCGGCGCGACGCCCCTCGCGACGGACGACGTCGACGCGTGGGCGGGGCGTGACGACGTGCGGCTCGTCTGGGTCAACTCGCCGAGCAACCCGACCGGCCGCGTGCTCGACGCCGCGCACCTCGCGCGCGTCGTCGCCGCGGCCCGCGAGATCGGCGCGGTCGTCGCGAGCGACGAGTGCTACGCCGAGCTCGCGTGGGATGCCCCTTACGCGGCGGACGGCGTGCCGAGCCTGCTCGACCCGGCGGTGTCGGGCGGGTCGCACGAGAGGCTCCTCGTCACGTACTCCCTGTCGAAGCAGTCGAGCATGGCCGGGTACCGCGCCGCGTTCGTGGCGGGCGACCCGGCGCTGGTCGCCGACCTGCTCGCGACGCGCAAGCACCTCGGCATGATCGTGCCCGCGCCCGTCCAGGCCGCGATGGTCGCGGCCCTGACCGACGACGCGCACGTCGCCGCCCAGCGCGAGGTCTACGCGCGCCGTCGCGAGGTCCTCGTCGAGGCGCTCGGAGCGGCAGGCCTCCAGATCGACCACTCGGAGGCCGGGCTGTACCTGTGGACGCGCCCCGCGGGCGACCACGACGGCGACTGCTGGCGCACCGTGTCCGACCTCGCCGACCTGGGCATACTGGTCGGACCGGGTGCGTTCTACGGACCGGAGGGTGCGGGGCACGTGCGCGTCGCGCTCACGGCGACGGACGAGCGCGTCCACGAGGCCGCCGCGAGACTCTCCGGAGCCTGAACTCTGACGTGATCTGCCTCACACCTGCGGGCGGTTCTCGTGACGGTTCAGGATTGGTCACGTGCGGGTGAAGCGGGGTACGGTCGACCGCGCGGCAACGGCGCGAGCAGCAGCAGGAAGGGAACCATGACCACCACTCAGCAGGCGAAGGTCCGCCTCCTCGTCGACGACCAGGCGCAGGACCTGCCCGTGGTCGCGGCGACGGAGGGCAACGACGGCATCGTCGTGTCCTCCTTGCTCAAGTCGACCGGCCTGGTGACGGTCGACCCCGGGTTCATGAACACCGCCTCGTGCGAGTCGAGCATCACCTACATCGACGGTGAGGCCGGCATCCTGCGGTACCGCGGGTACCCCATCGAGCAGCTCGCCGAGCAGTCGAGCTTCCTCGAGGTCGCGTACCTGCTCATCCACGGCGAGCTCCCGGACGCCCCGACCCTCGACGCCTTCGTCGAGCGCGTCAACCGCCACACGCTCGTGCACGAGGACTTCCGCACGTTCATGGGCACGTTCCCGCGGGGCGCGCACCCCATGGCCGTGCTGTCGTCCGCGATCAACGCGCTGTCGACGTTCTACCCCGAGTCGCTCGACCCGTTCGACGACGAGACGGTCGAGCTCGCGACGGTCCTGCTCCTCGCGAAGACGCGCACCATCACGTCGTACCTGCACCGCCGCCGCGTGGGCGAGCCGCTGCTGTACCCCGACTACTCGCGCGGCTACGTCGACGACTTCCTGCGCATGACGTTCGCGACGCCGTACCAGCAGTACGAGGCCGACCCGGTCGTCGTCGACGCGCTCGACAAGCTGCTCATCCTCCACGCGGACCACGAGCAGAACTGCTCGACCTCCACGGTCCGCGTCGTCGGCTCCTCGCACGCCAACCTCTACGCGTCCGTCGCCGCCGGCGTCAACGCACTCTCCGGCCCGCTGCACGGCGGCGCGAACGAGTCGGTGCTGACGATGCTCGACAAGATCGCTGGCGCCGAGTACGACGTCGACACCTTCATGAAGAAGGTGAAGAACAAGGAGGACGGCGTCCGCCTCATGGGCTTCGGCCACCGGGTCTACAAGAACTACGACCCGCGCGCGGCCATCGTGAAGAAGTCCGCCGACGCCGTGCTCTCGACCCTCGGCAAGAAGGACCAGCTCCTCGACATCGCCATGGGCCTCGAGGAGATCGCGCTCAACGACGACTACTTCATCGAGCGCAAGCTCTACCCGAACGTCGACTTCTACACGGGCCTCATCTACAAGGCCATGGGCTTCTCGCCCGCGATGTTCACGCCGCTCTTCGCGCTGGGCCGCATGCCCGGCTGGATCGCGCAGTGGCGCGAGATGATGAAGGACCCGCAGACCAAGATCGGCCGCCCCCGCCAGGTCTACGTCGGCGAGACCGAGCGCGACTACGTCCCGGTCGCCGACCGCTGACACCCGCTTCCCCGGACGCCGCGTCGCTCACCCCTCGGTGAGCGACGCGGCGTCCGTCGTCGTGGCGACCGTGTGCCGGGCCGGGTGCGTCGACGGTCCCCGTGGTGGTCGCCGTGGTGCCACCGCGTCGCCCAGGCTCAGTCGGCGGGGTCGGGCGCGGCGACCTGGACGCGGACGCGGCCGGGGTCGAGCGGGGTGGACGTCTCGGGGTCGAGCGTGACCCAGGTGGAGTCGTCGCGGGACCAGCGGCGGTCGGCGACGTCGACGGCGACGACGTTCGTCGCGTCGGCGGTCGCGACGGCCCACTGGGCGACGGCCCACGCGGCGCGGGCCGGGCCGTCGTCCTCGCCCGCGCCGGGAAGGCCGGTCGTGTCGACGGCGACGGTGCTGGTGTCGCCGTCGACCGGCGCGACGCGGGCGCCGTCGCCGAGGTCGCGCGCGAGGCGGTCCCGGAACGGCTGCGTGGGCGGGGTGTCGGCGTCGAGCTCGGTCGCGGCGACGGGCGCGAGGTCGCACGTGAGCGACGCGGGGGACCACCCGGTGAGCGCGGACGCCCACGCGCGCGACCGGGGCTCGTGCTGGGCGTAGGCGTCGGGGAACGCGGACCGCTGGACGGTCTGCGCGGCGACGGTGACCTCCATGGCCTCGTAGCCGTCGACGGTCTCGAGGACGTCGTAGAACGCGTTGGTCGAGTAGACGGGGTCCATGATCTGCTCGACGCTGCCCCAGCCCTGCGAGGGACGCTGCTGGAAGAGTCCGACGGAGTCGCGGTCGCCGTAGTCGATGTTGACGAGCCGGGACTCCTGGAGCGCGGTCGCGAGCCCGATGGTCGCGGCGCGGGCAGGGAACCCGCGCCGCACGGCGGTGCCGGCGACGAGGGCGGCGTTGTCGGCCTGCGTCACGGACAGGTACCAGGTGCGGCCGTCCGCGGTGGCGGCGCACCGTTCGGCGACGGGTGTCTCGTCGTCGAGGCGGTTGAGCGCGACGACGACGGCACCCGTCCCCACCGCGGCCACCACGAGGAGGGTGACCGCGGCGCGGAGGGGGCGTCGGCGTCGGGCCCGGGCACGACCGGCGTCGGGCACGTCCCGCGGTCGCGGGTCGGGGGTGCTGGTCATGCCGGGGCCGTGGTGCTCGTGCGGGGGTTCAGTTCGCGTGCAGCGCGGCGTTGAGCTCGACGCCCGCGCCGGTGCGCGAGACCGCCTCGACCCCGCCCGTGAGGGAGTTGCGCCGGAAGAGGATGCCGGAACGGCCCGCGAGGTCGCGCGCCTTGACGACGAGCGGGGCGCCCGCGTCGTCGGTCTGCCCGACGACGGTCACCTTGGTCCCGGCGGTGACGTACAGGCCGGACTCGACGACGCAGTCGTCACCGAGCGGGATGCCGAGGCCGGCGTTGGCCCCGAGGAGGGAGCGCCGGCCGACGGAGATGACCTCGCGGCCGCCGCCGGAGAGCGTGCCCATGATGGACGCGCCGCCGCCGACGTCGGACCCGTCGCCGACCACGACGCCCGCGGAGATGCGGCCCTCGACCATCGAGGTGCCGAGCGTGCCCGCGTTGAAGTTGACGAAGCCCTCGTGCATCACGGTCGTGCCGGGGGCGAGGTGCGCGCCGAGGCGCACGCGGTCGGCGTCGGCGATGCGGACGCCCGAGGGGACGACGTAGTCGACCATGCGAGGGAACTTGTCCACGCCGTACACGGTGACGGGCTGCCCGGTGGCGCGCAGGCGCAGCCGCGTCTCCTCGAAGCCGTCGACGGCGCACGCGCCGTGGTTGGTCCACACGACGTTGGCGAGGACGCCGAAGAGCCCGTCGAGGTTGAGCCCGTGCGGCACGACGAGGCGGTGGGACAGCAGGTGCAGGCGCAGGTACGCGTCGGCGGTGTCCGCGGGCGCGGCGTCGAGGTCGATCTCGGTGCGCACGACGACGACGTCGACGCCGCGTACCTCGTCGCGCTCGGTGAGGGCGTCGAGCGAGGCGGGGGCGGTCGGGTCGGCCGGCGCGGTGCCGAGGGCCGGGGAGGGGTACCAGACGTCGAGGGTCGTGCCGTCGTCGGCGACGGTCGCCAGGCCGAAGCCCCACGCCGTCCGCGGCTCGGAGGCGGCCGCCGTGGCGGCGGTCGCGGGGGTCGCAGAAGTCATGCGCACCACCCTATCCGCCGCCGGTAGGGTGCTGGCGTGACCTCTCCTGTCCGCGGTACCACGCCCGTGCTCGACCTCGACGGCGACCTCGTCGCGCTCTTCCGCGCGGTGTGCGACGTCCCGTCCGTGAGCGGGACGGAGGGGGCGCTCGCCGACGCGGTCGAGGCCGCGCTGCGCGCGTACCCGCACCTGGAGGTCGTGCGCGACGGCGACGCGGTCGTCGCGCGCACGACGCTCGGGCGCGACCGGCGCGTCGTGGTCGCGGGCCACCTGGACACGGTGCCGCTCACCGACCCGCCGAACCTGCCGACGCGCGTCGTGGGGGAGGGCGCGCACGCGGAGGTGTGGGGCCGGGGCACGGTCGACATGAAGGGCGGCGTGGCGGTCGCCCTGGCGCTCGCAGCCGAGCTCGACGCACCCGCGCAGGACGTCACCTGGGTGTTCTACGACAACGAGGAGGTCGCGGCCGACCTCAACGGCCTCGGGCGGCTCGCCCGCACCCGCCCGGACCTGCTGGAGGCGGACTTCGCGGTGCTCGGCGAGCCGACGTCCGCCGGCCTGGAGGGCGGGTGCAACGGCACGCTGCGCGCGGAGGTGCGCGTGCCGGGCGTCGCGGCGCACTCCGCGCGCGCGTGGACGGGGCACAACGCGATCCACGCGGCGCACGAGGTGCTCGACCGCCTCGCCGCGTACGTCCCGCAGGAGATCGAGGTCGACGGGCTCGTGTACCGCGAGGGCATGAACGCGGTCGGGATCCGCGGGGGGATCGCGGGCAACGTCGTCCCGGACGAGTGCGTGGTCACGGTCAACTTCCGGTTCGCGCCGTCGCGCACGGTCGCGCAGGCCGAGGCGCACGTGCGCGAGCTGTTCGACGGCTTCGAGGTCGTGCTCGCGGACGCGGCGCCGGGCGCCCGTCCCGGCCTCGACGACCCGCTCGCGGCCGACTTCGCGGCGGCGGTGCTGGGCGTGACGGGCGGGGCCCCGGCCCCGAAGTACGGCTGGACCGACGTCGCGCGGTTCGCGGAGCTGGGCGTCCCGGCCGTGAACTTCGGCCCCGGCGACCCGCTGCTCGCGCACAAGGACGACGAGCGGTGCCCCGTGGGCCAGCTCGCGCTGTGCCGCGACGCGTTGCGTGCGTGGCTCACCGCCGCCCCCGCGGCATAGGCTCGTGACCATGAGCGACACGGTGCGTGACCAGCCAGGTTCCGACGACGGCGTGCCCCAGGCCGGGACCGGGTACCGCAAGGGGCCGGTCCTCCTGCGCGGCGACCAGATCCCGCGCCAGACGACGGACCAGCGCCTGCTCGACTCGCGGGGGAGCGCCGACTGGGTGCACTCCGACCCGTGGCGCGTCATGCGGATCCAGAGCGAGTTCGTCGAGGGTTTCGGCGCGCTCGCGGAGGTCGGTCCGGCGGTGTCCGTGTTCGGGTCCGCGCGCACGAAGCCGGACCACCCGGACTACGCGCTCGCCGAGGACGTCGGCCGGCGGCTCGTCGACGAGGGCTTCGCGGTCATCACGGGCGGCGGCCCGGGCATCATGGAGGCGGCGAACAAGGGGGCGTCCGAGGCAGGCGGCCTGTCCGTGGGCCTCGGGATCGAGCTGCCCTTCGAGCAGGGCATGAACCGGTACGTCAACCTCGGCGTGAACTTCCGTTACTTCTTCGCGCGCAAGACGATGTTCGTCAAGTACGCCCAGGGCTTCGTCGTCCTGCCGGGCGGGTTCGGGACGTTCGACGAGCTGTTCGAGGCGCTCACGCTCGTCCAGACGCACAAGATCACGGAGTTCCCGGTCGCGCTCGTGGGCACCGACTACTGGAGCGGCCTGATCGACTGGGCGCGCGACGCCGTCGTGGGGCGCGGCATGATCAGCGCGCACGACCTCGACCTCGTCCACCTGTGCGACGACCCCGCCGAAGCCGTCGAGTACGTGTGCGCGCGGGGCGCGGAGCTGCGCGCCGAGGAGCTCGAGGCCACCGAGGAGCTCGCGCGCTCCCAGGCCGGCGACGCGAGCTGACGGACGCGTCGCGATGGCCTCGCCCGGGCCCGGCGCGTCCGGTGCGCCGACCGACGAGCACCCCGACGACGTGGCCGTGCCGCTGCCGCCGCTCGGCGTGCCGCCCCGCGGCACGTCGCTCGTCCTGCGCGGGAGGGTCCTCGACCGTCCGGCGGTGATGGCGATCGTCAACCGCACGGACGACTCGTTCTACGCCGGCGCCCGCCAGCTCGACGACCGGGCCGCTCTCGCCGCGGTCGAGCGCGCGGCGACCGAGGGCGCCGAGATCCTCGACGTGGGCGGCGTGCGCGCCGGCGTCGGCCCCGAGGTCACGCCCGTGGAAGAGGTCCGGCGCGTCGTGCCGTTCGTCGAGCGCGTGCGCGCCGAGTTCCCCGACCTGCTCGTGAGCGTCGACACGTGGCGTGCCGAGGTCGCGCACGAGGCGGCGCTCGCGGGCGCCGACCTGATCAACGACACGTGGGCGGGCCACGACCCTCACCTCGTCGAGGTCGCGGGGCAGCACGGGGTGGGGGTCGTGTGCTCCCACACCGGGGGCGCGCGGCCCCGCACCGACCCGTACCGCGTCGCCTACCCGGCGCGCCCCGGCGCGGCCGACCCGCGCGACGGCGTCGTGCAGGACGTCGTGGCGACGGTGCGCACCGCGGCGGAGCGCGCGGTCGCGTGCGGTGTCCCGCGGGCGTCGGTCCTCGTGGACCCGACGCACGACTTCGGCAAGAACACGTGGCACTCGCTGCACCTCCTGCGCCGCACGGAGGTGCTCGCCGGGCTGGGCTTCCCGCTGCTCATGGCGCTGTCGCGCAAGGACTTCGTGGGCGAGACGCTCGACCTGCCCGCGGACGAGCGGCTCGAGGGCACGCTCGCCGCGACGGCGGTCGCGGCGTGGCTCGGCGCGCGCGTGTTCCGGGCGCACGACGTCGCGGCGACCCGCCGCGTGCTCGACCTCGTCGCCGCGGTCCGGGACGAGGCCGCGCCCGCGGCCGCGGTCCGGGGCCTCGCGTGACGACGTCGCTCGCCGCTGCGTCGCGCGCGCGGCTCGCGCGCCCCACGACCTGGCCCTGGTGGACGCAGGTCCTCGCGGTCTACGCCCTCGCGCGCGGCGTGAGCGCCGGGATCCTCCTCGTCGTCGCGCGCGCCCAGGAGGCGAACCTCTGGACGGACGCGGCGCCGTCGTACACGGCGTACGTGGCGCGCATGTGGGACGCGAGCTGGTACGAGCAGATCTACGCGAGCGGCTACCCCGACACGCTCCCCGTCGGCGCCGACGGCGCCGTGCAGCAGAACGTCTGGGCGTTCTTCCCGCTCTTCCCCGCGCTCGTGCGCGCGCTCGACGCCGTCACGGGCCTCGGGTGGGACGTGCTCGCCCCGACGGTCGCGCTCGTGTGCGGCGCCGGGGCCGCGCTCGTGATCCACCGCCTCGTCGCCACCGCCGGTGCGGCGGCCGTCGCGCGGCGGCCGGGCCTCCCGCTCGCGACCGTCCTGCTCGTGAGCGTCTTCCCGTCGAGCCCCGTGCTGCAGGTCGCCTACACGGAGTCCCTCGCGCTGCTCCTCGTGGCGGCCGCGCTGCTGCTGCTCGCGCGGCGCCGCTACGGGTGGGCCGCGCTCGTGATCGTCCTGCTCGGCCTCTCGCGCGCCGTCGCGCTGCCGATGGCCGCGGTCGTGGTGTGGCACGGGGTCGTGCGGTGGCGCCGGGGCGGGCTCGCCGCCGCCGACGCCGCGCGGCTCGGCGCGCTGCTCGTCGCGTCCCTCGCCGCCGGGCTCGTGTGGCCGTGGCTGTGCACCGTCGTCACGGGCGTGCACCAGGGGTACTTCCGCACGCAGGAGGCGTGGCGCGGCGGCGCGGAGGTCGTGCCGTTCGTCCCGTGGGTGGACGTGTCGCGGTGGCTCGCGGGCGACGCCGGCCCGTGGCTCCTGGTGCTCGTCCTCCTCGCCGCGGCCGCGCTCGTCCTCAACCCCGTCGCGGCGCGGCTGGGCCCCGAGATGCACGCGTGGTCCGGCGCGTACCTCGCGTACCTCGTCGCCGCCGTCCAGCCGGGGACGTCGCTCGTGCGGTTCCTCCTCCTGGCGTTCCCGCTCGCCGCGGTCACCGCGGGGTGGACGCGCTCGCGCGCGTGGCTCGGCGCGGTCGTCGTGGCGTCCGTCGCGGGCCAGGCGTGGTGGGTCTGGTCGCTGTGGCGCCTCGTCCCGCCGTCGGGCTGGCCGCCGTGACCGGCACGCCCGAGATGTCGGCAGTCGTGAACTAGACTGTTCCCCGGGCGTCGTCCGAGGTCGGACGCCCCTCCTCGCGCGTGCGGGGTGGACTCGGGACAACGGAAATGGAGAGCCATCGATGGCTGCGATGAAGCCGCGGACGGGTGACGGACCGCTGGAGGTCACCAAGGAGGGGCGAGGCATCGTCATGCGGGTCCCGCTCGAGGGTGGTGGACGCCTGGTGGTCGAGCTCAACGCGACCGAGGCCAGCGAGCTGGGTGAGGCGCTCCAGGCCGTGGTGGGCTGATTGCCCGCACGTGACCGCCGGAACCCCGGCACCCCGACGCCCGGCCGCACGCCGCCCGAGGTGGTCGGCGCCCGGGGCCGGCTGAGCGACGCCGCCCTCCTCGACGACGCGCAGGTCGACGCCGTCGTGGTCGCCGTCGCGCCGCCCCGCGAGGCGGACGACGGGCTCCAGCCGCGGTCCGGCACGATCGACGCGACGCTGCGGTACGGCGTCGACCTCGCCGAGCTCGCCGAGCGTGCGGGCGGGCCCGGCTTCCGCGGCGCGTCGGGGGAGGTCGCGCGGGTCGACCTGCCGCGCGTGCACGCCGGCTCGACGACCCGGCTGCCCTGGGCGGGCCTGCCGCCACGCCTCCTGCTGCTCGGCGTCGGGTCGGGCACCGCGCTCGACCTGCGGCGCGCGGGCGCGGCCCTCGCGCGCGTGTCTCGTGGTCTCGATCGGGTCGTGAGCGCCGCGACGGCGGACGCCGGTCCCGAGGGCGTCCGCGCCTTCGTCGAGGGCTACCAGCTCGCCGCGTACACCCAGCCCCGGCGCACCGCCGCCGAGAAGGGCGCGGACGCCGAGGCGCCCGCCGCGCAGCTCGTCCTGCTCACGCCCGAGGACCAGCCGGACGTCACGCCGTCGGTCGAGGCCGCGAGCCGTGCCGTGGAGGCCACCTGGCTCGTCCGCGACCTCGCCAACACGCCGTCCGACGTCAAGGACCCGGCGTGGTTCGCCGACCGCGCGGCGGAGCTCGCCGACGGCCTGGGGCTCGACGTCACCGTGCGCGGGCCGGCAGAGCTCGAGCGCGAGGGCTTCGGCGCGATCCGCGCGGTGGGCGGCGGGTCCGCCCGGCCGCCCCGGCTCGTGACGCTCACCTACGACCCCGTCGACCACGGCGTCGTCGCGCCCGGCACGGCCGCCCGGCACGTCGTCGTCGTCGGCAAGGGCATCACGTACGACACGGGCGGGCTGTCCATCAAGCCGCGCGAGGCGATGGTGCCCATGAAGACCGACATGGCGGGGGCCGCCGTGGCGCTCGCCGTCGTGCTCGGCGCCGCCCGCGCGCGCTCGGACCGGCGCGTCACCGCGGTGCTCCCGCTCGCGGAGAACCACGTGGGCGCGGCGTCGTACCGCCCCGGGGACGTGGTGCGCACGTGGTCGGGCCGGACGGTCGAGGTCGCCAACACCGACGCCGAGGGTCGCCTCGTGCTCGCCGACGCGATCGGGTACGCGGTGCGCGACCTCGCACCGGACGTCCTCGTCGACGTCGCGACGCTCACAGGCGCGGCGACGCTCGGTCTCGGCCGCGGGCACGCCGCGCTCTTCGCCACGGACGACGACGTCGCCGGGACGATCGAGGAGGCCGCGGCGACCACGGGCGAGCGCGTGTGGCGCATGCCGCTCGTCGAGGACTACGCGGGCGCGCTGCGCTCCGAGGTCGCCGACCTCCGGCACGTCCCGGCGGAGAACCCGGGTGGGGGCGCGATCACGGCTGCGCTGTTCCTGCGCGAGTTCGCGGGTGACGTCCCGTGGGCGCACCTCGACGTGGCCGGTCCCGCGCGCGCGACGGCGGACCGCCACGAGGTCGTGACGGGCGCGACGGGGTTCGGCGCACGGCTCCTGCTCGAGGCGCTCGGCACTCTCTGAGCCGCGGCGCGACCCCTGTGCCGCTCGGGGGAGGGACGCGCCCGGGTCAGCGCCGCACGGCGAGCAGGAGCCCGTCGCCGCTCGGCAGGAGCGCCGGGAGCACGCGCTCGTCCGACCGCAGCGACCGGCCGACCTCACGGACGATCGTCGTCACCTCGTCGCGGCGCGCCGGGTCGGCGACCCGGTCGTGCGAGAGGGCGCCGTCCACGGCGAGGACACCGCCGGGCCGCAGCAGACGCAGGCCCTGCTCGACGTACTCCGGGTAGCTGTGCTTGTCCGCGCCCACGAGCACGAGGTCGTACGCGCCGTCGGTCAGGCGGGGGAGGACCTCGCTCGCGCGGCCCGGGATCGTCCGGGTGCGTGCGGACGGCACGCCCTCCTCGGCGAACGCCTCCTTCGCGGCGCGCTGGTGCTCGACCTCGACGTCGATCGTCGTGAGCACGCCGTCGGCGGGCATGCCGCGCAGGAGCCAGATCGACGCCACGCCCGTGCCGGTGCCGATCTCGACGACGGCGCGCGCCGCCAGCGACGCGGCGAGCACCTGGAGCACGGCGCCGACGCCCGGCAGGACGGCGGGGCAGCCGAGCTCGGCGGCGCGGTCGCGCGCACGCAGGAGCACCTCGTCCTCGGGGACGAACTCCTCGCTGTACACCCAGCTCGCCGCCTTGGCGCTGCGGTGGGTGCCGACGTCGCTGGTGATCGCTGCCTCCTGGTGGTCCCTCGTGCGGTGCGCCCGCGGGTGCGGACCGGGCGTGCTGTCTCGGATCGTACCCGCCACCCCCGACGCCGGCCCGTTCCCGCGCCGCCGCGGGTGTGCGTGCGCCGTGGACGTCGCGCGGACGTCCGGCGGGGGAGAGGGGAACACCACCGGGGTGCCGGGCGTTCTTCTGGGACGATGGACCACGTGGACGACGCAGGACCAGGCAGCAGCACGCACGGCACGGACGAGGGCGCGTGGGTCGCGCCGTCGTGGGACGCGATCGTCCGCGAGCACTCCGCGCGGGTCTACCGGCTCGCCTACCGCCTGACGGGAAACCGGCACGACGCCGAGGACCTCACGCAGGAGACGTTCGTCCGGGTGTTCCGCTCGCTGTCGAGCTACACGCCCGGGACGTTCGAGGGCTGGCTCCACCGGATCACGACCAACCTCTTCCTCGACCAGGTGCGTCGCAAGCAGCGCATCCGCATGGAGGCGATGGGCGACGACGACGGGCAGTACCCGGCGCGCGTCGAGGCCCAGCCGGAGCGCGGGTTCGAGCACACGCACCTCGACCACGACGTGCAGCGCGCGCTCGACGCGCTCTCGCCCGAGTACCGCGCGGCCGTCGTCCTGTGCGACATCGAGGGCCTGTCCTACGAGGAGATCGCCGTCACGCTGGGCATCAAGCTCGGCACGGTCCGCTCGCGGATCCACCGCGCGCGCTCGCAGCTGCGCGCCGCGCTCCCGCACCGCGACCCCGCCGACCGTCCCGCGTCGGACGGCGCCCCGACGCCCGTGGCCGCCCGGGGGGTGGCGTGACGCACCTCGGGTCCCGGCTCTCCGCCCTCGTCGACGGGCAGCTCTCGCCCGCCGAGGCGGAGCGCGCGCTCGAGCACGTGGCCGCGTGCGCGCGCTGCGCGGCCGAGCTGTCCGCGGCGCGCGCCGCGCGGCGCGCCCTGAGCTCGGCCGGACCGGTCGAGCCCGCCCCCGACCTCGCCGCCCGCTTGCTCGCGCTGTCCGCGCAGATCCCCCCGAGCGAGGGCGACCCGCTGCGGTCCGCGCCCGTCGCGGTCGACCCCTGGTCCCAGCCCGTGCCGCTGCCGCGCGGGGAGTGGAGCGGCGAGGTGCGCCGCGGGTCCGTGCGGCGGCGCGTCGCCGGGCTCGTCGTCGCCGGGGTGGGGGTCGCGGCCGTCGGGCTCTTCGCGCTCGGCGAGAGCCCGCTCGTCACGCCCGACCTGCACCGCAGCGACCCTCTGCGCGTGCTCGCTCAGGCGACGCCCCGCACGACCGGTGCGCATGTCGTCGGCGGCGCGCGCACCGAGCCGGCCGGTGAGCCCGGGACGGGCCCCGTCGCCGTCGAGGACGCGGGGGCCGTCCTCGAAGCGCTCGACGACCAGGGGTGGACGTGCCCGACGGCGCTCCCGCCCGGGTTCGAGCTCGTCGACGTGCGCGACGACGCCGCGCGGCACCTCCTCGAGCTCGACCTCGCCGCCCCGGACGGCGAGGCGGTCGTGCGCGAGCAGGCCGGGCTGCTCGACGCCTCGGCGCTCGCGGGCGCCGAGACGTGGGACGTGGACGGGCGACGCGTCCACGTGCTGTCCGACGAGCCGTGGCACGTCGTGTGGCAGTCGGGCGACACCGTGATCGACGTCGTCGCGGACACCGAGCAGGAGACGGTCGCCGCCCTCGTGGCGGCCTTCCCGGCGCGTGACTACGATGCCGGGGTCCCGGCGCGCATCTCCCGGGGCTGGACGACGATGACAGGAGCGCTCGGCACCTCATGACCGACCCCCGCACCGGCGGCCCGGAGCACCCCGACGCGCGCGAGGCGGCGCCCAACCCGTTCGCGCCCCCGTCGACGTACCGCAGCGTCTCGCCCGTCCCGCCGTCGACTCCGGCGGGACCCGGGCCCGTCCCGCCACCGCCCGTCGTGGGGCCGGGCCCCGGCTCCACGTCGGCCTCCCCGGGCGCTCCTGCGCCCGGCACGGGCGCGACGGCCACGCCGGGCGTCGAGCCGGCGCCGGCCGCGTCGGGGCCGACGCCCCCGGCCGACCCCTGGGAGACGCTGCGTGCGTTCGGCGAGCCCGAGCCGCCGACCGCCCCGGACCGACCCGGCGGCTCGGTCGACCCGACCCTCGTCGCCGCGCCGGGCGCCGCCTCGCGCGGTGCGGGGCGTCGAGGGATCCGTCCGGCGGCGGTCGCGGGCGTCGCCGCGCTCGCGCTCGTCGCGGGCGGGGTCGGCGGCGTCGCCGCGGACCGGCTCCTCGACGACCGCGCGCCCGGCGCGTTCACGTCGTCGCTGCCGCCCGCGAGCGTCGAGCCGGGCGCCGACCGTCCGGCCGGGTCCGTCGCGGACATCGCCGCGAGCGTGCTCCCGAGCGTCGTCTCGCTCCAGGTCCGCGGCGCGGAGGGGGTCGCGACGGGCTCGGGCTTCGTGCTGCGCGAGGACGGGTACATCCTCACCAACAACCACGTCGTCGCCGGGGCGGCCGACGGGGGCGAGGTCGTCGTGCTGTTCTCCGACGGGCACGAGAGCCCCGCAGAGCTCGTGGGCCGCACGGTCGACTACGACCTCGCGGTCGTCAAGGTCGAGGACTCCGGACTCACGCCGCTCGCGCTCGGGGACTCCGACGACGTGGTCGTGGGCGACCCCGTGGTCGCCGTCGGCGCGCCGCTGGGGCTCAACGGCACCGTGACCACCGGCATCATCAGCGCCCTCAACCGGCCGGTCCAGGCGGGCGCGGCCGCCGAGACCGCGTTCATCAACGCGATCCAGACCGACGCGGCCATCAACCCCGGCAACTCGGGCGGCCCGCTCGTCAACGGGCGCGGGGAGGTCGTGGGCATCAACTCGGCGATCGCGCAGCCGCCCGGGAGCACCGCGGCCACGGGGAGCATCGGTCTCGGCTTCGCCATCCCGTCCAACCAGGCGAGGCGCACCGCCGAGCAGCTCATCGCGGACGGCGTCGCGACCTACCCCGTGATCGGCGTGCTCCTCGACCAGCGCTACCAGGGCGAGGGCGTCCAGGTCTCGACCGACTCGCAGCAGGGCACGCCCGCCGTGACGCCCGACGGCCCGGCCGACGCGGCCGGCATCCGCCCCGGGGACGTCATCCTGTCGATCGACGGGCGGCCCGTCACGGAGTCCGACGAGCTCATCGTCGCGATCCGCGCGAAGGCCCCCGGCGACGCCGTGACGCTGCGCGTGCGGACGGGGGACCGGGAGCGCGACGTGCGCGTCGTCCTCGACGAGGCCACGAGCGAGTAGTCTGTCCGCGTGTTCGGGATCAACGGAGCAGAGTTCATCGTGCTCCTCGTCGTGGCGGTCGTCGTCATCGGTCCCGAGCGCCTGCCCCGGTACGCCGAGCAGCTCGGCTCGTTCGTGCGCTCCGCGCGCGGGTACCTCCAGGACGCGAAGGCCCGGGTCGACGCCGAGATCGGCGAGGAGATCGCGGACGTCGACTGGTCCAAGCTCGACCCGCGCCAGTACGACCCGCGCCGCATCGTCCGTGAGGCGCTCCTCGACGACGAGCCGGTGCGCGAGCGCGTCGCCCCGCCGCCGCCCCGTGCGCCCTCCGCGGCGCCCCTGGACGGCCCCGCGCCGTTCGACGACGAGGCGACCTGAGCCGCGCCGCTCCCGCTCGGGGGCGGAAGGCGATTCGTTCCGGCGCGGCACCACCTGTCAGAATGGGGCAATGTCCATGGAGGCGACGCACATCGGTTCGGCACCGGTCCCGGTGACCACGCAGGAGGCCGGAGCACCGGCCGGCACCCGCCCACGGATCCTCTCGGGCATGCAGCCCACCGAGGACTCCCTGCAGCTCGGGAACTACATCGGCGCGCTGCGCCAGTGGGTCGCCCTCCAGGACTCCTACGACGCGCTGTACTGCGTGGTCGACCTCCACGCGCTCACCGTCAACCCCGACCCCGAGCGTCTGCGCGAGCGCACGCGCCGCACCGCCGCGCAGTACCTCGCGGGCGGCGTCGACCCGGAGCGGTCGGCCCTGTTCGTCCAGTCCCACGTGCCGCAGCACGCCGAGCTGTCGTGGGTGCTGTCGTGCCAGACGGGCTTCGGCGAGGCCGGGCGCATGACCCAGTTCAAGGACAAGTCCGCCAAGCAGGGTGCCGACGGCACGACGGTCGGCCTGTTCACCTACCCGGTCCTCATGGCGGCGGACATCCTCCTGTACGACGCGGCGCTCGTGCCCGTCGGGGAGGACCAGCGCCAGCACCTCGAGCTCACGCGCGACCTGGCGGTGCGCCTCAACACGCGCTTCGGCGAGGGGACGGCGGTCGTGCCGGAGGCGCACATCGTGCGGTCCGTGGCCAAGATCTACGACCTGCAGGAGCCGACGGCGAAGATGAGCAAGTCGTCGTCCAACGGCAAGGGCGTCATCTGGCTGCTGGAGGACCCGAAGGTCGCCGCGAAGCGGATCCGCTCGGCCGCGACCGACTCGGACACGGAGATCCGGTACGACCCGGTCGCCAAGCCGGGCGTCTCGAACCTCCTCACCATCTACTCCGCGCTCACGGGGCGCGACGTCGAGGCCATCGCCGCCGAGTACGACGGCCAGGGCTACGGCCGGCTCAAGGTCGACCTCGCGGACGTCGTGGTCGACTTCCTCGTGCCGTTCCAGGAGCGCGCGAACGCCTACCTCGCGGACCCGGCCGAGCTCGACGCCGTCCTCGCGCGCGGCGCGCAGAAGGCCCGCGAGATCGCCGCGGGCACCCTCGCCCGGATCTACGACCGCGTCGGTCTCCTGCCCGTCGGAGGGCCGGCGGCGTGAACCTCCCGGAGCGTGGTCCGGACCAGGTCCGGATCGGCATCGCGATCGAGGTGCCCGAGCCGTTCGCGACGCAGCTCCAGGACGCGCGCGCCCGGTTCGGGGACCCGCTCGCGCGCTCGATCCCGCCCCACGTCACGCTCCTCGGCCCTACGGTGCTCGACCCGTCCGAGCTGGACGCCGCGCGGGCCCACCTCGCCGCGGTCGCCGCGACGGCGGCGCCGTTCCAGGTCCACCTGCGGGGGAGCGCGACCTTCCGGCCGATCTCGCCCGTCGTCTTCATCCAGGTGGTCGAGGGCATCGCCGAGTGCGAGCACCTGGAGCGCACCATCCGGACCGGCCCGCTCGCCCAGGAGCTGCGGTTCAACTACCACCCGCACGTGACCGTCGCGCACGAGGTGCCCGACGCCGCGCTCGACGCCGCGTTCGACGAGATGGCCACGTACGAGGCCCGGTTCGAGGTCGCCGGTTTCTCGCTCTACGAGCACGGCGACGACGGGGTCTGGCGGCCCGAGCAGGTCTTCCCGCTCACCGCGGATGCCGGGACGGCGACCGGCTCGTAGGGTGCGGGGCGTGACGACGCCCGGAACCACGCCCCGCGGCGTCCTCGCGCGCACGAGGGACCGCGCGCACGCGCTCCTGGAGTGGTGGAAGGACAGCCGCCCGGGCCGCGCGACCTACCGCTACCTCTACTCCCGCGGGGCGCTGCTGTGCGGCGGGATCGCGTACTCGGCCCTCTTCTCGCTCTTCGCCGCCCTGGCGATCGGCTACACCGTGTTCGTGCGCGTGCTCGGCGGGCGGCGCGAGCTCATGGACGCCGTCTTCGCGGAGATCAACGACCTCGTCCCGGGGCTCATCGCCGTCGACGGCGCCTCGGGCGTCATCTCGCCCGACGAGCTCGTGCTCACGTCGGGACTCAGCGTCACGAGCGTCGTGGCCGGTGTGGTCCTGCTGTTCTCCGTGATGTCGTTCATGTACCACCTGCGCGGCGCCGTGCGGACGATGTTCGGGGTGAGCGACGTCGGCCAGAGCGCCCTGCTCGCCCGACTCCGCGCGCTCCTGGGGTTCTTCCTGCTCGCCCTGAGCATGCTCGTCTCCGCCGTCGCGGGGATCGCGGTGACGACGCTCGGGAACCGGGTCATGTCCTGGATCGGCCTCGCGGGCGGCCCGGCCGTCCTCGTGACGGGCGCCGGCGTGCTCGTCAGCGTGCTGCTCGACGTCCTCGTGGTGGTGGTCGTCGTCCGGCTGCTCGCGGGGGTGCACCCGCGTCGTCGGGACCTGCTGATCGGGGCGGGCGCGGCGGCGGCGGGCTTCGCCGTCCTGCGCTACCTCGGGTCCACGTTCGTCGCGAACAGCGCCAGCAGGAACGCGCTGCTCGCGTCGTTCGCGGTGCTCGCGACCCTGCTGATCCTCGTGAACCTCACCGCGCGCGTCCTCCTCCTCGCGTGCGCCTGGATGGCCGACCCGCCGCGACCGCCGAGCCCGCCGGGACACGAGAAGGGCGCCCGCCACGCGCGCGACGGCCGCCCCGAGCTCCCCGTCGTCGACGGCGCGCACCCGGGGGACGCCCGTCACACCCGCACGGCACGCCACGCCGCGGGCGAGGGAGGTCCCGGGGCGGGAGCGGCGCCGTCGGCCGAGGAGCGCCTGCGCGCCGGTCACGGGTCAGGGCGACCCTGGAGTCCTGTCGTCCGCGGCGTGCGTCGCGCCCGTCTGCCGCGCGGCACCTGACGGCACGTCCGGCGAGGTCGGCACGTCCTCGCGAGGTCGGCCCTCGCACGCGAGGTCGGCAGCCCGGACCGCCGATCGCGGACGAAACTGCCGATGTCAGCACGCTCAGATCGGTCCCATGCCCCGGAGACGACGCAGGGCGCCGACCGGGTGGTCGGCGCCCTACGTGCGGGTCTGCGGTACCGCTCGACGTGCGGCGCGGCGTCAGAAGGCGCGCGTGATCATCGCGCGCTTGACCTCCTGGATCGCCTTCGTGACCTCGATGCCGCGCGGGCAGGCCTCGGTGCAGTTGAAGGTCGTGCGGCAGCGCCACACGCCCTCCTTGTCGTTGAGGATCTCCAGGCGCTGCGTGGCGCCCTCGTCGCGGCTGTCGAAGATGAAGCGGTGCGCGTTGACGATCGCGGCCGGGCCGAAGTACTGGCCGTCGGTCCAGAACACCGGGCAGGACGACGTGCACGCGGCGCACAGGATGCACTTGGTCGTGTCGTCGAACCGCTCGCGCTGCTCTGCGGACTGCAGACGCTCCTTGCTCGGCTCGTTCCCGGTGGTGATGAGGAACGGCATGATCTCGCGATAGGAGGCGAAGAACGGCTCCATGTCCACGACGAGGTCCTTGACCACGGGCAGGCCCTTGATCGGCTCGACCGTGATCGGCTTGTCGGGGTTGACGTCCTTGAGGAGCGTCTTGCACGCGAGCCGGTTGCGACCGTTGATGCGCATCGCGTCCGAGCCGCACACGCCGTGCGCGCACGAGCGGCGGAACGTCAGCGAGCCGTCGTGCTCCCACTTGATCTTGTGCAGGGCGTCGAGCACGCGGTCCGTGCCGTGCGCGAGGACGGTGAACTCGTCCCAGTACGCCTCCTCGCCGTGCTCCGACTCGGGGGAGAAGCGGCGGATGCGGAGCGTGACCTCGAACGACGGGATCTCGCCGGCCTTGGCCTCGGTGGCGGGGCTCTCGAGTGTGGCAGTCATCAGTACTTCCGCTCCATGGGCTCGTACCGGGTCTGGGTGACGGGCTTGGAGCCCAGGGCGACCTTGTAGCCGTCGAACTCCTCGACGTGGTCGAAGTAGCCGGCGACGTGGCCGTCGGCGACGTCGCTCGCGGACGTCGGGCGGCGGTAGGCCATCGTGTGCAGCATGTAGTTGGCGTCGTCGCGGTCGGGGTAGTCCTCGCGGTAGTGGCCGCCGCGGGACTCCTTGCGGTTGATGGCCGCGACGACGGTCACCTCGGCGATGTCGAGGAGGAACCCGAGCTCGATCGCCTCGAGCAGGTCGGTGTTGAACATCCGGCCCTTGTCCTGGACCGAGACGTTCTTGTACCGCTTCTGCAGCTCGCGGATGTCCGACAGCGCCTGGTTGAGCGACTCGCCCGTGCGGAACACCTGCGCGTTGGCGTCCATGGTCTCCTGGAGCGCCTTGCGCACGTCGGCCACGCGCTCGCCGTCGGGGCGGTTGCGCATCTCCTCGAGCTGGGCGATCACCGCCGCCGCGGGGTTCTCGGGGAGGTCCGTGAACGACGCCGTCGCGGCGTACGCGGCGGCCGTGCGGCCCGCGCGCTTGCCGAAGACGTTGATGTCGAGCAGCGAGTTGGTGCCCAGGCGGTTCGAGCCGTGGACGCTCACGCACGCGACCTCGCCGGCCGCGTACAGGCCCTTGACGACGTGGCTGCTGTCGCGCAGCACCTCGGCGTCGACGTTGGTGGGGATGCCGCCCATCGCGTAGTGCGCGGTGGGGTACACCGGGACGGGCTCGGTGTAGGGCTCGATGCCGAGGTAGGTGCGCGCGAACTCGGTGATGTCGGGCAGCTTCGCGTCGATGTGCGCGGGCTCGAGGTGCGTGAGGTCGAGCAGGACGTAGTCCTTGTTCGGCCCGGCGCCGCGGCCCTCGCGCACCTCGTTCGCCATCGAGCGCGCGACGATGTCGCGCGGCGCGAGGTCCTTGATGGTGGGGGCGTAGCGCTCCATGAAGCGCTCGCCGTCCGCGTTGCGCAGGATCCCGCCCTCGCCGCGGGCGGCCTCCGACAGGAGGATGCCGAGGCCCGCGAGGCCCGTCGGGTGGAACTGGAAGAACTCCATGTCCTCCAGCGGCAGGCCGCGGCGGTACGCCAGGGCCATGCCGTCGCCCGTGAGGGTGTGGGCGTTGGACGTCGTCTTGAAGATCTTGCCCGCGCCGCCGGTCGCGAAGATGATCGCCTTCGCCTGGAAGACGTGGATCTCGCCGGTCGCCAGGTCGTACGCGACGACGCCGGTCGCGGTGACCGTCTCGTCGTCGGGGATCTCGCCCGCCGCGAGGTCGTGGTCCGTGATGAGGTCGAGGACGTAGAACTCGTTGAAGAACTCGACGTCCTGCTTGACGCACTGCTGGTAGAGCGTCTGCAGGATCATGTGGCCGGTACGGTCCGCGGCGTAGCACGAGCGGCGCACCGCGGCCTCGCCGTGGTTGCGGGTGTGCCCGCCGAACCGGCGCTGGTCGATCCGGCCCTCGGGCGTGCGGTTGAACGGCAGGCCCATGCGCTCGAGGTCGAGCACCGCGTCGATGGCCTCCTTGGCCATGATCTCCGCGGCGTCCTGGTCGACGAGGTAGTCGCCGCCCTTGACCGTGTCGAACGTGTGCCACTCCCAGTTGTCCTCCTCCACGTTCGCGAGGGCGGCGCACATGCCGCCCTGCGCGGCGCCCGTGTGCGAGCGCGTGGGGTAGAGCTTGGAGATGACGGCCGTGCGGACCTTGCTGGACGACTCCAGCGCCGCGCGCATCCCGGCGCCGCCTGCGCCGACGATGACGACGTCGTACTGATGGGTTTGCATCGGGGTCGATGCCTCCTGGGAGAGAGCCGGGTGGAGCGAGAAGACGGGCGAGGGGTGGGCGGTGCTCAGGCCGTGCAGAACGACGCGAGCAGCTCGGCCGGCGCGTTCGCGGGGCACGGGTCGAACGTGAAGATCACGAGCGTGCCGAGCACCGTGACGATCGTGAACGCGAGGTACAGCGCGAGCTTGAGGACGAGGCGCGTGCCGTCGCGCTCGGCGTAGTCGTTGATGATCGTCCGCACGCCGTTCGTGCCGTGGAACATCGCGAGCCACAGCATGAGCAGGTCCCAGATCTGCCAGAACGGCGAGGCCCACTTGCCGGCGACGAAGCCGAAGTCGATCGCGTGCACGCCCTCGCCGACCATGAGGTTGACGAAGAGGTGCCCGAAGATGAGGACGACCAGCACGACGCCCGAGGCGCGCATGAAGATCCAGCTGTACAGCTCGTAGTTGCTGCGCGTGGCCTTGCGGCGCTTGTACGGGTCGCGCGGGTTCGCGACCTCGACCGTGGGTGCGGCGGCCATCAGTGCCCCCCTCCGAAGACGTTCATGAGGTGACGCGGCAGGAAGCCCGCCATCGTCACGACGAACAGGCCGACGACGATCCAGAGCATCGTGCGCTGGTACCGCGGGCCCTTGGCCCAGAAGTCCACCAGGATGATGCGGATGCCGTTGAACGCGTGGAAGACGATCGCGGCGACGAGGCCCGCCTCGCCCAGGCCCATGATCGGCGTCTGGTACGTGCCGATGACGGCGTTGTACGCCTCGGGCGACACCCGTACCAGCGCCGTGTCGAGCACGTGGACGAGCAGGAAGAAGAAGATGAGCACGCCGGTCACGCGATGCGCGACCCACGACCACATGCCTTCACGGCCGCGGTAGAGCGTGCCAGCTGGTGCACTGGGCACTTTGGGGGCCTCCTGTGGCGAGATCAGGGGGAGATGTCACGTTCCGGACGTGGCCCGGAACTCCCTCAGTCCGGACCGCGGGACCGTCGTCGGCATCGGTCTCTGGGCTTCCACCATAGTGACATCGGCGTCATGATGCGGACCGCCGACAGCGGTGGAACGGCCCTGCGCGGGGCGTTTGTGACTGATCCCACAGCCCGCGGGGGAACTGTCCGGCTCACTATGCTGGCACCCATGGCCTCCTCGCCTCTCCCTCCGTCCGCCGCGGCCGCGTCGCCGATCCCCGGCTTCCACGCCGTCGTCCCGGCGGGAGGCGCGGGCACGCGGCTGTGGCCGCTCTCCCGGGCGGGGTCGCCCAAGTTCCTCCTCGACCTCACGGGCTCCGGCCGGTCGCTGCTCCAGGCGACGGTCGACCGGCTCGTCCCGCTCGCCGGCGAGCAGGGCGTCGTCCTCGTCACGGGCGACCGGCACGTCGCCGCGGCGCGCACGCAGCTCCCGGGTCTCCCGGCCGCGAACGTGCTCGCCGAACCGTCCCCGCGCGACTCCATGGCGGCGATCGGGCTCGCGGCCGCCGTCCTCGAGGAGCGGCACGGCGACGTCGTCGTCGGGTCGTTCGCGGCCGACCAGGTCATCACGGGGCGCGACGCGTTCGAGCGGTCCGTGCGCGAGGCGGTCGAGGCCGCGCGCGCCGGGTACGTCGTGACGATCGGCATCGCGGCGTCGCGGCCGTCGACGGCGTTCGGGTACGTGCACAGCGGGGACCCCCTCGGCGTCGCGGGCGCACCGACCGCGCAGCACGTGCGCGGCTTCACGGAGAAGCCCGACGCCGCGACCGCGCAGCGCTACCTCGCGTCGGGGGAGTACCGCTGGAACGCGGGCATGTTCATCGTGCGCTCGTCGGTGCTGCTCGGCCACCTCGCGGACCAGCGCCCCGAGCTGCACGACGGCCTGCGCGCGATCGCGGCGGCCTGGGACGGGCCCGACCGGGACCGGGTGCTCGCCGAGCGCTGGCCCGCGCTGGAGAGGATCGCGATCGACCACGCCGTGGCCGAGCCCGTCGCCGCGGTGGGCGGGGTCGCCGTCGTGCCCGGCACGTTCGGCTGGGACGACGTGGGGGACTTCAACTCGCTCGCCGCGCTCCTGCCGTCGGTCGACGGCGCGGGCTCGAAGGTCCTCGGCGACACCGGCCGGGTCGTGCGCCGGGAGAGCGCCGGGTCGGTCGTCGTCCCGGCGAGCGACCGCGTCGTCACGGTCCTGGGCCTCGACGACGTCGTCGTGGTCGACACCCCGGACGCCCTGCTCGTCACGACGCGGGCCCGCGCGCAGCAGGTGAAGTCGATGGTCGACACGGTGCGCGAGCTCGGGATGGACGAGCTCCTGTGAGCGCCGACGTGACCGTCGCCGCCCGCATCGGCGCCGCCGCGGCCCGCCACGTGGAGGAGGTCGTGGCCGTGCGCCGCGACCTCCACGCCCACCCCGAGGTGTCGCGCGCCGAGACGCGCACGACCGCGCTGCTCGCCGAGCGACTGCGCGCCGAGGGGCTCGAGCCCCGGCTCCTGCCGGGCACCGGGCTCGTGTGCGACCTCGGCCCCGAGCCCGGCGCGTCGGGCCGCGGGCGCGTCGCGCTGCGGGCGGACCTCGACGCGCTGCCGTTGCAGGACAGGTGCGACCTCCCGTGGGCCTCGACCGTCCCGGGCGTCGCGCACGCGTGCGGCCACGACGTGCACACGGCGGTCGTGCTGGGCGCGGGCCTGGTCCTCGCCGACCTCCACGCGCAGGGCGAGCTGGGGCGGGGCGTGCGCCTCGTGTTCCAGCCCGCGGAGGAGGTCCAGCCGGGCGGGTCGCTCGACGTGCTCGCGGCCGGGGCGATGGACGGCGTCGACGAGATCTACGCGGTGCACTGCGACCCCAAGGTCGACGTGGGGCGGATCGGCACGCGCATCGGGCCGATCACGTCGGCGTCCGACGAGGTGTCGGTGACGATCGCGTCCCCGGGCGGGCACACGTCGCGCCCGCACCTCACGGGCGACGTCGTGTACGCGCTGGGCCAGGTCATCACGCAGGTGCCCGCGGTGTTGGGCCGCCGGCTGGACCCGCGCTCGGGCGTGAACCTCACGTGGGGAGCGGTGCACGCGGGCTCGGCCCACAACGCGATCCCCAGCACGGGCACGGTGCGCGGCACCCTGCGCTGCCTCGACGTGCGCGCGTGGGAGTTCGCCGGGCAGGTGCTGCACGACGCGGTGGAGCAGGTCGTGGCGCCGTACGAGGTCGAGGTGACCGTGCACCACACGCGCGGCGTGCCGCCCGTGGAGAACGACGAGCGGTGCACCGGCCTGCTGGAGGCGGCCGCGCGCGACGTGCTCGGTCCCGACTCCGTCGTGCTCACCGAGCAGTCGCTCGGCGGGGAGGACTTCGCGTGGTACCTGACCAAGGTGCCGGGCGCGATGGCGCGCCTGGGCACGCGCACGCCCGGCGGGCGCAGCTACGACATCCACCAGGGGGACCTGCAGGTGGACGAGCGCGCGATCGACGCGGGCATGCGGCTCCTGGCGCGCGTCGCCGCCGGTCACGGCGGGTGAAGCGGTCCCGACCCGTGGACAGGGGTGTGTCACGCCTCAGACGCAAAGTGACGCTTGCATAACGAAGCGCCCGCGTTACCGGCAAGTAACGTGCGCGACCCTTCGGGCTGATTAGTGTTCGGTCCTATAGAGGCCGACGGACCGGTCCTCCCGTGCAACGGCGCTCGGGAGGGCCCAGGGGTCCTTTCCCTGCGCGGCCCTGCTACGAGAACGACAGGAGCTATCAGGTGAAGAGAGCGACTCAGGTCACCGCGCTCGCGGCCGTCGCCGCGCTCGCGCTGGCCGCGTGCGGCGCCGCGCCCGAGGACGACGAGACCACCGGCGGCGGCGAGGACACCGCGGGCGGCAACTCCGACTTCTCGGCGTGCATGGTGTCGGACGCCGGCGGGTTCGACGACCAGTCCTTCAACCAGGCCGGGTTCGAGGGCCTGGAGCAGGCGGAGTCCGAGCTGGGGATCACGGCCGTCGAGGTCGAGTCCTCCGCGGACACGGACTACGCGCCCAACATCGACAACCTGGTTCAGCAGGGCTGCAACCTCGTCATCGGCGTCGGCTTCCTCCTCGAGGACCCGATCCAGGCCGCGGCCGAGGCGAACCCCGACACCAACTTCGCCCTCATCGACTCGTCGTTCTCCGACGCGGACTTCAACCCGGTCGAGATCGACAACGCGAAGCCGATCCTCTTCAACACGGCCGAGGCCGCGTTCCTCGCCGGCTACCTCGCCGCGGGCATGAGCGAGACGGGCACGGTCGCCACGTTCGGCGGCATCCAGATCCCGTCGGTCGCCATCTTCATGGACGGCTTCGTGGACGGCGTCGCGAAGTACAACGAGGACAACGGCACCGAGGTCAAGGTCCTCGGCTGGGACAAGGAGGCCCAGACGGGCTCCTTCACCGGTGACTTCGAGAACCAGGCCAACGGCCAGAACCTCGCCCAGGGCTTCATCGACCAGGGCGCCGACATCATCATGCCGGTCGCCGGCCCGGTCGGTCTCGGTGCGGCTGCCGCCGCGCAGGGCGCCGGTGCCAAGATCATCTGGGTCGACTCGGACGGCTTCCTCACCACCGAGTACGGGGACATCATCCTCACCTCGGTCATGAAGCAGATCGGCCCGGCGGTCTTCGACACCGTGAGCGAGTCGGTCGAGGGCAACTTCACGAACGAGCCGTACGTCGGCACGCTCGAGAACGAGGGCGTCGGCCTGGCCCCGTTCCACGACTTCGAGGACGCGGTGCCGGCCGAGCTGCAGGACATGCTCGCCCAGTACCAGGAGCAGATCATCGCCGGGGACCTGGTCGTGGAGTCGACCAACACCCCGTGACGACCCGCTGAGACCGTCGGTCCCCGCGCCCGGTGCGGGCGAGGGACCGGCGGGACGGTGGCCCGGGCGACCCTGCCCGGGCCACCGTCGTCATGAGGCGCCGACGCGACGGAAGTACGGTTCGATGGAGTTCCCTGTTCTCAGAGAGGCCGGCCGGTGAAGCTGGAGCTGCGCGGGATCACGAAGGTGTTCGGGTCCCTGGTCGCGAACGACCACATCGACCTGGTGATCGAGCCAGGCGAGATCCACGCCCTGCTGGGCGAGAACGGCGCGGGCAAGAGCACGCTCATGAACGTGCTGTACGGCCTGTACGACCCGGACGACGGCGAGATCCTGGTCGACGACCAGCCGGTCGCGTTCACCGGGCCGGGCGACGCCATGGCGGCGGGCATCGGCATGGTCCACCAGCACTTCATGCTCGTCCCGGTCTTCACCGTGGCCGAGAACGTCGCGCTCGGCCACGAGCCCGTCAAGGGCGGGGGCCTGATCGACGCGCGCCGCGCCCGGAGCCTCGTGCGCGAGATCTCCGACCGCTTCGGGTTCGAGGTCGACCCCGACGCGATGGTCGAGGACATCCCCGTGGGCGTCCAGCAGCGCGTGGAGATCATCAAGGCGCTGTCGCGCGACGCGCGCGTGCTCATCCTCGACGAGCCGACCGCCGTCCTCACGCCGCAGGAGACGGACGAGCTGATCGCGATCATGCGCCAGCTCAAGGAGGCGGGGACGTCGATCGTCTTCATCACCCACAAGCTGCGCGAGGTCCGCGCCGTCGCGGACCGCATCACCGTCATCCGGCGCGGCAAGGTGGTCGGCACGGCGGACCCGAGCGCGAGCGAGACGGAGCTCGCGTCCCTCATGGTGGGTCGCTCGGTCTCCCTGGGCGTGGACAAGGAGCCGGCCCGGCCCGGCGACGCGACGTTCCGCGTCACGGACCTCACGGTCATGGACGACCTCGGGACGCCGGTCGTCGACCGCGTGAGCCTCGACGTCGCACGCGGCGAGATCCTCGTCGTCGCGGGCGTGCAGGGCAACGGGCAGACGGAGCTCACCGAGACGATCGTGGGCCTGCGCAAGCCGGTGGCGGGCTCGATCACGCTCGACGACACCGAGCTCGTGGGCCGCGGCGTCGCGGACGTCCTCGCGGCGGGTGTCGGGTACGTGCCCGAGGACCGCAGCACGGACGGCATCGTGGGCACGTTCTCCGTGGAGGAGAACCTCGTGCTCGACCTGTTCGACCGCGTGCCCTACTCGCGCGGCGGAGCGCTCAACAAGGGCGCGATCCGCGACAACGCGGAGCAGCGCGTCGTGGAGTTCGACGTGCGCACCCAGAACGTGCAGGTCCCCGCGGGCACGCTCTCGGGCGGCAACCAGCAGAAGGTCGTGCTCGCGCGCGAGATGTCCCGGCCGTTGCGCCTGCTCATCGCGTCGCAGCCGACGCGCGGCCTCGACGTGGGCTCCATCGAGTTCGTGCACCAGCGCATCGTGGCGGAGCGCGACAACGGCACGCCCGTGATCATCGTGTCCACCGAGCTCGACGAGGTGCTCGCGCTCGCCGACCGCATCGCGGTGATGTACCGCGGTCGCGTCGTCGGCGTCGTCCCGGGGGACACCGACCGGGACGTCCTCGGCCTCATGATGGCCGGGGTGCCGCTCGACGAGGCCGTCGCGCAGGCCGCGGAGCACCACACGACGCTCGGCGAGGCAGACATCGAGGCGGACGACGCGCCGTCGGGCACCGCGGCGGACCGCGTCCCCGCGACCGAGGACGCCCGCGAGGAGGAGATCCAGTGACCCAGCAGGCCATGCCGGACGACGCCGGCACGCCGGTCGTGCCGCCGACCGCCGCGCCTCCCAGCCACACGGAGCAGGCGACGGAGCCGCCCGCGGGCCAGACGATCCTGCGGCAGATGCTGGAGAGCAGCTGGCTCGTGTCGCTGCTCGCGATCGTCGCGGCCCTCGTGCTCGGCGGCGTCCTCATCGCCGCGGCCGACCCCGAGGTCCAGCAGGCGGCGACGTACCTCTTCGCGCGGCCGTCGGACTTCTTCGAGGCCGTGTGGAGCGCCGTCTTCGGCGCCTACAGCGCCCTCTTCCAGGGCGCGGTCGTCAACTTCTCCGCCCCCGACCTGCAGCGCGCGCTGCGGCCGCTGACCGAGACCATGACGGTGTCGACGCCGCTCATCCTCGCCGGTCTCGGCCTCGGCATCGGCTTCCGGGCGGGCCTGTTCAACATCGGTGCGCAGGGCCAGATCATCCTCGGCGGCATCTTCGCCGGGTTCATCGGGTTCACGTTCTCGCTCCCGCCGGGGCTGCACCTGCTCCTCGCGGTGCTCGGCGCCGCGCTCGGCGGCGCGATCTGGGCCAGCATCGCGGGCGTCCTCAAGGCGCGCACCGGCGCGCACGAGGTGATCGTCACGATCATGCTCAACAACATCGCGGTGTACCTCGTGGCGTACCTGCTCACGACGACCGCGTTCCAGCGCCCGGGCAGCAGCAACCCGATCAGCCCGCCGATCCCCGGCTCGGCGACCTTCCCGCTCGTGCTCGGCCAGGGCTTCCGCCTCCACCTGGGCTTCCTGCTCGCGCTGCTCGCCGCGGTGGGCGTGTGGTGGCTCATGGAGCGCTCGACGCTCGGCTTCCGCTTCCGGGCGGTCGGCGAGAACCCGCACGCCGCGCGGACGGCCGGCATCTCGGTCGCGTGGGTGACGGTCTGGGTCATGGCGATCGCGGGCGCGCTCGCCGGCCTGGGCGGCGCCGCGCAGGTGCTCGGGACGGAGAAGGTGCTCACGGCCGGCGTCGCGGCGAGCTTCGGGTTCGACGCGATCACGGTCGCCCTGCTCGGTCGTTCGCGGCCGCTCGGGACGGTCCTCGCTGGCCTGCTGTTCGGCGCGCTGCGGGCCGGCGGCTTCGCGATGCAGGCCCGCACGGGCACGCCGATCGACATCGTGCTCGTCGTCCAGTCCCTCATCGTGCTGTTCATCGCCGCCCCGCCGCTCGTGCGCGCGATCTTCCGGCTCCCGACACCGGGCGGCCCGACGCGCGCGGAGCGCCACGCCGCGCGCCGCCGGGCGCGCGCGACGTCCTCGACCACCCCGACGACGCAGGAGGCGGGAGCATGAGCACCGCGACCACCACGGCTCCCGCGGCCCCGGCCGCCCCGCGCGCCGCGAAGCCGCTCCCGCCGATCAGCTGGCGCGCCCCGATCGCCTACGCGGTCATCGGGCTGCTCTCGCTCGTGTTCTTCGCGCTGCTGCCCGCGGGCGGGCAGCAGACGACGTTCCGCCTCTCGACCGCGAACGACTTCTTCCAGATCGAGCCGATCACGGTCAGCTCGACGGGCGCGGCCCTCTTCCTGTCGATCCTCGCGCTGCTGCTCGCGGGCCTGTCCTTCTGGGCGGCGCGCGACCGGCGCAAGGTCGGCATCTGGCTGCCCATCGTGTTCGGCGTCCTCGTCGTCTTCGCGTTCCTGTCCTGGGCCGGCGCGGGCAAGGCCGCGATCCCGCTCACGGGACTCCTGCAGGGCTCGCTGTTCCTCGCCGTGCCGCTCGTGTTCGGCGCGCTCTCGGGCGTGCTGTGCGAGCGCGTCGGCATCATCAACATCGCGATCGAGGGCCAGCTCCTCGCGGGCGCGTTCCTCGCGGCCGTCGTCGCGTCGCTCACGTCGTCCGCGTACGCGGGCCTCGTGGCGGCGCCGATCGCGGGCGCGCTCGTGGGCGTCCTGCTCGTGATCTTCTCGGTCAAGTACTGGGTGAACCAGATCATCGTCGGCGTCGTGCTCAACGTGCTGGTCGTGGGCGTGACGAGCTACCTGTACTCGACGGTGCTCACCGAGGACCCGGGGACGTGGAACACGCGCACGCCGCTGCCCGTCCTCGAGATCCCGGTGCTGTCGCAGATCCCCGTGGTCGGCCCGGTGCTGTTCCGCCAGACGCTGCTCGTCTACATCATGTACGTCGTCGTGGCGCTCCTGCAGGTGTTCCTGTTCCGCTCGCGCTGGGGCCTGCGCCTGCGCGCGGTGGGCGAGCACCCCAAGGCGGCGGACACCGTCGGCATCAAGGTCAACGCGACGCGCGTGCGCAACACGATCCTCGGCGGCGCGGTCGCCGGCCTCGGCGGCGCGTTCTTCACCGTCGCGGCGGGCCTCGCGTTCGGCAAGGAGATGACGGGCGGCAAGGGCTTCATCGCCCTGGCGGCGATGATCCTCGGGCGCTGGAACCCGGTGGGCGCGCTCGTCGCGGCGCTCCTGTTCGGGTTCTCCGACAACCTCCAGACCGTGCTCGGCATCGTCGGGACGCCGATCCCGAGCCAGATCATGCTCATGACGCCGTACGTCGTGACGATCTTCGCCGTCGCCGGCCTCGTCGGGCGCGTGCGCCCGCCCGCCGCCGAGGGCATCCCCTACGTGAAGTGAGGACCGCATGACGCACGTGCACGACGGCGGAGCCCGGCCGGGCGAGGGGACGGGCCCCGGCGGGCCCGCCGCCGGGCCGGCGGTCGACTGGGACGCGCTGCGCGCCGCGGCGCGCGACATCATGACGCGCGCGTACGCGCCGTACTCGGGCTTCCCCGTGGGGGCGGCCGCGATCGCGGACGACGGCCGGGTGCTCGTCGGGTGCAACGTCGAGAACGCCGCCTACGGCGTGACGCTGTGCGCCGAGTGCTCGCTCGTGAGCGCGCTCGTCGGCTCGGGCGGTGGCCGTCTCGTGGCGTTCGCGTGCGTGGACCGCAACGGGGAGACGCTCATGCCGTGCGGGCGCTGCCGCCAGCTCCTGTGGGAGCACGGGGGACCCGACCTGCTGGTCGACACCGTGCGTGGTATCAAGACGATGAGGGACGTGCTGCCCGACGCCTTCGGGCCCGAGGATCTGGAGGAGCGCCCGTGACCAGCGACGACGCGGACCGGCAGGACGGGACCGAGAACGAGGACGTGCCGGGCGACGCGGACCGTGCCGAGGGGGAGGGCCCCGCGCCCGAGCCGTTCGACGCCGTCGACGTCATCCGGACCAAGCGGGACGGACAGCGGCTCGAGCCGGCCCAGATCGACTGGGTGATCGACGCCTACACGCGCGGCGTCGTCGCCGAGGAGCAGATGGCCGCGCTCGCGATGGCGATCTACCTCAACGGCATGGACCGCACCGAGATCGGCCGCTGGACCCAGGCGATGATCGCGTCCGGCGAGCGCATGGACTTCTCCGGGCTCTCGCGCCCGACGGCGGACAAGCACTCGACCGGGGGGGTGGGCGACAAGATCACCCTGCCGCTCGCGCCGCTCGTCGCGGTGTACGGCGTCGCGGTGCCGCAGCTCTCGGGCCGCGGCCTGGGTCACACCGGCGGCACGCTCGACAAGCTCGAGGCGATCCCCGGCTGGCGCGCGGCGCTGACGAACGAGCAGATGATGAACGCGCTCGAGCACGTGGGCGCCGTGATCTGCCAGGCGGGCTCGGGCCTCGCGCCCGCGGACCGCCTTCTGTACGCACTGCGCGACGTGACGGGGACGGTCGAGTCGATCCCGCTCATCGCGAGCTCGATCATGAGCAAGAAGATCGCCGAGGGTACGGGCGCGCTCGTCCTGGACGTGAAGGTCGGCTCCGGCGCGTTCATGAAGGAGCTCGACTCGGCGCGCGAGCTCGCGCGCACGATGGTGGACCTCGGGAGCGACGCGGGCGTGCGGACCGTGGCGCTGCTCACCGACATGTCCACGCCGCTCGGGCTCACCGCGGGCAACGCGCTCGAGGTGCGCGAGTCCGTCGAGGTGATGAAGGGCGAGGGGCCGCAGGACGTCGTCGACCTCACGGTCGCGCTCGCGCTCGAGATGCTCGCCGGCGCGGGCCGTCCGCAGGACGAGGACGACGTGCGGCACGCGCTCGTCGGCGGTCGTGCCCTCGACAAGTGGCGCGAGATGATCGCCGAGCAGGGCGGCGACTCGCGCGCGCCGCTGCCCGTGGCGCGCGAGCGCGAGCACGTCGTCGCGGACCGCGACGGCGTGCTGGAGCGTCTCGACGCGTACGCCGTCGGTGTCGCCGCGTGGCGGCTCGGCGCTGGCCGCGCGCGCAAGGAGGACCCGGTGCAGGCCGGCGCGGGCGTCGAGCTGTTCGCCAAGCCCGGCGACGTCGTGCGCAAGGGGCAGCACCTCATGACGCTCCACACCGACACGCCCGAGCGCTTCGAGCGTGCCGTGCAGGCGCTCGAGGGCGGGTGGTCGATCGCGGCGCCCGGCACCGTCGTCGAGCGTCGCCCCGTCGTCCTCGACCGTGTCGACTGAGCGCGGGACCGGGGTGGCGGCGGACGACCAGGGCGCCGCGGAGGGCGCCGGCCAGCGTCCCGACACACGGCGACCCCGGTCCGTCTACGGGGTCGGGACGGAGCCGGACGCCCGGTTCAGCCTCGCGAACGAGCGGACGGCGCTCGCGTGGGTGCGCACCGGACTCGGGCTCGTCGCGGGTGGCGTCGCGCTGACGTCGTTCGCGACGTTCGCCGGGATGCCCGGCGTCCTCGACGTCGTCGCGGGCGTCGCGTGCCTCGTCGGCGCGTGCTTCGCGGGGTACGCGCTCGTGTCGTGGCGGCGCAACGAGCGTGCGCTGCGGCTGCGCGAGCCGCTGCCCGCCCCGAGCGGGCTGCCGGTGCTCGTGACCGGGGTCGTCGTGCTCGCGGTGCTCCTCGCCGGGTACGCCGTCGGATCGGCGACCTGGCCGTGACCACGGACCCCGGTCCCGCTGCCGGGCCGCCGCCCCGCGACGAGGGGCTGCAGCCCGAGCGCACCGCCCTGTCGTGGCAGCGCACGGTCCTCGGCGTGGTGCTGGGGTCGCTGGTGCTCGCGGGCGCAGGGCTGCGCGCGGGCTCCACGGTCACGGTGTGCGCGGCGGCCGCCGTCGGCGTCCTCGCGCTCGTGCCCGCGGTCCTGCGGGCCCCGTCGGGCGGGCTCCCCGGCGACGGGCGGCTCCACTCGTTCGCGTTCCTCGTGCGCGTGGTCGCGCTCGTCGTCGCGCTCGCGCTCGTGGGCGCGGTGTGGGCGTTCGGGCGCGGTGCGGGCGCCGCATGAGCCTCCGGGACGTGCTCGGCGCGCTGCGGATCACGGACGTGGCGCGGCTCGGCCCCGCGCGCGGGCTGCCTGCCCCACCGCCCGCGGGGGCCTACGTGCCCGACGCCGACCCGCGGCACGCGCTCGACCTCGCGCGCCGCGCGGGGCACCCGGAGCAGCGCGTCGAGGCGCTCGCCCGGACGCTCCGCGCGCTCGACCCGGCGGCCCGCCGTGCCGTCGTCGACCCGCTGGGCCGTCTCGCGCCGTCGGGCGGGCACGACGACGCCCCGCGCGTCCGGGCGCTCGAGCTCGGCGGGGCGCGCGCCCGGCAGACCGACGGCACGACGTGCTGCTCGGCCGTCCTCGGCCTGCTCGCCGCCGCGGGCGACCCGGTCCTCGCGCTCTGGCTCACGACCGGGCTGCGGCCCGGCGGGACCACCCCGCCGCGGAGCACGCTCGCGCAGAGCACGGCCCGCTTCCGGGCGCTGCAGCAGGCGGTCAAGCGGCGCACCAACGCGCGCTCGCTCGGCCCGCTGCCGTGGCCCGCGGCGCTCGGGACGCCGCCCTGGGGCGCCGCGCGCGTCGCGCGCCACGCGGACGTCCGCTTCGTCGAGCGCACGGTCGCCGGGGGAGAGGACGCCGACGGCGGCCCCGTGCTCCGTGCGGCGCTCGTCGCCGCGGCGCGCGGCGTGCCCGTGCCGCTCTTCACCGGCGGCGACCTCGCGCACGGGATCGCGACCGCCGTCCCGCGGCACGTCGTCCTGCTCACGCGCGCCGACCCGCAGGCGCGGCGCTGCACCGTCTACGAGCCGTCGTCGGGCACGCTGCACGACCTCCCGGCCGCCGCCCTCCACGAAGCAGTCCGGGTGCCCGTGGCGCGCCGCGCGCTCGGGGGCTGGCCGCACGTGTGCTGGGCGCTCCTGCCCGCGGGCCGGGCTGGCGAGAGCGCTCGCCCCGACGCAGGATGGGCGTAGCCGCCACGACCGTGGTGCGCCGACCGTCAGGTGAGGAGACGCGATGAGCACCGTGCCCGGGAACGACGCATGGCGAGACGCCGGACTCGCCGAGCCGGACGACGAGGTCGTGAGCCTCGTCGAGGAGGTCGAGGACCCGGGCCCGGGCGTCGAGGACACCGAGCACGAGATCGACGAGTACACGCCCCGCACCCCGCGCCCCGACCTCGAGGGCGAGGCGAACGAGGCCGACGTCGTCGAGCAGGCGTCGACCGTGCCCACCGACGACGACGACTACGCCTGACCGCGCGGCCCTCGGCGCGAACGCGCGCGTACCGGCCGGTACCGTGAGCGCATGACCACCGAGAACGCCCCCCTGACGGTCGACGTCATCCGCTCGTTGCCCAAGGTCGTGCTGCACGACCACCTCGACGGCGGTCTGCGCCCCGCGACCGTCCTCGAGCTCGCCGCCGACGTGGGGCACCAGCTCCCGGCGGACGACGCCGAGTCGCTCGGGGCGTGGTTCGCCGAGTCCGCCGACTCCGGCTCGCTCGTGCGCTACCTCGAGACCTTCGACCACACCATCGCGGTCATGCAGACCCCCGCCGCGCTGGCCCGCGTGGCGCGCGAGGCCGTGCTCGACCTCGCGCGCGACGGCGTCGTGTACGCCGAGCAGCGCTGGGCGCCCGAGCAGCACCTCCAGCGCGGCCTCACGCTCCAGGAGACCGTCGACGCCGTGCAGGCCGGCATCGAGCAGGGCGTCGCCGAGGCGGCGGCCGAGGGCCGCACCATCCGCGTCGGTCAGCTCGTCACCGCGATGCGCCACGCCGACCGCTGGCAGGAGATCGCCGAGCTCGCCGTCGCGAACCGTGCGAACGGCGTCGTCGGGTTCGACATCGCGGGCGCCGAGGACGGCTTCCCGCCCTCGCGCCACGCGGAGATCTGGCGCTACCTGGCGGAGAACGACTTCCCCGTGACGATCCACGCGGGCGAGGCCGCGGGCCCCGGGTCGATCGCCGAGGCGGTGCACCTCGGGCAGGCGAGCCGCATCGGGCACGGCGTGCGGATCGTCGAGGACATCACGTTCGACCCCGAGTTCCCCCACAGTGCCGAGGGCGAGTCCGGCACCGCCGCGCTCGGGCTCCTCGCGCACTGGGTCCGGGACCACCAGATCCCGCTCGAGCTGTGCCCGTCCTCGAACGTGCAGACGGGCGCGGCGGCGTCAATCGCCGCGCACCCGATCACGCGCCTCAAGGAGCTCGATTTCGCCGTCACGCTCAACACCGACAACCGGCTCATGTCGCGCACGACGATGACGCAGGAGATGGCCCTGCTCGTCGAGCACGCGGGGTGGACGGTCGACGACCTCGCCGACGTCACGATGACCGCCGCGTGGAGCGCGTTCGTCCACCACGACGAGCGCCGCGCGCTCGTCGACGACGTGATCCTCCCGGGGTTCCAGGAGGTCCAGGGCGCGCAGCTCTGACCGACCGGTCGGAGCACACGACGACGGTGCCGTGATCGAGGCGATCACGGCACCGTCGTCGTGCGGTCAGACGCCCTTCGGGTGCCAGACGGTCTTGGTCTCGGTGAACGCGAGGATGCGCTGCGGGCGCGGGGCCTCGGTCCAGTCCGGCTCGGCGTCCTCGCCACGGCGGCCCGGGGCGGGTCGCAGGACGCGCTTCACCGAGTCGGCCGCGGCGGCCTCGACCTCGCCCCACGTGACGCCCTCGGCGCCCACGGCACCCGCGAGGTCGATCGCGTTGACGTCGAGGTGCGACGCGAGCGGGGGAGCGAGCTCCTTGGTGAAGCCCGTGAGGACGTTGACCACGCCACCGGGGACGTCCGACGTGGCGAGCACCTCGGACAGCGTCACGGCCGGGATCGGCCGCCGCTCGCTGGCCACGACGATCACGGAGTTACCCGTGACGAGCGGCGGGACGATCGTCGAGACGAGGCCCAGCAGCGACGAGCGCTGCGGGGCGAGCACCACGACGACGCCCGTCGGCTCGGGCGACGACAGGTTGAAGTACGGGCCCGCGACGGGGTTGGCCGAGCCGGCGACCTGCGCGACCTTGTCGGTCCAGCCCGCGTACCAGACCCAGCGGTCGATCGCCTCGGAGACCGCGAGCTCGGCCTGGCGGACGGGCAGGCCCTCGCCCGCGGCGACCTCGGCGACGAACTGCTCGCGGCGCCCCTCGAGCATCTCCGCCACGCGGTAGAGCACCTGGCCGCGGTTGTACGCCGTCGCGCCCGCCCACGTCGCCTGCGCCGCGCGCGCCGCGACCACGGCCTCGCGCGCGTCCTTGCGCGAGCCCTGGGCGACGTTCGCGAGGAACCGGCCCTTGGCGTCCGTCACCTCGTACGTGCGGCCCGACTCGCTGCGGGGGAACTTCCCGCCCACGTAGAGCTTGTACGTCTTGCGCACGCCCAGGCGCTCGGGCGCGGTGCGCGTCGTCGTGAGCGCCTTCGTCGTGCGGGCCATCAGTACGTGCTCCCCTCGATCAGGTAGGGCGCCAGGCCGTGCCGGCCGCCCTCGCGTCCGTAGCCGGACTCCTTGTAGCCGCCGAACGGGCTGGTCGGGTCGAACCGGTTGAAGGTGTTGGACCACACGACGCCCGCGCGCAGCTGGTCCGCCATCCAGAGGATGCGCGACCCCTTCTCCGTCCAGATCCCCGCGGAGAGGCCGTACGGGATGTTGTTCGCCTTGGCGACCGCCTCGGCGGGCGTGCGGAACGTCAGGACGCTGAGCACCGGCCCGAAGATCTCCTCGCGTGCGATGCGGTGCGCGGCGGAGACGCCCGTGAAGAGCGTCGGGGCGAACCAGTATCCCGACGACGGGAGCTCGCAGTCCGGGCTCCAGCGCGTCGCGCCCTCGGCCGTGCCGGCGTCGGCGAGCTCGGTGATGCGCGCGAGCTGCTGCGGCGAGTTGATCGCGCCGACGTCGGTGTTCTTGTCCATCGGGTCGCCCACGCGCAGCGTGCCGAGCCGCGCCTTGAGTCGCTCCACGAGCTCCTCGGCGATCGTCTCCTGGACGAGGAGGCGCGAGCCGGCGCAGCACACCTGGCCCTGGTTGAAGAAGATGCCGTTGACGATGCCCTCGATCGCCTGGTCGACCGGCGCGTCGTCGAACACGATGTTCGCGGCCTTGCCGCCGAGCTCGAGCGTCGCGTGCTTGCGCGTGCCCGCGATCTCCTTCGCGATGCGCTTGCCGACGGCGGTCGAGCCGGTGAACGCGATCTTGTCCACGTCCGGGTGGTTGACCAGGGCCGAGCCCGTGGCGCGCGCGCCCGTGACGATGTTGACGACGCCGGGCGGCAGCTCGGCCTGGCGCAGCAGGTCCGCGAAGAGCAGCGCCGTGAGCGGCGTCGTCTCGGCGGGCTTGAGCACGACCGTGTTGCCCGTCGCGAGCGCGGGCGCGATCTTCCACGCGAGCATGAGCAGCGGGAAGTTCCACGGGATGACCTGCGCGGCGACGCCGTGCGGTCGCGGGTCCGGCCCGTACCCGGCGTGCTCGAGCTTGTCGGCCCAGCCCGCGTAGTAGAAGAAGTGCGCGGCGGCCGTCGGGACGTCGACGTCGCGCGACTCCCGGATCGGCTTGCCGTTGTCGAGGGTCTCGAGCACCGCGAACTCGCGCGAGCGCTCGGCGAGCAGGCGCGCGATGCGGAAGAGGTACTTGGCGCGCTCGCGGCCCGGCATGGGTCCCCACACCTTCTCCTGCGCGCGGCGCGCGGCGCGGACGGCGCGGTCCACGTCCTCCTCGGTCGCCTCCGCGACCTCGGCGAGGACCTCCTCGGTGGCGGGGTTGACGGTCTTGAACGAGCCGGAGTCCGACGCGGGCGTGAACTCGCCGTCGACGAACAGGCCGTACGACGACGCGATGTCGACGACGGAGCGCGACTCGGGGGCCGGCGCGTACTCGAACGGCGAGCCGGCCGTGCTGGCTGTGGTGGTCATGGTGTCCTTCAGTCCCGCTCAGTCGACGGTCACGTAGTCGGGGCCCCAGTAGGTGCCGGTGGCGAGCTTGTTGCGCTGCATGAGCACGTCGTTGAGCAGCGACGACGCCCCGAACCGGAACCAGTCGGGGTCGAGCCAGTCGGCGCCCGCGGTCTCGTTGACCGCGACGAGGTACTTGATGGCGTCCTTCGACGTGCGGATGCCGCCCGCGGGCTTGACCCCGATCGGCACGCCCGTCAGCGCGCGGAAGTCGCGCACGGCCTCGAGCATGACGATCGTCACCGGGAGCGTCGCCGCGGGCGAGATCTTGCCGGTGCTCGTCTTGATGAAGTCGGCCCCCGCGAGCATCGCGAGCCAGGACGCGCGGCGCACGTTGTCGTACGTGGCGAGCTCGCCCGTCTCGAGGATGACCTTGAGGTGCGCGTGGCGCCCGTTCGCCCGGCACTCCTCGCGCACCGCGACGATGTCCTCGTACACCTGGGAGTAGCGACCCGAGAGGAACGCGCCGCGGTCGATGACCATGTCGATCTCGTCCGCGCCGGCCTCGACGGCGTCGCGCGTGTCCGCGAGGCGCACCGCACGGCTCGCGCGCCCGGAGGGGAACGCGGTCGAGACGGCGGCGACCTTGACGCCCGTCCCGGCGAGCGCCTCCACGGCGACGGGGACGAGGTCGTTGTACACGCACACGGCGGCAGCGGAGGGGCAGGTCGGGTCCGCGGGCTCGGGGCGCACGGCCTTCGCGGCGAGCGCGCGCACCTTCCCGGGCGTGTCCGCGCCCTCGAGCGTCGTGAGGTCGACCATGCGGATGATCGTGTCGAGCGCCCAGGCCTTCGAGGTCGTCTTGATCGACCGCGTGCTCAGCGCCGCCGCGCGGCCGTCCGCGCCGACCTTGTCGACGCCCGGGAGCCCGTGGAGGTAGCGCCGCCAGGCGGTGTCGTCGAGGCTGGCGGACCCGGTCACGGAGCGCGCGAGATCGGCGATCTCGGAGGCGGACCGGTCGGCGGCGCCCGGGGTCGCCGGCGCCGTCCCGGTGCCCGCCCGGCCGGTCTCGGCGACCGACGTCGGTGTCGTTGTGCTCATCGCACCAGGTTACCCGTCGGTACGGCTCGCGGCGGGCCGCCGCGAGCCGTACCAGAGGTCACAGCCCGAGCGCCCTCTGCATGTCCGCCTTCACGCGGTCGAGGCGAGCCCGTGCGGCGGCGCGGGCCGCGGTGAGGTCGTCGTGGGACGCGTCGGGGGCGACGGGCAGCACGACCTCGAGGTAGCACTTCACCTTCGGCTCGGTCCCGCTCGGGCGCACGATGACGCGCGTGCCGTCCGCCGTGAGGATGCGCACGCCGTCGGTGGGCGGCAGGCCGTCCAGGCCGGCCGACAGGTCGGCGACGTCCGAGACGCCGGCCCCCGCGAGCGTGCGCGGGGGAGCGGCCCTCAGGTGCGTCATCGTCTCGCCGATGCGGTCGAGGTCGGTGAACCGCGCGGAGAGCTGATCGCTCACGTGGAGGCCGTGCTGGCGTGCCAGGTCGTCGAGCGCGTCGACGAGCGTGCGGCCCTCCGCCTTGAGCCGGTTCGCGAGCTGCGCGACGAGCAGCGCGGCGCTGATGCCGTCCTTGTCGCGCACGTGCGCGGGGTCGACGCAGTAGCCGAGCGCCTCCTCGTAGCCGAACACCAGGCCGTCGACACGGGAGATCCACTTGAAGCCGGTGAGCGTCGTGGCGAAGCCGAGCCCGTGCGCGGCCGCGATCTTCCCGAGCAGTCGCGAGGACACCACCGAGCACGCGAGGACGCCCTGACCGCCGGAGGCCGCGACCCGGCGCGCGACGTCGTCGCCGAGGAGCGCGCCCACCTCGTCGCCGTGCAGCATGCGCCACCCGTTCGAGCGCGCGGTCTCCGCACCCTGGTAGGTGCCGACGCGCGGGTCGAACACCGCGACGGCGCACCGGTCGGCGTCGGGGTCGTTGGCGAGCACGACGTCCGCGCCCGCGTCCTGCGCGACGGCGAGCGCGAGGTCCATCGCGCCGGGCTCCTCCGGGTTGGGGAACGCCACGGACGGGAAGTCGGGGTTCGGGTCGAGCTGCTCCTCGACCGGCACGACGGTCGTGAAGCCCGCGTCGCGCAGCACGTGCGCGACCGTCTCGCCGCCCACGCCGTGCAGCGCGGTGGTGACGACCTTGAGACGCCGGGGCGCGCCGTCGGACAGCGCGAGGACCGAGCGCACGTACGCGTCGACGACGTCGTGACCCAGGACGGTCCAGCCCGAGCCCGCGCGGGGCACCGCGCGCGCGGGCCCGACGGCGGCGATGGCGGCGGCGATCCGTGCGTCGTAGGGCGGCACGATCTGGGCGCCCTGGCCCGAGTCGGTGACGACGCGGCCGCCGAGGTAGACCTTGTACCCGTTGTCGGCCGGGGGGTTGTGGCTCGCGGTGACCATGACGCCCGCGTCCGCGCCGAGCCGTCGCACCGCGAACGCGAGGACCGGCGTCGGCAGGGCCGACGGGAGCACGAGGACCTCGACGCCCGCCGCGGTGAGCACCGCCGCGCTGTCGACGGCGAACGTCCGCGAGCGGTGCCGCGCGTCGAAGCCGACGACGACGCGCGGGCGCGACGCCCCGCCCGCGCCCGCGGGCCCGAGCGTGTCGAGCAGGAACGTGCCGAGACCGGCCGCCGCGCGGATCACGACCGCGCGGTTCATGCGGTGCGGGCCGGCCGCCATGCGACCGCGCAGTCCCGCGGTGCCGAACTCCAGGGGCCCGGAGAACCGGTCCTGGAGCTCGGCGAGCGCCGACGCGCGCACGTCGTGCTGGCGCGGGTCGGACGAGTCGGCGAGGTCGAGCAGACGCCGCAGCTCGTCCTGGTCGTCCGCGTCGACGTCGTCGTCGATCCACGCCGCGACGCGTTCGAGGAAGGCGGAGCGGTCGGTCCCGGGGTCGAAGGCGGGGTCGTCCGCGGCGTCCGCCGCGTCCCGGTAGCCCGTCGTGCGGTCGGTCATGTCACACCAGCTTCGCGATGTCGGCCAGGAGTGCGCTGATCCGGGGCCCCGCGGCCTGGCCGGCCTCGATGACCTCGGCGTGGGAGAGCGGCGTCGGGCTGATGCCCGCGGCGAGGTTCGTCACGAGCGAGACGCCGAGCACCTCGAGACCGCAGTGGCGTGCCGCGATCGCCTCGAGCGTCGTCGACATGCCGACGAGGTCCGCCCCGAGGATCCCCGCCATGCGGACCTCGGCGGGGGTCTCGTAGTGCGGGCCCGGGAACTGCGCGTAGACGCCCTCCGGGAGGGTCGGGTCGACGCGGTGCGCGAGCTCGCGCAGCCGCGGCGAGTAGACGTCGGTGAGGTCGACGAACGTCGGCCCCTCGAGCGGGCTGCGCCCGGTGAGGTTGATGTGGTCGGAGAGCAGCACGGGAGTGCCCGCGCCCCACTCCTGGTTGAGCCCGCCGCACCCGTTCGTGAGGATCACCGTCTCGGCGCCGGTGGCCGCGGCCGTGCGCACCCCGTGCACGACGGCGCGCACCCCCTTGCCCTCGTACAGGTGCGTGCGGGAGCCGAGCACGAGCGCGTGCCGCACGGAGCCGTCGGCGCGCTCGACGCGGATCGAGCGCGTCACCGACAGGTGGCCCGCGACCGCGGGCGCCGAGAACCCGGGGATCTCGTGCGTCGGGACCTCCGCGACGACCTCGCCCAGGAGCTCCGCGGCGCCGCCCCAGCCCGAGCCGAGCACGAGGGCCATGTCGTGCCCGTCGACCCCGGTGGCCTGCGCGATGTGGTCGGCCGCGGCCCGGGCCACGAGGAACGGGTCGGTCGCGGGGTCGTCGAGCGGGGGTGTGCTCGCAGGCGTCGTCGTCATGGTCGCAAGGCTAGTCCGTCCGGGGAGGCGTGACGCGGCGAGCGGAGCGCCCGCCGCACGCCCCTGACCGGCCCGGGCGTCTCGCATGCTGACACCGCAAGGCGCGTCGGCCTGACAGAATGTCCGGCGTGACGCACGCGAGCATCGACCACCAGGCCACCCGCATCGTCGTCCTCGGAGGTGGGCCCGGCGGCTACGAGGCCGCTCTCGTCGCCCGCCGGCTCGGCGCCGACGTCACGGTCGTCGAGCGGCAGGGCCTCGGCGGCGCGGCGGTCCTCACGGACGTCGTCCCGTCCAAGACCCTCATCGCCACGGCGGACTGGATGACCATCGCCGAGCGCGCCGCCGAGCTCGGCATCCGCCTGCCTGTCGACACCGCGAAGGCGCAGCACCCCGCGATGCGACGCCACATCGTCGACCTGGAGGCCGTGAACTCGCGCGTCATGGCGCTCGCGGCCGCGCAGTCGGCGGACATCCACGCGCGCCTCGAGCGCGAGGGCGTGCGCGTCGTGCTCGGCGAGGGTCGGCTCGACGGCCCCGAGAGGGTCGTGGTCGACGCGCCCGACGGCGGCGACGGCCCGCTCGTGCTCGACGCGGACGTGATCCTCCTCGCCGTCGGCGCGACGCCCCGCGTCCTGCCGACCGCGCAGCCGGACGGCGAGCGCATCCTCACGTGGACGCAGCTCTACAACCTGTCCGAGCTGCCGGAGCGGCTCGTCGTCGTCGGCTCGGGCGTCACGGGCGCCGAGTTCGCGGGCGCGTACAACGCGCTGGGCTCGGACGTCGTCCTCGTGTCGAGCCGCGACCGCGTCCTGCCGGGCGAGGACGCCGACGCGGCGGAGCTGCTCGAGGGCGTGTTCCGCTCGCGCGGGATGACCGTCATGTCGCGCTCGCGCGCCGAGTCCGCCGAGCGCACCGCGGACGGCGTGCGCGTGACGCTCGCCGACGGCCGGGTCGTCGAGGGCTCCCACGTGCTCATCGCGGTGGGCGCCGTCCCCTCCACGAGCGGCATCGGGCTGGAGGAGGCGGGCGTGCGGCTCACGCCGAGCGGTCACGTCGAGGTCGACAAGGTGTCGCGCACGTCCGTGCGCGGCGTGTACGCCGCGGGCGACTGCACGGGCGTGCTGCCGCTCGCGTCGGTGGCGGCGATGCAGGGGCGCGTCGCGATGTCGCACGCGCTCGGCGACGCCGTGACGCCGATCAAGCTGCGGACCGTCGCGGCCAACATCTTCACCGCGCCCGAGATCGCGACCGTCGGGTACAGCGAGGAGCGGCTCAAGGCGCAGAACAGCAAGTACGTCACGACGATGCTCCCGCTGGCGCGCAACCCGCGCGCGAAGATGCTCGGCATGCGCGACGGCTTCGTCAAGCTGTTCGCGCACCCCGAGGCGGGGGTCGTGCTGGGCGGGGTCGTCGTCGCGCCGCGCGCGAGCGAGCTCGTGTTCCCCATCACGCTCGCCGTGTCGCACCGGCTCACGGTCGACGACGTCGCGTCCGCCTTCACGGTCTACCCGTCGCTCTCGGGGTCGATCGCGGAGGTCGCGCGCATGCTCCACCAGCACGAGAGCTGAGCGCGGGCGCGCAGCCCGGCTCGTCGGGCGAGGGCCGCGCGACCGGATCGTCAGAGGCGGCCGTCGAGCCGCAGGCTCCCGTCGGCGTACGCGAGCTCGGTGAGCTGGAACCCGGGGAACGTGTGCTCGAGGACGCCGCCGAGCAGCGCCTGCACGTCGACCGCGACGCGCAGCTCGGGCAGCACGCGCACGGCCTGCGGCGGCAGCCCGCGCGACCGCAGCGCGCGCTGGACGGGGGCCTCGGCGAAGCCGAGGAGCTTGTGCGCGGGCAGCCCGGCCGCGTTCGCCTCGACCGCGAGGACCGCCGTGCCCGCCACGACGGACTCGACGTGGAGCGTCGCGCGCACGACCGGCACGAGGCGCGCGGCGAGCCGCAGCGCCGACGGCGGGTCCGGGACCTCGCGCAGGTCGGCGACGACGCGCACGTCGTCCCCCTCGCCGGTCACCGAGCGCACGAACGGCGGCAGCCCGCCCGTCGCGCGCGCGATCTCGACGGCCTCGGTCACGGTCAGCTCGATGCGCACCCGTCGACCCTAACCCTGCCCCGCGGCGCGGCGGGGGCGGGGACCGCGGTCAGTCTCGGGCGCGGATCTCGGCGAGCAGCGGCCGGTGGTCGGACGCCGTCACGTCGAACACCGCGAACGAGCGGAACGTCACGGTGTCCGAGCCGAACACCCAGTCGATGCGGTGCGCGGGGGCGACGGCGGGCGAGGTGAGGGCGTCGGGGTCGCCCGCGACGTCCTGCCCGCTCTCGAGGCCGTGCTCCTCGACGAGCGCGATCTCGTCCCAGCCCGGCTCGGCGTTGAGGTCGCCCGCGAGCACCGTCGCGCCCTCGACGGGCTCCTCGGCGAAGAGCGCCGCGAGCTGGTCGAGCCGCGTCGGCGTGCTCTCCTCACGGTGCTGCAGGTGCACGGACGTCACGCGCACGGGCACGCCCGCCGCGTCGACCGTGGCGGACACCGCGGAGCGCTCCTGCGGCCCGGCGCCGTACGGCAGCGCGTGGCGGGCGACGTCGGCGAGGTCGCCGCGCAGCGGGTCCCAGAGGATCGCGTTGCCGAACTGCCGGTCGGCCGCGGGCACGAAGACGACGCGCATGCCCGTCGCACGCGCGAGGTACGTCGCGATGTCCGCGCCGCCGCCGAGCACCCACCCGCGCGAGACCTCCTGGAGGGTCACGACGTCGGCCCCCGACTCGTCGATCGTGGCGACCATCTCGTCGAGCCGCACCGACGGGTCGGCGCTCACGCCGTAGTGCAGGTTCCAGTCGAGGACCCGCAGCTCGCCGACGGGGTAGTCGGCCACGGCCGACGTCGTGGTGGGCACGTGCGCCTGCGACGTGCCGACGAGCGCGAGCACGGCGACCACCGCGGCGAGGACCGCGGCCGCCCCGAGCCCCGGGGTGCGCGAGGTCGCGGGGGCGGCCTCCAGGGTGCCGCGCGCGCGGAGCCCGGCGACGACGGCGGGCACCGCGAGCGCGACCGCGGCGGCGACCGGCACGAGCGTGTGCGGGACGGGCAGCGGCACGTCGTACTCGAGCTGGTACCCGAGCAGCGGCACGACCGTCGTCAGCCCGGCGACGCTCGCGGCGCCCGCGAGCCGGAGCCAGGTGAGCGGGCGCGCGGGCCGCGTGAGCGCGAGCGCGACGGTGCGCGCCGCGGCGGGGGCGAGGAGCACGAGGAGGACGAGGAGCGCCCGGCCCCCGACGGTCCCGGGGCCGTCGGTGCGGGGCACGGCGAGGAACACGACCGCGACGCCCACGACGAGCAGCGCGGGGGCCGCCCACGGCGAGCCCGGTCGGGACGCGCGGCCCGCCCACGGCACGAGCCACGCGGTGAGCGCGGCGGCGACCGCCACGCCGGCGACGGCGAACGGCAGGGCGACGCCCGCCTGCGACGCCGCGAACGCCGGGTTGGCGAGCGCCTGCACGGCGAGCGCGAGGAACGGTCCGAGCACCCACAGCCCGCGCGCGCCGGGGAGGGCGGCGCGGCCGCGGAGCAGCCACGCGCACGTCCCGGCGGCACCCGTGACGGCGACCGTCACGACCCAGCCCGCGACGTCGGCGCGCCAGTAGGCGTCCCACGTCCCGAGCACGGTGCTCAGCGCCGCGGCGAGCAGGGCGCCGAGCGTGACGCCGAGCGCGACGCGCGAGCCGCGCGCGAGCACGACGCCCGTGCGGGAGGGGGCCGCGTCCGCGTCGGGGCCCGTCTCGTGCGCGCCCGGGTCCGCGCCCGCAGCGGTCTCGCGGCCGGCTCCGCTCACGAACGCGGCGACGAGCACGAGCACGCCGACGCCGAGCGCGACGGAGGCCAGGCCCACGCCGTACCGGACGAGCCCGAGGTCCACGCCCGCGACGATCGCCGCGCCGAGGCCCTGGACCGCGAGCCGGGCCACGACGAGCGACGCGACCGCGAGCAGCACGACCTTGCCCGTGAGCTCGAGGCGGGCCGCGATCATCACGACGAGCACGCCCGGCGCCGCGTACGTCGCGAGCGCCGTGAGCGCCACGGTGACGACGCCCGCCGTGAACGCGTGGTCGAGCAGGGGACCGCTCGACCGGACGAGCTCGACGACGACGGCCGTGACGGTCGCCAGGAGGACGAGGGGGACGAGGTCGCGGCGGTCGGGCCGGGTGGCGGACCGGGGCGACGCGGGCTGCGCTGCGCTCACGAGGGCAGACGCTACCGGGCGGTCGGTGTGATCCGCACCACACGATCGGGTCTTCCGTGCCAGACTGAGGGATCGGCTGCGACGGCGCGCCACCACCTCGGCGCGCGAGGAGGCGAGGACGTGGAGACGACCGCGGACATCGACCGGCACGCGGCGGGCGCGGACGGCGCCCCGACCGCGACGGGCAGCGAGCGCATCGGGCACTGGGTCGCGGGCGGCGTGCGCGACCGCGCCGAGCGGTACGGTCCCGTGCACGACCCGTCGACCGGCGCGGTCACGGGACAGGTGGCGCTCGCCTCCGCGGCGGACGTCGACGCCGCGGTCGCGGCGGCGCGCGACGCGTTCCCCGCGTGGCGCGCGACGAGCGTGTCGCGTCGCGTCGAGATCCTCTTCGCGTTCCACCAGCTCCTCGTCGAGCACAGGGACGAGATCGCCGCGGCCGTGAGCGCCGAGCACGGCAAGGTGCTGTCGGACGCCGCCGGCGAGGTGGCCCGCGCGCTCGAGTGCGTCGAGTTCGCGTGCGGGATCGGCCAGCTCCTCAAGGGCGGGTACACCGAGCAGGCGTCGTCGGGCGTGGACGTGCACGAGGTCAAGCAGCCGCTCGGCGTGGTCGCGGGCATCACGCCGTTCAACTTCCCGGCCATGGTGCCGCTGTGGATGATCCCCAACGCGATCGCGTGCGGGAACACGTTCGTGCTCAAGCCGAGCGAGCGCGACCCGTCGGCGTCGCTCGTCGTCGCGCGCCTGCTCCAGGAGGCGGGCGTCCCGGACGGCGTCGTCAACGTCGTGCAGGGCGACCGCGTCGCGGTCGAGCGCCTGCTCGAGCACCCCGACGTCGAGGCGGTGAGCTTCGTCGGCTCGACGCCCGTCGCGCGCCACGTGTACGAGACGGCGACGCGCCACGGCAAGCGCGTGCAGGCGCTCGGCGGCGCGAAGAACCACATGGTCGTCCTGCCCGACGCCGACGTGGACGTCGCGGCGGACGCGGCGGTCTCCGCGGCGTACGGGTCGGCCGGCGAGCGCTGCATGGCCGTGTCCGTGCTCGTCGCGGTGGGCGCCGTGGCCGACCCCCTCGTCGAGGCGATCCGCGAGCGCGTCGCGCGCCTCGTCGTCGGGCCGGGCTCCGACCCCGCGTCGCAGATGGGGCCGCTCATCACGGCCGAGCACCGCGACCGCGTCGCGGCGCGCGTGGGCACCGCCGCCGAGGAGGGCGCGACGCTCGTCGTCGACGGCCGCGAGGTCCCCGACGGCGCACCCGACCTGGGGCAGGGCTTCTTCCTGCGCCCCACGCTCGTCGACCACGTGCGCCCGGAGCACACGGTGTACCGCGAGGAGATCTTCGGGCCCGTGCTGTCCGTCGTGCGCGCGCAGACGTACGACGAGGCCCTCGGGCTCGTCAACGACAACCCGTACGGCAACGGCGCCGCGATCTTCACGCGCGACGGCGGCGCGGCGCGCGCGTTCGAGGTCGACGCCCGGGCCGGGATGATCGGCGTCAACGTCCCCATCCCCGTGCCCGTCGGCTACTACTCGTTCGGCGGCTTGAAGAGCTCGCTGTTCGGCGACCTGCACGTCTACGGGCCCGAGAGCGTGCAGTTCTACACGCGCACGAAGGTCGTCACGACGCGCTGGCCCGACCCGTCCACGGCGGGCGTCGACCTCGGCTTCCCGCGGACGCGGTGACGGCAGCGCGGAGCGGAGGACGCCGATGACCACGGACCAGGAGGCGAGGGGACGGGCCGCCGAGCGGTCGCGCACGCGCGCCGACGACCGGTACGTCTTCCACTCGTGGTCCGCGCAGGACGCGATCGACCCGCTGCCCGTCGCGGGCGGCGAGGGCGCGTGGTTCTGGGACGAGGACGGCAACCGCTACCTCGACTTCGCGTCCCAGCTCGTCAACCTCAACCTCGGCCACCAGCACCCCCGCCTCGTCGCGGCGCTCCAGGCCCAGGCCGGGCGGCTCGCGACCGTCGGCCCGACGTTCGCCAACGACGTGCGCGGCGAGCTCGCCCGGCTGATCGCGGAGCGCGCGCCCGGTGCGGCCGCGGCCGGCGCGGACGGCGACCGCCGCTGGCGCGTGTTCTTCACCAACGGCGGCGCGGACGCCGTCGAGAACGCGGTGCGGCTCGCGCGCCTGCACACCGGCCGGGCCAAGGTCCTCTCGGCGTACCGCTCGTACCACGGCAACACCACGACGGCGATCTCCCTCACGGGCGACCCGCGCCGCTGGCCCAACGAGGTCTCGCCCGACCCGCACGTGCGCCACTTCCTCGGCCCGTACACGTACCGCTCCGCGTTCGGGGCGCGCGACGACGCGGAGGAGGGCGAGCGCGCCCTCGCCCACCTGCGGGAGGTCGTGCAGCTCGAGGGCCCCGGGACGATCGCCGCGATCCTGCTCGAGACCATCGTCGGGACGAACGGCGTGCTGGTCCCGCCCGACGGTTACCTCGCGGGCGTGCGCGCGCTGTGCGACGAGCACGGCATCCTGCTCGTCACCGACGAGGTCATGGTCGGCTTCGGCCGGGTCGGCGAGTGGTTCGCCGTGAACCGGTGGGGCGTCGTGCCCGACCTCGTGACCTTCGCCAAGGGCGTGAACTCCGGCTACGTGCCGCTCGGCGGCGTCGTCGTCGGCGAGCACGTCGCGCGCACGTTCGACGACCGGGTCTTCCCCGGCGGGCTCACGTACTCCGGCCACCCGCTCGCGTGCGCGGTCGGGGTCGAGTCGGTCCGCACGTTCGAGGACGAGCGCATCCTCGACCGGGTGCGGACCCTCGGCGCCGACGTCGTCGGGCCCCGGCTGCGCGAGATCGCGGACCGGCACCCCAGCGTCGGTGAGGTGCGCGGCCTCGGGTTCTTCTGGGCGGTCGAGCTCGTGCGCGACCGCGCGACGCGCGAGCCGCTCGTCCCGTTCAACGCGAGCGGGGCCGCCGCCGCGCCCATGGGCGCCGTCGTCGCGGCCGTCAAGGAGCGGGGCGTGTGGCCGTTCGTGCACTTCAACCGCCTGCACGTCGCCCCGCCGCTCGTCACGTCCGCCGAGGACCTGGAGCACGGGCTCGCCGCGATCGACGCGGCGCTCGACGTCGCCGACGGGTACGCCGGGGTGGCCACGTGACGGCCCGGCGACGCCGCACCGAGCGGGACCGACCCGCACCCACGTCCGAGGAGGGCTCATGACCACCGTGCGTGCCGCGCTCACCCAGGTCCGCTGGACGGGTGACAAGGAGTCGATGATCGACGTCCACGAGAAGCACCTGCGCGACGCCGCCGACCAGGGCGCGCGGCTCGTGTGCTTCCAGGAGCTGTTCTACGGGCCGTACTTCTGCCAGGTGCAGGACGCGGCCTACTACGCCTACGCCGAGTCCGTCCCCGGGCCCACGGTCGAGCGGTTCTCGGCGCTCGCGGCCGAGCTGGGGACCGTCGTCGTGCTGCCCGTCTACGAGGAGGAGCAGCCCGGCGTGCTCTACAACACGGCGGCGGTCATCGACGCCGACGGGCGCTACCTCGGCAAGTACCGCAAGACGCACATCCCGCACGTGCGTGGGTTCTGGGAGAAGTTCTACTTCCGCCCCGGCAACTTGGGCTACCCGGTGTTCGACACCGCCGTCGGGCGCGTGGGCGTCTACATCTGCTACGACCGGCACTTCCCCGAGGGGTGGCGCGCGCTCGGGCTGAACGGCGCGGAGATCGTGCTCAACCCGAGCGCGACGAGCCGCGGGCTCTCCAACTACCTGTGGAGGCTCGAGCAGCCGGCGGCGGCGGTGGCCAACGAGTACTACGTCGGCGCGATCAACCGCGTGGGTGTCGAGGACCTGGGCGACGACGACTTCTACGGCACGTCGTACTTCGTCGACCCCGAGGGCGCGTTCGTCGGCGACACCGGCGACGACCACGAGGAGGAGCTGATCGTGCGCGACCTCGACATGGACCTGCTGCGCGTGGTGCGCGACCGGTGGCAGTTCTACCGGGACCGGCGCCCCGACGCGTACGACGACCTCACCCGGCCGTGAGCGGACCGCGCGGCACCGGACCTCGAAGGGAGACCACGCGATGGCGCACACGCTGATCCGGGGCGGGACCGTCGTCGGGCCGACGGGCTCGGCGCCCGCCGACGTGCTCGTGGACGGCGAGCAGGTCGCCGCGCTGCTGCGGCCGGGGGACACGAGCCTCGGCGCCGACCTCGCCGCGACCGCCGAGCGCGTCGTCGACGCGACGGGCAAGTACGTGATCCCGGGCGCGGTCGACTGCCACACGCACATGGAGCTGCCGTTCGGCGGGACGAACGCGTCGGACACGTTCGAGACGGGGACGCGCGCCGCGGCCTGGGGCGGCACGACGACGATCGTCGACTTCGCCGTCCAGCGCACCGGCGAGCGCGTCCAGGACGGGCTCGCCGCGTGGCACGCGAAGGCGGACGGCAGGTGCGCGATCGACTACGGGTTCCACCAGATCCTCGGGGGCGTCGACGACGACTCGCTCAAGGCCATGGACGAGCTCGTGGCGGAGGGGATCACGAGCTTCAAGCTCTTCATGGCGTACCCGGGCGTGTTCTACAGCGACGACGGGCAGATCCTGCGCGCGATGCAGAAGGCACGCGACAACGGGTCGGTGATCATGATGCACGCGGAGAACGGCATCGCGATCGACGTGCTCGTGCGCGAGGCCCTCGACCGCGGGGACACCGCGCCGTACTTCCACGGCACCACGCGGCCGTGGGAGACCGAGGAGGAGGCGACGCACCGCGCTATCATGCTCGCGCGCCTCACCGGCGCGCCGCTGTACGTGGTCCACATGTCCGCGAAGCAGGCCGTCGCGACGCTCGCCGAGGCGCGCGACGAGGGCTGGAACGTGTTCGGCGAGACGTGCCCGCAGTACCTGTACCTCTCGCTCGAGGAGCAGCTCGGCGCGCGCAGCGACGAGTGGGGCGACTTCGAGGGCGCCAAGTGGGTGTGCTCGACGCCGCTGCGCTCGCGCGCCGAGGGCCACCAGGACGAGCTGTGGCGGTACCTGCGCACGGGCGACCTGTCGGTCGTGAGCACCGACCACTGCCCGTTCTGCATGAAGGAGCAGAAGGAGCTCGGCCGCGGCGACTTCTCGAAGATCCCCAACGGCATCGGCGGGGTCGAGCACCGGCTGAACCTGCTCTACCAGGGCGTCGTCGACGGGCGCATCACGCGCGAGCGATGGGTCGAGCTGTGCTGCACGACGCCGGCGCGCATGTTCGGCCTCGACGGCCGCAAGGGCGTGCTCGCCCCGGGCGCCGACGCCGACGTCGTCGTGTACGACCCGGCCGGCCGCACGTCGATCGGGTACGAGGCGACGCACCACATGAACATGGACCACTCCGCGTGGGAGGGGTTCGAGGTCGACGGGCACGTCGACGTCGTCATGTCGCGCGGACGCGTCGTCGTCGAGGACGGCACGTACCACGGCAGCCCCGGGCACGGGCGCTTCCTGCGCCGCGGGCTGTCGGCGTACCTGCGGTGAGGAGGGCACGTGGACCTCGGGGTGGTGCTGCAGAACGACCCGCCCGCGTGGCGGGTCGTCGACCTCGCGCGCCAGGCGGAGACGTACGGCTTCTCGCACGTGTGGACGTTCGACTCGCACCTGCTCTGGGAGGAGCCGTTCGTCGTCTACTCCCAGATCCTCGCCGCGACGCACCGCGTCACGGTCGGGCCCATGGTGACCAACCCCGCGACGCGCGACGTCACGGTCACGGCGTCGCTCTTCGCGACGCTCAACGAGATGTTCGGCAACCGGACGATCTGCGGCATCGGGCGCGGCGACTCCGCGGTCCGCGTCATCAACGGCCGCCCCGTCACGCTCGCCCAGCTCCGCGAGGCGATCGGCGTGATCCGCGGCCTCGCGTCCGGGCAGGCGGTCGAGTACCGGGGCTCGACCCTGCGCCTCCCGTGGAACCCCGACTCGCGGCTGCCCGTGTGGGTCGCGGCGTACGGGCCCAAGGCGCTCGCCCTCACGGGCGAGGTGGGCGACGGCTTCATCCTCCAGCTCGCCGACCCCGACGTCGTCGCGTGGTCGATCGCCGCTGTCCGGTCCGCGGCCGAGCGCGCGGGCCGCGACCCGGACGCGGTGCGCGTCTGCGTCGCCGCGCCCGCGTACGTGACGAGCACCGCGCCGTCGAACGGGGAGTCCGGTCGCCGGGCGCTCGCGCACGCCTACGACCAGTGCCGCTGGTTCGGCGGGATGGTCGGCAACCACGTCGCGGAGATCGTCGCGCGCTACGGTCCCGGCGGCGCCGAGGAGAGCGCGGGCGTGACCATCCCGCACGCGCTCACCGACTTCGTCGCCGGCCGCGACGGCTACGACTACAACGAGCACGGGCGCGCGGGGAACACGCACACCGCGTTCGTCACCGACGAGATCGTCGACCGGTTCTGCGTCGTCGGCCCGCCCGAGCGGCACGTCGAGCGCCTGCGCGAGCTCGCCGCGCTCGGGGTCGACCAGTTCGCCCTCTACCTGCAGCACGACGCGAAGGACGAGACGCTGCGCGCGTACGGCGAGACGATCGGCCCGGCGGTACGCGGAGCCGTGCGCACGCGCGAGTGACGGACGGGGGCCGGCCCCGCTGCGTCCGGGCGGGTCCGACGCGGCCCCGGGCGCGGAGGGCCCACGTGACCGAGCCCACGTGACGCCGCGCCCGTGCGGGACCTTCGGCCCTGTCCGGCGGGGCGCGGGCATTCCTACGGTCGGGACCGTGGAAAACCCTCGGGGCGTGACGAGCCGGACCCCGTTCCGCGCGCTGCTCGTCCTGCCCGCCGGCGTCGCGCTGCTCACCGGGCTCGCGACCGGGCTCGCCCTGCTCGGGCTGCCGTCCCCGGTCCCCGCCGAGCGCGTCCAGGACGCGCACGGCCTGCTCATGGTGCTCGGGTTCGTCGGCACGCTCGTCACGCTCGAGCGCACGGTCGCCGCACGACACCCGGCCGCCTACCTCGCACCCGCCGCGCTCGGGCTCGGCGCCCTCGCCCTGCTCTCGCCCGCGCCGCGCGCGCTCGGCCAGGGGCTGCTCGTCGCCGGAACGCTCGGGCTGGTCGCGATCTACGCGGCGCTCTGGCGGCGCCAGCCCGCGACCGCGGCCGCGGTCCAGGCCGCGGGCGCCGTGCTCGCGGTCGGGGGAGCGGCGCTGTGGGCCGCGGGCGTCGCCGTGCCGGACCTCCTGCCGTGGCTCGTCGGGTTCGTCGCGTGGACCGTGCTCGGCGAGCGCGTCGAGCTCGCGCGGCTGGAGATCGACGACCGGACCGAGCGCGGCGTCCTCGCCGGGGCGCTGGTCTTCGTCGGCGCCGCATGCCTCGCGCTGCTCGCCCCTGCGTCCGGGTACGCGCTCGCCGGGGCGGCGCTCGCGGCGTCGGCCGTCGTGCTGGCGCGGCGCGACGTCGCACGGCGGACCGTCCGCGCCTCGGGGCTGCCGCGGTTCGCGGCCGCGGCGATGCTCGCGGGCTACGCGTGGCTCGCCGTCGCGGGAGCGGCCTGGCTGCTCGTCGCCGCCGGCGCCGGACCGGCCGGACTCGGCCCAGAAACGACGCTGCGCTCCGGCACGACGTACGACGCCGTCGTGCACGCCGTGTTCCTCGGCTTCGGGCTGTCGATGATCATGGCGCACGCGCCCCTGATCCTCCCGGCCGTGCTGCGCCGCCCGCTCCCGTACCGCGCCGCGATGTGGGCGCCGCTCGTGCTCCTCCACGCGACGCTCGCGGTGCGGGTCGCGGGGGACCTCGCGGGGGCGGGGCCCGCCGCCGTGGCGGCCGTCCGCGTCGGCGGAGCGGGCAACGTCGTCGCGGTGCTCGGTTTCGTCGGGGTCGCGCTGTGGTCCGCGCTGGGCGGGGAGCGCGCGGCCCGGCGCTCGCGCGCGGACGGGCGCCTCGACCCCGCCGCCTCGGGGGACCGGTCCGCGGCCCCTTCCGACCACGGCGTTCCCGCCGTGCTGCCGATCGCTCCCGGACGGTGACCGTGCCCGCCTCGCCCCAGCGCCCGCCGCTCCTGTCGGCCCGCCCCGCCGGACCGCTCCCGGGCACCCAGAAGGTCGGCAGCACCGGCCGGAACCTGTGGCTGCACGCGCTCGTCCTCGCCTGGTTCGTCGCCGAGGCGGTGCTCGTCGTCGTGCACCGGTTCGTGCCCGAGGCCGTATGGCTCATGGTCCACGTGCTCATGCTCGGCGCGGTGAGCACCGCGATCCTCGTGTGGAGCCAGCACTTCGCGGACACGATGCTGCGTCGGCAGGCGCCCGGGGGCCGTCCGCTGCACGTCGCGCGGCTCGCGGCGCACACCGTCGGCGCGCTGCTCGTCCTCGCGGGGCTGCTCACCGAGGCGTGGGCGCTCGTCGTCGCGGGCGGCGTCCTCGTCGCCGCAGGCGCGCTCACGCACGCGGCCGTCCTCGCGCTGCAGGCCCGCGGTGCGCTCCCGTCGCGGTTCGGGGGCCTCGTGCGCTACTACGTGGCCGCGGCGGTGTGCCTGCCCGTGGGCGTGACGTTCGGCGTCCTCATGGCCCGCGGCGGCGCCGGGACCGCGGCGTACGGCCGCGGCTACGTCGCGCACGTGACCCTCAACGTGCTCGGGTGGGTCGGGCTCACGGTCCTCGGGACGCTCGTGCTGCTGTGGCCCACCGTGCTGCGCACACGTATCGAGCCCGGCGCCGACGCCGCGGCCCGGCGCGCGCTGCCCGTCCTCCTGGCGGGGATCCTCGTCGTCCTCGCGGCGTGCGCGACCGGGTGGCTGCCGCTCGTCGCCGTGGGGGCGGCGGTCGTGCTGGTCGGCACGGGCACGGTCGTGCGGCACCTCGTGGCGCAGGGCCGCGCGGCCCAGCGCGGGGCGTGGGGGTTCGCGGCCTGGAGCCTCGCGGCGTCGGTCGCGTGGTTCGCGGGGAGCGTCGCGGCGTTCGGCGTCCGGGTCGCGGCCGCGCCGTCGTGGGCCGCGGCGCAGGACGCGGTCGGCGGGCTGCTCGCGCCCTTCGTCGTCGGGTTCGCGGCCCAGGTGCTGCTCGGGGCGCTCACCTACCTCGTGCCCGTGGTGCTCGGCGGGGGCCCGGCGCGCCGGCGGCGCACCGAGGCGGTCGTCGGCGCGGGCGGGCTGTACCGCGTGGTCGTGGCGAACGGCGGACTCGCGCTCTGCCTGCTGCCGCTGCCGTCGTGGGTGCGGGTCGCGCTCTCGCTCGTCGTGTTCGGCACGTTCCTGGCGTTCCTCGTCCTCACGGGCCGGGCCGTCGTCGTCGCGCGCCGCGAGACCCCTGCGGCGGTGGGGACCGAGGCCGCGCCGCCGTCGGGCACGGCCCGCGACGACGCGGCGCGCGCGGTCGCGGCGCGTCGGGACGCGCAGGCACGACGGCCGCGTGCCGGGGCGGTGACCGCGGCCGTGGCGACGCTCGCGCTCGCCGTCGTGGGCGGCGTGGCCGCGGACCCGGTCGCCGCCGGGGTCGGGTCGGGCGGGACGTCCGGCGCGGCGACCAGCACGGCCGCGGGCGGCACGACCGTCGTCGCGACCGGCCGCACCACGACCGTCGAGGTCGAGGCGGCCGACATGCGGTTCGTCCCGGACGTGATCCCCGTGCCCGCGGGCGACCGGCTCGTCGTCGAGCTGACGAACACCGACGACGACGTGCACGACCTCGTGCTCGCCGACGGCTCGACGACGGGTCGCGTCGCGCCGGGCGAGACCGTGACGCTCGACGTGGGCGTCGTGGTCGGCGACCTCGACGGCTGGTGCTCCGTGGCCGGCCACCGGCTCATGGGCATGACGCTCACGGTCGACGTCGGTGACGTCGGTGACGTCGGTGACGGCGGTGACGGCGGTGACGGCGGTGACGGCGGTGACGGGGGGACGTCCGCGGCCGGCGCGCCCTCCGCGGGCGCGCACGCGGGCCACGGGACGACGGGCGAGCGGTCGCTCGGCGCGTCCGACGCCGACCTGATGGGCGGGCCGGGCGACGGGTTCGTCGCGCGCGACGCGGCGCTCGCGCCCGCGGAGACCGACCCGGCCGGCGACCCGGTGGTGCACCGGCGCACGCTCACGGTGACCGAGGCGGTGCAGGAGGTCGCGCCGGGCGTCGAGCAGACGGTCTGGACGTTCGACGGGACCGCGCCCGGGCCGGTGCTGCGCGGGAAGGTCGGCGACGTCTTCGAGATCACGCTCGTCAACGACGGGACGATCGGGCACTCCGTGGACTTCCACGCCGGAGCGCTCGCGCCCGACGAGCCGATGCGCACCATCGCGCCGGGCGAGTCGCTGACCTACCGCTTCACGGCCACGCGGGCCGGGATCTGGATGTACCACTGCTCGACCATGCCCATGTCGCTGCACATCGCGAACGGCATGCTCGGTGCGGTGATCGTCGACCCGCCGGACCTCGCGCCCGTCGACCGGGAGTACGTCGTCGTGCAGTCCGAGCTCTACCTCGGCGCCCCGGGCGCGTCCGCGGACGACGCGAAGGTCGCCGCCGCGGAGCCCGACCTCCTCGCGTTCAACGGCTACGCGAACCAGTACCGGTACGACCCGCTCGCGGCCCGCGTCGGCGAGCGCGTGCGCGTGTGGGTGCTCGACGCCGGGCCGAACCGCCCGAGCGCGTTCCACGTCGTCGGCGGGCAGTTCGACACGGTGTTCCACGAGGGCGCGTACGCGCTCCCCGCCGGGACGTCGGGCGGCAGCCAGGTGCTCGGCCTGCTGCCCGCCCAGGGCGGGTTCGTCGAGCTCGCCTTCCCCGAGGCCGGGACCTACCCGTTCGTCACGCACGCCATGTCCGACGCCGAGCGTGGCGCCGCGGGCGCGTTCGCCGTGACGCCCTGACCGGCGCCCGCCGGCGCGGTCGTCCGCGCCCCCGGCCCGCAGACCCAGCACCCCACCCGGCGCTCGCGCCACGACCAGGAGGACCAGCATGGCCGCAGAACCGATCGAGATCACCGAGCCCCCGCAGCACGGGGCCGCGCACGAGGACGCGCACACGTGCGCGTGCGCGCACGACGACGCCGAGATCGTGCTCGACGTCCGCACGATCCCGCACGCCGTGCGCCACGGCGTCGTCTTCGGCGCGCTCGAGGCGCTCGCGCCCGGGGACGGGCTCGTGCTCGTCGCGCCGCACGACCCGCTCCCGCTGCTCGCGCAGCTCGAGGGCCGCGAGCCCGGGGCGTTCGACCGCGAGTACCTCTCGCGCGAGGCGAGCGAGGTGAGCATCCGCCTCACGCGCCGGCCGGTGCCCACCCAGGGCTGAGCCCTGGTCGACGGCGGTCCGCGCACGACGACGCCCGGCGGCACGGGGAAGGCCGCCGGGCGTCGTCGCGCCGTGTCAGGGTGCCGTCGGGGGCTCCCAGCCGCGGCGCGGGGCGCGTCCCGGCGCCGTCGTGGCCCGGCGCCGGTAGACGACGTACGGGCGCGTGAGGTAGCCGAGCGGCGCGGAGAACACGTGCACGAGGCGCGTGAACGGCCACAGCGCGAACAGCGCCATGCCGCACAGGACGTGGACCCGGAACGCGAGCGGGACGTCCGCCATCAGCGACGGGTCCGGCTGGAACGTGAGCAGCGAGCGGACCCACGGCGAGATCGACCCGCGGTAGTCGTACCCGGCGCCGAGGACCTGGTGCTGCACCGTCGCGAGCGTGCCGAACCCGATCGCCGCGCCGAGCACGACGTACAGGAGCTTGTCCGTGCGGGTCGTCACGCGGAACACCGCGCCCGAGAGGCGGCGCCGCAGCACGAGGATCACGAGCCCCGCGACGGTGAGGACCGCCGCGAACGTCCCCGCGACGGTCGCGACGAGGTGGTAGGCGTGCTCGTCGACGCCGACCGCCTCGAGCCACGGGCGCGGCACGAGGATGCCCACCACGTGCCCGCCGATCACCATGAGGATGCCGACGTGGAAGAGCGGCGAGCCGAGGCGCAGCCAGCGGTTCTCGTAGAGCTGCGACGAGCGCGTGGTCCAGCCGAACTGGTCGTGGCGGTACCGCCACACGTGGCCGACGACGAACACCGCCGCCACCGCGTACGGGACGGCCACCCACAGCAGGACGTCGAGCGGGCTCATCGTCGGGTCTCCTCGGTCAGGCTCGGGATCGTGGCGAACGGCGTGAGGTGGGACAGGTCGCTCAGGCCGACGAGCTCGGTGGGCGGTCCCGCGGCGACCAGGTCGCGGAAGCGTGCCGCGGTCGCGGACTGCATCGCGGGCAGCGTCGCGACGAGCGCCGCGACGACGTGCGCCCACGGGCTGCGCAGGGTCTCGAGCGCGGCGCGCAGCACCTCGATGCCGTCGCGGTGCGCGTCGAGCACGACGCCGGCGATCTCGCCGTCCGTGCGCGCGGAGAGCTCGAGCACCGTCGGCAGGTGGTCGGGCAGCTCCGAGCCGTCCGTCTCCCAGCCCGCGGCGCGGAACGCCTCGACGAACGTCACGAGCGCGGCGCCGCGCTTCCGGGTGTCCCCGGCCGCGTAGTACGACAGGTAGAGCGAGCACCGCCGCTTGAGGTCGAACGTCGTGACGTACGCGGCCTGGAGCTCGCCGAGCGACAGCGGCGCCGTCGCGTCGAGGAACGCGCGCAACGGCCGACGCACGCCGGGGGACAGCCCCGCGACGACGTCCTCGACGTCCGCGCGGTGGGCGACGGTCTGCGCGGTGGGGTAGTCGAGCAGGAGCGAGATGACGGTGTGCGCGGCGCGGCGCTCGGCGTCGGGCAGCGGACCGGACGACTCCGCACCAGGTCCCGCCGCGTCGGCCGACGCGCGCTCCCGCGACCGGGTCGCGCGGCTCATGCGGCACCGCCCGACGGCTCGGGGCCGTCCGCGCGTCGCGGCGGCGGGAAGAGCCCGCCCGGCGCGCCGTTGCCGTCCCAGTTCAGGAGGTTGACCCGGCCCGACGTGGACGGCGTGTACGGGCTCGCGGCGCGCTCCTCCGCGCCGACCGCGTGGAAGGACTCGCCGGTCGTCGGCCCCGCGCCCCCCATCCCCGGTCCGCCGTCGTAGTCGAGGGAGCAGGAGAGCTCGTCGAGCTCGCGGGCGATCTCGGTGTGGGCGG
>NZ_WMKA01000140.1 GCF_009711085.1 Cellulosimicrobium composti
GCTATCGGTCACCAGGGAATATTTAGGCTTAACGGGTGGTCCCGCCAGATTCACACGGGATTTCACGGGCCCCGTGCTACTTGGGTGGTTCTCAAGCGAGCCGCTAATGTTTCAGCTACGGGGGTCTTACCCTCTACGCCGGACCTTTCGCATGTCCTTCGCCTACATCAACGGTTTCTGACTCACCGACCGGCCGGCAGACCGATCAAGAGAACTCCCACAACCCCAACCACGCAACCCCTGCCGGGTATCACACGTGACTGGTTTGGCCTCATCCGGTTTCGCTCACCACTACTCCCGGAATCACGGTTGTTTTCTCTTCCTGCGGGTACTGAGATGTTTCACTTCCCCGCGTTCCCTCCACA
>NZ_WMKA01000141.1 GCF_009711085.1 Cellulosimicrobium composti
GCGGGGTCGGTGTCGTTGGCCAGGACGTCCACGAGGGTCTTGCCGCCTGCGGGCAGCAGCGCGGTGTCGGTCACCACGATCGGCGCGCCCTCGGCCGCCGACGGCGGCAGCACGTCCACGCGCACCAGACCCGTCGTCGCGTCCGGGCCGTCGGTCACCTGGTACGTCAGGTCGTACGAGCGCGGCTCCATCGACACGAACGTGAACGTGCCCGCGTCGTAGTTCGGCGTGATCTCGGCCGGTGCCGACTCCGACACCGACGCCAGGCGCAGCTCGTCGCCGTTCGGGTCCGTGTCGTTGCGCAACGGCTCGACCGTCACCGGCTGCCCCGCGGGCACCACCACGTGGTCGCTCACCGCGA
>NZ_WMKA01000142.1 GCF_009711085.1 Cellulosimicrobium composti
CCCGGTCGCAGCGTGGGCGCCTGGTCGGTGAGGCCGGGGACCTTGACGAACGCCTTGGCGGTGAGGCCGTCCATGTCGGTCACGGTGTAGGTGATGACCTGGCGGGCCTCGGTGAGGGTGACGACGAGCTCGCCGTCGGGGGTGACGGTCGTGGTCTCGGCGTCGCTGGTGACGGTGAGCTCGGTCGCGGCGCCGTCGGGGTCCTCGTCGTTGTCCAGGACGGGCACGGTGACCTCGGTCCTGCCGAGGATGTCCTCGACGGGCACGGTGTCGTCGCGCGCGACCGGGGGCAGCAGCGGCGCGTTCGCCGAGACGTTCACCGTCACCGCGCCCGTGGCCCGCGCACCGTACGTGTCCTGGA
>NZ_WMKA01000143.1 GCF_009711085.1 Cellulosimicrobium composti
GCGCCCACGCGCCTGCAGCCGCCGAACGCGGCGGCGGACGAGGTGACCGTGCACGCCGGGGACGTGGTGACGATCCCGGTGCTGCGGAACGACACCCACCCCGACGGGCTCGAGCTGTTCCTGCAGACCGAGCTGGAGCAGGACGTCGACCCCGCGCTCGGGGAGGCGTTCGTCTCGGAGGACACGCTGCGGTTCAAGGCCGGCCCCGAGGCCGGCACGGCCTACGCGATCTACCGGGTGCGCGACGTCAACGGGCAGGAGGACTCCGCCCAGGTCACGATCCGCATCCGCGACGGCGAGGACAACGCGCCCCCGCAGCCCCGCGAGATCGAGGCCCGCGTCCTGTCCGGCGCGA
>NZ_WMKA01000144.1 GCF_009711085.1 Cellulosimicrobium composti
AGGTGGTGGGTGTTGTCAGCCCGCATCCGGGGCCTCCTCTGTTTCGAGTGCGGTGATGATCGTGGTGAGGTTGTCGACGACCTGCTGGTTCGTCTGGGCGAGGCGGGTTTGGCCGGCCTCGGTGGCGCGGTCGACGAGCGCGACGGTCAGGGCGAGCTGCTTGCGGTGCTCGGGCAGGAACTGCGGGGTTGTCAGGAACAGGGGGCAGGTCAGGCACGCGTTGGCGTGCGGGCACGCACGTTGGGCGGGCATCCCGCAGTACCCGTTGGGCAACGTCATCGCGGCGCGCTCGACGTGGTGCCGGGTCCAGCGGGCATCGGCGAGAGGGCTGTCGGCCTCGAGGGCGACGGT
>NZ_WMKA01000145.1 GCF_009711085.1 Cellulosimicrobium composti
CCCGAGCTGTCCTACGACTACGGTGCGCTCGAGCCGCACATCTCCGGGCGGATCATGGAGCTGCACCACTCCAAGCACCACCAGGCCTACGTCACCGGCGCGAACACCGCCCTGGAGAAGCTCGCCGAGGCCCGCGAGTCCGGCGACTTCGCCGCGATCAACCTCCACGAGAAGAACCTCGCGTTCAACCTCGGCGGCCACGTCAACCACTCCGCCTTCTGGACCAACCTCTCCCCCGAGGGCGGCGGCGAGCCCACCGGCGAGATCGGCGCCGCGATCGACGAGCACTTCGGCTCCTTCGACGCCTTCAAGAAGCAGTTCGCCGCCGTCGCCGCCGGCGTCCAGGGCTC
>NZ_WMKA01000146.1 GCF_009711085.1 Cellulosimicrobium composti
TCGGTTTCGACAGCGGATGTCGAAGCAGGGGAAGCGAGCCGAGGAAGCGGCAATGATCTCGTAAACCATATGTCGCAAAAAATAATCGCCAACACCAAGCGCGATTCCTTCGCCCTCGCTGCCTAAGTAGCGACCTGCGAAGTGTCAGCCCGGGGGTGTTCCCGACCCGGATCCTGGCATCAGCTAGGGAACTAAACTTCTAGGTCCGGTCACGGGTCCTAGGAGGAAATCAAACAGTGACTGAGCCCGTCGGAGACTTGTCCGCGAGATCTCCGGGGCCGAGAAAATCGCAGCGGACTGCGCTCGGAGAAGCCCTGTTTCCGCACCGTTGGACGC
>NZ_WMKA01000147.1 GCF_009711085.1 Cellulosimicrobium composti
GCGGCGCCGCCCATGATCGCCTGCACCGTCGCGTTCGACGGCGAGTCCCCCGCGAGCGACGCCGTCATCACGTCCCCGTCCGGGTCCACGTCGTTGCCCAGCACCGGCAGGATCGTCGTGCGCCCCGGACGCACCCCGAAGCTGTCGTCCTTCGGCTGCGGCGGCCGGTTCGGCTGCGACCGGTCCGCGATGAACTGGTCCACCTGCTCCGGGTTCGTCAGCTCCGCGTCCGACTCCTCGCCCTCGGCCTCCTCCGGGATCTGCACGTCCCAGTCGTCGACCTTCTGGTACTCGTCCGCCGCCATCCACAACGTCCC
>NZ_WMKA01000148.1 GCF_009711085.1 Cellulosimicrobium composti
CGCCGCTGTTGCTGTTGTTGTTGTCGGCCTGTTGCTCGTTCTGACCTGCGGAAACAACAGCAACGGCGGGGGCCTGAGCCCCTTCCGGAGAAGGGCCGGGGGAGGGGAGCGGCGGGCGGTCCGGGAGGTCCTCGACACGGACCCCGGTGGACACCCCCGGGCGGGCCCCCTCTCCGCGGGCACGGGTGCCCTTGGAGACGGGCACCGAGGCGGCCTCACACAGGCGCCGGCAGTCGGCCGCGGACCACCCCCCGCTGGGG
>NZ_WMKA01000149.1 GCF_009711085.1 Cellulosimicrobium composti
ACTCGCCCGACAGGCGACCGCGAAGACCCGGAAGGCGCGTCGGTACGCCGGACGCCGCACTCTGTGGCAGATCACGGGCGACCGCGCGTGCAAGGGCTGCGGCCGGGACCTGATGGATCCGGTCGGCGGTGTCCTCCTGGCCCAGACGGCGGCCGGGGCCTCCGTCGTGCTTGGCCTCATGCGGTGCGCGCGGATCTGGTTCTGCCCGGTGTGCTCGGCGACGATCCGCC
>NZ_WMKA01000015.1 GCF_009711085.1 Cellulosimicrobium composti
CCCCACACGGGGTGGGCCTTCGGCATTTCCACGACCAACCACCCAGGGCCCCGTCGGCCGCGGTGCGTTCGTCGCATCACGCGTCGTCACAGGCGCCCCGCCGCGTGCCCGAGCACGCTGGCGTGGGAAGATGGCCTGCGCAAACTCCAGAACGAGAGGGAACCCTCGTGAACGACAGCTCCCACGAGCCCGAGCCGGACCGTCCGCGGTCGGGCGACGACCGCGGCGGTCGACGCGACCAGGACGGTCGACGAGGCTCCGGCGACCAGCGTGGCGGGGGACATGGCCGGCCGTCCGGCGGTGACGCGTCGGGTGACCGTCGCCGCGGCGGTGACCAGCGCGGCGCGGGCGACCGGCGCGGGCGCGCGGAGGGCGGCTACCGGGACCGACCCGACCGTGGACGCCCGGGTTCGGACCGTGCCGAGCGCGGCCGTCCGGAGCGCGACCGTCGCGACGACCGTCGACCCGACCGCGGTCGCCCGGACGCGGACCGTCGTGACCGCGCCCGCGACACTCGTGACGGCTCCGGTCGGGATGCTGCCGGGCGCGGTCCGCGCCGCGAGCACGGTACCGACGGCCCGCGCCGCGAGCACGGCGGCGGGTACTCCCGTCGCGACCAGGGTGCGGGTCGCGGCGACCGTCCCGCGCGCCGTGACGACCGTCCCGCCCGTCGGGACGACCGGTGGTCGCGCGAGGGCGACCGCGACGGAGGTCAGCGGCGCGACGCGGAGCGGCCCGCGCGCTCGGGGGAGGGCGGCCGCGGGAGGTTCGACCGGGACGCGACGGACCGACGTCGTGGACCGGGCGGGCCGCGCGACGACCGTCGCGGGGGCGACCGGCGTGGGCACGCGCCGCGCGCCGGCGCGGGCCGGGACCGCGACGGGTTCGACCGCCGGCCGGAGCCCCGCCACCCGGCGGGCCCCGAGATCCCCGAGGACGTCCAGTTCTCCCAGCTCGACCGTGCGGCGCGAGGTCGGCTGCGGACGCTGAGCAAGGAGACGGCCGAGGTCGTCGGCCGCCACCTCGTGATGGCCGGCCGCCTCATCGACACCGATCCCGAGCTCGCGTACGAGCACGCGCAGGCCGCGGTGCGCCGCGCCGGCCGCGTCGACGTCGCGCGCGAGGCCGCGGGCCTGACCGCCTACCGCACGGGCCGCTACGCGGAGGCGCTGCGCGAGCTGCGCACGGTGCGCCGTCTCAACGGCTCGTCCGAGCACCTGCCGATCATGGCCGACTGCGAGCGGGGCCTCGGGCGCCCCGAGCGCGCGCTCGCGCTCGCGTCGTCCGACGAGGCTGCCACGCTCGACGACGTCGAGCGCACCGAGCTCGCGATCGTCGTGAGCGGGGCGCGCGTCGACCTCGGCGAGCTCGACGCCGCGCTCGCCGCTCTCGACCAGGTTCCCGCCGTCGGCACGCAGGGCGAGCTCGGGGCCCGCGTGCTCCAGGCGCGCGCCTCCGTGCTCGAGGTCGCCGGTCGGACCGAGGAGGCTGCGGAGATCCTGGCCGGCATCGACGCGAGCCTCCTCGCCGCGGCGCTCGGCGACGAGGACGACGACGTCGTGGTCTACGACCTGACGGAGGAGCTCGACGACCTGGAGGACGCCGAGGTCGACGGCGACGAGCCCGCCGTCGACGAGCCCGACGTCGACGAGCCCGACGTCGACGACTCCGACGACGCCGACGACGCGGAGGGCCCTGCCGAGGCGGACGGTGCCGACGTGGCCGACGAGGACGACGGTGCCGACGAGCAGGACGACGTCGACGCGGCGCCCGGCGCCGGGGAGCCGGCGGCGGAGGGCGAGCGGTGAGCGCCGGGCTGCTCGGGAGCGACGTCCCGCTCGCCGACCGGTACGACCTCGCGCTCGTCGACCTGGACGGTGTGGCCTACCGCGGCCACGAGCCGATCGATCACGCGTCCGCAAGTCTTACGGCGGCGCGCACGCGCGGCATGCGCCTGGTGTTCGTGACGAACAACGCGTCGCGCGAGCCGGGGTCGGTGGCGGAGCAGCTCTCGGGCCTCGACATCCCGACGCGCGCCGAGGAGGTCATGACGGCGGCGCAGGCGGCTGCGGCGCTCCTGCGGACGCGGCTCGAGCCGGGGGCGCGCGTGCTCGTGGTGGGCGGGGCGGGCCTCGTCACCGCGGTGCACGACGCGGGCTTCGTCATCGTCGAGAGCGCGGACGACGAGCCTGTGGCCGTCGCGCAGGGCTTCGCGCCGGAGCTCGGGTGGGCGCAGCTCGCCGAGGCGGCGTACGCGGTCGAGCGGGGTGCGTGGCACGTCGCGAGCAACCTCGACCTGTCGCTCCCGACGGCGCGCGGGTTCGCGCCGGGGAACGGCTCGCTGGTCGGCGCGGTGCGCGCCGCGACGGGCGTGGAGCCCGACAGCGCGGGCAAGCCGTCGCCGACGATGTACCGGCTCGCGATCGACCGCGCGGGGGCGAGCGCCCCGCTCGTCATCGGCGACCGGCTCGACACCGATCTCGCGGGGGCGCGCGCGGGCGGGTACCCCGGCCTGCACGTCCTCACGGGCGTGAGCACGGCGCGCGACGCGGTCATCGCGGAGCCGCACCTGCGCCCGCACTACGTGGGCGAGGACCTGCGCAGCCTCCTCGAGGCGCACCCGCTCCCGACGCGGAGCGCCGACGGCTGGTGGACGTGCGGCGACAGCGCGGCCCGCGTCGACGACGGCGCCCTGCGCCTCGACGTGCGTGGCACGGCCACGGTCGACACGGTGCGTGCCGCGGCGTCGGCCGCGTGGGCGTCGGCGGACGAGGGGCGTCCGGTCGACCCGGCGAGCGTCCCGGACCTTCCCGTCGGGACCCACTGAGCGGTCGCCGTCTCGCGACGCGACCGCGTCCCCGTGCGTGGACGCCGCGGCGCGTGGGTCGCACCCGGTAGCGTGGTCCGGGATGCCCGGGCGCAGCCCAGGGCGTGAGTTCGACGAGCCAGACAGGAGGCGTGCCATGACGGACGGTCCGCTGCGTCCCGTGCCCGGCCCACCGCGACCGCCGGCGGCTCCTGCCGACGCAGGCGCGGGCGACGGCACGCTCGAGGCCGTCCTCGCGCGCCTGGACGGCCTCGACGGGCTCGCGACCGCCGACCACGTGGGGGTGCTGCAGGCCGTGCACGACGCGCTGGTCGCCGAGCTCGCCCGCACCGAGGACTGAGCGTGGGCGAGCGCGAGAGCGCCCGCCTCGACGGCGAGCTGGTCCGGCGTGGCCTCGCGCGGTCGCGACGGCACGCGTCGGAGCTCGTGGCGGCCGGTCGGGTGACGCGGGACGGTCGCGTCCTGGCGAAGCCGTCGACCGCCGTCGCGCCGACCGACGTGCTCGAGGTGGCTCCGGACCCCGGCGACCCGGGCTACGCGTCGCGCGCGGGCTTCAAGCTCGCGGGCGTCCTCGACGCCCTGGCAGGGTCGGGCTCCGGGTCCGGCGCGGCGTCTCCCGTCGGGTTTCCGACCGTCCCCGACGGCGTCCTGCCGCGGGTCCCGGTCGTCGACGGCGCCCGGTGCCTCGACCTCGGTGCCTCGACGGGGGGGTTCACCGACGTGCTCCTGCGTCGCGGCGCGCGCGAGGTCGTCGCGGTCGACGTCGGGCACGACCAGCTCGTCCCCGCGCTGCGCGCCGACCCGCGCGTCGTCGTGCACGAGGGCCTCAACGTGCGCGAGCTGCGCCCCGAGCACGTCGGGGCGGCGCCCGACCTCGTGGTCGGCGACCTGTCGTTCATCTCGCTCGCGATGGTGCTGCCCGCGGTGGTGGGCGTGGTCGGTCCCGGCACGGACCTGCTGCTCCTCGTCAAGCCGCAGTTCGAGGTGGGCCGCGAGCGTCTCGGCAGCGGCGGGGTCGTGCGCGACCCGGCGCTGCACGTCGAGGTCGTGGTGGCCGTCGCCCGGCACGCCGCGGTGCTCGGCCTGCGAGCCGTCGCCGTCGTGCCGAGCCCCCTGCCGGGGCCGAGCGGGAACCGCGAGTACTTCTGGTGGCTGCGCGCGGGCGACCCCGGGCGCGCGGACGACGCGGTGCTCGACGACGCCGCGCTGGAGGACGCCGCCGCGGCGGCCGTGGCGTGGCATCCGTCGCCCGACGGCGGCCCGCCACCCGTCGTGCCGGTCAGACCCGCGACCTGGCCGCGGGACGCCGCACCCGGGACGCCCGCCCTCCCCACCCCCGACCGACCCCTGACTGGAGGAGCACCGTGACGCGACGCGTGCTGATCGTCACCCACGGCGGCCGCCCCGAGGCGGTCGTCGCGCTGCACGAGGCCGTCTCCGAGCTCGAGCGCGCCGGGTTCACCGTGACGCTGCACGACGACGACCTCGCGGAGTCCTTCGGCGACCACATGGCGCGCACGCGGGCGCGCGAGGGCGTCACGGAGTCCGAGGTCGTCATGGTGCTCGGCGGCGACGGCACGATCCTGCGCGCCGCCGAGCTCACGCACGGTACCGGCGTCCCGCTGCTCGGGGTGAACCTCGGGCACGTCGGGTTCCTCGCGGAGAGCGAGCGCGAGGACCTGCGCGCGGCCGTGGGCCGGCTCGCGGCGTACGACTACACGGTCGAGGAGCGCACGATCGTCGAGGTCCGCGCCTACCTGCCCGGGCAGGACGAGCCGCTCGTCGGCTGGGCGCTCAACGAGGCGACGGTCGAGAAGGCGCAGCGCGAGCGCATGATCGAGGTCGTCATCGGCGTCGACGGCCGCCCGTTGTCGTCGTTCGGGTGCGACGGCGTCATCACGGCGACGGCGACGGGGTCGACGGCGCACGCGTTCTCCGCGGGCGGTCCCGTCATGTGGCCGGAGGTCGACGCGGTGCTCGTCGTGCCGCTCGCGGCGCACGCCCTGTTCGCGCGGCCGCTCGTGGTCGGCCCGCGCTCGACGGTCACGGTCGACGTGCTGCCGGACTCCGCGTCGCCGGGCGTCCTCACGTGCGACGGCCGCCGGCGCATCGACCTGCCCAACGGCTCGCGCGTCGAGGTGCGCCGCTCGGACACGCCGCTGCGGCTCGCGCGTCTGAGCCCGGCGCCGTTCACCGACCGTCTGGTGTCGAAGTTCTCGCTGCCGGTCGTCGGCTGGCGCGAGCGCGCGGCGAGCGTCGCCGCGACGGCCGGGACCACGGCGGAGCGCGCGGCGTCCGCGCCGCCCGGTGCGACGCCGGACGACCGCGGGACCACGGACGAGGAGGAGTGAGCGTGCTCGAGGAGATCGCGATCGAGAACCTCGGTGTCATCCGGTCCGCCCGGGTGCCGGTGGGGTCGGGCCTGACCGTCATCACGGGCGAGACCGGCGCGGGCAAGACGATGGTCCTCACCGGGCTCGGCCTGCTCATGGGCGGCAAGGCCGACCCGGCCACGGTGCGGCCGGGCGCGTCGAGCGCCGTCGTCGAGGGTCGCGTGCGCGTCGCCGACCGGCCCGCGGTCGCCCGGCGCGTCGACGACGCGGGCGGCCAGGTGGACGACGACGGCACCGTGGTCATCCTGCGCACCGTCGCCGCGGAGGGCCGCTCGCGCGCGCACCTCGGCGGGCGCAGCGTCCCTCAGGGGGTGCTCGCGGAGATCGCCGACGACCTCGTCACGGTCCACGGGCAGTCGGACCAGCTGCGCCTGCGCACGGCGAGCCGGCAGCGCGCCGCGCTCGACGCGTTCGCGGGGCCCCAGCACGCCGAGCTGCTCGCCCAGTACCGCGACGCGTGGACCGAGCGGTCGGCGCTCCAGGCGGAGATCGAGGACATCGAGACGCGCGCGGGCGAGCGTGCCCGGGAGGCCGAGCTCCTGCGCCTCGGGCTCGCCGAGGTCGAGCGCGTGGCGCCGCAGCCGGGCGAGGACGTCGAGCTCACCGCGCTCGTGGCGCGGCTCGGGAACGTCGAGGAGCTGCGCGTCGCCGCGCAGCTCGCGCACGACGCCGTCGCGGGCGACGAGGCCGCGGAGCCGCAGGAGAACGCCGTCGTCGCGGTCGACCGCGCACGCCGGGCGCTCGAGTCGGTCGCCGGGACGGACCCCGTGCTCGGGCGGCTCGCCGAGCGGCTGGCGGAGGTGGGTTACGTGCTGGCCGACGTCGCGACGGAGATCTCGGGCTACGTCGAGGACCTCGCCGCGGACCCGGCCGGGCTCGAGAGCGCGCACGCGCGCCTCGCCGAGCTCGGGACGCTCACGCGCAGCTACGGCGAGACGGTCGACGACGTCCTCGCCTGGGCGAGCGACGCCGGGCTGCGGCTCCTCGACCTGGACGACGGCGGTGAGCGGCTCCAGGCCGCGACCGCGCGCCGCGACGAGCTCGACGCGGAGCTCGAGCGCCTCGGGACCGCGATCACCGCGTCGCGCGAGCGCGCCGCCGCCGAGCTCGCCGCCGCGGTGACCGACGAGCTCCGCGGGCTCGCGATGGGCGGGGCGAGCCTCGTCGTCGACGTCGAGCGCGCGGACGAGCCCGGGCCGTGGGGCGTCGACGTCGTGACGTTCTCGCTCGTCGCGCACGCGGGCGCCCCGGCGCGGCCGCTCGGCAAGGGCGCGTCGGGCGGTGAGCTCTCGCGCGTCATGCTCGCGATCGAGGTCGCGCTCGCGACGGCCGCCGTCGAGGGGACGGGCCAGGTGCTGCCGACGTTCGTGTTCGACGAGGTGGACGCCGGGGTCGGGGGCAAGGCGGCGGTCGAGGTCGGCCGCCGGCTCGCGTCGCTCGCGCGCCGCGCGCAGGTGGTCGTCGTGACGCACCTCGCGCAGGTCGCGGCGTTCGCGGACGTGCAGCTCGTCGTCACGAAGTCCTCGGGCGACGCGGACGGCGTGGACGACCCGGCGGCCGCCGTCACGGTCACGGGTGTGCGCGAGGTCACGGGGGAGGAGCGAGTCCGCGAGCTCGCGCGGATGCTCTCCGGCCAGGAGGACTCCGACGCGGCCCGCCGCCACGCGGTGGAGCTTCTGGAGTCGTCGGTCGTGGGACGATAGGGCACGATGAGACTCACTCTGCGCAAAGCCTCCCCGCCGGAGGCCGGGTCCGGCACGCTCGGCCCGGCCAAGGTCGACGCGCGCACGAAGGCCCTCACGAAGCGGCTGCAGCCGGGCGACGTCGCGGTGATCGACCACGTCGACATCGACCGCGTCGCGGCCGACGCGCTCGTGGCGGCCAGGCCGTCCGCCGTCCTCAACGCCGCCAAGTCCGTCTCGGGGCGCTACCCGAACCTCGGTCCGGACGTGCTCGTCGAGGCGGGCATCGTCCTCGTCGACGACCTCGGCCCCGCGATCATGGCGATCCCCGAGGGTCGCGACGTGCGGCTCGACGGCGGCAAGGTCTACCTCGGCGACGACCTCGTGGCCGAGGGCGTGCTGCAGAGCGAGGAGACCGTCGCGCGCAGCCTCGAGGAGGCGCGCGCCAACCTCTCGGTCGAGATCGAGTCGTTCGCCGAGAACACGATGAACTACCTGCGCCGCGAGCGTGACCTGCTGCTCGACGGCGTCGGCGTCCCGGACATCCGCACCCCGATCGACGGGCGCCAGGTGCTCATCGTCGTGCGCGGCTACCACTACCGCGAGGACCTCGCGACGCTGCGCCCCTACATCACCGAGTACCGGCCGGTCCTCATCGGCGTCGACGGCGGCGCCGACGCGATCCTCGACGCCGGCTGGAAGCCCGACATGATCGTGGGCGACATGGACTCCGTGTCCGACCGCGCGCTGAGCAGCGGCGCCGAGATCGTGGTGCACGCCTACCGCGACGGCAAGGCGCCGGGCCTGGAGCGGGTCCAGGCGCTCGGCGTCGAGCCCGTCGTCTTCCCGGCGACGGGCACGAGCGAGGACATCGCGATGCTCCTCGCGGACGACAAGGGCGCCGAGGTCATCGTCGCGGTCGGCACGCACGCGACGCTCGTCGAGTTCCTCGACAAGGGCCGCGCGGGCATGGCGAGCACGTTCCTCACGCGCCTGCGCGTCGGCGGCAAGCTCGTCGACGCGAAGGGCGTGTCGCGCCTGTACCGGCACCGCATCTCCAACCTGCAGCTCTGGCTCCTGTCCCTCGCGGGCCTCCTCGCCGTCGTCGCGGCGCTGTGGTCCACGGCCGCGGGCCAGACGTTCTTCGGGATCGTGGGCGCCCGGTTCGACGACCTGTGGTCGTGGATCGGTTCGCTCTTCTCCGGCGGGGGCTGACCGGGCCGGGCCGCCGTCGGCCCGAGCGGTCGCCCCCCGCCGTGCCCGCCCCGCGTCCGTCGCGGACCCCTGACCTTGCCAGCACGCAGCAGCTCGAACCGAAGGACACCACCGCACAGTGATCGACTTCAGGTACCACATCGTCTCGTTGATCTCGGTCTTCCTGGCCCTCGCCGTCGGCATCATCCTCGGCGCCGGGCCGCTCCAGGGCGCGATCGGCGACCAGCTCACGGGGCAGGTCGAGCAGCTGCGCACCGAGCGCAACGACCTGCGCGACCAGCTCGACCGGGCCAACGTCACGCTGGGCGACGACGCGCGGTACATCGAGGCCGCCGGGCCGCAGCTCGTCGCGGGCTCCCTGCAGGACCGCCGCGTCGCCGTCGTCGACCTGGACGGGGCCGACCGCGAGCGGGACGACGCGATCACCGAGCAGCTCGAGACGGCCGGCGCGGCCGTCGTCGGGCACGTCCGCCTCACCGACGCGTGGACGAGCCAGGACGAGGAGAGCGCCCGCCAGACCGTGGCCGAGGGTCTCGGCGACAAGCTGGGCGAGATGCCGCAGGACGCCACGCCCGAGCAGCGGCTGTCGCGCGCGCTCGCGCTCGCGCTGACGGGCTCGACGCCCGCGAGCTCCGAGGAGCGCAGCCCGGAGGCGATCGAGCTCGAGGCCCTGCTCGAGCGCTTCGCGCTCGTCGACGTCGTCACGGAGCAGACCTTCCCGGCGGACGTCGTGCTCCTCCTGGGCGGACCGGCGCCCGAGCAGGCGGCGCCGACCGGGGAGGAGGGCGAGGAGGCTCCCGCCCCGGACACGTACGTCGTCGACATCGAGGTCCAGGTCGCGGTCGCCGCGCAGGAGGTCGCCGAGGCCGCGCTCGTCGCCGGCCCGACCGCCGTCTCCGGCGACGTCGTCTCGACGATCCGCGCGAACGAGGACCTCGCGTCGACCCTGTCGACGGTGAGCGGCGTCGAGGGGGAGCCGGGCCGGATCAACGTCCCGCTCGCGCTCGCGGCCCGCGTCGCGGGCGAGGTCGGCCAGTTCGGCTTCGAGGAGAGCGCGACGGCGGTCCTCCCGCCCGCGGTCGAGCTCCCGCCCGTCACGCGCACGACGGCGTCCGACACGGGCACGCCGACCTCGGGCGACGCGGACGTCGAGCAGACCGACGCCGACGCGGGGGAGGGCTGACGTGGCGCGCGTGCTGCGCACGCTCCTGGCCGCCGGGGTCTCCGCCGCGGTGACGACGGCGGCGCGCCGCGCCACGGCGTCGAACCCGCCGGGCGGCGCCGAGCGGTGGACGCGCACGAACCACCGGGGCGAGCCCATCAGCCTGCTGGAGGGCCCGGCCGTCGCGGCGGGCCTCGTCGCCGCGACCCTCGCGACGGGCGGTGACGCCCGCACGCGCGGCGCCGTGGCGCTCGCGACGGCGAGCGCGGGCACCTTCGGGCTCGTCGACGACCTCGCGGAGGACACCTCGACGCGCACCAAGGGCCTGCGCGGCCACCTCGGCGCGCTGGCCGAGGGTCGTGTCACGACGGGCGCGATGAAGGTCCTCGGGATCAGCGGCGTCTCGCTCGTCGCGGCCGCGATCGGCACGCGGCGCACGGGCGGCGCGTTCGCCCACCTCGTGGACGTCGGGGTCAACGGTGCGCTCGTGGCCGGCACCGCGAACCTGCTCAACCTTCTCGACCTGCGCCCCGGGCGCGCGCTCAAGGCCGCCGGGGCGGCGTCCGCGCCGTTCCTCGCGACGTCCGCGGCTCCCACCACGGGCGCGGTCCTCGGCGCTGCCGCCGCGGCCGCCCCGGGTGACCTGGGCGAGCGCGACATGCTGGGCGACTGCGGCGCCAACGCGCTCGGCGCCGCGCTCGGCTCGCAGGTCGCGTTCGCCGCGCCCCGTGCGGTGCGCTGGCTCGCGCTCGCGGGCGTCGTCGGGCTGACCCTCGCGAGCGAGAAGGTGAGCTTCTCGACGGTCATCGACGGCAACGACGTGCTGCGGCGCGTGGACTCGTGGGGCCGGCGCCCGGCGTGAGCGGGCGTGCCGGGCGGCTGCGCGCCGCCACGGGCACGCTGGCGGGTGCCGCCGCGATGATCACGCTCGTGACGATCGCGAGCCGCCTCGTCGGGTTCGCGCGGTCGCTCGTGCAGTCCGCGGCGGTCGGCACGGAGGGCGTCGGGTCTGCGTTCACCGCGGCGAACCTCCTGCCCAACGTCCTGTTCGAGGTCGCCGCGGGCGGTGCCCTCGCGGGGTCGGTCGTCCCGCTCCTCGCCGCCCCCATCGCGCGGCGCGCGGGCACCGAGGTGTCCCGCGTCGCGTCGGCGCTCCTCGGGTGGACGCTCGTCGTGCTCGTCCCGCTGGGCGCCCTCCTCGCGCTCCTCGCCCAGCCGATCGCGACCGTGCTCATGGCGTCGAAGCACCCGGAGCTCGTGGACGTCACCGCCACGTTCGTGCGCGTGTTCGCGCTCCAGGTCCCGCTCTACGGCCTCGCCGTCGTCCTCGGCAGCATCCTGCAGGCGCACAAGCGCTTCTTCTGGCAGGCGTTCTCGCCGCTGCTGTCGAGCCTCGCCGTGATCGCGGTGTTCCTCGTGTTCGCCGGCCTGGCCGACGGGGACCAGAAGGACGTCGCGGCGCTCTCGGGCGAGGCGATCGCGTGGCTCGGCTGGGGGACCACCGCGGGCGTCGCCGTCCTCGCGCTCCCGCTCGTCCTGCCCGTGCGCCGGCTGGGCGTGCGGCTGCGGCCCACGCTGCGGTTCCCCGGCGGCGAGGCGGTGCGCGCCCGCAACCTCGCGTTCGCGGGGATCGGCGCGCTCGTCGCGCAGCAGCTCTCGGTCCTCGCGATCATGGGCGCCGCCTACGGGTTCGGGCCCGAGCAGACGTTCCCGACCTACTGGTACGCGCAGCAGGTGTACCTCCTGCCGTACGCGGTGCTCGCCTTCCCGCTCGCGACGAGCACGTTCCCGCGCCTCGCGGAGCACGTGGCCCACGCGCGCCACGACGCCTACCGGCGCCTGCTCGCCGCGACGACGCGGACGCTCCTCGTCGTCGCGGGCCTGGGCGTGGCGGCCCTCGTCGCGGCCTCCGCGGCGGTCGAGGTGGTGTTCGCCGAGATCGCCACCGGCTCGGTGGCGGGCCTGGGGGGCGCGGTCGCGGGCATGGCCGTCGGCATCGTCGGGTTCTCGCTGATCCTCCACCTGTCGCGTGCGCTGTACACGATCGACCGGCAGCGCGTCGCCGTCGTCGTGACCGCGGCAGGGTGGCTCGTCGTCGCGGCGACCGCGTACGTCCTGCCCCTGGTGACCGGCGTCCGCGACCAGGCCGGGGTCCTGCTCCAGCTCGGGCTCGCGACGACCGTCGGCATGTCCGTCGCCGGGGCGGGGCTCCTCGTCGCGACGCGGCGGTACGCCGGGCCGGAGGCGACGCACGGCGTGCCGCGCACGCTCGCGGTCGTCGCCGTGGGCGTCGCGCTCGGCGCGCTCGCGGGCTCGGCGCTCTCGGGCGCACTCCTGCCCGACGACGCGGGCTGGCTGCCGGCGGTCGGCGTCGGGGCGCTGGCCGCGCTCGTGGCGGGCGCCGTCGTCGTCGGCGTGTCGCTCGTGGGCGACCGTGCCGCGCTGCTCGGCGTCCTGCGCCGCGGCGCCCCGGTCTCCGGCGCGGCACCCGCTCCCACCACGGACGACGCCCCGGACGGGCCGTCCGACCGGTGACGCGCGCCCTCGGGCGCCGGCTCGTCGCGGGCCCGGTGTGAGCGGACCGACCCCGCGGCCCGCGTGCCGTCGGCGGGCTCGCTGTTAGGATGGAGTTCCGTGGCAGATCACCTGAACCGGCCCTCCTCCCGACTCAACGCCTCGGGCGCTCGCTCCGAGCACCGCACCGCGCACGTCTTCGTCACCGGCGGCGTCGCCTCCTCGCTCGGCAAGGGCCTCACGGCATCCAGCCTCGGTCGTCTGCTCCGCTCGCGCGGCCTGCGCGTCACCATGCAGAAGCTCGACCCGTACCTCAACGTGGACCCGGGCACGATGAACCCGTTCCAGCACGGCGAGGTCTTCGTCACCGAGGACGGCGCCGAGACGGACCTCGACATCGGCCACTACGAGCGCTTCCTCGACGTCGACCTCGAGGCCTCCGCGAACGTCACGACCGGCCAGGTCTACTCCCAGGTCATCGCGCGCGAGCGGCGCGGCGAGTACCTCGGCGACACGGTCCAGGTCATCCCGCACATCACCGACGAGATCAAGGCGCGCATGCGCGCGCAGGCCGGTGAGGACGTCGACGTCATCATCACCGAGATCGGCGGCACCGTCGGCGACATCGAGTCCCAGCCGTTCCTCGAGGCGGCCCGCCAGGTGCGCCACGAGCTCGGCCGCGACGACGTGTTCTTCCTGCACGTCTCGCTCGTGCCGTACATCGGCCCGTCGGGCGAGCTCAAGACGAAGCCCACGCAGCACTCGGTCGCCGCGCTGCGCTCCATCGGCATCCAGCCCGACGCGATCGTGCTGCGCGCGGACCGCGTCGTGCCCGACCCGGTGAAGCGCAAGATCGCGCTCATGTGCGACGTGGACAACGAGGCCGTCGTCAACGCGGTCGACGCGCCGAGCATCTACGACATCCCGCGCGTGCTGCACTCCGAGGGCCTCGACGCCTACGTCGTGCGCCGCCTCGGCCTGCCGTTCCACGACGTCGACTGGGACGGGTGGAGCCAGCTCCTCGAGCGGGTGCACCAGCCCGCCCACCGGGTCGAGGTCGCGCTCGTCGGCAAGTACATCGACCTGCCCGACGCCTACCTCTCGGTCACGGAGGCGCTGCGTGCCGGCGGGTTCGCGAACGACGCGAAGGTCACGATCCGCTGGGTCGCGTCCGACGAGTGCCAGACGCCCGAGGGCGCGGACGACGCGCTGAGCGGCGTGGACGCGGTTCTCGTGCCGGGCGGGTTCGGCGTGCGCGGCATCGAGGGCAAGCTCGGCGCGCTGCGCTGGGCGCGCGAGAGCAAGGTGCCGACCCTCGGCATCTGCCTCGGCCTGCAGTCGATGGTCATCGAGTACGCGCGCAACGTGCTCGGCATCGAGGACGCGTCGTCGACCGAGTTCCACCCGTCGACGTCGCACCCCGTGATCGCGACGATGGAGGAGCAGCTCGCGATCGTGGGCGGCGAGGGCGACCTCGGCGGTACGATGCGCCTCGGCTCCTACGAGGCGGCGCTGACCCCCGGCTCGGTCGTCGCGAAGACGTACGGGTCGGAGCGCGTCTCCGAGCGGCACCGCCACCGCTACGAGGTGAACAACGCCTACCGCGCGCAGCTCGAGGAGGCGGGCCTCGTGATCAGCGGGACCTCGCCCGACTCGTCGCTCGTCGAGTTCGTCGAGCTGCCCGCGGACGTCCACCCGTACTACGTGAGCACCCAGGCGCACCCGGAGTTCAAGTCGCGCCCGACGCGCTCGCACCCGCTCTTCACCGGCCTCATCGGCGCCGCGCTCGAGAACCAGGCCGACTGAGTGGCCGCCGAGCCGGGCGCGGGCGAGCCGCGCCCCGCGCCGGAGGGCGCGCCCGTCGTCGACGTTCTCGCGCCGCGCCCGGTCGTCGAGACGGCGGTCGTGCACGCCGGTCGGGTGTTCGACCTGCGCTCGGACGTCGTCGACCTCGGCGACGGCGGGACCGTCACGCGCGAGTACCTCGACCACCCCGGGGCGGTCGCGATCGTCGCGCTCGACGACGACGAGCGCGTGCTCCTGCTGCGCCAGTACCGGCACCCGGTCCGGCGCGAGCTGTGGGAGGTGCCCGCCGGCCTGCTCGACGTCGTGGGCGAGGACGGCCAGGTCGCGGCGGCCCGCGAGCTCGCCGAGGAGGCGGACCTGCGGGCGGCGCGCTGGGACGTGCTCGTGGACTACTTCACGACGCCGGGCGGCTCGAACGAGGCGCTGCGCGTGTTCCTCGCGCGCGACCTCTCGCCGGTCCCGGAGGCGGGCCGGTTCGAGCGGGAGGCGGAGGAGCTCGACATGGAGCTGCGCTGGGTGCCGCTCGACGAGGCGGTGGGCAAGGTCCTGCGGGGGGAGCTGCACAACCCCTCGGCCGTCGTCGGGATCCTCGCGGCCGCGGCGTCGCGCGCGGACGGCTGGGCGTCGCTGCGCCCCGCCGACGCGCCGTGGCCGGTGCGCCGCGGCGGCTGACGCCCGGGCGGGGCGGGTCCGGTGATCGGTCCGCCGCGCCCTCGGGTAGCGTCCCGGACGTGGACGTGGACGTGACCCTGCCCGAGCTCCGCCTCGTCCCGGCGGGCCGGATCGACGCCGTCGACGCGCGCACCCGGACGAGGCGCAGCATCTCCCTGGAGTCGTTCCACGTCGCCCGCACGCCGGTGACCGCCGGGCAGTACGCGGCCGTGCTCGCCGCCGACCCGGCGCGGCCGCGCCCCCGGGTCGCGCCGCCGACCGGCGGGCGGGCGGGTCGCTCCGGGGCCGGCCAGGACCGGACGCCCCGGGAGCCGGACGACGTCCCCGTGCACGGCGTGACGTGGTTCGAGGCGGTGCGGTGGTGCAACGCGGCGTCCCGGGTCGCGGGCCTCGACCCCGCGTACCGCGTCGAGGACCGGACCGTGCGGTGGGACGTCCGCTCGGCCGGCTACCGCCTCGCGACCGAGGCCGAGTGGGAGCACGCGTGCCGCGCGGGGACGCGCGGCGCGCACCACGGCCCGCTCGGCGCGGTGGCGTGGACCGCGGAGGACGACCTGGACGGGCCGCGACCCGTCGCGGAGCGCCTGCCCAACGCGTTCGGCCTCCACGACATGCTCGGCAACGTCTGGGAGTGGTGCTGGGACTACGCCGACACGGCCCGCTACGGCGAGTACCGCAGCCTGCGCGGCGGGGGCTGGGCGGACCGGGCGTGGAGCGTGCGCGCGGGGGTGCGTCGGGCGAGCGCGCCGGACGCGCGGATCGAGGACGTCGGGTTCCGTGTCGCGCGGGGCGCCGTGGGGGAGGCCGGGGTCCCGGCGGCGCAGGGGTGGTCGGACGCCGCGGACCGGGACCGAGCCCGGGTGGCCGGCCTCCTGCCCCTCGGGTGGACGCCGCTGGCGTTCGACGAGCCCGGGACGCCCTCGGACCGGTGACCTCGCCGGCACCCGAGCCGGACGCTGCCGCGCCGCCTCCGCACCGCCCGGGTCGTTCGGGGTGGAAAACCCTTGCGGCGGGCGAGTGCCGGAGTGCTAGCGTCGACGGCGATCGTGATCCGAGCGGAGGAGGTGAGTCCCGTGCACGCTGTGTCCGTACCGGGCGCTCCCTCGCTGCCCACGATCGCGCGACGACCGTAGTCGTCATCGGGAGCGCTCGCCGCGCGATCGCGAGAGGCGACTCCGATGACCACCAGCACCCCACCTCCTTCTCCCGCAGGACCTTTCGCGGCGTCTCGGCCGCTCCCCGGCCCGACGGACCCCGCTCCCGCACCCGCCCCGACGGACCCCGCGCCCGCCCCGACGACGGGCGGACGCTCCCTCGTGCTCGGGGGAGGGGGGTCCACCGGCAACGCGTGGCTGATCGGCGTCGTCGCCGGCCTGGCCGACGCGGAGGTCGACGTGACCGCCGACCTCACGGTCGGGACCTCGGCCGGGTCGACGGCGGCGGCGCAGCTCGCGGGGGTGACGGCCGCGGAGCTGTACGCCGCGGCACTGGTCCCACCGCCCGTGCGGACGGCCGGCCCGGGACGGGCCGACGACCGCACGCGCCAGGCGGCCGAGCAGATGGCGCGGACGGCCGCGCTCGTCGTGGGTGCCCGGGACGCGGCCGACATGCGGCGCCGGATCGGGGCGGCGGCGCTCGCGCTGCCGGCGTCGTCGGACGAGTCCGCGCGCGCCCGGTGGCGGGCGACCGTCGCCGCGCGCCTGCCGAGCCCGTCCTGGCCGCAGCGGCCCGTCCTGCTCACCGCGGTCGACGCGCGCTCGGGAGAGCCGGTCGTCCTCGACCGGCACAGCGGGGTCGACCTCGTCGACGCCGTCGCGGCGAGCTGCGCGAGCGCCTTCGCCTACCGGATCGGGGACGAGAGGTACGTCGACGGCGGCTACCGGCGCGGCGAGAACGCCGACCTCGCCGCAGGCAGTCGGCGGGTGCTGGTGCTGGCGCCGTTCGGGGGCGGGACGCGCGCACCGCGGGCCTGGGGGCTGCACCTGGCGGCGCAGGTCGACGAGCTCCGTGCCCGCGGGAGCGCGGTGGAGGTGGTCGTGCCGGGTGCCGCTGCGGACCACCTGTTCGGACCGCAGGCCATGGACCTGACGCTGCGTCCGGAGGCCGCCCGCGCGCGACACGCCCGGGGCACGGCGCTCGCGGAGCGCGTCGCCGCGTTCTGGAACTGACGTCGCGCGGGGCCCGGGCCGCGCAGGTCCGGGCCCCGCCCTACGCGCGCGTGCGGGTCGTGAGGACGACGCGCGTCGAGCCCGCGACGAGGAGGGCCGAGCCGAGCATGTGGAGGCCGACGAGCAGCTCCGGGAGGCCCGTGAAGTACTGGACGTAGCCGATGAGGCCCTGCCCGAGCGTGATCGCGAGGAGGATCCACGCGGCGCGGCGCACCTCGCGCGGCCCGCGGCGCACGCTCACCAGGTAGGCGACGAGGACGGCCACGAACACCCACACCGCCCATGCGTGGATCTTGCTCATGAGCACCGGGTCGACGGCGAAGCGGTAGCCGACCTCCTCGTCGCCGCTGTGCGGCCCCGACCCGGTGACGATCACGCCGAGCACCACGACGAGCGCCGTGAGGCCGTAGAGGACCCACGCGAGCGTGCGCGAGCGCGGCTCGACGGCCGGGACGGGCGCGCCGTCGCCCTCGCCCGAGCGGTGCAGCAGGAGCAGCGAGACCGCCACGAGCGCCGCGGAGACCACGAAGTGCAGCGACACCCAGCCCGGGTGCAGGTGCAGCAGGACGATGACGCCGCCGATGACCGCCTGGGCCGCCACGCCGAGCAGCGGGACGGCGCCGAGGAGCCGGTACGACAGCGCGCGCGAGCGGTCGGTCCACACGAGCACGAGGGTCGCGAGCGCGACGACGCTCAGCACGCCGGTGAGCGTGCGGTTCCCGAACTCCACGAACTGGTGGTACGTCGTCTCCGGGTGGAACTGGGCGGCGAACTGCCCGGGCTCGCACTGCGGCCACGTCGAGCACCCGAGGCCCGAGCCCGTGAGCCGCACCGCGCCGCCGGTGACGATGATGCCGATCTGGGCGACGAGGTTCGCCACGAGCACGGGCCGCGTCCAGCGGCGCAGCGGTGCGAGCCGGTCCGGCCGGCCGGTGCGGTCGTCGGTGGCGGGGTCGAGCGCGGGGGACGGGGTGCTCACGGTCCCACGGTATCCGGGCGGGTCGCCCGGCCCGGAATCCTGCGGGTGTGAGATGCGTCGGGAGGTCTCAGGTCCAGCGGAAGAGCCTGCCCGCGCCCGAGCCGAGCGCGGCCGTCCAGCCGAGCAGCACGACGACCGAGAACGGCGGGACCGCGCCGTCGAGCAGCGCCCCGCGCATCGCCTCGCCGAGCGCGCCGGACGGCAGCAGGAGCGCGACCTGCTCGAGCGGCCCGGGGAGCTGGTCCGCCGGGACGAGCACGCCGCCACCGACCGTGAGCAGCACGAGCACGAGGTTCGCGACCGCGAGGACGCCCTCGGCGCGCAGCGTGCCCGCGAGGAGCATCGCGAGCGACGTGAACGCGGCCGTGCCGAGCAGCACGGCGAGCAGCGCCGCGGGGATGCCCGCCGGGTCGGGGCGCCACCCGAGCGCGAGCGCGACGCCCGAGATCACGACGACCTGCACGACCTCGACCGCGAGGACGCCGAGCACCTTGCCCGCGAGCAGCCCGCCGCGCCCCAGCGGCGTGGTCGACATGAGACGCAGGACGCCGTTGCGGCGGTCGAACGCCGTCGCGATCGCCTGGGACGTGAACGCCGTCGACATCACGGCGAGCGCGAGCACGCCCGGCGTCACGAAGTCGACGCGTGACGCGCCGCCCGTGTCGAGGTCCACGAACGACGTCAGCACGAGGCCGAGCAGGAGCATGACGGGCAGGATCACGGTCACGAGGAGCTGCTCGCCGTTGCGCAGGATCATGCGCGTCTCGAACCCGGTCTGCGCGACGACGCGGCGCCACGCGGGCGCGGCGAGGTCGGCGGCAGGGCCCTGGGTGCCGGGCGCGGCCGGCGTGGTCGGGGTCGCGCTCATCGCAGGTGCCGTCCCGTGAGGTCGAGGAACACGTCCTCGAGCGTGCGGCGGCCCACCGTGACGCGCGCGGCGAGGACGCCGCGCGCGGCGAGCCACGTCGTCAGAGTCACGAGCGTCGCGGGGTCGGCCGGGCCGGTGAGGGCGTACGCGCCGGGCTGCGGCTCGGCGACCGTCCACACGCCGTGCGTGCCGTCGGGCACGTCGGACCCGGCGCCGAGCGCGTCGCGCAGCCCGTCGAGGTCGAGCCCGGGCGCCGCCTCGAACCGGACCGTGCGGTCGGCCGTGCCGTCGGCGCCGGTCTCCAGCAGCGCGCGCGTCGCTCCCGCCGCGATGACCTTCCCGTGGTCGACGACGTAGACCCGGTCGGCGAGGTCCTCCGCCTCGTCCATGAGGTGCGTCGTGAGGACGATCCCCACGCCCTCGGCCCGCAGCTCGCGCACGAGCTCCCACACGGCGTGCCGGCTCTGCGGGTCCATGCCCGCGCTCGGCTCGTCGAGGAACACGACCTCGGGCCGGCCCACGATCGCGGCGGCGAGCGCGAGCCGCTGACGCTGCCCGCCCGACAGGCGCCGCACCGTGGTGCGCGCGAAGCTCGCGAGCCCCAGGCGCTCGGTGAGCTCGCCGACGTCGCGCGGCCGGGCGTACATGGACGCGACGTGCCGCAGCATCTCGAGCGCGCGCACGCCCGTGGGCAGGCCGCCGTCCTGGAGCATGACGCCGACGCGCGGGCGGAGCTCGCGCGCGTCGGCCAGCGGGTCGAGGCCGAGCACGCGCACGCTTCCCGCGTCGGGGGAGCGCAGGCCCTCGCAGCACTCGACCGTCGTGGTCTTGCCCGCGCCGTTGGGCCCGAGCACGGCGGTGATCGCGCCGCGCTCGGCGGCGAGGCTCACGCCGTCGACGACGGCACGACCGTCGTAGCGCTTGACGAGGTCGTGCACGAGCACGGCGGGGGCGGGCACCCGGCGATTCTAGGGGGAGGGCGCGCACCACCCGGGACCCGCACGACCGGCGTCGCGCGGGTGTCGCGTACGCCACACCGGGCCCCGTCTGAGGGTCGCCTTGCTTGCGCCGGAGCAATTAGGGAACAACCATGTTGTCTATATCGGAGACGCTGCGCGTTCGCGCGTGCCCGTGAGCGAGAGGAGGGGAGCATGACAGCAGGAGCGGTCCGGCCGCAGGTACCGGCCTCCGTCGCGCCCGCCGGCGCTCCCCCCGCGACCCCCGCCGCGGACGCGGACCGGCGCACGCGCGAGCGCGTGCTCGAGCTCGTCGCCAGCGAGGGGCCCGTCAGCGCGGCCGACCTCGCCGCGCGGCTCGGGCTCACCCCCGCCGCCGTCCGGCGTCACCTCGCCCTCCTCGAGGACGACGACCTCGTCGCCGTGCACGACGCCGGGCACCCCACCGGGATGCGCGGGCGCCCGGCACGGCGCTACGTGACGACGCCGGCCGGGCAGGGCGCGCTGAGCGGCACCTACGCCGACCTCGCGACCCAGGCGCTGCGGTACCTGCGCGACGTCGCCGGGGACGGCGCCGTCGAGCGGTTCGCGCAGGCCCGGCTCGCCGAGCTCGCCGACCGCTACGCCGGCCGCCTCGACGCCGACGACGTCGAGGGCCGCGCCGAGCAGCTCGCCGCGGCGCTCGCGGACGACGGCTACGCGGCGAGCGTGCGCCCCGTCCCCGGCACCTCCGCGATCCAGCTGTGCCAGGGCCACTGCCCGGTGCAGCACGTCGCGGAGGAGTTCCCCCAGCTGTGCGAGGCGGAGGCCCAGGTCTTCGCCCGGCTGCTCGGCTCGCACGTGCAGCGGCTCGCGACCCTCGCGACCGGTGCGCACGCGTGCACGACCAACGTCCCCGTGGGCGTGGCCGTCCCGGTTCCCGCACCTCGTGCGGCCCGGCCGCCCGCGGACCACGACGTCCGGGCGCGGGGGCGTCCGACGTCGGGCGAGACGTGACCCGGAGGGCGGCTCGCCGCCCTGCCCGCACGACACCCCCCGAACCCCCAGTACCGACTGCCCCCGCCCGCACACGACGGACAGTGGAAGGACGACCATGAGCGCTCCCACCCAGGACGCCGCCGGCACGGCCCAGCCGACCGGCGAGAAGCAGACCGACGACGAGATCATCGCCTCGATCGGCGCGTACGAGTACGGCTGGCACGACAGCGACGCCGCCGGCATGTCCGCGCAGCGCGGCCTCTCCGAGGACGTCGTGCGCAACATCTCCGCGCTGAAGAACGAGCCGGAGTGGATGCTGAACCAGCGCCTCAAGGCGCTGCGCCTGTTCGGCAAGAAGCCCATGCCGAGCTGGGGCTCCGACCTCTCCGGCATCGACTTCGACAACATCAAGTACTTCGTGCGCTCGACGGAGAAGCAGGCGACGAGCTGGGACGAGCTCCCCGAGGACATCAAGGCGACGTACGACAAGCTCGGCATCCCGGAGGCGGAGAAGCAGCGCCTCGTCGCGGGCGTCGCGGCCCAGTACGAGTCCGAGGTCGTCTACCACCAGATCCGTGAGGACCTCGAGGCGCAGGGCGTCATCTTCGTCGACACCGACACGGGCCTGCGCGACTACCCCGAGCTCTTCCAGGAGTACTTCGGCACCGTCATCCCCGCGGGCGACAACAAGTTCGCGGCGCTCAACTCGGCCGTGTGGTCGGGCGGGTCGTTCGTCTACGTGCCGCCGGGCGTGCACGTCGAGATCCCGCTGCAGGCCTACTTCCGCATCAACACGGAGAACATGGGCCAGTTCGAGCGGACGCTGATCATCGCGGACGAGGGCTCGTACGTGCACTACGTCGAGGGCTGCACCGCGCCGATCTACTCGTCCGACTCGCTGCACTCCGCGGTCGTCGAGATCGTCGTCAAGAAGAACGCGCGCGTGCGCTACACGACGATCCAGAACTGGTCGAACAACGTCTACAACCTCGTGACCAAGCGGGCGACCGCGGCCGAGGGCGCGACGATGGAGTGGGTCGACGGCAACATCGGCTCCAAGGTCACCATGAAGTACCCGGCGATCTACCTCCTCGGCGAGCACGCGCGCGGCGAGACGCTGTCGATCGCGTTCGCGGGCGAGGGCCAGCACCAGGACGCCGGCGCCAAGATGGTCCACGCGGCGCCGCACACGTCGTCGTCGATCGTCTCGAAGTCGGTCGCGCGCGGCGGTGGCCGCACGTCCTACCGCGGCCTGGTCCAGGTGCTCGAGGGCGCCTCGCACTCGGCCTCGACCGTGCTGTGCGACGCGCTGCTCGTCGACCAGATCTCCCGGTCCGACACCTACCCGTACGTCGACGTCCGCGAGGACGACGTGTCCATGGGGCACGAGGCGACGGTCTCGCGGGTGAGCGAGGACCAGCTGTTCTACCTCATGTCCCGAGGCATGGAGGAGACCGAGGCGATGGCCATGATCGTGCGCGGGTTCGTCGAGCCCATCGCGCGCGAGCTGCCCATGGAGTACGCGCTCGAGCTCAACCGCCTCATCGAGCTGCAGATGGAAGGGTCCGTCGGCTGATATGACCACCACCACCATTCCCGAAGAGGCCGGCCTGACGACCGACCACTCGCGCGCGCAGGCCGACGGGGCGCACTCCCACGGCGTCGTGCCGCAGGGCTCGCGCGCCGAGCGGCTCACGTCGTTCGACCTCGCCGACATCCCCGTGCCCTCCGGGCGCGAGGAGGAGTGGCGCTTCTCGCCGGTCGCGCGCCTCGCGCCGCTGTTCGACGAGCAGATCGTCGGCCAGACGGGCGGCGGCGACGTGCGCGTCACGGTCGTCGAGGCGCCCGAGGTCGAGGTCGCGATCGTCGGCCGCGACGACGAGCGCCTCGGCACGGCCGGCAAGCCGGGCGACCGCACCGCCGTCACCGCGTGGAACGCGTTCGAGCAGTCGACCGTCGTCACCGTGCCCAAGGAGGCCGTGGCGTCCGACGTCACGTCCGTGCGGGTCGAGGGCCACGGAGGCACGCCGACGGCGAGCCACGTCCTCGTGCGCGCCGAGCGGCACTCCGAGGCCGTCGTCGTGCTCGACCACGTGGGCACCGCGACGCTCAACGAGACGGTCGAGATCGTCGTCGAGGACGGCGCGCACCTCACCGTCGTGTCCGTGCAGGACTGGGCCGACGGCGCCGTGCACGCGTCGTCGCACCGCGCCCGCCTGGGCCGCGACGCGCGCCTCAAGCACGTCGTCGTGACGCTCGGCGGCGACGTCGTGCGCATCACCCCCGACGCGGAGTTCACCGCCGAGGGCGGCGACGTCGAGATGGTCGGCCTCTACTTCGCGGACGCGGACCAGCACCAGGAGCACCGCCTGTTCGTCGACCACGCCGTGCCGCGCTGCAAGTCGCGCGTGACGTACAAGGGCGCGCTGCAGGGCGAGGGCGCGCACGCGGTGTGGGTCGGCGACGTGCTCATCCAGGCCGAGGCCGAGGGCACGGACACCTACGAGCTCAACCGCAACCTCGTCCTCACGGACGGCGCGCGCGCGGACTCGGTGCCGAACCTCGAGATCGAGACGGGCGAGATCGAGGGCGCGGGTCACGCGTCCGCGACCGGTCGCTTCGACGACGAGCAGCTGTTCTACCTGCAGGCGCGCGGCATCCCGGAGATCGAGGCGCGTCGCCTCGTCGTCCGCGGCTTCTTCGCCGAGCTCATCCAGGAGATCGGCGTCGCGTCGGTCGAGGAGCGCCTGCTCGAGGCGATCGAGCGCGAGCTGAGCAAGTCCATGTCGATCATCGACGGGAGCGCCGAGCCCGCCGAGGCGTCGGCGTGACCGCTCAGCCCGCCTGCACGACGTCCGACCTCGGCCCGGAGGAGGCGCTCCGCGTCGAGCTCCCGGCCGAGGACGGGCGCGTCGTCGAGGTCGCGGTCGTGCGCGACGGCGACGGCGGCTGGCACGCGATCTCGGACATCTGCTCCCACGGGGCGGTGTCCCTCTCGGACGGCGAGGTCGAGGGCTGCTTCGTCGAGTGCTGGCTGCACGGCTCGCAGTTCGACCTGCGGACCGGCATGCCGACCGCGCTGCCCGCGATGCGGCCCGTGCCCGTCTACCCGGTGACGGTCGACGGCGAGCAGGTGCTCGTCGACGTCGACCGCGTCGTCGCCCCCACCTGACCGTCCTTGACTGACCCGGCGCGCCGCGCGCGCCCCACAGCTCACCAGAACCTCTTGGAGAAGAACCAGATGTCCACTCTCGAGATCCGCGACCTGCACGTCAGCGTCGAGACCAAGGAAGGGCCGAAGCCGATCCTGCGCGGCGTCGACCTGACGATCGCCAGCGGCGAGGTCCACGCCATCATGGGCCCGAACGGCTCCGGCAAGTCGACGCTCGCGTACTCGATCGCCGGCCACCCCAAGTACGAGGTCACCGGCGGCACCGTGACGCTCGACGGCGAGGACGTCCTCGCGATGAGCGTCGACGAGCGCGCCCGCGCGGGCCTCTTCCTCGCGATGCAGTACCCGGTCGAGGTCCCCGGCGTGTCCGTGTCCAACTTCCTGCGCACCGCGAAGACCGCGATCGACGGCGAGGCCCCCGCGCTGCGTCACTGGGTCAAGGACGTCAAGGGCGCCATGGAGCGCCTGCGCATGGACGACTCGTTCGCCGAGCGCTCGGTCAACGAGGGCTTCTCCGGCGGTGAGAAGAAGCGCCACGAGATCCTCCAGATGGAGCTCCTCAAGCCGAAGTTCGCCGTGCTCGACGAGACCGACTCGGGCCTCGACGTCGACGCGCTGCGCATCGTCTCCGAGGGCGTGAACCGCGTCCACGGCGAGACCGACGCGGGCATCCTGCTCATCACGCACTACACGCGCATCCTGCGCTACATCAAGCCGGACTTCGTCCACGTCTTCGTCGACGGCAAGGTCGCGGAGGAGGGCGGCCCGGAGCTCGCCGAGCGCCTGGAGGAGGAGGGCTACGACCGCTACCTCGGTGGCGCCGTCGAGTCCGCCTCGGCCGCCTCCGCCTGAGCCGTCCCGCACCCGAGGAGCCAGCCATGACGACCACCGCGCACAGCGCCCGCCTCACGGCGGACGAGCTCGCCGCCGTGCGAGCGGACTTCCCGCTGCTCGAGCGCACCGTGCGCGGTGGTCGTCCGCTCGTCTACCTCGACTCCGCGGCGACGTCGCAGAAGCCGCAGGTCGTCCTCGACACCGAGGTCGACTTCTACGAGGAGCGCAACGCGGCCGTGCACCGCGGCGCGCACCAGCTCGCCGAGGAGGCGACGGAGGCGTTCGAGGACGCCCGTGCGGACGTCGCGGCGTTCGTCGGGGCGCGGCCGGGCGAGATCGTGTGGACGTCCGGCGCGACGGCCGCGATCAACCTCGTCGCGTACGGGATCTCGAACGCGACGCTCGGGCGCGGGGGAGAGGCGGCCCGCCGCTTCGCGCTCGCCCCGGGCGACGAGATCGTCGTCACCGAGGCCGAGCACCACGCGAACATCGTCCCGTGGCAGGAGCTCGCGGCCCGCACGGGCTCCGTCCTGCGCTGGTTCGACGTGGACGACGACGGCCGCGTGCGCGTCGAGGACGCCGCGAGCGTCATCACGGAGCGCACGCGCGTCGTGGCGTTCACGCACGTGTCGAACGTGACGGGCGCGATCACGCCGGTCGAGCCGGTCGTGGCGCGGGCGCGCGAGGTCGGGGCGCTCACCGTGCTCGACGCGTGCCAGTCCGTCCCGCACCTGCCCGTGGACCTGCCCGCGCTCGGCGTCGACTTCGCCGCGTTCTCGGCCCACAAGATGCTGGGCCCGACGGGCGTCGGCGCGCTCTACGGGCGGCGCGAGCTGCTCGAGGCGCTGCCGCCCGTGACGACCGGCGGGTCGATGATCGAGGTCGTCACGATGACCGAGTCGACCTACATGGCCCCGCCGCAGCGCTTCGAGGCCGGCACGCAGCCCGTCGCGCAGGTCGTCGGGTTCGGCGCCGCCGCGAAGTACCTGCACGAGCTGGGCATGGACGCGGTCGCGGCGCACGAGCACGAGCTCGCGGCCGAGCTGCTGCGCATCGGCGAGATCCCGGGCGTGCGGATCATCGGTCCGCGCGAGCCCGTGGACCGGCTCGCCGTCGTGTCGTTCGTCGTGGACGGCGTGCACGCGCACGACGTCGGCCAGGTGCTCGACGACGCCGGGATCGCCGTGCGCGTGGGCCACCACTGCGCGCAGCCGCTGCACCGCCGGTTCGGGATCGCCGCGACCGCGCGCGCGTCCGCGTCGGTGTACACGACGCGCGAGGACGTCGACGCGTTCCGGGAAGCATTGGCCGGGGTCCGGGCGTTCTTCTCGGTGGACTGAGGAAGGACGCCATGAGCTCGATCGAGCAGATGTACCAGCAGGTCATCCTCGACCACGCGAAGACCCCGCACGGTCGGGGCCTGGTCGAGGTGACGGACGGCGCGACGAGCGGCCAGTCGCACCAGGTCAACCCCACGTGCGGCGACGAGGTGACGCTCCGCGTCGAGCTCGCCGGCGACACCATCGAGCGCGTGAGCTGGGAGGGGCAGGGCTGCAGCATCTCGCAGGCCTCGCTGTCCGTGCTCACGGACCTCGTGACCGGTCGCCCCGCGACCGAGGCCGAGCACCTCGGCGAGGCGTTCCGCGAGCTCATGGGCTCGCGCGGCAAGGGCCTCGACGAGGCCACCGAGGACGAGCTCGGCGACGCGACCGTCTTCACGGGCGTGTCGCGCTACCCTGCGCGTATCAAGTGCGCCCTGCTCGGGTGGGCCGCGCTGCGCGACTCGCTCGTTACCTCGGGAGCCCTCGCCGCCCCGCAGACCGCAGCAGCCCCCGACGCGGCGCCCGCCGCGCGGGCAACGACGGAGGAGAACCGATGACCACCGAGACCGGCGCGCCCGCCGAGGGCGCCACGCCGAGCCCGCCGAACGTCGCGGACGTCGAGGAGGCGCTGCGCGACGTCATCGACCCCGAGCTCGGCATCAACGTCGTCGACCTCGGCCTCGTGTACGGGATCCAGATCGACCAGAACAACCACGCCGTCATCGACATGACGCTCACGTCCGCGGCCTGCCCGCTGACCGACGTCATCGAGGACCAGTCCGCCCAGGCGCTCGAGGGCCTCGTCGACGGCTTCCGCGTCAACTGGGTCTGGATGCCGCCGTGGGGTCCGGAGAAGATCACGACCGACGGCAAGGAGCAGCTCCGCGCGCTCGGCTTCAACGTCTGACGGTCAGCACCGGTCGACACCGACGCCGCGTCCCCACGGGGGCGCGGCGTCGTGCTGTCCGGAGGGTCCGTCGCGGGGTCTGACGGCCCGTCGCGGCACCTGCGGGCGCGCCGCTGCTCACGATCCGGTTTCGGATCGTTCCGGCGCGTTGACGAGGAGTGTCCTGAGTGTTGGGATATGGGCGCCCCACCCCACTTCTCGGAGGACGACGTGACACAGCAGGACCAGACCGGATCGGGCGGTTCACCGCGGCAGGTGCGTTACCGCGGCAGGCATCTGCCCATGGTCGCCGTGGTGGTCGCGGCACTCATCGCGACCGCCCTGGCCTACAGCGGCATGGTCCTGTTCGGCCTCGAGGTCGCGCACATGACGCCGCTCGAGGCGTACGGCCTCGCGGGCTTCCTCGAGGTCAGCCTCGTCGCGGTCGCGCTCATGGCGCGCAACGCGGCGCTCGAGGGCCGCCCGTACGGCGTCCTGCTCACGCTCACCTGGGTGCTCTCGGGCACGTCGGGCCTGTTCGCGGCCCTCCACGAGGTCGCCGTGCCGACGGCGAGCACGCCGTACATGGTGATCTTCCGGTTCGTCCCGCCGCTGGTCGCCGCGCTCATGTGGCACCTCGCCCTCGTGGGAGAGCGGCACATGGTCACGGGGCACACGCTCGAGGAGCGTCGTCGCGAGGCACGCGTCCACGGCTACGTCTCCGCCCTGGAGCAGTGGCGCGACGCGCGCGCGGACAGCGCCGGCTCGCCCGCGGACCTGCGCAAGGTCCGCGCCGCGCACGAGCGTCAGCGCGCCGCGCGGGACGCCGCGCTCAAGCTCCTGACGGTCGAGGATTTCGAGCGCCGCATGCAGGTGTGGGTCGAGCGCCTGGAGGCGGCGGAGCGTCACGGCGCGCGGCTCGACCTCATCGGGGCGAGCTCCGTCAAGCGCGGCACCGCGCGCGGCCCGGCCGAGGTCGCGGCCGTCGCCGCGGTCGTCGCCGCGCCGGTCGCCGTCGTCACGGACGCTCGCGGGGCGGACGCGCGCGAGGCCGACGCCCGCGAGCTCGGGGGCTCGACCCTTCCCGAGATCGCGGCGCCCGAGCCGGCGCGCGCGACGGCCGCCGAGGCCGTGGTCGAGGCGCAGGAGCGTGCGGCCGAGTCCTCGCAGGACGACGCGATCACCGAGGAGCTCCCCGCCACCGAGGCGCCCGCGGAGGACGGCACGGCCGACGCGGTGGACGTGGCGGACGAGGCGGTGGACGAGGTGGACGAGAAGCCCTACGTGCCCCAGACGTCCTTCGAGGCCCTGCCGGACCTGGAGGCGCGCGTCAAGGAGGTGTTCGGGCGCACCCGGCCGCTCCCGTGGGAGCAGCCCGTCCCCGAGACCCCGAGCGCCCCGGCCGTCGAGCCGCCGACGGTGACCGGCCACACGCGCCGCGTCGAGCTCTTCGACCTCGCGCGCCCGGCGGCCGAGACCTCGGCGGCGGCGACCGACGAGGCGACGCCGGGCGAGGAGGACCCGACCGTCGAGCGCGACCGCCGCATCGTCGAGCTCGCCCGCCAGGGCATGAACCAGCGCGAGATCGCGCAGAAGGTCTCGGCGTCGCGCTCGACCGTGAGCCGCGTCGTGCGCCGCTACGAGGACCAGAAGCCCCTCGCGGAGGAGGACGAGCGCGAGCTCGCCAACGCCTGAGCGGGACCTCGGGCGCGGCAGCGCCCGGCTGCGGCCCGACGGTCCGAGCGTGCCCGGCGGCGCGCTCGGACCGGGGCCCGGACCCCGGCGGACCGCGACACGCTCCCGGCGCGTCCGGCGTCCCCCGGCGGCGGTCCTCTAGCCTGACGTCATCCCGTCAGCAGGCGCGGACCGTGCGCCGAGCGTCGTGAGGGAGCCGCGGGTGCGCGTCCTGCTCGTCATCGACCAGTTCGAGGATCCCACCAACGGGACCACGGTCTCGGCCCGGCGCTTCGCCGCCGCGCTGCGCCGGCGCGGGCACGAGGTGCGCGTCGCGTGCTACGCCGACGACGCGACGCAGCGATCCGACGCCCCGCACCCGGCCGACGACGTCGTGCGCTACCCGCTCCGGCGGCGCGGCGTCCCGGGGTTCGACCGGGTCGTCGCCGCCCAGGGCTGGGTGCTCGCCAAGCCCGACGACGACGTGCTGCGCGAGGCGCTGCGCTGGGCCGACATCGCGCACGTCATGTCGCCGTTCTGGCTCGGCTCCCGGGCCCAGCGGCTCGCGGGCGCTCTCGGCGTCCCGGCCACCGCCGCGTTCCACGTGCAGCCGGAGAACGTCACGTACAGCCTCGGGCTGGGTCGGGTGCGGCCGCTCAACGACCTCGTGTACGCGGTGTTCCGGCCGTTCTACGACCGCTTCGGCCACGTCCACTGCCCCAGCCGGTTCATCGCCGACGAGCTGCGCAACCACGGGTACCGCGCGTCGCTGCACGTGGTGTCGAACGGCGTCGACCCGCGCTTCGTCCCGCGCCGGCTGCCGAAGTGGGGCGACCTGGCCGGACGGTTCGTCATCACCATGACGGGCCGGCTGTCCCGCGAGAAGCGTCAGGACGTGCTCCTCGAGGCGGTCCGCCGGTCCCGGCACGCCGAGCGCATCCAGGTCGTGCTCGCCGGGCGCGGGCCGCTCGCCGAGCGGTACGCGCGGCTCGGCAGGTCGCTCCCGCACCCGCCGGTCATCGGCTTCCTCTCCCAGGACGCGCTCCGCGACGTGCTCGCGTCGAGCGACCTGTACGTGCACGCGGCCGACGCGGAGATCGAGGCCGTCGGGTGCCTCGAGGCCGTCGCGACCGGGCTCGTCCCGGTGATCGCCGACGCCCGCGCGTCGGCGACCGGCCAGTTCGCGCTCGACGAGCGCAGCCTCTTCCGCGCGGGCGACCCCACGGACCTCGCGCGTGCGATCGACTACTGGGTCGAGCACGACGACGAGCGTGCCCGGATGGGGTCGGTCTACGCCGAGCTGGGCGCGGAGCACGCGATCGACCGGTGCGTCCCGCGGATCGAGGAGATGCTGCTCCGCGCGGTGGCCGAGCAGGGCCGTGCGGCGGACCCGACGGCGCTCGACCACGAGGACACCGAGGGCCGCACGCACGGGCGCTCCCATGAGCGCTGAGGTCCCGCGCGAGGGCCGGACGCCCCGACTCTGGAGCCGCGCCGACGCGGTCTTCTTCGACGTCGCCATGGCGATCGTGCGCGGGTACGGGTACGTCGTCCACGGGCTGCGCGTCACGGGGCGCGAGCACCTCGACGCGGTGCGCGGCGGCGTCGTGACGGTCTCCAACCACGTGCACTACCTCGACGGCCCGTGGGCCGCCGGGCAGTTCCGGGGCCGACGCGCGGCCGTCACGTCCCAGCCCGAGAACTTCCGCCTCCCCGTGGCCGGGTTCCTCGTCACCCACCTCCTCGCCCTGGCGCTGCCGCGCACGCCCGGGGAGCTCCGCACGTTCGAGGAGCGGCTGCGCCGGGTCCTCGACGCGGGCCAGGGCGTGCACGTCTTCCCCGAGGGCGAGCTCGTCATGTACGACACGGCGCTGCGGCCGTTCCGGCGCGGCGCGTTCGCGTACGCGTGCCGGCTCGGCGTGCCCGTCGTCCCGATGGTCTTCACGTACGGTCCGTGGCCCTGGTGGCGTCCGCGGCCGTCGATCCGGCTGACGATCCTGCCGCCCGAGCGACCCCGCGGCGCGGCACCCGCCGACGTCGCCGAGCTCCTGGCCCGCTGCCGGGAGGCCATGGACGCGGTCGTCCGTGACCACGGGTGGGTCGGCGACCGGCCCGTGACGGCTCGCCGTCGGCGGACGTGACTGTCACGGATCGCGGCCCTGCCCGGTCGTCCTGTCGGCAGGACGGCTCGCACGGAGGGAAGAGCGGTGGGCACGGGGCTCGGCAGGTGCACCGGGGGCGGTCGGGCGCGCCCCGCCGCGCAGGACGGCGTCGTGGCGGTGCCGTCGTGAGCGTCGTCGCGTTCCTCAACGTCCCGCTGCGCGGGCACGTGAACCCCACGCTCCCGGTCGTGGCGGAGCTCGTCCGGCGCGGGCACACCGTGGTCTGCTGGACGTCGCCCGAGCTCGCCCCCGAGGTCGAGGCGGCGGGCGCGACAGTTCGCCCCGACCCGGCGCGGCTGCCGCTGCCCGACCCGCCGATCCCGCTCGCGATGCTCGACGGCCTCGCCCGCACGACGCACGAGGTGCTGCCCGCCGTCCTGGCCGGGCTGCGGGAGGTGGGACCGGACCTCGTCGTGCACGGGGCGGCCTGCCCGTGGGGCGCGCTCGCGGCGCGCGTGCTCGGTGTGCCCGCGGTGTCGCTCTTCACCACCTTCGCGTTCGGCGCGAACGGGCCGAGCCCGACCCGCCTCTCGCGCGACCTGCTCCGCTCGGCCGCGCGCCGGCCCGCGCTCGCGGGGAGCTACGTGCGCTCGCGCTGGGCGCTGCGCCGCCGGTACGGCGCCGGGCGGCTCCCGCTCGTCGACCTCGTCAACGCGCGCGAGCCCGTCAATCTCGTCTTCACGACCCGGTCGTTCCAGCCCGGTGTGCGGACGCCCTGGGCCCGTCGTACCGGTTCGTCGGGGCGAGCGTCGGCGCGCGGCTCGCGGACCCGACCTTCCCGAGCGACCTCGACGCGCCCGTGCTCTTCGCCTCGCTCGGCACGGTGTTCGACGGCGGCCCTCGCCTGCTCCGGACCCTCGCCGAGGGCCTCGCCCCCCTCGGCGGCACCGTGGTGCTCGCGACCGGCCGCACCGACCCGGCCGCGCTCGGCGCGCTGCCCGCCGGTGTCGTCGCCCGGCGCTCCGTGCCGCAGCCGGAGGTCCTGGGTCGCGCCGCGCTCTTCGTGACGCACGCGGGCATGAACAGCGTCAACGAGGCGATGCTCGCCGGGGTCCCGATGCTCCTGGTGCCGCAGGGTGCTGACCAGCCCCTCGTGGCGGCGCGCGTCGCGGCGCTCGGCGCCGGGCTGGTCCTGTCGACGCGCGACGTCTCCGTGGGGGCGGTGACGGAGCTCGCGGGCCGGCTCCTCCGCGAGCCGCGGTTCCGGGAGGCCGCGGGCCGGCTCCGGGAGGAGCAGGTCCGGGCGGGCGGGGCCGGGCGAGCAGCCGACGAGCTCGAGCGGGTGCTGGGCCGCGAGCCGGCCGCCGAGCGCGCAGGGGCCTGACCGTGACCGCCGCCGTGCTCGCCCTCGTGGCGCTCGCGGGACTGTCGGAGGCCGCCGGCCGGGTGCTCCCGGTCGTGGCGCGCAGGTCGCGCGCGTCCGGTCCCCTCGTCGCCGCGCTCATGCTGACGGGAACCGTCGTCGAGGCCGTCGTGATCGTTGCCTGGCCGGCCGCCGCCGTCGCCGTCGCACGTGCGACGGGCGCCGCGCCGGGGGTCACGCTCGGCTGGACCGCCGCGACGGTCGCGCCCCTGGTCCTCGCCGCCGTGCTCGCGCTCCCGCTCGTCGGCCCGTTCCTCCACGCGACGCTGCTCGTCGCGGTCGGGGCGGCCATGGCCGGGCGCCTCGCCGACGCCGCGGGGGCCGGCTGGTGGGCCGCGGCCGCGTGCGTGGCCGTCGCCGGGCTCGGTCTCGCCGCGGCCGTCGAGGTCGTCCGGTTCGTCGTGGCACGGGTCGTCGCCACCGGCTCGCGGCGGGCCGTCGCGTGACCGAAGCGCTCGTCGTCGGCGTGCTCGCGGCGCTCGGGACCGTCCTCGTCGTCGAGGCCATCCTCGCCCGCCACGAGCTGCTCGTGTACGCGACCGGGTGGCGGGAGCAGGCGCGGGAGCTGCCGGACGGACTCCCGTACGCGCGCGGAGCCGACCCCGACCGCCCGCCCGACGCCTATGTCGTGTACCTCGACGGCATCGGCAAGCTCCGGTTCCGCGACACGCGTGACGGGGGCCGGCTCGTCCAGGCCGTCATCGCGCGCGGCCCGACGCTGCGGGTCCTCGGGCAGGTGCAGCCGTACTCGCCCCTCGTCCGCCCGCTCGTCGGGCGACCGGTGTGGGACTGGTTCCGCCGCCGCGCCGGGATCGTCCTGTTCCTGCACAACGTCGTGCAGACGTTCGTCGCCGCCGACCGCCGATACCGGCCGCTCTACAACGACGCGGTCGGCGCGCACGTCGCGGACCAGCTCCGTCTCGCGGGCTACCGTGCCGGGACCGGGACGCTCGTCGTCCTGCTCTGCTACAGCGGCGGGGCCCAGGTGGCGACAGGCGCCGTCCGCGAGCTCTACGCGCAGCTGCGCGCGCCGATCGTCATCGTCACCGTCGGGGGCTTCCACAGCGGCACGAACGACCTCGCGGACGCCGAGCACGTGTACCGCCTGACGAGCGGCGCGGACTGGATCGAGCGGTTCGGGACGGTGGTCTTCCCCGCGCGCTGGCGCTCGCGGGTCACGCGCCGCAGCGCGTGGAACCGCGCCGTCCGGGCCGGCAGGGTCACGGACGTCGACCTCAGCCCCGCCGCCCACATCGGCGCGGGCAGCTACATCAGCCCCGACGCGTGCGCCCCCGACGGGCGCACCTTCCTGGACCGCACGACGGACGAGGTGCTCCGCGCCGTGCGACGGCACGCGGACGCCTCGCGCGCGGGCGACGTGCGGCGTCCGGAGCCGCTCGCCGACCGCTCGGGTCGGCGCCCGGCGCCGTGAGCCGCGGCCCGCGTGCGGCGTTGTCACGGATCGCGGGCCCGGCCGGTCGAACAGGAGTCAGGGGCGCGCCGCGGGCCGCCCGGATCCACGTCACGGAGGTGCGTCATGAAGGTCGTCGTCATCGGGGGAACAGGGCTGATCGGCTCGCAGGTCGTCTCGCGGCTGCGGGAGCAGGGGCACGAGGCGGTGCCGGCGGCGCCGAACACGGGAGTGAACACGCTCACGGGGGAGGGGCTCGCCGAGGCGCTCGCGGGCGCGGACGTCGTGGTCGACGTGTCGAACTCGCCGTCCTTCGCCGACGCGGACGTGCTGAGCTTCTTCACCACGTCGACCACCAACGTGCTCGCCGCGGAGCAGGCCGCGGGCGTGGGTCACCACGTCGCGCTCTCGATCGTCGGCGCGGACCGTGCGCCGCGCAGCGGGTACCTGCGGGCCAAGGTGGCCCAGGAGGAGCTGATCAAGGCGTCACCCGTGCCGTGGACGATCGTCCGGGCGACGCAGTTCTTCGAGTTCCTCGCGGCCATCACGGACTCGGCGACGCAGGACGGCGTCGTCACGCTGTCCACGGGGGCGATCCAGCCGATGGCCGCCCAGGACGTGGCCGCGGAGGTCGCCGACGTCGCCATGGCACCGGCGCGGAACGCCACCGTGGAGATCGCCGGCCCCGAGCGCTTCCACCTCGACGAGCTCGTGCGTGGCGCTCTCGCCGCGGCCGGCGACCCGCGCACCGTGGTCTCCGACCCGGCCGCGACCTACTTCGGCACGCCGCTCGACGAGACGACGATCGTGCCGGTGGGCGACGACGCGATCCTCGCGCCGACGACGCTGTCCGCGTGGAAGGAGGCGCGCGCCGCCGCGGCGGCGAGCTGAGCCGCCGGACGTCCCCGGTGCCCCGAAGGCCCCCGACCGCGACGCCGCGGCCGGGGGCCCGCGGCGTTCGCTCCTCCGCACCCGGGCGGAGCCTTGACAGCCCGGGGCGGATCGGGTCCCCTGAGAAGGTCCCCGCGTCGACGCGGGCGCGCGACGCGAGGAGGTGGTCGTGCAGGCACGACCAGGCACCCGGGGGCCCCTGCTGGACCGACGCCGCGAGCGCGCGGTCCTCGACGCCCTGCTCGCCGACCTGCACGCGGGGCACGGGCGCGCGCTCATGCTCCGGGGCGAGGCGGGCGTCGGGAAGTCCGCCCTCCTGGAGTACACGGTCGGGGCGGCCGACGGCCTGCACGTCGTGCGCGCGGCCGGCGTCGAGTCGGAGATCGACCTCGCGTTCTCCGGGCTCCACCTCCTCTGCCTGCCGCTCCTGGACCGAGTGGAGGTGCTGCCGGCGCCGCAGCGGCACGCCCTCGAGGTCGCGTTCGGGCTGCGCGACGGGGGCGCGCCCGACCGGTTCCTCGTGGCCCTCGCGGTCCTCACGCTCCTGTCGGAGCGGGCGCGAGAGCGGCCGCTGCTGTGCGTCGTGGACGACACGCAGTGGCTCGACCGGGCGTCCGCCCAGGTCCTGGCCTTCACCGCGCGCCGGCTGCTCGCGGAGCCGGTGGGGCTGCTCTTCGCCGCGCGCGAGCCGGCCGAGCACTTCCGCGGGCTCGCGGAGCTCGAGGTCCGGGGCCTGGGCCGGCGCGAGGCGCACGCCCTCCTGCGCTCCGTGGTGCGGTTCCGCCTCGACGAGCCCGTCCGCGACCGGATCCTCGCGGAGACGCAGGGCAACCCGCTGGCCCTGCTGGAGCTCCCGCGCGGGCTCGGGCCGGCGCAGCTCGCGGGCGGGCTCGGCCTCGTCGGTGCCCAGACCGTACCCGTCCGGATCGAGCAGGGGTTCCTGCGCCGTGTCGTCGCGCTCCCGCCCGACACGCGCTCGCTCCTGCTCCTCGCGGCCGCCGAGCCGGTGGGGGACCCGCTCCTGCTCTGGCGCGCGGCGGAGCGCCTGGGCGTCCCGTCGTCCGCGGCCGAGGCCGCGCAGACCGAGGGACTGCTGCACGTCGGCACGCGCGTGCGCTTCCGGCATCCCCTCGTCCGGTCCGCCTCGTACGCCGCGGCCACGCCGGAGCAGCGGCGCGCCGCGCACCGCGCGCTCGCCGAGGTGACCGACCGGGAGCGCGACCCCGACCGGCGCGCCTGGCACCTCGCGGCGGCGACCACGGGTCCCGACGAGGAGGTCGCCGTCGAGCTCGAGCGCTCGGCCGACCGCGCGCAGGCCCGCGGCGGGATGGCGTCCGCGGCCGCGTTCCTGCAGCGCGCGGCCGAGCTCACGGACGACCCGGCGCGACGGTCGGAGCGCGCGCTCGCCGCCGCGCAGGCGAACCTCGTCGCCGGCGCGTTCGGCCCGGCCGACGAGCTCGTCGAGATGGCGGCGGTCGGGCCGCTGGACGAGCTCCAGCAGGCGCGCGCGACGCTCCTTCGCGGGCGCATCGCGTTCGCGACGAGCGCGGGCAGCGAGGCGCCCGCCCTGCTCGCCAAGGCCGCGAAGCAGCTCGAGCCGCTCGACGACGTCCTCGCCCGCGAGACGTACCTCGAGGCGTGGTACGCGGGGATCTACGCGGGCCGCTTCGCCGGTGCCGGCGACCTCGAGGAGGTCTCCCGCGCGGCCCTCGCCGCCCCGCCGCCCGTCGGGGCGCCCAGCCCGGCCGACGTCCTGCTCCACGGGCTCGCGACGCTCGTCACCGAGGGTCCGGTCCGCGCGACGCCCGCACTCCAGCGCTCCGCGCGCGCCTTCGCCGCGGGCGACGTCTCGGTGGCCGACCGGCTGCGCTGGAGCCAGATGGCGGTCGTCGCGGCGGGCGTGGTGTGGGACGAGGAGTCCTGGGCGACCATCCAGGACCGCGAGCTGCGGCTCAGCCGCGAGGCCGGGATGCTCGCGCCGCTGATGATCTGGGTCAACGCGGCCGGCATGAACGCGGTGCGGCACGGGGACTTCGCGGCCGCGGCGTCGTACGTGGCGGAGAGCGAATCGATCGCCGCGGCGACCGGGACGCTGCTCGGCCCGTACGGTGCCGTGACGCTCGCCGCGTTCCGCGGCGCTGAGGCCGAGGCGACGAGGCTCGTCGACGCGATGGTCGCCGACGCCCGCACGACGGGGCAGGGGACCGGCCACCAGTACGCCGGGTGGGTCTCCGCCGTCCTGCACAACGGCCTGCGCCGCTACGACCGCGCGCTCGCCGACGCGGAGGCCGCCGCGGCGTAGACGGAGCTCACCCTGGCGATGGCCGCGCTGCCGGAGGTCGTCGAGGCGGGCGCCCGCGCGGGCCGGACGACGAGCGCGGAGGAGGCGCTCGGGCGCCTCGCCGAGGTGACGGGTACCGCCGGGACGGACTGGGGCCTCGGCCTCTACGCCCGGTCGCGCGCGCTGCTCGCGAGCGGGGACGACGCCGAGAGCGCGTACCGCGAGGCGGTCGAGCGCCTCGGGCGCACGCGCTTTCGGCCCGAGCTCGCGCGCGCACACCTGCTCTACGGGGAGTGGCTGCGGCGGGAGGGTCGGCGCACGGACGCGCGCTCCGAGCTCACGACGGCGCACGACCTCTTCACGGCGATCGGGATGGAGGCGTTCGCCGGACGCGCCGCCGCGGAGCTCACGGCGACCGGCGAGTCCGCGCGACGGCGCAGCGTCGGCGCGCCGCACGACCGGCTCACCCCGCAGGAGGGCCAGATCGCCCGGCTCGCGCGCTCGGGCCTGTCCAACCCCGAGATCGCCGCCCAGCTGTTCCTCAGCCCCCGCACGGTCGAGTACCACCTGGCCAAGGTCTTCGCGACGCTCGGCATCTCGTCCCGGCGGGAGCTGCGCGCCGTCCTGCCCGACGCCGTGAGCCCCGCCCCCGCGGACTGAGCCCACCCGCGCAGCGGGTTGCCTGATCGGGCACCGAGCCGCCGGCTCCGCGCACTCACGCCGCGCGGCGCACGGCCCGGTGCGGGACGGCGGCGGCGAGCAGCCGCTCGAGGTCCGCGAGGTCGCCCGAGCGCGCCGCGTCGAGGAAGGTCCGCACGAGGCGCCGGTGCTCGGCGGCGTCCACGGGCCGCCGCCGGCCCGAGCGCAGGTGCTGGTGCGCGCGCCGCACGAGCTGCCGCGCGTGGTCGGCCCGCACGTGCAGGACCTCGCCGATGCGCCGGTACGGGTAGTCGAACGCGGCGCGCAGGAGGTATGCGGCCCGCTCCGCCGGGGTCGCCGTCGTCAGCAGGAGCCGCAGACCGGCGTCGACCGACTCCGCGACCTCGACCGCCGGCTCGGGCCCGCCGTCCTGGTCCGCCCCGTCGAGGACCCATCCGCCCGCCGTCGTCTCGCGCCGGCTGCGGGCGGACCGCACGACGTTGATCGCGAGCCGTGTGGTGGTCGACGACAGGAACGCGGGCGCGTTGAGCACCCGGTCGCGGTCGGCCCGCCGCCACCGCAGCCACGCCTCCTGCACGACGTCCTCGGCCTCGACCCCGTCCCGGAGCACACGGCGCGCGATCGCCACGAGCTGCGGTCGTGCGGCGAGGAAGGTCGACGTGAGCTCCCGGTCCTCCGGGCGCGTCGCGAGCACCTGTGCGGTCACGGTCCCGTCTCCGTCCTGGCGTCCCCCGACGCCTCACGCGCAGCGTCGCGCCCCACGCCCGGGCGTCGCGTCCCGGGGACACCCTGGTCCGAGCGCGACGGCGTCCCCTGGGGAGTGCGAGCGCACTAGGATCGGGCCGCCGGCGACGGTGCCGGCCGCTCGACCGAAGGAGTCACGACGCCCATGCCCGCCGCGTGGGGCGCGCTCGCCCTGCTCACCCTCGTCCACCTCGTCGCGCACCTCACCGGGCCCCCGGTGCTCGCCGACACGACGCAGTGGTTCCTCATGCCCCTGCTCGCGGGCTGCCTGTGGCTCGCGACGCGACCCTCCCCGGGCGGTGCGCGGCGCTCGCGGCTCGTCCGGCTCGTGCTCGTCGCGCTCGGCTTCTCGTGGCTCGGGGACGCCGCACCCGACCTCGCCGACGGCGACGCCGCGTTCCTCGTCATGGTGGGCTTCTTTCTCTGCGCCCAGGTCACGTACACGCTCGCGTTCTGGCCGTTCCGCGCAGGCTCCGTGCTCCGCCGCCCGCTCGCCCTCGCGCCGTACGCGCTCGCCCTCGTCGCGCTGGTCGTCGCGTGCGCGCCGGGCGCCGGGTCTCTGCTCGTCCCGGTGCTCGTCTACGGCGTGGCTCTCGTCGCGACGGCGGTCACGTCGACCGGCGTGGACCGCCTCGCCGGTGTCGGCGGCGCCGTCTTCCTCGTCTCGGACGCGCTCATCGCGCTCCACGCCTTCGCGCCCTGGTACGACCTGCCCGCCCACGGGTTCTGGGTCATGCTCACCTACGTCTCCGGCCAGGTGCTCCTCGTTCTGGGAGTGCTGCGTCGTGAGCGCCGGGAGTCGGTCGCCGCTGCGGAAGGAGAACCCGCCTGGGCGTCGACGTGACGCTCGCACGCGTCGTCCAGGAGGGGCGGTCGTGGCTCGCAGGGTCGAGAGCGGGCGGGACCGTGCGCGGCGGCGGGAGGGCTAGCCGACCGCGGTGACCGGCGACGCGAGCGGCGTGCCCGACCCGTCGCGGCGCTGGTCGACCGAGGGCAGGTCCACGGCCTGGCCGCCGGAGCCCGTCGCGCGCGCCGGACCCTGGCCGACCCAGGCGAGGATGAGCGCGTCCTCGCCCTTGAGGAACCGCTGTGCCCGGACGCCGCCGGTGCCGCGACCCTTGCCCGGGTACAGCTCGTACGGGGTGACCTTGCCGGCGCCGGTCTGCGTGCCGGGCAGCGCGGTCGACGACCCGGCGATCGTCACGACGACCCCGAGGTCACGGACGTCCGCCGGCACGACCCCGAAGAACGCCACGCGGTGACCCGGCGCGAGGCGGATGCCCGCCATGCCGCCCGCGGGCCGGCCCTGCGGGCGCACGGCCGAGGCGTCGAAGTGCAGGAGGGACGCGTCGCTGCTGACGAACACGAGCTCGTCCGCGTCGGTGGCGGGTGCCGCGCCGACGACCGTGTCGCCGTCCTTGAGCCCGATGATCTCCCAGTCGTCACGGTTCGCGGGCGGGTCGCCGGGCGTCACGCGCTTGACGACGCCCTGGGCGGTGCCGAGCGCGAGCGGGGGAGCGTCGGCGGCGATCGACGCGATCGTCACGGCCTCCTCGCCGGGCTCGAGCGCGACGACCTCGCTGAGCGGGACGCCGCCGGACAGGCTCGGCGCGCTGTCCGTCGGGGGCAGCGCGGGCAGGTCGAGCACGGACACGCGGACCATGCGCCCGCGGCTCGTGACGAGGCCGACCTCGCCGCGCGCCGTCGTGCGGACAGCGGCGCGCAGCACGTCGTGCGCGGCGCGCGGCCCGGTCCGGGCGGGCTCCGTCTCGTCGCTCGTGCGCGCGAGCAGCCCCGTCGCGGAGAACAGCGCCCAGCACGGCGTGTCCGCGACCTCGAGCGGCACGGCCGAGGTCGTCGTCGGGGCGGCGCCCGCCGACTCGAGGAGGATCGTGCGGCGCGGCGTGCCGTACGTCTTCGCGACGTCGGCCATCTCGGCGGACACCACGGCCCGCAGCCGCGCGTCGCTGCCGAGGATCTCCTGGAGCTCCTCGATCTCGCGCCGCAGCGTCTCCTGCTCCTTCTCGAGCTCGATGCGCGAGAACTTCGTGAGGCGGCGCAGCTGCAGCTCGAGGATGTAGTCGGCCTGCGGCTCGGAGAGGTCGAACACCGTCTGCAGGCGGGCGCGCGCCGTCGCGGCGTCGTCGGACGAGCGGATGACCTCGATGACCTCGTCGATGTCGACGATCGCGACGAGCAGGCCGTCGACGAGGTGCAGGCGCTCGGACCGCTTGCGCAGCCGGTAGGCCGAGCGGCGGCGCACGACGTCGATCCGGTGGTCGACCCAGACGGACAGCATCTCGCGCAGGCCGAGCGTGCGGGGCTGGCCGTCCACGAGCGCGACGTTGTTCATGCCGAACGAGTCCTCGAGCGGCGTGTACTTGTAGAGCTGCTCGAGGACCGCCTCGGGGTTGAACCCCGTCTTCACCTCGACGACGATCCGCAGGCCGTGCTCGCGGTCCGTGAGGTCGGTCGCGGCGGTGATGCCCTGGATCTTCTTCGACTTCACGCCCTCGGCGATCTTCTCGATCACCTTCTCGGGGCCGACGAGGTACGGCAGCTCGGTGATGACGATGCCCTTGCGCCGCGGCGTGAGGTTCTCCACGCGCGCGGTCGCGCGCGTGCGGAACGTGCCGCGGCCCGTGCGGTAGGCGTCGCGCACGCCGTCGAGGCCGACGATCTTGCCGCCCGTGGGCAGGTCCGGGCCGGGGACGAAGCGCATGAGCGCGTCGAGGTCGGCGTCCGGGTGCGCGACGAGGTGGCGCGCCGCGGCGACGACCTCGACGAGGTTGTGCGGCGCCATGTTCGTCGCCATGCCGACGGCGATGCCCGACGCCCCGTTGACGAGGAGGTTGGGGATCGCGGCGGGCAGCACGTCCGGCTGCTGCAGCTTGTTGTCGTAGTTCGGGACGAAGTCGACGACGTCCTCGTCGAGGCCCGCGGTCATCGCGAGCGACGGCGGCGCGAGGCGCGCCTCGGTGTACCGCGAGGCGGCGGGACCGTCGTCGAGCGTGCCGAAGTTCCCGTGCCCGTCGACGAGGGGCAGCCGCAGCGAGAAGTCCTGCGCGAGGCGCACGAGCGCGTCGTAGATCGCGGCGTCGCCGTGCGGGTGGAGCTTGCCCATGACCTCCCCGACGACGCGCGCGGACTTCACGTGCGCGCGGTCGGGGCGCAGGCCCATGTCGGCCATCATGTAGAGGATGCGGCGCTGGACGGGCTTGAGGCCGTCGCGCGCGTCGGGCAGGGCGCGGGAGTAGATGACGGAGTAGGCGTACTCGAGGAACGACGTCTCCATCTCCGCCTGGACGTCGACGTCGACGATCTTCTCGTTCACCTCGGCCGGGTCGATCGAGGGGGTCGAGGACTTGCGCGCCATGTGCCTGCGGGCTCCTGCCGTTCGGTGCGCCCGGAGGGCGCTGCTTCGTGCCGGTGGCGGCCGGCGGTGACGTGCTGCGGGTGCGTGCCGCACGCGAGGGTACGCCACGGCGCCGACACACCGACTCACCACGGCTGCCGGGACCATTGTCCTCCCCCGTCGGGGCGGGGTGGCGCAGGCGCACGGCGCGTCGCACCGCATAGCCTGGGCACGTGAGCGACGGCGGCGCAGCCGGGCAGGGCCCGGACACGTACCCGGTGGAGTGGGAGGCCGACGTCGTGCTGCGCGACGGGACGACGACCCACGTGCGCCCGATCCGCCCCGAGGACGCCGACGCGCTCCAGCGCTTCCACGTCGGCCAGTCCGAGCGCTCGACGTACCTGCGCTTCTTCGCCCCCATGGAGCGGCTGTCCGAGCGCGACCTCGAGCGCTTCACGCACGTGGACCACGCCGACCGCGTCGCGCTCGTCGCGGTCCGGCCACGCGACGGCGCCCCCGACGCGGCCCCCGGTGACGCGGACGAGGACATCATCGGCGTCGCGCGCTTCGACCGCACCGGGCCCGCGGAGGCCGAGGTCGCGTTCAACATCGCGGACTCCGCGCAGGGCCGCGGGCTCGGGTCCGTGCTGCTCGAGCACGTCGCCGCCGCGGCGCGCGAGCGCGGCGTCCGCCGCTTCACCGCGGAGGTGCTCCCGCAGAACGGCAAGATGCTCGCGGTGTTCCGCGAGGCCGGGTACGACGTGCACCAGCAGATGGACGACGGCTTCGTGCAGGTGAGCGTCGACCTCGACCCCACGGAGCGGTCGCGCGCCGTCATGGCGGACCGCGAGCACCGCGCCGAGGCCCGGAGCATGCAGGGTCTCCTCGGTGCGACGAGCGTCGTCCTCGTCGGGCCCGGAGCGCCGCGCCGCGACGCGCCCGACCGTCCGGGCGAGGCCCTCGACCGAGTCCTCGCCCGGCGCGCGCTCGCGGCGCTCGTGCGCAGCCACGACGTCACCGTGCACGTCGTGGGCGTGCCCCCCGACGAGGACGCCGCGGACGCGCCGCTCCCGGCCCACGACGGCGCCGGGCCGCACGAGCACGCGCGCCTCGCCGACGTCCCCGGCCCGGTCGAGCTCGCCGTCGTGGCGCTGCCCCCGCCCGACGCGATCGACGCGGTCCGCCAGCTCGCCCGCCTCGGGGTGCGCGGCGTCGTCGTGCTCTCCGCCGGGTTCGCCGAGACGGGGCCCGACGGCCTCGCGCTGCAGCGCGAGCTCCTGCGCGTCGCGCACACCGCCGGGCTGCGCGTCGTGGGACCCGCGAGCTACGGCCTGCTCCGCACGGGCGACGCGCGCGAACGCCCCGCGCTCGCGGCGACCCTCGCCGACGACCTCCCGGCACCCGGCGTGGTGGGCCTGTTCAGCCAGTCCGCGCCCATGGCCGTGACGCTCCTCGCGACGACGGCGCGGCGCGGCCTCGGAGTGTCGTCGTTCCTGTCCGCGGGGCACCGGGCCGACGTCTCCGGCAACGACCTCATGCAGTACTGGCAGGACGACGCCGCGACCCAGGTCGTGTGCCTGTACCTCGAGTCGATCGGCAACCCGCGCAAGTTCTCCCGCATCGCGCGCCGCCTCGCGTCGGTCAAGCCGGTCGTCGTCGTCACGGCCGGGCGCTCCGGGCACGTCGTCCCGCCCGGGCACGCCGTGCGCTCGACGCGCGCGCCGCGCCGCACGCTCGAGGAGATGCTGCGCCAGTCGGGCGTGATCCGCGCCGAGAACACGCACCACATGATCGACATCGCCCAGCTCCTCGCGCACCAGCCGCTCCCGCGCGGCCGCCGTGTGGGCATCCTCGCGAGCTCCGCCTCGCTCGCGGCCCTCGTCGCCGAGGCGTCGTCGTCCGCCGGGCTCGTCGTCGCCCGCACGGACTTCCTGCCCGAGGACGCGTCCGCCGACGACGTCGCGGCGACGGTCGACGCCCTCTACGCGCCCGACGCGTGCGACGTCGTCGTCGTGGTCCAGGTGCCCGTGGCCCGGCCGCGGCGCGAGGACGTGTCGCGTGCGGTCGCCGCCGCGGCGGCGCGCACGGGGCGCACGACGGTCGCGAGCATGCTCGGGCTCCACGGCCTCACCGACGAGCTCGCCGCCCCGGCCGCCGACGACGCGGCTCCCGACGGGCTGCGCCGCGTCCCCGCGTACTCCACGCCCGAGGACGCGGTCGCCGCGCTCGGCGCCGTCGTGCGGTACGCGCGCTGGCGAGAGGCGGACCACGGCACCGTCGTGCGCCCCGCGGGGACCGACGCCGCGCGCGCCCGCGCGCTCGTGGAGCGCACCCTCGGCGACAAGGACGCCGTCGAGCTCGACCCGGCCACGACCGCGGAGCTCCTCGCGTGCTACGGCGTGCGGGTCTGGCCGGCGCGTCGCGTCCGCACCGCCGACGAGGCCGTCGCGGCCGCGCACGAGGTCGGGTGGCCCGTCGTGCTCAAGAGCACCGCCGCCGGGCTGCGGCACCGCGCGGACCTCGGCGGCGTCCGGCTCGACATCGGGGACGAGACCGAGCTGCGCACCGACGTCGCCCAGATGCGCGAGGCGCTCGCAGCCGTGCTGCCCGCCGCCGCGGACGAGCCGTTCGAGATCCAGGCGATGGCGGACGCGGGCGTGGCGTGCGTGATCCGCTCGACCGAGGACCAGCTGTTCGGCCCGGTGGTGTCGTTCGGCCTCGCGGGCGACGCCGTCGACCTGCTGGGCGACGTGGCGTACGGGGTGCCGCCGCTCACGGACGTCGACGTCGCGGCGATGGTGCGCTCGGTGCGGGCCGCGCCGCGGCTCTTCGGGTACATGGGCACGCACGCGGTCGCGACGGCCGCGCTCGAGGACGTCCTCGCGCGCGTGTCCGTGCTCGCGGACGACCTGCCCGAGGTGCGCAGCCTCGAGCTCTACCCGGTCGTCGTGTCCGAGCACGACGCCGCCGTGCTCAGCGCGCGCGTGACGCTCGCCGACGCGCAGCGTGCCGACGCGCTCCGGCGCGCGCTGCCCGGCTGACGCCGCCGTGCGCGGCGTCCCGCGGTCCACAGCGCCGCCGCGGCAGGTGGCCGGGGCGGTGCGCCGGATGGGAGAATGCGCGGGTGCCCTCAGCAACATCGAACGCCTGGACCGACCTGACGACCCAGCTCCACCGCGCCGGGTACTACCCGGAGCTCGTCGCGGACGTCCTCGACCTCGCGGTCGCGGGGGAGGAGATCGTCTCGCACCTCGTGCTGCCGGAGACGACGTTCGACGCGGCCGAGGTGCGTCGCCACCTCACGGTGCTCGTCCTCACGCCCACGCGACTCGTCACCGCGCACGTGGACGACCACCCCGCCGACAGCGAGAACCCGTCGGCGTCCGCCGCGGCCACGACCGAGTCGGTCCCGCTGGCCGAGGTGCGCTCGGTGTCCCTCACGCACGTCGTCGCGGAGCCGCACGAGCACCGCGCGGGGACCGCCCCGCTCGAGGTGACGCTCGCGCTCGGCTGGGGCGCCGTCTCGCGCGTCGACCTCGAGCCGGCCACGTGCCCCGACCCGGCGTGCGACGCCGACCACGGCCTCACCGGCCAGATCACCCCCGACGACGTCGTCGTGCGCGTGAGCGCCGAGGCGGAGGGTCGCGACGCGGTCCGCGCGGCGGTCGACTTCGCGCGCGCGCTCTCGCGCGCCACGGCCAGGCACAGCGCCCGGTGAGCGAGGCACGCGCGGACGAGGCCGGTCTGCCGGCGGCTCCGGCGCTCCCGGTGGGGCTGCTCGCCCCCGAGCACGGCGACGGCGGGCTCGCCGCGGTGCTCCCCGCCGCGGCGGGCGCGCTCGGCGTGCGCTTCACGACGGCGACGGGCGTCGCGAGCGAGCGCGCGCGCACGGCTCTCGACCTGCCCCGCGCCGAGCGGGTGTGCGTCGTGCTCGTCGACGGCCTCGGGCACCTCAACCTCGCCGAGCGGGCCGGGCACGCGCCGTTCCTGCGCTCCCTGCTGCCCGACGCGCGCGCCCTCACCTCGACGTTCCCCAGCACGACCGCCGCCGCGATCGGCGCGTTCGGCACCGGGACGGCGCCCGGCCGCACGGGCATGCTCGGGTACACCCAGCGCAACCCCGTGACCGGTGGCCTCGCGAACATGGTGTCGTGGGACGGCGCCCCGCCGCCCGCGGAGCTCCAGCGCGAGCAGCCGGTCCTCGAGCGCGTCGCCGCGGCCGGGCTCGCCGTGACGTCGACCGGGCCGGCGCGGTTCGCCGGGTCCGGGATGACGCTCGCGGCCCTGCGCGGCGGCACCTACGCCGCGGGCGAGGGGCTGCCTGCGCGCGTCGACGCCGCGGTGCGTGCGCTCGCCCGCCCCGGCCTCGTGTACGTCTACTGGGGCGAGGTGGACAAGGCGGGCCACCACCACGGCAGCGCGTCCTGGCAGTGGGGCGACGAGCTCGAGGCGCTCGACCGCGAGCTCGCCCGGCTCGTCCGGTCGGTCCCGACGGGCACGCTCGTGCTCGTCACCGCGGACCACGGCATGGTCGACGTCGACCCGGCGTTGCGCCGCGACGTCGCGACCGATCCGGTCCTGTCGCGGGGCGTGGCGCTCGTGGGCGGTGAGCCGCGCGCGGTGCACGTCTACGCCGAGCCGGGGGAGGCCGAGGCCGTCGCCGAGCGCTGGCGCGACGCGCTGGGCGAGGACGCGCTCGTCCTCGGCCGTGACGAGGTGCTCGCGCGCGGCCTGCTCGGGCCCGACCCGCGCCCGGACGCGGTCGCGGCGGCCGGTGACGTCGTGGTCGCGATGCGCGGCCGCGCCACGGTCGTCGACTCGCGCACCCAGACGCCCGCGTCGCTCGCCCTCGTCGGGGTGCACGGCTCGCTCACCGAGCGCGAGATGCGCGTGCCGCTCCTCGTCGCGGCCACCTGAGTCGCCCGACCCGCCGTCCGACCCCGCCCGACCGACCTCGCGAAGGAACGCCCCCGATGGCCGAGCTCGTCTTCTTCTCCGGGACCATGGACTGCGGCAAGTCCACCCTCGCGCTCCAGCTGGACCACAACCACGCGGCACGCGGGCGCCGCGGGCTGATCTTCTCGCGCAACGACCGCGCGGGGTCGGACCGGCTGTCGTCCCGCCTCGGGCTCGAGGTCGTCGCGCGCGAGGTCGACGACGACACCGACTTCTGGTCGCTCGTCACGGCCGAGCCCGTGCCCGTGGACTACCTGGTGTGCGACGAGGCGCAGTTCTACTCCCCGGCGCAGGTCGAGCAGCTCGCCCGGCTCGTCGACGAGACCGAGATCGACGTGTTCGCGTTCGGGATCACGGCCGACTTCCGCACGCGCCTGTTCCCCGGGTCGGCGCGGCTCATCGAGCTCGCCGACCGGGTCGAGGTGCTGCAGGTCGAGTCGCTGTGCTGGTGCGGGCGGCGCGCGACCCACAACGCCCGCACCGTGGACGGCCGCATGGTCGTCGAGGGCGACCAGGTCGTCGTCGGGGACGTGGACGCGGGGTCGGGCGAGATCGGCTACGAGGTCCTGTGCCGTCGCCACCACATGCGCCGCATGACGACGACCGTCGCCCGCCGCCTCGCGACCCAGGACGGGCTCGCGCTCGACCTGCCGCGCTGACCGCACCCGACGGCTCCGTCGACCGGGCCGTCGCGAGTCACCGGCTCGCGCCCGCCGTCGCGGCCCGAGCCGGCGACTACTCCGGGCGCGCCCCGAACACGATCTCGTCCCAGCTCGGCACCTTGGCACGCGAGCGGTTCTTCCCCCTGCGCGGCTCGCGCGCGCCCTGCGTGCGGCCCGCGTGCGGCGGCTCGGCCGCGGCGGGCGGCGCGTCGGCGTCGGGCGCGGGGCGTGACGCCGACGGGTGCTCGTCGCGGGGCCGGCTCTCCGCGGGCACGTCGTCGCGCCCCTCCGGGGCGTCGCCCCCGGACGGCGCCGCGGCGTCCGTCGGGGCGTCGTCGAGCGGCCGGATCGTCGGGAGGTGGACGACCGTCGCGCCCGACGGCGCGGGGGAGTCGTCGCGCTCGTCCGGCACGCGCCCGACCTGCGGCCCGAAGCCCTCGAACGGCTCCTGTCCCTCGACCTCGACCGGGCCGCCGGGCGCGCGCCGCGGGCGCACCCCACGGCGCTGGCTGAGGTCGTCGAGCAGCTCGGCCGTCCCGTCGTCGGCCGGCGGCCCGCCGCGTCGCCCGCGACCGGTCGCGTCGACGTCGAACACGGCGACCGCACCCGGCGTCGGGTCCTGCGGGGCGTCCGTCCCCGCGAGCCACCGCGCCTCGTCGTCGAGCGGCTGCAGCACGCGCGTGCCGGGGTCGTAGGACCAGCGTGCGGCGCGGCTGCCCGAGCCGACCTCGAACGCGGCCGTCACGACCCACGGCGCGCCGTGCTCGCGCGCGGCGCTCCAGTCCACGGACTCCGGGTCGACGTCGCGCGCGGCGAGCCGCTGCGCGACGAGCTCGCCGACCGTCGGCGAGTCCTCCTCGTGCCCGGGGCGCGAGCCGCGGACGCGCTCCACCACGTACTCCTGCTCCGCGACGACCGGGCCGGCGAACCGGCGCACGTGCTCGACGGCCAGTCCCGCGACCTCGGCGACCGCCTCGACGGTGTCGCCGGCCCGCAGCCGCGCCTGGATCTCGCGCGGGGCGAGGTTGCGCTCGCCCTCCGCGCGCAGGTGCTCGAGGTGCGGGCGGTCCCGCCGCACGGCCGCGCGCAGCGCCTCGGTGATCGGCAGCGTGAACTGCGCGCCGCCCGTCGCGCGCAGGACGAGGTGCTCCCCGTCCTCGTGCAGTCTCACCAGCTCCAGCTCGTCCATGGGTCCTCCCGTGTCGCCGCGCCCGGTGGCGCTCGCGGTGCCGCGAGGTCCCCGTCGCCGGGCGGGCCGTCCCGGGGGCCCGCCGGGCTCCGCGGACCGTGACGTCCGCCGCACCGCTGTCTCGAGGGTGCCATCGTCCCACCCGCGAGCGGCGCAGCACGCGCGGTGTGCCGCGGACTCGGCGCGCGGCTCCCGGGCGGTCGCGCGCCCGGCTGGGATGATGCGGGGTGTGATCCTCGACCTGGTGCCCGGCGACGCGCTCGAGCTCGCCGGCGTCTTCTTCGCGGCGCTGTCGGGCGGGCTCGCCGCGGTGCGCAAGCGGTTCGACCTCGTCGGCGTGCTCGTCCTCGCGTGGGCGGCGGGACTCGGCGGAGGTCTCCTGCGCGACGTCCTCATCGGCGCGATCCCGCCCGTCGGGATCTCGGACTGGCGGCTCGTCGCAGCCGCGGTCCTCGCCGGCGCGGTGACGTTCTTCTGGCACCCGCGGCTCGAGCGCCTGCGGCGCAGCATCATCGTGCTCGACGCCGGCGCGCTCGCGCTCTTCGTCCTGTCCGGCACGATGAAGGGGCTCGAGTACGGGGTCGGCCCGCTCGCGGCGGTCTTCGTCGGCGTCCTCACCGGCGTCGGTGGCGGCATCCTGCGGGACCTGCTCACCAACGAGGCGCCGCTGCTGTTCCAGGACAAGCAGCTCTACGCGATCCCGGCGCTCGCGGGCGCCGCGCTGACGGCCGCGCTCGCGGGGCTCGGCGCGCTCGGTCCGCTGTCCCAGGCGGGCGTCCTCGCGCTCGTGCTCGGCTTCCGCCTGCTCTCGCTCCGGCTCGGCTGGGCGGCCCCCGGCCCGTGGGAAGGTCGCACGGGGCGTCGCGGGTCGGGCAGGATGTGAGCCGTGCGCCTCTTCATCGACGACCCCCGCCTGCCCGACGACGTGACCGTGGCCGACCTGCGCGACCTCGCCGAGCGCCTCGCCCGCGAGGCGGGCGAGCTCGTGCGCTCCGGCCGCCCCGACCAGGTCGAGGTGGCGGCGACCAAGTCGACCGCGACGGACGTCGTCACGCGCATGGACGCGGACTCCGAGGCCCTCCTGCGGCGCGAGATCGCGGCGGCGCGTCCGGACGACGCGATCCTCGGCGAGGAGGAGGGCTCGTCGTCCGGCACGTCCGGGATCACGTGGGTGATCGACCCCGTCGACGGGACGGTCAACTACCTCTACGGCGTCGCGTCGTACGCGGTGTCCGTCGCGGCCGTCGTGGGCCCGCCCGACCCGCGCGAGTGGACGGTGCTCGCCGGGGCGGTGCACTCGGTCGTCGACGACCGCACGTGGACGGCGGGGCTCGGCGCGGGCGCGACGCTCGACGGCCGCCCCGTGCGCGTCAACGCCGAGACCGACCTCGGGCAGTGCCTCGTCGGGACGGGCTTCGGGTACGACGCCGACCGCCGTCGGGCGCAGGCCCGCGTGCTCGTCGACGTGCTGCCGCAGGTGCGCGACATCCGCCGGCTGGGCTCGGCGGCGATCGACCTGTGCCTCGTGGCGACGGGAGAGCTCGACCTCTACTACGAGCGGGGCCTCAACCCGTGGGACATGGCGGCGGGCGCGCTCGTGGCGCAGGAGGCCGGCGCGCGGGTGACCGGACTGCGCGGGCGTCCGGCGGACCGCGAGATGGTCGTCGCCGGACCGCCCGAGGCGGTCGCCCGGCTGGTCCGGGTCCTCGAGGACGTGGACGCCGACAGGGACTCCTGAGGTCCCGGCGGGGGCGTCGGCGAGGGCCGCCCGCCCTCCTCGAGCGGGCGCGTGTTCGCCCGTGACGAACGACACCGCACGACGTGCGCCGTACGGGGTGCAACGCCTCGCGAAATGGTGCAGAATCCGGGGGCCCGCCGGGAACAATTCCGGTGCGCCGCGCATTGATCAGCGTGCACGTGCAGCGACGACCTCGACGCACGCCACGTCACGGGGTGCCCCCCGCGCCCCGCACCTGTGCCGACCGGCACACCGGCCCCTGGCCGGCGGTCCGGACGGGCACTGTCGCGATCGACGAATACTCCGGAGAGTGACCCCACAGATGGCAACAGACTACGACGCCCCCCGCAAGAGTGAAGAGGAGCTCAGCGAGGACTCGCTCCAGGAGCTCCAGGCTCGTCGCTCCGACAAGAGCTCGGGCGTCGTTGACGAGGACGAGACCGAGGCGGCGGAAGGTTTCGAGCTGCCCGGTGCCGACCTGTCCGGCGAGGAGCTCTCCGTCCGGGTCCTGCCTCGTCAGGCGGACGAGTTCACATGCGCGAGCTGCTTCCTCGTGCACCACCGCAGCCAGCTCGCGTACGAGAAGAACGGGCAGCAGATCTGCTCGGAGTGCGCCGCCTGAGCCGCACCGCACGACGACCCTGCCGGCCGTCGCCCCCTCCCCGGGGCGGCGGCCGTCGTCGTCTGCGGCGGTCGGCGTCGTCCCCGCGGGGTCGTCCGCGGCTCGACCGGGGCGACGCGGTTCAGGCCGCGCGCGCGGCGCGCAGCGCGTCGGCGAGGCGCTGCGGGTGGCGCGTCGAGACGAGCCAGTACGGCGTGGGGTCCTGCGGGTCCTCGAGCGTGACGTGCACGCCGGTGCGCGCCCACGCGCGCAGGCACACGTACGCGCGCGCGTCGAGGCGCGGTCCGAGCTGGACGCGCATCGCCTCGGCGTCGAGCGTCGTGACCTGGCCGAGCAGCGCGACGGGGACGTGGGCCCGCCCGGCGCGCAGCTCGCCGTCGGCGACCGCGACGACCGGCGACGTCCACCACAGCGCCACGACGCCGGCCGCGGCGGCGAGCGCGCCCACGCCGAGCGCGATCGCGTGGCTCGCGGGCCACAGCGCGATCCCGAGGACCGCGGCGAAGCCGAGCGCCGCGGCCCAGCCGCCCACGCCGGGCAGGAGCCGTTCCTGGTACGACGGCGCGCTCGGGCCGGCGTTCCCGGCGGCGGCCGGGGTCGAGGACGGGATGCTGCGGTCGGCGGCGTCGGTCATGGGTCCATCATCCCAGCAGTCGCGGAGCGGCCCGACGTGCTCGCCCGGCCTCCGCGGGACCACTAGGCTCTGGCGGGTGTCGAACCACCACCAGCCCACGACCGGGGACGTCGACGTCCTCATCACGCTGCTCGACGACGTCCCGCTGCCCGCCTACGCCCACCCGGGCGACGCGGGCGCGGACCTCGTGACCACCGTCGACGTCGAGCTCGCGCCGGGGGAGCGCGCCGTGGTGCCGACGGGCGTGTCGATCGCGCTGCCCGACGGGTACGCGGCGTTCGTGCACCCGCGCTCGGGCCTCGCCGCGAAGCACGGCGTCACCGTCGTCAACGCCCCGGGCACGGTCGACGCCGGGTACCGCGGCGAGATCAAGGTGACGCTGCTCAACACCGACGCGCGCGAGAGCGTCGTGCTGCGCCGCGGCGACCGGGTCGCGCAGCTCGTCGTGCAGAAGGTCGAGCGGGCGCGGTTCGTGCAGGCCGAGCGGCTGCCCGGCTCGCACCGCGGGGAGGGCGGGTTCGGGTCGAGCGGCGGCTGGACGCCCGCGCCCTGACCGGCGCTCCCGACCCGCCGCCGCGCGGGCTAGTGTGGAATCAGTGCGGGGCGAGCGCCCCGTGAGGAGTCCCGGCCGAGCGCCGGGCAGGTGAAGGAGTTCGTCCGTGGGTCTGTTCCGTCGCTCCAGGTCGTCCGAGCCGGCCGAGTCGCCCGAGCCGTCGGGCACCGCGCCCGAGCAGGTCGACGCCGGCGCGCCCGCACCCGCGGTCGCGGACGAGAAGCCGGCCCGCGGCCCGTTCGACTCCTCGCAGGTCCCCGAGCGCGGCCCGCGCCTCGACCTCGGTGCCGTGTGGCTGCCGGGCGTCCCGGGCATGGAGCTGCGCATGGAGGTCGACAAGAAGACCCAGCGCATCACGGGCGTCGCGTGCGCGGTCGCAGGCTCGGGCCTGCAGGTGCAGGCGTTCGCCGCGCCGCGCACCGAGGGCATCTGGGACGAGATCCGGGGCGAGATCGCGGCCTCGGTGACCAAGCAGGGCGGCACGGTCGACGACATCCCCGGCCCGTTCGGCCGTGAGCTGCTCGCACGCATCCCCGCCCAGACGCCGGACGGTCGCCCCGGCGTGCGGCCCGCGCGCTTCGTCGGCGTCGACGGCCCGCGCTGGTTCCTGCGCGGCGTCCTCACGGGCAAGGCTGCGGTCGACCCGGCCGAGGCGCGGCTGCTCGAGTCGGTGTTCGCGAACATCGTCGTCGTCCGCGACCAGAGCCCGCGCCCCCCGCGCGACCTGCTCGCGCTGCACCTGCCGGGCAAGGGCCCGGCCGCGACGCCGCCTGCTCCCGCCGGAACCCCTGCGACGCCCTCGTTCGACCCCCTCACGCGCGGGCCGGAGATCACGGAGATCCGCTGACATGGCCCCCACGCTGCGCGACGCCTGGCGCACGGCGCTCGCCTCCCAGGAGGAGCTGGCCGCGGACGAGGAGCGCACCGAGGCGGCGCGGCAGAAGGGCTGCCGGGCCGTCTCCGACCTGCCCAACCGCCGCCGCGCCAAGATCTCCGGCGTCCTGCGCTCGGTCGTGCTGCGGCCGCGCGAGGGCGTCCCGACGGTCGAGGTCGAGCTGTTCGACGGCTCCGGCGTCGTCGACCTCGTATGGCTCGGCCGTCGCCGCATCGCGGGGATCGAGCCGGGGCGCCGCGCGCTCGTCGAGGGCCTCGTGTGCGACGTCGACGGGCGGCGCACCATCTTCAACCCGCGCTACGAGCTCCTCGCCAAGCCGGGGGAGTGACGTCGCGGCGGCGCCCGCCGCACCGTGCCGTACGATCCTGCGGGTCCGCCGCGGCCGCGCCGGACCCGTCGCCGGGACCGCGGCCGACCGACCCCGAGCCACCGAGGACGCCACGAGATGACACCCAGCAGCGACCCGAGCGGCCCCGCGCAGCGTCCCGACGCCGACGAGCCGTCCGCGGCCCACGACGCCGACGTCGCGGAGACCGTCGTCGACGACGTCGCGGCGCCCGAGGACGGCCGCGCGCGCGGCGTCCGGGCGCTCGCCGGTCAAGAGTTCTCGGTCGCGGACGCGATCGGCGGCGTCCGCGGGCTCGTCGAGTCGGTGGCCCCGGGGCTCGTGTTCGTCGTCGTGTACGTCGCGACGACGAACCTTCCGTGGGCGCTGTGGACGTCCGTGGCCGCCGCGCTCGTCGCCGTCGCGGCCCGTCTGGTCCAGCGCACGCCCGTGACCCAGGCCTTCGGCGGGCTGCTCGGCGTCGGGATCGGCGTGATCTGGGCGTGGCGCTCGGGTGAGGCGCAGGACTACTTCGCCTGGGGGCTGTGGACCAACGCGGCGTACCTCGTCGCGCTCCTCGTCTCGGTGCTGGTGCGCTGGCCGCTCGTCGGTCTCGTCGTCGAGGGCTTCCGCAGCGGCTTCGGCGCGGGGGCGGCGACGACGTCGCCCGCGGCCGCCGACGACGCGCGCGCGGAGGGCGAGCCGGGCGATCCGGCGTCGCCGGACGGCACGGCGGCCGCGGAGCCGGGGGAGCCCGGCGCGTTCGCGCGCTGGGCGCGCGCGTGGCGGTCCGACCGCGCGCTCCTGCGCCGCTACACGGCCGCGACGTGGCTCTGGATCGGCCTGTTCGCGGCGCGCCTCGCCGTGCAGGTGCCGCTGTACCTCGACGGCGACGTCGGCTGGCTCGGCACGGCGCGGCTCGTCATGGGCATCCCGCTGTGGGCGCTCGTCCTGTGGCTCACGTGGGTCCTCGTGCGTCGTCCGCACGCCGTCGCGGACCGTCCCGCCGCGGACCGTCCGGCCGCGTAGCGCGACCACCCGCCGGCGGACGGCGCGTCACCGCGCGTCGTCGGTCGCCTCGGGGGCCTGCAGCGGGGCGTCGTCGTCGGCCTCGGGAGCCGGCACCGGGGACTCGACGGCCTGCTGCGGCTCGTCGTCCGGCGTCGCCGTCCCCTCGTCCGGCGCGTCGGCGAGGAGCCGGCGCAGCGCGTCCTCGTCCGCCTCGCTCCCGGTGACGAGCAGGAGCTCGTCGCCGACCTCCAGCGTGTCGTCCGGGCTGGGCGCGATGGGGCGCGCGCCGCGGACGATCGCGGCGAGCACGGTGTCCGGCGGCCACGGGACGGCGCCGACGCGGCGACCGACGAGCGGGGAGCCCGGCGGGAGCGTCACCTCGAGGATGTCCGCGCCCGACTGGTGGAACGTGAAGATGCGGACGAGGTCGCCCACGGCGACGGCCTCCTCGACCATCGCCGTCATGATGCGCGGCGTCGAGACGGCGACGTCCACGCCCCACGACTCGTCGAACATCCACTCGTTCTTCGGGTTGTTGACGCGCGCGACCGTGCGCGGCACGCCGAACTCGGTCTTCGCGAGCAGGGACACGACGAGGTTGACCTTGTCGTCGCCCGTCGCGGCCACGATGACGTCGCACTCGTCGACCTTCGCGTCCGCGAGCGACGACAGCTCGCACGCGTCCGCGAGCAGCCAGTCCGCCTCGGCGACCTGGGCGACGCGCATCGCCGCCGGCTGCTTGTCGATCAGCATGACCTCGTGGTCGTGGCTGAGGAGCTCCCGGGCGATCGAGCGGCCGACCGAGCCCGCTCCCGCGATGACGACGCGCATCACTCGGCCTCGACCTTCGGTGCGTGGGTGAGCAGGCGCTCGACGGCGGCCGCGCGCTCGTCCTCCATGATCACGTGCAGCACGTCGTTCTCCTGCAGGACGGTGCGCTCGGTGACGACGGTCCCGTCGCCGAACCGGCTGACGAACGCGACGCGCGCGCCGGTCGCGTCCTCGATGGCCCGCACGGTCCGCCCGATCCAGCCGGGGTGGAAGTCCACCTGCGCGAGCCGCACGCGGCCCGACGGGTCGCGGTACTCGTCCGTCGCGCCGAACGGCAGCATGCGGCGCAGCACCTGGTCCGCGGTCCACCGCACGGTCGCGACGGTCGGGATGCCGAGGCGCTGGTAGATCTCCGCGCGCTGCGGGTCGTAGATGCGCGCGACGACCTTCTCGACGCCGAACGTCTCGCGCACGACGCGCGCGGAGAGGATGTTCGAGTTGTCGCCGTCGGAGACCGCGGCGAAGGCGTACGCGTCCTCGATGCCGGCCTGCACGAGCGTGTCGCGGTCGAACCCGACGCCCGTGACCTTCTTCCCGGTGAACTCGGAGGAGAGGCGGCGGAACGCGTCAGGGTTCTGGTCGACGACGGCGACCGAGTGCCCGCTCGACTCGAGGGACTGGGCGAGGGTCGCGCCGACCCGGCCGCAGCCCATGATCACGAAGTGCACGAGTCGAACGCTACCGTCCGGCGGCCCGCCCGGCGCGCACCAGCGCGGCCGGGCGACGGCGGGCATAGCATGAGGCCTCGTGTCGGAGATCGCTGATGCCGCGAAGCGGCTGCTGCTCGGGCGGCCGGTCCGCAGCGAGCACCTGGGCCACACGCTGCTCCCCAAGCGCGTGGCCCTGCCCGTCTTCGCGTCCGACGCGCTCTCGTCCGTGGCGTACGCGCCCGACGAGATCCTCCTGACCCTCGCGATCGCGGGCCTCAGCGCCACGATGATCTCCCCGTGGGTGGGGCTCGCCGTCGTGGTCGTGCTCCTCACGGTCGTCGCGTCCTACCGCCAGAACGTGCGCGCCTACCCGTCGGGCGGCGGCGACTACGAGGTCGCGACGGTCAACCTCGGACCGACCGCGGGCGTCGGCGTCGCGTCGGCGCTCATGGTCGACTACGTGCTCACGGTCGCCGTGTCGATCTCCTCGGGAGCGCAGTACGCGGCGAGCGCGATCCCCGCGCTGCGCGACCACGAGGCGGCGTTCGCGATCGGTCTCGTCGTGCTGCTCACGCTCGTCAACCTGCGCGGGGTCAAGGAGTCCGGCACCTTCTTCGCGGTGCCGGTCTACCTGTTCATGGCGGCCATCGGCACGACGGCGGTCGTCGGGTTCTTCCGGTACGTCACCGGCTCGCTGGGGCAGGCGGAGAGCGCGCGGTTCGAGCTCACGGCCGAGAGCGGGTTCGACCAGGGGCTGATCGGGATCGCGGGCGCGTTCCTCGTCGCGCGCGCGTTCGCGTCCGGGTGCGCGGCGCTCACGGGCGTCGAGGCGATCAGCAACGGCGTCCCCGCGTTCCGCAAGCCGAAGTCGCGCAACGCGGCGACGACGCTCGCGCTGCTCGGCGGCATCTCCGCCGTGATGATGCTGTCCATCCTCTTCCTCGCGCGCGCGACGGGCGTGCACTACGCGGAGGACCCGCACACGCAGCTCGCGCTCGACGGCGAGCCGCTGCCCGCCGACTACGTGCAGCACCCGGTGCTCGGGCAGCTCGCGGAGACGGTGTTCAGCGGCGTGCCGGTGCTGTTCTACGTCGTCTCGGCGGTGACGGGGATCATCCTCGTCCTCGCGGCCAACACCGCGTTCAACGGTTTCCCGGTGCTCGGCTCGATCCTCGCCAAGGACGGCTACCTGCCCCGGCAGCTGCACACGCGCGGCGACCGGCTCGCGTTCTCGAACGGCATCATCACGCTCGCCGTCGCCGCGATCGTGCTCATCTGGGCGTTCGACGCGCAGGTCACGCGCCTCATCCAGCTCTACATCGTGGGCGTGTTCGTCTCGTTCACGCTCTCCCAGCTCGGGATGGTGCGGCACTGGACGCGCGCGCTGCGCACCGAGCACCAGCCGCGCGAGCGCTCGCGGATGCGCCGCTCGCGCGCGGTGAACGCGGTCGGCCTCGCGATGACCGCGACGGTGCTCGTCATCGTGCTCGTCACGAAGTTCACGCACGGCGCCTGGATCGCGATCCTCGCCATGGGCCTCGTGTTCGTGCTCATGCGGTCGATCCGCAAGCACTACGACACGGTGCGCGACGAGCTCGCGCTCGGCGACGACGAGGCCACCGCGGCGCGCGCCCTGCCGAGCCGCGTGCACGCGATCGTGCTCGTGTCGAAGATCCACCGGCCGACGATGCGCGCGCTCGCGTACGCGCGCGCGTCGCGCCCGTCGGTGCTGGAGGCCGTCACCGTCGGCGTCGACCCGGACGACGTCGACGAGCTCATGCGCCAGTGGGAGGCGCTCGACCTCCCGGTGCCGCTCCGCGTGCTCGACTCGCCCTTCCGGGAGATCACGCGACCCGTGCTGTCCTACGTGCGTTCGGTGCGGCGCGAGTCGCCGCGCGACCTCGTGGTGGTCTACATCCCCGAGTACGTGGTGGGGCACTGGTGGGAGCAGCTGCTGCACAACCAGAGCGCGCTGCGACTCAAGGGCCGCCTGCTCTTCACGCCCGGCGTCGTCGTGGCGTCCGTGCCGTGGCAGCTCTCCTCGTCGCAGGGCCAGACGGGCCTCGAGGGCGAGGGGTTCCGCCAGCGCTTCACCGGCTACTGACGGGCGGCGAGCGACGGCCGCGTCCGGGATACTGGGGGCATGCCGTCCTCCTCGCGTGGTCCCGCCGTGCCCTCCGACCCGTTCGAGCCCCGGCACGTCCCGCGCCGTCCGGGCCGGCGCTCGGGGCGCCAGACCCGGCGGTCGCCACGCGTCGAGCCTCGACCTGAGGTCGAGGTCGAGCTCGAGGTCGGCCCGGTCGCGCACGGCGGGCACTGCGTCGCGCGGCACGACGGCCGCGTCGTCTTCGTGCGCCACGCGCTGCCCGGCGAGCGCGTCCGCGCGCGCGTCACGGAGGGCGGCGACGCCGCGAAGTTCTGGCGCGCGGACGCGGTCGAGGTCCTCGAGGCGTCGGCCGACCGGGTGCCGTCGGTGTGGCCGGAGGCCGGTCCCGGCGGGGTGGGCGGCGGGGAGCTCGCGCACGTGGCCCTCCCCGCGCAGCGGCGCTGGAAGCGCGACGTCCTCGCCGAGCAGCTGCGCCGGATCGCGGGGATCGACCTCGATGAGTCTCACCCTCAGGTCGAGGTCGAGGGTCTGCCCGGCGACGACGAGCGCGGCGGCCTCGCCTACCGCACGCGCGTGGACCTCGTGGCCGACGGCGGGGGACGGGCCGGCATGCACCGCTTCCGCTCGCACGACGTCGTCCCGCTCGAGTCGATGCCGCTCGCGAGCGAGGACGCCGCGGACCTCGCCGTGCACGAGAAGGTCTTCACGCGCACGTGGCGCCCCGGCACGCGCATCGAGCTCGTCGCCCCCGTCGGCTCGGCGCCCGTGCTCCTCGTGGACGGCACGCCCTGGCGCGGCGGGTCGCCCGACCAGCGACCCAACGCGCGCCGCAGCGTCGTCGAGCGCGTCGCCCTCGGCGACCAGGAGCACGTCTACCGCGTCGCGGCCGCCGGGTTCTGGCAGGTGCACCGCGAGGCGCCCGCCACGCTGACCCGCGCGGTCCTCGACGGGGTGGGCGACGTCGACGGCGCGCGCGTGCTCGACCTCTACTCGGGCGCCGGTCTCTTCACGACCCCGCTCGCCGAGGCGGTCGGGAGCGCGGGCTCGGTCGTCGCGGTCGAGGGGGACGACCGCGCGGTGCGCGACGCACGACGCAACGCGCACGGGATCGACCGGGTCACGCTGCACCACGGGCCGGTCGAGCGCGTCCTCGCGGACGAGCCGGCCGACGCCGACGTCGTCGTGCTGGACCCGCCGCGCGTCGGCGCCGGGCGCGCCGTGGTCGAGGCGATCGCCGCCCGTCGCCCGTCGCGCGTCGTGTACGTGGCGTGCGACCCGGCGGCCCTCGCGCGCGACGTCGCCTACCTCGCCGACCACGGCTACGGGCTCTCCGCGCTGCGCGCGTTCGACCTCTTCCCCATGACGCACCACCTCGAGGCGGTCGCCGTCCTCACGCGCTGAGCCTCGCCCGGGCTCGGCGGGCCTCGGTCCGTCGGGTCGCAGCGGTGCGCGCGCCGGGCATGAACGCGCCTCCCCGCGCGTTCCCCGGGAGAGGGGCGGAACGACCAGGTGGCCCGCGCGAGGGCGGCGGGCGGAGAGGACCGAGGGTGACGACGGGAGAGACGGACGACGTCCGGGACGTCGTGGGCGTGAGCGTCCTGCTGGCCAACGGACGGCTCGCGGGACGGAGCTTCGCGACGCGCGCCGAGGCGGAGGCGTGGGCGCGCCCGGAGGAGGGGGAGCAGGTCGTCGAGCTCAACCTGCTCTGCGACTGCGACCTCTGACGACGGCGCTCCCGGGCCTCCGGGCGGGCGCCCGGCCGACGAGCGGCGCGGGGCCGTGCACACGGGTGCGAGCCATATATCTTGACGTCAAGATATATGGGGTATGCTGGTCGCGGTGCAGGTCGCAGCGGGTCGTGGACGAGCCGCCGACCACCGCCCCAGCAGCCCTCCGGGGCCTGGCGGGGGCGGCGCGCCGGCCCGGCGTAGGCTGGGCGAAGCCCCCTGAACCATGGCATCCGTGCCACCGTCTCGCCACGAAGGAGCTACGAGTGAGCAGCGTCGACACGTTCGGGTCGAAGGGAACGCTGGAGGTCGGTGAGAACTCGTACGAGATCTTCCGCCTCTCCGCCGTCGAGGGTGTCGAGCGCCTCCCGTACAGCCTGAAGATCCTCGCCGAGAACCTCCTGCGCACGGAGGACGGCGCCAACATCACCGCGGACCACGTCCGTGCGCTCGCGTCCTGGGACCCGGACGCGCAGCCCGACACCGAGATCCAGTTCACGCCGGCGCGCGTGATCATGCAGGACTTCACGGGCGTCCCGTGCGTCGTCGACCTCGCCACGATGCGCGAGGCCGTCGCCGAGCTCGGCGGCGACCCGTCGCGCATCAACCCGCTCGCGCCGGCCGAGATGGTCATCGACCACTCCGTCCAGATCGACGTCGCCGGCCGCGCCGACGCGTTCGAGCGCAACGTCGAGTACGAGTACCAGCGCAACCACGAGCGCTACCAGTTCCTGCGCTGGGGCCAGACGGCGTTCGACGACTTCAAGGTCGTCCCCCCGGGCACCGGCATCGTGCACCAGGTCAACATCGAGTACCTCGCGCGCACCGTCATGACCCGCGAGGTCGACGGCGTGCTCCGCGCGTACCCCGACACGTGCGTCGGCACCGACTCGCACACGACGATGGTCAACGGCCTCGGCGTGCTCGGCTGGGGCGTCGGCGGCATCGAGGCCGAGGCGGCCATGCTCGGCCAGCCCGTCTCGATGCTCATCCCGCGCGTCGTCGGCTTCAAGCTCTCGGGCTCGATCCCCGCGGGCGTGACCGCGACCGACGTCGTGCTCACCATCACCCAGATGCTGCGCCAGCACGGCGTCGTCGGGAAGTTCGTCGAGTTCTACGGCGCGGGCGTGGCCCAGGTGCCGCTCGCGAACCGCGCGACCATCGGCAACATGAGCCCCGAGTTCGGCTCGACCGCCGCGATCTTCCCGATCGACGGCGTGACGATCGACTACCTGCGCCTCACGGGCCGCAGCGACGAGCAGCTCGCGCTCGTCGAGGCGTACGCCAAGGAGCAGGGCCTGTGGCTCGACCCGGAGGCCGACGGCTACGTCGAGCCCGTGTTCTCGGAGTACCTCGAGCTCGACCTGTCGACGGTCGTCCCGTCCATCGCCGGCCCGAAGCGCCCGCAGGACCGCATCGAGCTCGGCGAGGCGAAGGAGTCGTTCGCGTCCGCGATCCTCGACTACGTCGACGCGCACGAGGCCGCGCCGTTCACCGGTCTCGACGAGTCGGTCGAGGAGACGTTCCCCGCGTCCGACCCGATCGCGGCGGCCGCGCACGACAACGAGTCCGACCACCCGGTCGCCCCGGGCCACGCCGACAGCGCGAAGCGCCCGCACAAGGTCGTCCCCGTGACGCTCGAGGACGGCACGCAGACCGAGCTCGACCACGGCCACGTCGTCATCGCCTCGATCACGTCGTGCACCAACACGTCGAACCCGTCGGTCATGCTCGCGGCGGCGCTGCTCGCCAAGAAGGCCGTCGACCGCGGCCTCGCGTCGAAGCCGTGGGTCAAGACGTCGATGGCGCCGGGCTCGCAGGTCGTGACGAACTACTACGAGAAGGCCGGCCTCTGGCCGTACCTCGAGAAGCTCGGCTTCCACCTGGTCGGCTACGGCTGCGCCACGTGCATCGGCAACTCGGGCCCGCTCGCCGAGGAGATCTCGGCGACGGTCAACGAGCACGACCTGTCGGTCGTCTCGGTCCTGTCGGGCAACCGCAACTTCGAGGGCCGCATCAACCCCGACGTGAAGATGAACTACCTCGCGTCGCCGCCGCTGGTCATCGCGTACGCGCTCGCGGGCACGATGGACTTCGACTTCGACAGCGAGCCGCTCGGCACGGACCCGCACGGCGAGCCGGTGTTCCTCCAGGACATCTGGCCGTCGCCGGAGGAGGTGCAGGCGACGATCGACGCGTCGATCGACCGCGACATGTTCACCAAGGACTACGCGGACGTCTTCTCGGGCGACGAGCGCTGGCGTGCGCTCGAGACCCCCGAGGGCGACACGTTCGCGTGGGACGCCGAGTCGACCTACGTGCGCAAGCCCCCGTACTTCGACGGCATGGGCATGGAGCCGTCGCCGGTCACGGACATCTCGGGTGCGCGCGTGCTCGCCAAGCTCGGCGACTCGGTCACGACCGACCACATCAGCCCCGCGGGCGCCATCAAGGTGGACTCGCCCGCCGGCAAGTACCTCGCGGAGCACGGCGTCGCGCGCCGAGACTTCAACTCCTACGGCTCGCGCCGCGGGAACCACGAGGTCATGATCCGCGGCACGTTCGCGAACATCCGCCTGCGCAACCAGCTCCTCGACAACGTCGAGGGCGGGTACACGTTCAACTTCGTGAAGAACGCGCAGGACACGATCTACGACGCCGCGCAGGACTACGCCGCGCAGGGCACCCCGCTCGTCATCCTCGGCGGCAAGGAGTACGGCTCCGGCTCGTCGCGCGACTGGGCGGCCAAGGGCACCGCGCTCCTGGGCGTCAAGGCGGTCATCACCGAGAGCTTCGAGCGCATCCACCGCTCGAACCTCATCGGCATGGGCGTGCTCCCGCTGCAGTTCCCGGCGGGTGAGAACGCCGAGTCGCTCGGCCTCGACGGCACCGAGACGTTCGACATCGCGGGCATCACGGCGCTCAACGACGGCACCACGCCGTCGACCGTGAAGGTCACCGCGACGAAGGGCGACGGGACGACGGTCGAGTTCGACGCCGTCGTGCGCATCGACACCCCCGGCGAGGCGGACTACTACCGCAACGGCGGCATCCTGCAGTACGTGCTCCGCTCGCTCGTCGCCTGAGTCCGGAGTGCGGCGCAGGGTGAGGGCCGAGGAACGAGGCACTCGCCCGCAGCGGAACGCAGGACTCGGGCGACCGGCTGGACTCGTCGCCTGAGCCAGCGGGACGCACGCCCCGGCGGGGCGCTCACCTCTCGAGGTGGGCGCCCCGCCGTCGTCTCCGGGGTTCCGCGCGCGGCCGACGCGAGATCGGCAGGTCGTGGCGAGATCGGCGGTCGCACGTGCCGAACCGGCAGGGGACTGCCGATCTCGCCACGACGGCGTCGTGCCACGAGAGACTGGTGCCATGGCCGCGAGCGAGAACAAGACCCAGCCGACCGACGCGGACGTGGAGGCGTACCTCGCGTCGGTCGAGCACCCGGTGCGCCGACGCGACGCCCGGCGGCTCGTGGAGATGCTGTCGCGCGTCACGGGAGAGCGGCCGCGCCTGTGGGGGCCGTCGATCGTCGGGTTCGGCTCGTACCACTACCGCTACGCGAGCGGGCGCGAGGGTGACACCGCGGCGGCCGGCTTCTCGCCGCGCAAGGCCGCGACGACGGTCTACCTCATGGACGGCGTGGACGCCCACACCGACCTGCTGGCCCGGCTCGGGCCGCACACGGTCGGCAAGGGGTGCCTCTACCTCAAGGACCTCGACGCCGTCGACCTCGCCGTGCTCGAGGAGGTCGTGCGGCGCTCGTACGCGACGCTCACGGGCACGCCCGCGTTCGGCACGCGGCTCGCGGGAAGGTCGGAGCCGGACGGCTCCTGACGCACGGCCGCGCGGGCGCGACGCAGGGTGGCTCAGAGCGGGGCGGGGACCGTGCGCGTGCGGTCCCAGGGCTCGGTCCAGCCCAGGCGGTCGAACAGCGCGTCCAGGACGCCGCCCGTGAACCCCCACACGAGGTGCTCGCGGCCGTCGGCCTCGACGAGGAAGCCCGGGCTCCGGTGCACGCGGCGGGCGTGCCGCACCGTGACGGTGCGTCGGCGCTCCGGGTCGAGCAGGTCGGCGACGGGGACGCGGAAGACGTGCGCCGACTCGGCCGCGTCGACGGCGCGGACCGGCGTGGGGCGCGCCCACCACGCGAGCACGGGCGTGACGCGGTGGTTGCTCACCGGCAGCGGGAGCTCGCCCAGCGAGCCGAGGACGTCGACGCCGTCCGGGTCGAGCCCCGTCTCCTCGCGCGCCTCGCGGAGCGCGGCGCCCACGGGCCCGTCGTCGCCGGGCTCGAGGCGGCCGCCGGGGAACGCGACCTGGCCCGGGTGGTGACCGAGCGTCGAGGCGCGCGCGAGGAGGAGCACGTCGAGCGCGCGCGGGACGGCGGGCGTGACGTGCTCGGCGGGCGCGTGGTCGAGCACGCCGAACAGGAGGAGGACGGCGGCCCGGCGGGCGTCGTCGCGCACGGGGCCGACGGCGTGGCGCCAGGGCTCGGGCCACGCGCCGCCGTCGCGCGTGGCCGCCGCGAGCTGGTCGCGCGCGGAGGTGCGCGAGACCGTGTCGCCCGTCACCAGCTCACCGGGAGCGGGCGGCCCTCCTCGTAGCCCGCGGCCGACTGGATGCCGACGACCGCGCGCTCGGCGAACTCGGCGAGGCTCGTGGCGCCCGCGTAGGTCGCGGAGCTGCGCAGGCCCGACGTGATCTGGTCGAGCAGGTCCTCGACGCCCGGACGCTGGGGGTCGAGGAACATGCGGCCGGAGCTGATGCCCTCCTCGTAGAGTCCCTTGCGCGCGCGCTCGAACGGCGACCCGCCGGCCGTGCGCGCCGCGACCGCGCGCGCCGAGGCCATGCCGAAGCTCTCCTTGTAGAGGCGGCCGGTGCCGTCGTCGTGCAGGTCGCCCGGCGACTCGTAGGTGCCGGCGAACCACGACCCGATCATCACCTGCGACGCGCCCGCGGCGAGCGCGAGGGCGACGTCGCGCGGGTGGCGCACCCCGCCGTCGGCCCACACGTGCTTGCCGAGCTCGCGCGCCGCCGCCGCGCACTCGAGGACGGCCGAGAACTGCGGGCGCCCGACGGCCGTCATCATGCGCGTCGTGCACATCGCGCCCGGGCCGACGCCGACCTTGACGATGTCCGCGCCCGCGGCCACGAGGTCGCGCACGCCGTCGGCGGTGACGACGTTGCCCGCGACGACGGGGACGTCCGGGCCGACCGAGCGCACCGCGTCGAGCGCCTGGAGCATCTTCGCCTGGTGGCCGTGCGCGGTGTCGACGACGAGCACGTCCACGCCCGCCGCGAGGAGCTCCTTCGCCTTCGCGGCGACGTCGCCGTTGATGCCGACCGCGGCGCCGACGCGCAGGCGGCCGAGCGCGTCGAGCGCGGGCGTGTACACGGACGAGCGCAGCGCGCCCTTGCGGGTGAGGACCCCGACGAGCGACCCGTCGCGCGTCACGGGCGCGACCTTGAGGCGGGCCGAGTGGAGCTGCTCGTACGCGGCCTCGAGGCCGGCGCGGCCGCCGTCGAGCACGGCGGCGTCGAGCACGAGCGGCTCGGTCGTCATGACCTGGTGCACCTGCGTGAAGCGGTCGACGTCCGCGCAGTCGGCCTCCGTGACGACCCCGACGGGACGCCCGCCGTCCACGACGACCGCCGCGCCGTGGGACCGCTTGCCGACGAGCGTCAGGGCGGTGTGGACCGTGTCGTGCGGGCCGACGACGACGGGGGTCTCGATGACGGGGTCCTTCGACTTCACGTCGGCCACGACGTCCGCGACGACGTCGGTCGGCACGTCCTGCGGGATGATCGCGAGGCCGCCGCGGCGGGCCACCGTCTCGGCCATGCGGCGACCGGCGACGGCCGTCATGTTCGCGACGACGACCGGGATCGTGGTCCCCGTCCCGTCGTCGGAGGAGAGGTCGACGTCGAAGCGCGACGCGACCTCCGATCGCGACGGGACGAGGAAGACGTCGCCGTACGTCAGGTCGGTCGCGGGGGACTGTCCGGGCAGGAAGCGCATGGGTCCATCGTACGAGGTCGGGCACCGCCGTTGTCCGCAGTGCGGAAGTGATCTTCCGCTCGCGCGCGGTCCGTGCGTCGGGCGCCGGAGTGTGCGTCAATGACGTGAAGGTCCCGTCGCCCCGCGCACCGGTGCGCGGGTCACGTGCCGCGACCACCTAGAGTTGTCGGGCTGGACGCACGGGAACGGAACGGAGCATCTGCATGAGCCTGCTTGGCACGATCACCTCGCCCGAGGACGTGCAACGGCTGACCCCGGGGCAGGCGCGAGAGCTCGCCGCGGAGATCCGCGCGTTCCTCGTCGACTCGGTCTCGCGCACGGGCGGCCACCTCGGCCCGAACCTCGGCGTGGTCGAGCTGACGATCGCGATGCACCGCGTGTTCTCGTCGCCCACGGACACGTTCGTGTTCGACACGGGCCACCAGTCCTACGTGCACAAGCTGCTCACGGGGCGCCAGGACTTCTCCGCGCTGCGCAAGCAGGGCGGTCTCTCGGGCTACCCGTCGCGCGCGGAGTCGGAGCACGACGTCGTCGAGAACTCGCACGCGTCGACCGCGCTCTCGTGGGGCGACGGCATCGCGAAGGCGAACGTCGTGCGCGGCCTCACCGACCGGCACGTCGTCGCGGTCATCGGCGACGGCGCCCTCACGGGCGGCATGGCCTGGGAGGCGCTCAACAACATCGCCGAGAGCCAGGACCGGCGCCTCGTGATCGTCGTCAACGACAACGGGCGCTCGTACTCGCCGACGATCGGCGGCCTCGCGCACCACCTGTCCACGCTGCGCACGACGCACGGCTACGAGAGCTTCCTGCAGTGGGGCAAGCGCACGCTCAACCGGTCGGGCGCGCCCGGGCGGTTCGCGTACGAGTGGCTGCACGGCCTGAAGAAGGGCCTCAAGGACGTCGTCGCGCCGCAGGGCATGTTCGAGGACCTCGGCATCAAGTACGTCGGGCCCGTCGACGGCCACGACGTCGAGGCGATGGAGCACGCGCTGCGTCGTGCCAAGGCGTACGGCGCGCCCGTGATCGTGCACGCGATCACGGAGAAGGGCCGTGGCTACACCCCGGCCGAGCAGGACGTCGCCGACCGCTTCCACGCCGTCGGCAAGATCCACCCCGAGACGGGTCTGCCGGTGGCGCCCTCGCGGTTCGGCTGGACCGGCGTGTTCGCCGACGAGATCGTGCAGATCGGGCGTCGCCGCACCGACGTCGTCGCCATCACCGCCGCGATGCTCGAGCCCGTGGGCCTCAAGCCGTTCGCACAGGCCTTCCCCGAGCGCACGTTCGACGTCGGCATCGCGGAGCAGCACGCGGCGACGTCGGCGGCCGGCATGGCGTTCGCGGGGCTGCACCCCGTCGTCGCCGTCTACGCGACGTTCCTCAACCGCGCGTTCGACCAGGTCCTCATGGACGTCGCGCTGCACAAGGCCGGCGTGACGTTCGTGCTCGACCGCGCCGGCATCACGGGCGACGACGGCGCGAGCCACAACGGCATGTGGGACATGGCGATGCTGCGCGTCGTGCCGGGCCTGCGGCTCGCGGCCCCGCGCGACGAGGCGACGCTGCGGACGGCGCTGCGCGAGGCCGTGGACGTCGACGACGCGCCGACGGTCGTGCGCTACCCCAAGGGCGCGCTCTCGGATCCGCTGCCCGCCGTGGACACCGTGGACGGCGTCGACCTGCTCGCCGTGCCGGGAGACGCCCCGGCGGCTGCGCAGGACGCGGCACCGCGCGCGCGGGTCCTGCTCGTCGGGCCGGGGTCGATGGCGCGCGTCGCGCTCGGTGCGGCCGAGTCGCTCACCGCGCACGGCGTGGACGTCACCGTCGCCTCGCCCACGTGGGTGCTCCCGATGCCGAGCGCGCTCGTCAAGCTCGCGGGCGAGCACGACCTCGTCGTGAGCGTCGAGGACGGCGTCGCCGACGGCGGTGTGGGCGCTCTCCTCGCGCAGCGCTCGCTCGAGGCGGGCGTGCGCACGCCGGTGCACGCGCTCGGCCTGCCCGCCCAGTTCCTCGACCACGCGACGCGCGACCAGGTGGCCGCGACCTACCGCCTCACCGCGGCGGACGTCGCGCGCGACGTGCTCGACGCGCTCGCGACGCTCGCGCACGACTGACGCCCCCGCGCGGGCGGGCACACGCCCGGGCGCACCGACGCACCCGGCCGGGTGCGTCGGCAGACCCGGCCGGGTGGGCCCCGGGTCCGCGCGCCGGACCACCCTCCGGACCGGTGCCGCGCGCGGGTAGGGTCCGACGCGTGATCTGGCTCCTCGACCTCGACAACACGCTCGTCGGGCGCGACGACGCGTTCGCGCTCTGGGCGGCGGACGCGGTCGCGCGGGCCGGCGGCAGCGGCGACGACCTCGCGGCGATCGTCGCGGCGGACGGCGGCGGCTTCGCGCGCAAGACCGACGTGGCGCGCGTCATCGCCGACCGGCTCGGGTGGGAGGCGGACCTGCCCGCGGTGGTCGAGCGGTTCCGCGCCGGCATCCTCGCGCACGTGCGCGCGTACCCGGGTGTGCCCGCGCTGCTCGACGGGCTGCGCGCCGAGGGCGACCGGGTGGTCGTCGTGACGAACGGGACCTCCGCGCAGCAGCGCGGCAAGATCGCGCGCTGCGCGCTCGCGCCGCACGTGGACGCGGTCGTCGTGTCCGAGGAGGAGGGCGCGGCCAAGCCCGACCCCCGGCTCCTGGAGGTCGCGCTCGAGCGTGTCGGTGCGGACGGCGCGGACCGCCGGGACGTCTGGATGGTCGGGGACGCGCTGCACGCGGACGTCGCGGCGGGACGCGCCGCCGAGGTGCGCACCGGGTGGGTGTCGCACGGCCGGGACGCGGGCGACGGCCCGGCCCCGGACGTCGTGGGCCGCACGGTGCACGACGTCGTCGCGGCGGTGCGCGCCCTCGCAGCACCCGCCGGACCGGCGCCCGCGCGCCCGTAGGCCCGACGAGAGCCACGGGCGCGCGGGGCTCAGGAGTGCGTGACCTCCACGGCCTTCTCGACGACGGCGCGCAGGTCGCCCCCGGACGCCGCGAACCACGCGCGCTGGCGCGCGGCGCCGTTGCCTCCCGACCACACGCGGCCCAGCAGCTCGGTGACGGCGTCGAGGTCGCCCGCGTCGACGAGCGCGTCGCGCACGTGGGCGACGAGCTGGCCGACGACGTCGTGCGCGGGCGCCGGTCGCCAGGTCAGCGGCGAGACGAGGTCGTCCTCGAGGCCGGAGCGGCCCGCGCGCCACGCGGCGGTGCGCAGGATCTCCGGGCGCAGCTCGGGGGGCGGGGTGCCCTGCGCGGCCTCGCGCGCGGCGGTCTCCACGAGCCCGCGGCTGAGCGCCGCGACGAGCGTCGCGGTGTCGGGGTCGAGGCACACGTCGGCGACGCGGATCTCGACCGTCGGGTACCGCGAGGACAGGCGCGCGTCGAAGTAGACCATGTTCTCGTCGAGGATCGTCCCGGTCGCGACGAGCCCGTCGACCGCCTCGCGGTACGCCTCGGGCGTGCCGAACGCGCGGGTGGGTCCCGCCGTCGGCCAGCGCGACCAGACCTGCGAGCGGAAGCTCGCGTACCCGCTGTCCTCGCCCTGCCAGAACGGGGAGTTCGTGCTCAGGGCGAGCAGCGTCGAGAGCCAGGGGCCGATGCGGTCGAGCACGGCGACGCCCTCGACGTCGTCCGCGACGGCGACGTGCACGTGGCACCCGCTCGTGAGCTGCTCGCGCGCGGTGAGCCCGAACGCGGCGCGCGCCTCGAGGTAGCGCAGCCGGGAGACCGTCGTCCCCTCGAACGGCAGGGGAGAGGTGGACAGCGCGGCGACGCGCGCGCCGACCGTGTCCGCGGCCTCCTGGGCGCGGCGTCGGCCGTCGCGGATCTCCGTCGCGAGGTCGTCGAGCTCGCGGCGCGGGTGCGTCGCCGTCTCGAGCTGCTCCTCCATGAACTCGGACTCGAGCGACCCTGTGCCGCCGCCCTTGTCGTCGGTGCCCGACGCCTCCAGTGCCTCGGCGGCACGGGCGACGGGCTGCCCGTCGTCGCCGACGAGCAGGAACTCTTCCTCGACCCCTACGGTGCGCTTCACCCGGGAAGTCTCACACGGAAGGCGTCTTCTCGTCGGGCGAGCGTGTGACGTGCGTCCGTGTCGTGCGTCACCGACGTCCCGGGCGGGTGGTGCACGAGGCTCCTGGGCACTTGTGAAGGTCATCACAAGGGCCCCCGACTGGAGGTGACGAACCGCTCGGGAGGCGCAGCATCCCGCCGTTCCCGGCGGGTCCCGCCCGCCTCGGGACCTAGGTCCTCGGACGTCCCGGAACCGGTCCGCGGGTGGCCTCGCGAACCTAGCCTGGAGGTGGCGAAGGAGCCCGCCGGACCTCGACCGAGAGCCTCCACCCGGGGCCTCGCGGGACCGGCGGTTCCGGCCGGCGCGCGGACCCGCGCGTCAGGCACGAGGGAGGTCCAGATGACCAGCGTTTCCGAGGCACCCGGCACGACGAGCGGCGTCCGCGCGGAGGGTGCCCCGAGCACCGACTCCGCCCACGTCCCCGCGTGGGAGGGCTTCACCGACGGGCCGTGGCGCGACACGGTCGACGTGCGGGACTTCATCCAGCGCAACTACCGCCCGTACACGGGCGACGCGTCGTTCCTCGCCGGGCCCACGGAGCGCACGACCGGCATCTGGGCCGCGCTCTCGGCGATGTTCCCCGAGGAGCGCGAGCGGGGCGTCTACGACGTCGACCCGCACACGCCCGCGGGCATCACCGCGCACGCGCCGGGGTACATCGACAAGGCGCACGAGGTGATCGTGGGCCTGCAGACCGACGGCCCGCTCAAGCGCGCGATCATGCCGAACGGCGGGTGGCGCATGGTCGAGGGCGCGCTGGCGACCTACGGCTACGAGGTCGACGAGACCCTGAAGAAGGTCTTCACCGAGTACCGCAAGACGCACAACCAGGGCGTGTTCGACGTCTACCCGCCGAACGTGCGCGCCGCGCGCTCGTCGCACATCATCACCGGCCTGCCCGACGCCTACGGCCGCGGCCGGATCATCGGCGACTACCGCCGCGTCGCCCTGTACGGCGTGGACGCGCTGATCGCCGCGAAGAAGCTCGACAAGCTCGAGCTCGACACGCGCCCGTTCAGCGAGGCCGTCGTGCGCGAGCGCGAGGAGCACGCGGAGCAGATCCGCGCGCTCGGCGAGCTCAAGGACATGGCGGCCGAGTACGGCTACGACATCTCGGGCCCGGCGACGTCGGCCCGCGAGGCCGTGCAGTGGCTCTACTTCGCGTACCTCGCCGCGGTGAAGGAGCAGAACGGCGCCGCGATGTCGCTCGGCCGCACGTCGACGTTCCTCGACATCTTCATCGACCGCGACCTCGAGGCCGGCCGCCTCACGGAGTCCGAGGCGCAGGAGATCATCGACGACTTCGTCATCAAGCTGCGCATCGTGCGGTTCCTGCGCACGCCCGAGTACGACGCCCTGTTCTCCGGCGACCCGACGTGGGTCACCGAGACGATCGGCGGCATGGGCGAGGACGGGCGCCCGCTCGTCACGAAGAACTCGTTCCGGTTCCTCCAGACCCTCTACAACCTCGGCCCGGCCCCCGAGCCGAACATGACGGTCTTCTGGAGCCCCGACCTGCCGCAGGGGTTCAAGGACTACTGCGCGCAGGTCTCGATCGACACCTCGGCCGTGCAGTACGAGTCGGACGAGCTCATCCGCGCCCACTGGGGCGACGACGCGGCCATCGCGTGCTGCGTGTCGCCGATGCGGGTCGGCAAGCAGATGCAGTTCTTCGGGGCGCGCGTCAACCTCGCCAAGACGCTGCTCTACGCGATCAACGGCGGGCGCGACGAGATCACGGGCAAGCAGGTGTCGCCCGTGGCGGCGCCCGTCGAGGGCGACGTGCTCGACTTCGACGACGTCATGGCGAAGTTCGACGCGACGATGGACTGGCTGGCCGCGACGTACGTCGAGGCGCTCAACTGCATCCACTGGTCGCACGACAAGTACGCGTACGAGCGCATCGAGATGGCGCTGCACGACAAGGACGTGCTGCGGACCATGGCGTGCGGCATCGCGGGCCTGTCCGTCGCGGCGGACTCGCTGTCGGCGATCAAGCACGCGAAGGTCTCCGTCGTCCGCGACGAGCGCGGCCTCGTCGTCGACTACGTCACCGAGGGCGAGTACCCCACGTTCGGCAACGACGACGACCGGGCCGACGCGATCGCCGTCGACCTCGTCGAGCGGTTCATGGCCAAGGTGCGTCGTCACCCCACGTACCGCGACGCGGTGCCGACGCAGTCGGTCCTGACCATCACGTCGAACGTCGTGTACGGCAAGGCGACGGGCAACACGCCCGACGGCCGCCGCGCCGGCGAGCCGTTCGCCCCGGGAGCCAACCCCATGAACGGTCGCGACACGCACGGCATGCTCGCCTCGGCGCTGTCGGTGGCCAAGCTGCCGTACGACGAGGCGCAGGACGGCATCTCGCTGACCAACACGGTCGTGCCGAGCGGCCTCGGGCGCACCAAGAAGGAGCAGGTCACCAACCTCGCCGGCCTCCTGGACGCCTACATCGGGTCGCAGGGGTACCACATGAACGTCAACGTGCTGAACCGCGAGACGCTCCTGGACGCCATGGACCACCCGGAGAACTACCCGCAGCTGACGATCCGCGTGTCCGGGTACGCGGTGAACTTCGTCCGCCTCACGCGCGAGCAGCAGCTCGACGTGCTCTCGCGCACCTTCCACGGCGCGCTCTGACGCACGGGCGAGGAGACCAGCCATGACCGTCACCCTTCCCGGCCCCGCCGGTCGTACGGCGCGCGGGTGCGGCGTCGCCGGGGGCACCCTGCCCGACGACGCCACGCGCCTCGACGTCCCGGGTGCCCCGTCCTCCGCGGCCGGGCCCGCGGCGTCGGGCACGCCCGTAGGCCACGCGCGCCGGGCGGGCGCGGGCCTGGACGGGCTGACGGTCGCGGACGTGGACCGGGCCGACAAGCTCGCGGCGATGCGCGCGGGCGAGCTCGGCTCGGTCCACTCCTGGGAGCTCGTCACCGCCGTGGACGGGCCGGGGACCCGGCTCACGGTGTTCCTCAACGGGTGCCCGCTGCGGTGCCTGTACTGCCACAACCCCGACACGTTCGCCATGAAGGACGGTCGGCCCGTCACGGCGGACGAGCTCCTGGGGCGCGTCCGGCGCTACCTGCCCGTCTTCCGGGCCACGCACGGGGGGCTCACGCTCTCCGGCGGCGAGGTGCTCATGCAGCCCGCGTTCGCCGCGCGCGTCCTGCGCGGCGCGAAGGCGATGGGCGTGCACACCGCGCTCGACACGTCCGGCTTCCTCGGCGCCAACGCGACCGACGCGATGCTCGACGACACCGACCTCGTGCTGCTCGACGTGAAGTCCGGCGACCCGGACACCTACAGGAAGGTCACGAGCCGCGACCTCGAGCCCACCCTGCGGTTCGGGCGGCGGATCGCCGAGCGCGGGCTCACCGGCCACGCGCCCGAGGTGTGGGTGCGCTTCGTCCTCGTCCCCGGACTCACGGACGACCCGGACAACGTGGGGAAGGTCGCCGCGTACGCGGCGTCGCTCGACGCGATCCGGCCCGGCACGGTGACGCGCGTCGAGGTGCTGCCCTTCCACCAGATGGGCCGCGACAAGTGGGACGCGCTCGGGCGCACGTACGAGCTCGACGACACTCCCGCTCCGTCGGCCGGGCTCACCGAGCGCGTGCGCGACCAGTTCCGCGTCCACGGCCTGACGACGTACTGACCCGACCCGCCGACGAGCGCCCGCTCGCCGAGACGTGAGAAGTGGCCCCGGACCGCCGTGCTCCCGGGGCCGCTTCTCCCGTCTCGAAAGTACGAGGCGACGAAGCGCGTCGCCGCCGCGCGCCACGCGGACGCCGACGACGACTACACGCTCGATAAGACGGCGTTCCTCGACGCGGCGCAGTCCCGGATGGAGCGCTGGACTGCGGAGGTCGGCACGTCATCGTGAGAGTGCCGGAGCGTGCCCGCGGCCGGGAGCGATACTGTGGTGATACCACGTCGGGAGGTGCGGGATGAGCGGCAGCCAGATGGTCGTGCGGTTCACCGAGGACGAGAAGCGCGTCCTCGAAGCGGCCGCGGAGCGTGAGGGGCGCTCGCAGAACGAGATCGTCCGTGAGGCCGTACGACGGTACGGCGCGGAGCGCGACGCCCTCCGTGATCGACTGATCGCGGACGCGATCCGCGAGTACGGACCCGTGCTCGACAAGCTCGCCTGAGGTGGTCGCGTCGCGAGAGGTCGAGTACCTCGAGGTCGGGGACCTGCTCGCCGCGGCGCGCGCGCTGCTCCGGGCGGAGCCGGTCGTCCGCGACTGGGGTGCGCTCGACTCGGCCGTGCATCGTCCTCGCGCCTCGATGTTCGGTGAGGAGGCGTACCCGTCGCTCGACCTGAAGGCGGCCGCGCTGATGCTCTCCGTCGTCCAGAACCACGCGCTCGTCGACGGCAACAAGCGGCTCGGTCTCGTCGCCGTCGTCGTGTTCTACGGCATGAACGGGGTCGCGCTGCATGCTCCGCACGACGACGTGTACGAGCTGACGATGTCGATCGCCGACGGCTCGACGCACGACGTGACGTACGTCGCCGAGTCCCTCGCTCGCTGGCACGCGTGACCGCGCCGCGTGCGGCGCTGCCCGACGTCGCCACCGCTCGGGCGGTCGTCGCGGGGGCGGACGCCCTCGCCGCGCTGCTCGCGACCCTCTCCGCGGCGCCCGGGACGGCGCGCGAGCAGGTGCGCGCCGCGTTCGGCGACAGCCGCGAGGAGAAGGTCCTGGCGCGCCTCGACACCGTCGACGTCGCGACGCTGCGCGACGTGACGCGCGAGCGGCTGCGGCTCGGGGCGCTCGCGGACGCGGGCGTGCGCACGGTCGGGGAGGTCGCGCGGCTCGGGCGCGACGGACTCGAGAAGGTCCCCGGCATCGGGCCCCAGACGGCGACGCACCTGCTCGCCGCCGCCGAGCAGGTCGCGCGCGCCGTGCGCGAGAGCCTGCGCTTCCGCATCGACCTCACGCCGACGGACCCCGTGGCGACCGCGCTCGTCCAGGCGCTGCACACGCTCGACCAGGCCGACGCCGCCGTCGCGCGGTACGGCGACCAGGTGCGCGGCACCCTCGCCGAGCACGAGCGGGTGCGCGACGACGCGCTCGTGGCGGCCAGCGGTCCGCGCCGCCTGCTGGCGTGGGGCGAGCGCCGCCGTCGGGCGTTCGACGCCGTCACGACCCTCGCGGGTCTCGCCGAGCGGGCGCGCGCGACGGGGCTCGCCGAGGAGGCGCGGCGCGTCACCGCCCTGCTCGCCGAGCCCGCGCGCCCGTACGACGCCTGGGAGGACTTCCGGCGCCGGTCCGCCGCCTACTACGCGCTGCTCGACGGCGTCGCCCCCACGGGCCGCGACCTCGCCGCGGCCGAGGGGCACCTGCCCGCAGAACTCGTCGACCGCGTGCAGACGCAGGCGCTCGACGAGACCCTGCTGCGCGTGTCGCTGCGCGGCTACCAGGCGTTCGGGGCGCGCTTCGCGCTCGCGCAGCGCCGCGTCGTGCTCGGCGACGAGATGGGGCTCGGCAAGACCGTCCAGGCGATCGCCGTCCTCGCGCACCTCGTCGCGCGCGGGGCGACGCACGCGCTCGTCGTGTGCCCCGCGAGCGTGCTCGAGAACTGGGTGCGCGAGCTGCGCGCGCACGCCGACCTCGCCGTGCACGCGGTCCACGGCGAGGACCGCGACGCGGCGGCCCGCGCGTGGCACAGCCAGGGCGGTGTCGCCGTCGTGACGTTCGCCGGCCTGCGGCGCGCCGGCCACGAGACGTTCGCCGCCGCCGCACCCGCCGCGCTCGTCGTGGACGAGGCGCACTACGTGAAGAACCCGCTCGCGAAGCGGTCCGTGGCGGTCGCGGCGCTCGCGGCCACGACCGGGCACGTCGTCCTCCTCACGGGCACGCCCATGGAGAACCACGTGGCCGAGTTCCGCGCGCTCCTCGGCTACCTCCAGCCGGCGCTCGCCGCGCGCCTCGACCCGGCGCACGGCGCGGCCGGGCCGGAGACGTTCCGGCGCGCCGTCGCGCCCGCCTACCTGCGACGCAACGCCGAGGACGTGCTGGAGGAGCTGCCCGAGCTCGTGCAGGTCGACGAGTGGGAGCGGTTCGGCCCGGTCGACGGCGCCGCGTACCGCGAGGCGGTCGCCGCCGGGTCGTTCATGGCCATGCGCCGGGCCGCCTTCGCAGTCGAGCACGCGCAGGACTCGGCGAAGCTGCGCCGACTCGTGGAGATCGCGCGCGAGGCGACGGAGAACGGGCGCAAGGTCGTGGTGTTCTCGTTCTTCCGCGACGTGGTCGACGCGGCCGCCCGCGCGCTCGGCGACCTCGCCCTGCCACCCCTCACGGGGTCCGTGCCCGCCCGCACACGGCAGGCGGTCGTCGACGACTTCACCGCGGCCGAGGTCCCGCGCGTGCTCGTGAGCCAGATCGACGTCGGGGGCGTGGGGCTCAACCTCCAGGCGGCGTCCGTCGTGGTCCTGTGCGAGCCGCAGACCAAGCCCACGACGGAGGCGCAGGCCGTCGCGCGCGCCCACCGCATGGGACAGGTCGAGACCGTCCAGGTGCACCGGCTGCTCACGGCGGACAGCGTCGACGAGCACCTCCTGCGCCTCCTCGGCACCAAGGCGCGCCTGTTCGACGCGTACGCGCGGCGCAGCGCGCTCGCCGAGGAGCTCGCCGGGGCCGTCGACGTGTCCGAGGCGTCGCTCGCGCGCGCCGTGGTCGACGCCGAGCGCGCGCGCCTGTTCGTCGACCCGGCCGTGACGTCGGTCGAGGACGCCCCGGTCGAGGGCGCCCCGGTCGAGGACGCCCCGGTCGACGACGCGCCGCGGGACCCGTCCCGGCCGACGTGACGCGCCGTGCCCCACGGCATAGCGTGGCGTCATGACCTCGACCGATGCCCTGCCCCCGCTCACCCCGCTGGACGAGGACTGGTCCACGGCCCTCGCCGTCGTCGCCCACCCCGACGACATGGAGTTCGGCGCCGCCGCGGCGGTCGCGCGCTGGACCGGCCAGGGCAAGCGCGTCGTGTACTGCATGGTCACGAGCGGCGAGGCCGGCATCGACGGGATGGACCCCGACGAGACGCGGCGCGTGCGCGAGGCGGAGGAGATCGAGTCGGCACGGATCGTGGGCGTCGACGAGGTGGAGTTCCTCGGCCTGCCCGACGGCGTGCTCGAGTACGGGCTGCCCCTGCGGCGCGCGATCGCCGGGGCGGTCCGGCGGCACCGGCCCGACGTCGTCATCACCGGCAACTACCGCGAGACGTTCCCGGGCGGGATGCTCAACCAGGCGGACCACGTCGCGACCGGGCGCGCGGTCGTCGACGCGGTGCGGGACGCGGGCAACCGCTGGGTGTTCCGCGAGCAGGTCGAGTCCGACGCGCTGGAGCCGTGGGGCGGGGTGCGCCAGGTCTGGGTCGCGGCCTCGCCCGACGCCGCGCACGGCGTCGACGTGAGCGCGACGTTCGACGCCGGCGTCGCGTCCCTGCGCGCGCACGCCGCGTACCTCGACGGGCTCGGGTGGGAGGACTTCGACCCGGCCGCGTTCCTCGCGTCGATGAGCGCCCCGACGGGCGAGCGCATGGGCGTCACGCACGCCGTGGCGTTCGAGGTCCTGCGCATGGGCTGGGACGACTGACCCGCCCGCTCGACCGCCCACGGGGCCGAACATGCGGCTGTGGCCCGTCCCGAGCTCGGGACGGGCCACAACCACATGCTCGGCAGCCGGATCGCTGCCGGGTCTCGTCAGACGCGCGACGCCGCCGGGACGTTCGCGACGCCGTCCGGCAGGAAGCGCCGGCCCAGGACCTTCTCGCTGTACCCCGTGCGGTCGAGGTACGGCGTGATGCCGCCGAGGTGGAAGCCCCACCCCGCGCCGAGGATCATGCACAGGTCGATCTGCGAGGGGCTCGAGACCACGCCCTCGTCGAGCATGAGCCCGATCTCCGCCGTGAGCGCCGTGAGCACCGAGTCGAGCACGCCCGCCTCGTCGAGCTCACGCGGGCCGCCCGCCTCGGCCGTGCCGAACACCCGCTGGATCGCCGGGTCGACCGGCTTGGGCAGACCCTTCGGCGCGTCGAGCACGACGGGGATCTGCTCGTCGACGATGCGCTGGAGGCCGGGGGACTCCGGGAAGCGGTCGCCCAGGTCCTCGCGCAGCGACGTGAGGACGTGCAGGCCGACGGCCGGGCCGACGAGGTCGAACAGCGCGAACGGCGGCATCGGCAGGCCGAGCGGCGCGACCGCACGGTCCGCGACCTCGACGGGCGTGCCGTTCTCGACCGCCTCGACGATCTTGCCCATGAGCAGGATGAGCAGGCGGTTGACGACGAAGCCCGGCCGGTCGGCGACGAGCACGGCCGTCTTGCGGAGCTTCTTCGTCATGGCGAACGCCGTCGCGAGGGCGGCGTCGTCGGTCTTCGCCGCCTGGATGATCTCGACGAGCGGCATCTGCGCGACGGGGTTGAAGAAGTGCATCCCGACGACGCGCTCGGGGTGGCGCAGGTCCGCCGCCATCTCCGTGATCGACAGGGCCGACGTGTTGGTGAGCAGCACCGCCTCGGGGGAGACGATCTCCTCGAGCTCCGCGAAGACCTTCTTCTTGAGCGGCAGGATCTCGGTGACCGCCTCGATGACGACGTCGCAGCCCGCGAAGTCGCCGATCTCCGTCGTGCCGTGCACGGAGCCGAGGATGCGCGCGCCCGTGTCGGAGGACATGCGGCCCGTACCGACGAGCTTCTCGACCGTCGAGCGGACGTAGCCGAGGCCCTTGTCGACGCGCTCCTGGTCGAGGTCGCGCATGACGACCGGCACCTGGAGACGCTGGGCGAACAGCAGCGCGATCTGCGCGGCCATGAGACCCGCGCCGACGATCCCGACGCGGGTGACGGGGCGGGCGAGCTTGGCGTCGGGCGCGCCCTGGGGCCGCTTGCCCTTCGACACGAGCTGGAACGCGTAGACGCTCGCGCGCATCTCGTCGCTCATGATGAGGTCCGCGAGGGCCTCGTCCTCGGCGGCGAACGCCTCCTCGCGCGAGGCGGTGCGCGCGGCGGCGACGAGGTCGAGCGCGCGGTACGGGGCGGGGCGCGAGCCGGCGACCACGGCGTCGAGGCGCTGACGCGTCCCGGCGACGACGGCGTCCCACACGGGCTGCGGGTCGAGCTCGCGCCGCTCGACGACGATCTCGCCGCGCAGCACGGCCTCGGCCCAGCGCAGCGAGGACTCGAGGAAGTCGGGCGCCTCGAAGAGCGCGTCGACGAGCCCGATCTCGTACGCCTCCTTCGCCTTGAAGGGCTTGTTCGCGGCGGGCCGGGCGAGGATGACGTCCATCGCCTTCTCGACGCCGAGCAGGCGCGGCACGAGGTACGCGCCGCCCCAGCCGGGGACGAGCCCGAGGCCGACCTCGGGCAGCGCGAGCGCGCCGGCGTCGGACGCGACGGTGCGGTACGTGCAGTTCAGCGCGACCTCGAGGCCGCCGCCGAGCGCGACGCCGTTGACGAACGCGAACGTCGGCACGCCCATGTCCTGCAGCAGCGAGTACGCGGCGTGCCCGGCGCGGCCGAGCGCGAGCGCGTCGTCGCGCACCTGGACGGCCGCCGCCTGCGTGAGGTCCGCACCCGCGGCGAGGAAGTACGGCTTGCCCGTGATCGCGACGGCGACGATCTCGCCGTCCGCGGCGCGCCGCCGCAGCGTCTCCAGGGCCGCGTGCAGCTCCGCGAGGCCCGCCGGGCCGAGGGTCGTCGGCTTGGTGTGGTCGAGCCCGTTGTCGAGCGTGACGAGGGCGAGCGTGCCCGTGCCGCCGGGGAGGGCGACGTCGCGCACGAGCGAGTGCGTGACGCGCTCGCCGCGCGGGGCGGCGGTCGTCGCGTCCGGGGAGGCGGTGGGCGTCTGGGTGTCGGTCGGTGCGCTCATCGTCAGTTCTCCGCGGTCTCGAAGGTGTGGCCGGAGTAGTCGGCGTGGTGCGGGTTCTCCCAGATGACGGTGCCGCCCATGCCGAGCCCGACGCACATCGTGGTCAGGCCGTAGCGGACCTCGGGGTGCTGCTCGAACTGGCGCGCGAGCTGCGTCATGAGGCGCACGCCCGACGACGCGAGGGGGTGACCCATGGCGATGGCCCCGCCGTACTGGTTGACGCGCTCGTCGTCGTCCGCGATGCCGAAGTGGTCGAGGAACGCGAGCACCTGGACCGCGAACGCCTCGTTGATCTCGAACAGGCCGATGTCGTCGATCGTCAGGCCCGCCGACGCGAGCGCGCGCTCGGTCGCGGGGACCGGGCCGATGCCCATGACCTCCGGGTCGACGCCCGCGTACGCGTACGCGACGAGGCGCATGCGCGCGGGCAGACCGAGCTCGTCGGCGACGTCGCCCGCGGCGAGCAGGCACGCCGTCGCGCCGTCGGTGAGCGGCGACGCGTTGCCCGCAGTCACCTTGCCGCCGGGGCGGAACGGCGTCTTGAGGTCGCGGATCGCGTCGAGGGTCGTGCCGGGGCGGGGGAGCTCGTCCGCGGTGGCCAGGCCCCAGCCGAGCTCGGTCGACCGGGTCGCGATCGGCACGAGGTCGGGGGCGATGTCGCCGTTCGCGAGGGCCTTGGCGTACTTGGCCTGGCTCGCGACCGCGTACGCGTCGGCGCGCTCCTTGGTGAGGTGCGGGTACCGGTCGTGCAGGTTCTCGGCCGTCGCGCCCATGACGAGCGCGGATGAGTCCACGAGCTTCTCGGCGACGAACCGCGGGTTCGGGTCCGACCCCTCGCCCATGGGGTGGTGGCCCATGTGCTCGACGCCGCCCGCGACCACGACGTCCTGCGCGCCGACGGCGACGTTCGCCGCGGTCGTCGTCACGGCGGTCATCGCGCCCGCGCACATGCGGTCGATCGCGAAGCCCGGCACGGACTTGGGCAGGCCCGCGAGGACGGCGACGCTGCGGCCGAGGGTGAGGCCCTGGTCGCCGGTCTGTGTGGTCGCGGCGAGCGCGAGCTCGTCGATGCGCTCGGCGGGCAGCTCGGGCCGGCGGCGCAGGAGCTCGCGGATCGTCTTCACGGCGAGGTCGTCCGCGCGGGTCTCGGCGTAGATCCCGTCGGGGCGCGCCTTGCCGAACGGGCTGCGCACGCCCTCGACGAAGACGACGTCGCGGACCGGGCGGCGGCGCGCGGCCTGGGTGGGTGCCGGGGTGGGAGAGCCGGCGGGGGTGTCGACGGCGGTGCCTGTCGCGCCGGTGGGGGCCTCGTTGGCCACGGTCATGGCATCTCCATCCGATGCAGATGGTCGGGACGGCGGTGTCCGGAGCGGCACCGCTCGGGTCGTACGTGCGATACACGCTACCGCGAGTATCGGTAAAACACGAGACCGATGCTACGACATGAAGAGACCCGGTATCGCATCGTGCGATACCGGGTCTCTCGACGGGCGGTCGGGCCCGGGGGAACGGTGCGGTCAGCGGCTCCCGCGCAGCTTGCGCACGACCTTCTTCGCGGTCGGCAGACCCTTGTTCCACGCGGAGTACCACATCGAGAACGGCACGTCGACGCTGTGCACGAGCTCGTCGTCGTGCTGCGCGAAGCTGCGCTTGAACTCGCTGATCCCGTCGTTGAGCAGCCCGTTCATGTCGTAGCGCACGAGGCCGGCCTCCTGCGCGAGCGTGATCGCGTGCCACTTCACGGGCGCGTTGGCGCGCAGCTTGCGCCCCGCGTCGTTGATCCCGCCGTACAGCTCGAACGACGTCGTCGCCGACGACACGCACCACACGAAGGACACGGGCGCGCCCTCCGAGAACGCGGCGACGAGCACCGAGTGCTCCCCGAGCTCGCGGTGGATCGCGAGGTAGTACTCGTCGTCGTGCAGCGCGAAGCCCGCGCGCTCCGCGGTCTCGTGGTAGACGTCGAGCACCTGGCGCACCTCGGCCTCGTCCGTCACGCGGCGCACCTCGAGCCCCGTGCGCGCCGCCTTGCGGATGTCGTACCGCGTCGACTTGCCCATCGCCTTCGTCAGCTCGTCCTGCGACCTCGTGAGGTCGAGGATCAGCGTGACCGGGTAGAGGATCGGGTTCGCCGCGGGGCGCGCGTCGGGCAGCGCGAGGTGCGTCCCGACCGGCCAGTCCGGCTCGATCGTGATGCCCACGCCCCCGACGGCCGACTTGCACCACGCCACGACCGCTCGGGTCACCGCGTCGCGCGTCGCGTCGTCGCCCACGCCCGGGCCCGCGCCCCAACCGTCGCCCGCGGGGGCGATCACGGGGCCGCGCGGCACGTGGCACAGCGCCTTGAACTGCGCGGGCAGCGACCGCACGAGCACCTGCGCGAGCCCGCGGACGCGGCCGTCGGCGTCCACCGCCTCCACGCGGTGCGGGGTCCAGGCGCCCGTGGCCTTGACCTCGCCCCAGCCCCAGAGCTGCAGGGGGTGGCCGCCGAGGTCGTTCACCCGCGCGTCCCAGGAGGCGCGGTCGGTCACTGTCCGGATCGTCAGGTTCGCGTCGTGCACGCGGACGACCCTACCCCGCGCCTAGGCCGCCGCGGCGCGCTCGAACGCGTCCGCGAGCGGCTCCGCGACGAGGGACACCTGCCACTCGCGCGCGCCCCGGCCGCGCAGGAACGCGGCGATCCCGGCCGCGTCCGCCGGGTCGGGCGGCGTCCAGCACACGCGTCGCAGCGCGTCGGGCTGGAGCACGTTCTCGACGGGGAGCGCGTACCGCTCCGCGAGGCCCTGCACGACGGCGCGCGCGGCCTCGAGGCGGGCGGCCGCGCCGGGGTCGCGGTCCGGCCAGGCGCGCGGCGGCGGCGGCGCGTCGGTGC
>NZ_WMKA01000150.1 GCF_009711085.1 Cellulosimicrobium composti
CACGCCCTACGGCTTCTCGCCCGGCTCCGGCCCGTTACTGGACCCCGCGACGCTCCGGGACCAGATCCTTCCGCGCTGGCGGGAGGGGGTGGACCGGCAGGTCAAGGCGCTGGTCAAACGGGCCCGCAGCACACTGGAGACGCTCTCCGGCGACGCCCTGTACAGCAGGCTGGACGACCCGCTGCACCGGCGGGCCGCGTTGAT
>NZ_WMKA01000016.1 GCF_009711085.1 Cellulosimicrobium composti
CGAGCACTGTCCACGACGGATTACGGGACAGCCTCTACGCGGGCTACGGCGTCGAGCCCGACCCCGAGCGCATCGCCTACTACCGCCTGCTCTGGGACCTCTCGTGACCCGTCGGGCGAGGGACGGCCGCGACCGGTCCGTCCGGCCACGGCCGTCCCCCGCGCGGTGGTCCGCGTGCGCACCGACGTCCGGTGCTCACGCGTGGTGCGCCGCGAACCCGTCGGGGGCGCGGTCGAGGAACGTCGTCACCGACGACACGAGCCCGTCGGACCGCACGTGCAGCACGTCGGTGCCCGTCGCGAACTCGCTCCCGTCGGGCGCGACGACGCGCCAGCGCAGCCGCAACCGGTCGTCGTGCAGGTCGGGATCCGTGCGCGCCTCGAAGCGGTGGCCCGCGAGATGGCCGAGCAGCTCGGTCGCGAACGCGAGCACGGCGTCGGCCCCCTCGGCGCGCGTCACCGGGGCCACGTACTCGACCCCGCGCGCGAACGTCCGCGCCGCGCGCCGGTCGCGCTCGGCCGCGTCCGCGGTGTTCCAGAACTCCAGGTAGCGCTCGACCGCGGTCGCGGTGCGCGTCGTCGTCTCGGACATAATCCCTCCTCGGGTCGGCGCCTGGTCCGCGGCGCCCTGCGGTCCGGCGGACGGCCGGAGCACCACCGTCGGGCAGGCCGGCGCACCGTGTCGATGACCTCGGAGGTAGTTGGCGCGCGTCGCCGCCGGCGGCAGGGTGGGTCCATGGCACCCGTGGACGCACCCGTCGGATCGATGCTGCGCGAGTGGCGCGTGCGGCGTCGGCGCTCGCAGCTCGACCTCGCGCTCGGCGCCGACGTGTCGGCGCGCCACATCAGCTTTCTGGAGACGGGCCGCGCACGCCCCAGCCGGGAGATGATCGACCGCCTGTGCGACGAGCTCGACGTGCCGCTGCGCGCGCGCAACGACGTGTACCTCGCGGCCGGGTACGCGCCGCGGCACCGGGAGACGCCGCTGTCCACCGCCACGCTCGCGGCGGCGCGGCGCGCCGTCGACCTCGTGCTCGCCGGTCACGAGCCGTTCCCCGCGATGGCCGTCGACGGACGCTGGGACCTCGTGGCCGCGAACTCGGCCGCGGGCGCGTTCCTCGACGACGTCCCCGACCACCTGCGCGCACCGCGCACCAACGTGCTGCGGCTGACGCTGCACCCGGACGGACTCGCGCCGCGGATCGCGAACCTCGCCGAGTGGGGCGGGCACGTGCGCCGCCGCGTGCGGCGCCAGCTCGAGCGCACGGGCGACCCGGCGCTCGCCGCGCTGCTCGCGGAGGTCGAGGGGTACCTCCCGCCGCCCGACCACGGGCACGAGGACCGCGTGGCGGCGGGCGACGCCGTCGTGCCGCTGCGGCTCGCGACGCCCGACGGCGAGCTCGCCTTCCTCTACACGATGACGGTGTTCGGGTCCCCGCGTGACGTCACGCTCGACGAGATCGCGATCGAGTCGTTCTTCCCCGCCGACGACGCCACGGCGGCCGCGCTCGGCGTCGCGCGCTGACCGCCGTCTACCGGCGCGGCTGGTGCGCGGGGACGCCCTGCTCGGCGAGCTCGGCGGTCTCCGCGACGCGGCGCGCCCGGGTCTCGGGGCGCTTCGCCTCGACGATCCACCCGAGGACCGAGCGCCGGACGCCGGGCGTGAACGCGTCGAAGCGCTCGCGCGCGCCGGGGCGGGCCGCGAGCGCCGCGGCGAGGTCGTCGGGCACGACGAGCGCCTCGGCGTCGTCGTGCCGCGTCCACGACCCGTCGGCCTTCGCCGCCTCGACGACGGCGCGACCCGCGTCGGTCATGCGACCGTCGGACTCGACCCGCGCGACGCGCTCCTTGCTGAGCCGGGTCCAGCGGCTGCCACGCCGGCGCCGCGTGAACCAGAGCGCGTGGCGGTCGGCGTCGACCGTCGCGGCCTGCCCGTCGATCCAGCCGAACGAGAGGGCCTCCTCGATCCACGGCTCGTAGCCGTACGTCGGGCGGCCGCTCTCGCGCCGCCACGTCAGGAGCCACACCCCGGGTTCGGGGTCGTCGTGGTGGTCGGCGAGCCACGCCCGCCACTCCTGCGGCGTCTCGGCGTGGACCGCCGGCCGGCCCCGGTACTCCTCGGTCACTGCGCCTCCGTCGTCGGTGAGGGCACCAGCGTGCCCGACCGGTCGTCGGGGCGCCAGGGACCGGTCACGGCCGGGGTCGACCCGGGAGGCGCGCGCCGTGGCGCGGTCCGCCTCCCGGGTCGGTCCCTCAGCCGCAGGTCGGGACGACGACGTCCCGCGTGACCTCCTGGGTCGCGCCGCCCGTACCGGTCGCCGTGACGGTCACCGGCACGTCGTCGGTCATGTCCCGCACCGCGAACGACTGGTACGCGTTGGCGCCGGGGGCCACGGCGTCGAAGGCCCTCTCCCCCGCGCCGGCGGCGAGCGCGACGGCGAGCGCGCCGTCGGACACGTTGCGCGCGCGGACCGCGACGTAGGGCGTGCCGGCGAGGCACCGCGCGGACGTCTCGACGTCGACGAGCGGTGCCGTCGGACCGCCGACGACCTCGCCGTCCACGGTGAGCGTGCCGTCGGCGTTCACGACGACGTCCGCCGCCATGGCGGCCGCGAGGTCGAGGCGCTGCCACTCGGCCTCGCCCGCCACGTCGAGCGCGTAGCCCGAGTCGAGCGCGGTCGCCGCGAGGACGAGCCGGCGCTGGTCGCCCGTGAGGTCGGGGAACGCCGTGCGCAGCAAGTCCTCGGCGCCGGCGGGCACCTGGACCTCCCGGCCCGCCTCCCCGACGCGCGGGAACCCGTAGGTCAGGCGCTGCTCGTAGACGGCGAGCGCCTGGTCGGCGGGCAGGTAGTTCTCCTGGTCCTGCGCGCACGCCGCGATCTCGTCCCCGCACGCCCGCTCCAGCACCGTGACGAGCTCGGCGCGGGCCTGCTCGAGGAGCACCCGGAACTCGGGGTCCGACCACCGGAGCTGTGCGATGTTCTGCCCCGTGATGCGGCCGCCCATGACGTCGAGCGGGTAGTGGAACCCGAGCACGAGCCGGTTGTCGCCGTACTCCGACGTGCGCGCGAGGATCTGCGGGCCGAGCTCCGGCAGGAGCGTCGCGAGCACGGTGCCCTGCGCGTACCCGTGGTTGGTGTGACCGCTCGGGAAGGAGCCGTTGCCTCGCAGGCCCTCGTAGCTGCCGGCCGAGTCGAACGCGTTGACGTGCCCGCCCGAAGACGTGAAGCCGAGCCGGACGAACGGCCGCTTGTAGTTGTAGGCGGCCTTCGCGGGCTCGTGGTTGCCGACCGACTTCTCCACGCGACCGGACAGCAGCGCCTTCGTCTTGGGGAGCCGGCCGGCCGCGAGCGCGTCGCGGTAGATCGGCCCGAGCTCGCTGCCGAGCGCGTCCGCCATGGTCTCGTAGGCGGAGCCGCGTCCGTCGGTCAGGGCGCGCTGCACCTGCAGGTCCCCGGCGACGTAGGCGTTGTTGCGCGCGAGCGAGCCGAGGTCGTTGGCGCTCGTGGGCTGGCCGGGCTCGTTGGGCGAGAGGATCTCCGGGTGGTTCGCGCGCAGGTCGGCGAACCCGCGCAGCACCCAGGTGAACCAGTCCTGCCCGGTCGGGGCCGACGGCGTCGCGTCGGACGCGTAGGTCCGGTCGAGGACGTCCTGCGGGAACGGCATCGACGGGTCGTCGGTGGTGGAGAGCGCGAGGGAGAAGTAGACGTCCGAGCTCGTCTCGTTGCACTGGTGGATCTCGACCGCGATCGTGTTCTCGCCCGGGACGAGCACGTCGGCGGGGATGACGAGCGTCTCGCGCAGCGGCGCGGTCGCGCCGGCCTTGTCCTGGTACTGCAGGTTCCGCGTGATCATCGAGTCGCCCCACCCGGCGACGCGCTCGCCGTTGACGTACACGGTGGCGGAGTCGTCGTAGACGAGTGTCCCGCGCAGGCCGGTGATCTCGTCGAGCGTCGCCTCGTCGAGGGTCACGGTCGTGCGGAAGAAGTAGGCGGGCACGACGACCTTGGGCGTCTGCGTGATCCAGTAGTCGAGCAGGGTCGTGATGGTGTGGCCGCCGCCGATGCCGCTCGCGGTCCCGTTGACCGCGCCGAAGCCCGGCCGGCCGGTCTTCCACGCGGCGTCGTCGAACGCCGGGTCGGCCCACACGGTCCGGTCCGCGTTCCCCGCCGCCGGATCGGTGTTGTCGTCCAGGTAGCGCCAGGTCGTGCCGGCGCCGACCACCTCGGTCGGCGTGAATCCCTCGGCGGCGCGCGCCGCGGGCGCCTGGAGCGCCGCGGCGAGCACGAGCGCGAGCGTCGTGAGCGCTGCCAGCAGAGCGAGCGGCGCGGTGGTCCGGCGGTCGCGGGGTCGCGGGGCCGGGTACGTCGTCGTACCGGTCATGGGTCGTCCCTCTCGTCGATGTCGGTCGTGCGTGGGTGCGGTCGGTGACACCGACCGGGCGTGCGGTCGTGCGGGTACTGCGGGAACTGCGGGTACTGCGGGTACTGCGTTCGAGCGGTACAGCGGTACAGCGGTCGAGCGGTACGGCGGTCGAGCACGAGGACGGGCCCGCACCGAGCGGTCGGTGCGGGCCCGTCGTCGGTCAGGAGCAGCGCGGGACGACGACGGTCTGCGTGACCGTCTGCGTCCCTTCCTCCCCCGTGGCCGTGACGGTGACGTCCACGTCACCGGTCGCACCGCGGGCGGCGAACGACTGGTAGGCGTTCGCGCCGGGGGCGACGGCCGTGAAGGACCGCGAGCCCACGCCCGTCGTGAGGTCGACGTCGACGGCCCCCGTGGAGACGTTCGCGGCGCGCACCGCCACGTACGGGGTCCCGGCGAGGCAGCGCGGGGAGACCGTCACGTCCACGAGGTGCACATCCGTGGCCGGCTCGGTCGCGATCGCGAACACGTGCAGGTCGTCGACGTCGGGGAACGTCACGGCGACCACGCGCCGGCCCTCGGGGGCGGTGTACGGGGCGGTGGCGAACACGAACGCGCTGTCCTTGTCGCCGTTGCGCCGGTCCATCCTCGCGACGACCGAGTTGCCCTCCACGGGCGACCCGTCCGCGCTCGGCAGGACCCAGTCGCCGAAGCCAATCGTCGTGGTCGCGGTGCTGCCGTCGTCGAGCGTCACGACGGCGGTGCCGCGATGGGTCCCGTTGGTCGCCGCGCCCACGAACGCGAGCCGGCTCGTCGGGGCGTCGAGCCGCACGGTCTCGCCGGTGAGCGTGACCGAGTCGGGGCGCCCCACGGGCGAGGACGGCCACGTGAACGCCAGGCCGTCGACCTCGTGCACCGACCCGGGCGTGAGCCCGGCGGAGGCGAGCGCCTCGCGCGAGAACGAGTTGCCGGCCGCGTCGAAGTTCCCGACGCCACGGTTCGCCTCGGGCGCGGTGCCGACCGTGTCGTAGGCCGCGACGAGCGACCCGGGCGCGGCGACGAGGACGGTGAGGGGCACCTCGACGTCGTCGTCCCCGGCCGAGACCACGAGGCGCGCGTCGTGGTACCCGGACGCGACACCGGGACCCACCTGGACGGGGACCGTCCCGGTGAGGTGGCCCGAGCCGTCGTCGACGAGCGCGGGCTCGCCGACCCCGATGCCGTTAGGAGCGTCGACCGCGACGCGCACGTCCGCGGCGTCGGCACCGAAGAGCTGCACGGCCACCGACGCGTCGGCCGACCCGCCGGGCGCGACCGTCACGAGGCCCGGATCCGCCGCGGCGACGACGGCGGACTCGCCGCCGCGCCACGACGGCGGCGCGTCCTCGGCCGCGGTCCCCCACGTGGTGTCGCGCTCGGTCGACATCGCGAGCTCGACGACGCCGCCATCGTGCGCGACGTGGCGCGGCAGGGAGGTCCCGTCCCACGCGGCGCCGTCGACCGTGACGCCGCTGATGTACCGGGCGCCGCTCGATGCCCCGGGAGCACGCAGGTCGAGGGTGTCGCCCTCGCCGAGGTCGATCACGACGCGGTCGAAGCGCGGCGCGTTGAGCGCGAGGACGTCGGTGCCGGGCGTGGTCGGGTACAGGCCCATCGCGGCCCACACGTACCAGCCGGCCTGGGCGCCGAGGTCGTCGTTGCCGGGCTTGCCGTTCGGCTCGGGGCGGAACAGCGTGGACGTGAGCTCGTCGACGAGCTCGCTCGTGCGCCACGGCTGGCCCACGTAGTCGTACAGCCACGGGACGCCGAAGTTCGGCTCGTTGCCGATCCACAGGTACGGCTCGTTGGGTCCGGCGTTGTGCTGGGCGGTGAACGCGTCGAGCCGCTGCGCGGCGGCCTCGCGCCCGCCGAGCGCCTCGGTGAGCGCCGCGACGTTCTGCGGCACGAGCCACGTGTACTGCTCCGCGTTGCCCTCGTCGAAGCCCTCCTGACCGAACCCGCCGCCGCCCTGCGACCGCACGAACGTGCCGTCGTCGTTCCGGGCGCCTGCCTTGCGGGTCACGGGGTCGTGGACGTTCTGCCACCACTGGCCGCGCGCGGCGTACTCGGTGGCGACGTCGTCCTGGCCGAGCGCGGCCGCGAGCTGCCCGATCGCGAAGTCGGCGATCGACCACTCGAGCGTGATGGACGCGCCGACGACGCGGTGGTCGCCCCGGAACTCCTCGGTCTGCGGTGCGTATCCACGCTCGAGATACGTCTCGATCCCGCGCCGCTGCACGTAGCCGTTCGCGGTCGGGGCGGCGCTCGTCGCGCCCTTGACCATGTGCGCGAGCGCCGACTCCGCGTCGAAGTCGCGCGCCCCGAACGCGTACATGCTCGCGATGAGCGGCACCGAGGAGTCGCCCGTCATCTGGCCAGTGTGCTGGTTCGCGACGGGCCAGCGCGGCAGCCATCCGGACTGGTCGGCGACCTCGACGAGCGACTGCGCCATGTCCGACGCGCGGTCGGGCGCCAGCAGCGCCTGGAGCGCGCCGAGCGACCGGTAGGTGTCCCAGTCGGAGAAGTTCGCGTACCGCTCGTGCCCCTCGGGGGCCTGGTGGATCTCTCCGTCGAACCCGACGTACCGGCCGTCCACGTCGGTGAACGTGTTCGGGTGCAGGAGCGAGTGGTAGAGCGACGTGTAGAACATGGTGAGGTCGTCCTCGTCCTGCCCCGCGACGCGGACCTTGCCGAGCAGGTCGGACCAGGCGGCGCGGTTGGCGTCGCGGACGGCGTCGAAGTCGAAGCCCGGGATCTCGGCCGCGAGGTTGGCGCGCGCGCCCTCGACGCTCACGTAGGACATGCCGACCTTCGCGTGCACCGTCGCGCCGGGCGCGAAGGTGAGCCACGCGCCCGCGCCGTTGCCGTCGGCCGACGGGTCGCCGGGCGAGACGGTCGTGCCCTGCCACGTGCCGAACGCCTGCGCGTCCTGGTCGAGCTCGATCGCGAAGTACGTCGTGTGGGTGTTGTTCTTGCCGCAGAACCCGCCGCTCGTCACCGACCCGGTGACCGTGCGCGCGTCCTCGACCTGGACCGTCGCGTTGCGCACGCTCGCGAGCGAGCCCGCGGCGTTGACGATCACCTGCGACGCGGCGTCGCCCTCGGGGTAGTCGAACGTCAGCCCGCCCGAGCGGGTCGCGGCCGACAGCTCCGCCTCGATCCCCGACGACTGGAGCGTGACCGCGTACCGGCCGACCTCGGCGCTCTCCGCGTCGTGGCTGAACGCCTCCTTGCGGTCCCACGGGTACGGCCCGACGTCGCCCGTCACCGGAAGGATCGGTACGTCGCCGAAGATCCAGCACCCGGCGGCCGCGTGGGTCATGGAGAAGCCGCGGATCGCCTGGTGCGAGTACCGGTAGCCGGCGTACGCCCTGTCTCCGTTGCTCACGGAGACCTGGGTGTCGGGCGAGAGCTGCATCATGCCGAACGGCATCGACGGACCAGGGAAGTTGTTGATCTCCCCGACGACGCCCGTCGCCTGGCCGGTGCCGACGAACGGGTCGACGTGGGAGACGGGGTCCTCGACGAGGTCGGGTGCGGCCGCGACCGCCGGGGCCGCGAGGCCGACGGCGGGGGCGACCCAGAGGCCGGCGGCCAGGACCGCCGTGGCGGAGAGCGCGGCGACGGTGCGCCGCACCGTGGTGCGCGCGGGAGGTGTTCGAGACATGCGGTTCCTCACGGGACGAAGGAGCGGGAAGGAGCGGAGGACGGTGGTGCGGGACCGTGCGGCCCCGCGCCACCGTCGATCAGGAGCAGGCGGCGGCGTCGTACGCGGCCGTGACCTGCTGGGGTTCGCCGTCGGGCGTCGTCACGGTGACCGTGACCTCGCCCGCCTCGGCGGCGGCGGCGCGGGTGGCGAACGACTGGTAGGCGTTCGCCCCGGGCGCGACGTCACCGAAGAGCTTCGAGCCGTACGGGGTCGCGAGCTCGATCGCGGCGGGCTGCTCGCCGGTGTTGAGCGCGCGCACCGCGACGAAGACCTTGCCGCCGAGGCAGCGGGCCTGCGCCGTGACCTCGACCTGCGGCGCGGGGGCGACCCCCGTCGCGTCGGTCGCGATCGCGAACACGTGGAACCGCTCGTCGTCCGGCAGCGTGACCGACGTCAGGACCTTGCCGTCGGGGATCGCGACGGGCGCGGTGGCGTAGAGGCCGCAGCCGATCTTCTGCACGTTCTCGCGGTCGCCGCGCGCCCCGGCCTTCGCGACCGTGATGTTGCCGGGCTCGGGCGAGCCCGTGCACCAGTCGCTGAGGCGCACGTCGACGCTCTGCGACGTGCCGTCGGCGAACCCGAGGACGAGGCCGCCCCCGTGCGTGCCGTGCGTGCTCGTCCCGACCACCGAGAGGTGGCGGGCCGAGCGCAGGTGCTCGGGCACCTCGATGACCTCGCCGCTCGCGGCGACGTTGTCGGGCGCGCCCGCCGGCGGGGCACCGAGCGTGTAGGTGAGGTCCGTGCCCGGCACGGTGAGCTCGAGGCCCTGGACGGCGCCGAGGTCCGCGAGCAGGTCGCGCAGGAGGTAGGCGCCCGAGCCGTCGAGGTTCGCGTTGGCTGCCCCGGCGTCGCCGATGCCGACGTTGTCGAACGCGCCAGCGATCCACGACTCGCCCGAGACGACGACCTGCACCTCGCGCACCGCCTCGGTCCCTGCGGCGTCGCGCACGACGAGCCGCACCGTGTGGAGACCCGGCTCGGCGTCGGTGGGCGCGGCGAGCGTGACCGTGCCCTCGACCGTGGCCGGCAGGCCGTCGGACTTCGCGGTCCAGTCGGCGAGGTCGGTCGTCGCGGTGACCGCACCGTCGGACGTCACCTCCAGGGTCCCGCTGGACGTCCCCGCGCCCTGCGCGACGACCTGGACGGCGACGTCGGTCTGCCCGCCCGGCGTGAGGACCGGCTGCCGCGGCGTCGCGCCGACGAACAGGCGCTCGACCGTGCCGTCCGCGGGCACGACGGCGCCCGGCGAGGACGCGGGGTCGGTCGCCCACGCGGACGGCTCGGTGCCGACGGTCACGTCGAGCGTGCCGGCCGCGGTGAGCTCGTCTCCCGTGACCCAGGCACGGTCGAGCGGCTCGCCGCCGAGCGACACGGACTGCGTGTAGTGCGCGTCGGGGGCGACGCCCTCGGCGGTGAGGCGCAGTGAGTCGCGCCCGAACACCTCGGGGTCGAGCGTGATCGTCACGTCGTCGAACAGGGGGGTCGTCAGACCCCACAGGTCCGTGCCCGGGACGATCGGGTACACGCCGATCGACGACAGCACGTGCCACGCGGACATGGTGCCGAGGTCGTCGTTGCCCGTGACGCCGTCGGGGCCGTCGGTGAAGAGCGTCGCCGCCGCGCGCACGACGTCGGTCGTCTTCCACGGCTGGCCGGTCCACAGGTACACGTAGGGGGCGTGGAGGTTCGGCTCGTTGTTGGGGTTGTACGTCTCCCAGCCGTAGTAGTCGTACGTGCCGTTGACCCAGACCTCGCTCGCGACGCGCGCGGGGTCGGCGACGAGCTCGTCGTACGCGAAGAACGCGTCGAGACGGTCGATCGCGGCGTCGGTGCCGCCCATGAGGTCGAACAGGCCCGGCACGTCCTGCGGCACGAGCCACTGGTACTGGACGGCCGTGCCCTCGTGGAACCCGTCCGAGTGCGCGGGGTCCGCGTCGCCGACGAAGAAGCCGTCGGCGCTGCGCGCCCGGAAGTTGCTCGTGCGCGGGTCGAACACGTTGCGGTAGCTCTGGCCGCGGGCCGCGTACCGGTCGGCGTCCTCGTCGTGGCCGAGGCCGCGCGCCATGGTCGAGAGCATCGCGTCGGCGAGGGCGTACTCCATGGTCGCCGAGGCGCCGTGCTGGAGGTCGTAGTCACCCGGCTTGCCCGAGCGCGCGGGCTCGTGGGGGACGAACCCGTCGCGCAGGTACTCGACGTTCGCCGCGCGCCCGTTGAACGGCGAGTGGGCGGGCGGGACGCCGTCGGCGTTCTGCTGGAGGACGGCGTACGCCTCCTCCTCGTGGCCCGCGAGCAGGCCCTGCTGCCACGCGCTGACGAGGAACGGCGTCGCCGGGTCGCCGGTCATGATGTTCGTCTCGACCGTGCCGTAGCCCCAGCGCGGGAGCCAGCCGCCCTGCTGGCCCTGGCGCACGAGGGAGAGCGCCATGTCGGCCGACTCGTCGGGCGCGAGCAGGTACAGGAGCTGCTGCTGGGTGCGGTACGTGTCCCAGAGCGAGTAGTTCTGGTAGTACGTGAAGTCCGGTTCCGCGTCGTGGACCTCCTGGTCCCAGCCGCGGTAGCGCCCGTCGACGTCGGACCCGACGTTCGGCGCGAGGAAGCTGCGGTACAGCGACGAGTAGAACGTGCGCAGGTCGTCCTCCGCGCCCTGCGCGACCCGCACGAGGCCGAGCCGCTCCTCCCAGGCCGCACGCGCGGCGTCGTGCACGGCGTCGAACGTGCCGGCCTCGGCGGCGAGGTTCGCCGCCGCGCCCTCGGCGCCGACGTAGCTCATCGCGGTCACGGCCTCGACGTCGAGGTCGCCGTCGGTGGTGTCGAACGTGACGTACGCGCCGCGGCGGCCCTCGCCGCCGGACGCCGCGTCGGAGCCCGCGATGACGGTCTCGCCGTCCCACGTGCCGTGCGCGACGAAGGGGCGGTCGAACGTCGTGCGGGTCCAGATCGTCTGCGGCTCGGTGTCCTGGCAGAAGCCGCGCACGGTGATCCGGGTCTCGACCGTGCGGTCGTCGACCACGCGGACGTCCGACCCGGTCACGCGGTTGAGGGCCTGCCCGGCGTTGAGCAGCACGTTGGCCTGCGTCGTCGCCGGGAACGTGTAGCGCTGCACGCCCGTGCGCGCGGTCGCGGTGAGCTCGGCGTCGATCGTGCCCGCGGCCGCCTGGAGGCCGACGCGGTAGTAGCCGGGCGAGGCCTCCTCGTCGTCGTGCGAGAAGCCGAGCGCGTACTGGCCGTAGTCCGTCGACGTGACGGGGCCGGTCGTCGGGAGGACCGGGAGCGGGCCGCCGAGCCCGCAGCCCACGCCCGAGAGGTGCACGAGCGAGAAGCCGCGGACCGACGTGCGGTCGTAGTCGTAGCCGACGTTGTGCCCGTTGTCCGGCGAGAGCTGGACCATGCCGAACGGCACGGCCGCGCCGGGGTAGGTGTTGCCGTCGTCCTTGGTCCCGATGAACGGGTTCACGTAGTCCACGAGCGGGGCGTCGACCACGGCGACCGCCGTCGTGGCCTCGGCTCGTGCTGCGGACGCCGGGACGGGCGTGGCGTGCGCGGCGAGCGGGAGCGCGAGGCTCGCCGCCGTGGCGAGGGCGACGGCGGCGCTCGTGCGGCGCCGGGCTCGCGCCGGGCGTGGTGGTCCGGACCGGGACGGACGAGGACGGTGACCGGGCTCGGTCGCGCTGTCGGTGCGCATGTGGTGCTCCCCTTGCCCCCACGGCGTCGTGGGATCGTGGTCGTCGGTGACTCGCGGCATACCCTCGCACACGTTGACAGCGCTGTCGAGCCTGCCGGACCGACACCTGGTGCGCCCGACACCTGACAGACTCGTCCCGTGACCACCACGACCGGCCGCACCCCGGCTCTCCTCGCGCACGTGCCCGCCCCGACGGGCAAGGCCCCCGACCCGGACGCGCTCTACGAGGGGTTCACCACCTGGGCGACCGAGCAGGGTCTGGAGCTGTACCCGCACCAGAGCGAGGCGCTCATCGAGCTGGTCACCGGCTCGCACGTCATCCTGTCGACGCCCACGGGCTCGGGGAAGTCGCTCGTCGCGATGGGTGCGCAGTTCGCCGCGCTCGCCGCGCACCGGTCGGGCCGCGGCGGCCGCACGTACTACACCGCGCCGCTCAAGGCGCTCGTGAGCGAGAAGTTCTTCGCGCTCGTCGCGGCGTTCGGGTCCAAGAACGTCGGCATGACCACGGGCGACTCCGCCGTGAACCCCGACGCGCCGATCATCTGCTGCACGGCCGAGATCCTCGCGAACATCGCGCTGCGCCGCGGCGGCGGCGACGGCGCCGCTGCCGGACCTGTCGACGAGGACGCGATCTCCCAGGTCGTCATGGACGAGTTCCACTTCTACGCCGACCCGCAGCGCGGCTGGGCGTGGCAGGTCCCTCTGCTCGAGCTGCCGAACACCCAGTTCCTGCTCATGTCGGCAACGCTCGGCGACACCACGCGGTTCGTCGAGGAGCTCGAGGAGCGCACGGGGCGCCCCGTCGCCGAGGTCACCACGGCCGAGCGGCCGGTCCCGCTGCACTTCAGCTACGTCGTCGAGCCGCTCACCGAGGTCATCGAGGAGCTCGTCAGCACGCGCCGCGCCCCGGTGTACGTCGTGCACTTCACGCAGAAGGACGCCGTCGAGCGCGCGCAGTCGCTGCTGTCGATGAACGTCGCGACCAAGTCGGAGAAGGAGGCGATCGCCGCCGAGCTGGGCGACTTCCGCTTCGGCACCGGGTTCGGCAAGACGCTCAGCAAGTTCCTGCGGCACGGCGTCGGCGTGCACCACGCGGGCATGCTCCCCAAGTACCGGCGCGTGGTCGAGCGCCTCACGCAGGCCGGGCTGCTCAAGGTCGTGTGCGGCACGGACACGCTCGGCGTGGGCATCAACGTGCCCATCCGCACCGTGCTGCTCACGAGCCTCGTGAAGTTCGACGGCGAGCGCATGCGCCACCTCACCGCGCGCGAGTTCCACCAGATCGCGGGGCGCGCGGGCCGCGCCGGGTACGACACCGTGGGCGAGGTGCTCGTCATGGCGCCCGAGCACGTCATCGAGAACCGCAAGATGCTCGCCAAGGCGGGCGACGACCCGAAGAAGCTCAAGAAGATCGTCCGGAAGAAGGCGCCGCAGGGTTCGGTCAACTGGACCGACGCGACGTTCGAGCGCCTGCGCGACGCCGAGCCCGAGCCGCTGACGAGCCACTTCACGGTCACGCACGCGATGGTGCTCAACGTCCTCGCACGCACCGCCCAGCACGGCCGCCCGCAGCCCGGCGACGCGGACGCGGGCGACCCGCGCCGCGACCCCGTCGAGGCCATGCGGCACCTGCTCCTCGCGAACCACGACACGGAGTCCCAGCGCCGCGAGCACGTGCGCCAGACGTTCCGCATCTACCGGTCGCTGCGCGTCGCGGGAATCGTCGAGCGCGTGCGCGTTCCGGACCCGTCGCGCCCCGCGGGCTACCGCCCGAGCGTGCGCCTCGTCGGCGACCTCCCGCGCGAGTTCGCGCTCAACCAGCCGCTGTCGCCGTTCGCGCTCGCGGCGCTCGACCTGCTCGACGTCGAGGGCGCCACCCACGCGCTCGACGTCGTCTCCGTCATCGAGGCGACGCTCGACGACCCGCGCCAGGTGCTCTACGCGCAGCAGAACGCCGCCAAGGGCGAGGCGGTCGCCGCGATGAAGGCCGAGGGGTACGAGTACGAGGAGCGCATGGCGCTGCTCGAGGAGATCACGTGGCCCAAGCCGCTCGAGGAGCTGCTGGCGCCCGCGTTCGCGATGTACAAGCGGTCCAACCCCTGGGTCGCGGACGCCGAGCTCTCCCCCAAGTCGGTGGTCCGCGACATGGTCGAGCGCGCCATGACCTTCGCGGAGTTCGTGTCCGTCTACGGGCTCGAGCGCACCGAGGGCGTCGTGCTGCGCTACCTCGCGGACGCCTACCGCGCGCTGCGCCAGGTGGTCCCGGACGAGCACCGCACCGAGGAGGTGCAGGAGATCGTGGAGTGGCTCGGCGAGCTCGTGCGCGGCGTCGACTCGTCGCTCCTCGACGAGTGGGAGCGCCTCGCGCACCCGGTGGACGACGACGCGGACGGCGAGGTCGGCGACGGACCGCTCTCCGGGGCGGGGGCCGAGGCGCCCGCGCGCCCCGTGACGGGCAACCCCCGGGCGTTTCGCCGCCTCGTGCGCAACGCGCTGTTCCGCCGCGTCGAGCTCGCGGCGCGCGAGGACTACCGGGCGCTCGGCGCGCTCGACGGCCGCGCGGGCTGGGACGCGGACGCGTGGGGTGACGCCCTGGACCCGCTGTTCGAGGACCAGGGGGACGACGCGATCGGCATCGGCCCGGGTGCGCGCGCGGCAGCGCTGTTCCAGGTCGTCGAGGCGGGCGCACCGCTGCCCGCGGGCCACGAGGGCCGGACGGCGGAGCACGCCCCCGCAGGGGTCGTCCCGGCGGGCACGTGGCTCGTCCGCCAGGTGCTCGACGACCCGGCCGGCGACCACGACTGGGCGATCACCGCGAGCGTCGACCTCGCGGCGAGCGACGAGGCGGGCGAGCCCGTGGTGACGGTGCTCGCGGTCGGGCCGCTGTAAGTCCGACCCGCCCTCCGCGACCAGCCTTCCGCGGGCCCGGGTCCCCGTCGCGCCCGACGGGCGGGAGACCCGCTACGCGAGCGGCAGGAGGCCCCTCGCCGCGAAGACCCGCTTCGCGGCGGCCGTCGCGTTGAGCGCCCGCGGGAACCCGCAGTAGACGGCGGACTGCAGCAGCGCCTCGACGATCTCCTGCGGTGCGAGCCCGACGTCGAGCGCGGTGCCCACGTGGATCTCGAGCTGCGGCTCGCACCCGCCGAGAGCGCAGAGCATGCCGAGCGTGACGAGCTGGCGGTCGCGCGCCCCGAGCCCGGGGCGGGCGTAGACCTCGCCGTACGCCCACGCGGCGACCTGGTGCTCGAGCTCCGGGGACACGTCCCCGAGCGCGTCCCGCAGCGCCGCACCGGCGCCCGGGTTGACCGCGTCGAGCACCGCCCTCCCCTGCTCGTAGCGTTCGGCGCGCGTCGTCGCCCGGTCCTGCGTGCTCTCCCCCTGCGTCACGAGGCGCAGCGTAGGCGAGCGCCCGCGCGCGACGGCGCCCGGTCTCGCAGGGCGGCCGTCACGCCTCGCGGCGCCGGTCGCGGCGCGCGGGCAGGTGCTCGAACCCGGCGGCGACGTACGTCGCGACGCCGCCGGCGTTGGCCGCGGGCGTGGCGACGAGCGCGCTCGACGCGCCGAGCGCGCGCAACGCGGCCAGGCCCGCGAGCGTCGCGGCCCGGCCGAGGCCCCGGCCGCGGTGGTCGGCGTGCACGCCCAGGGGCTCCACCAGTCCGGGGCGGCCCGCGCCCGCCGACCACACGCCGATGACGGCCGCGGGCTCGTCCGCGGCCTCGACGTCGTGCACCAGGAGGCACCGCGCGTCCGCGAACGGCAGCCCGGCGGCGAGCGCGTGCCAGCGCTCGGGCGCGGCGCGGGCGCCGCCGAACGCCGAGCGCAGCACCTCCGCCCACGCGGGCGCGTCCGCCGNCGCGGCCTCGACGTCGTGCACCAGGAGGCACCGCGCGTCCGCGAACGGCAGCCCGGCGGCGAGCGCGTGCCAGCGCTCGGGCGCGGCGCGGGCGCCGCCGAACGCCGAGCGCAGCACCTCCGCCCACGCGGGCGCGTCCGCCGGACCGACGACGCGCGCCCGCACGCCCGGGTCCTCCACGGGACCCGTGAGATCACGGCGCAGCAGCGCCCACGGCTCGTCCTGCGCCCAGCGCGCGTCGGCAAGACGCTCGTCGACGAGCGCGCCGACCGGCGACTCGACGGACACCGGGCCCGGGCCGAGGACGCCGCAGGCCGGGTCGGCGGCGTCCGCGGCGATCCGCCGGGCGAGCTCGTCGTCGCGCAGGAGGTCCGGCGCGACGCCCAGGCGCAGGAGGTCCGGCCCGTCGAGCAGCCCGACGGCGACGACGCGCCCGTCACGGCGCCACGTGCGCAGCGCGGCCGCGGTCGCGGTGGCGCCGAACCGCCAGAACCATCCGACGTCGCCCGGGTGCAGCTGGAGCGGGGCGGCGTCATCCTGCCACGCGCGCACCGCGTCCAGGACCTCGCCGAGCTGTTCGACCCGCGGCGTCGCGGTCTCGATCACCATGCCTCGATGAGACACCACGCCACCGCGCGGGCGCGCCCTCTTTTCGCGCGGAGGGCCACCGCCGCACGGGGTTCCGCCGCCCGGGTCCCGCCGCCGGGGGTCCGCCGCCGGGGGGTCCGCCGCCCGCGAGCCGGTCGCGCGGTCAGGCGCCGCGCGGCCGCAGGTCGCGGCGCAGCACCCGGCGCCGCACGGTCGGCCGCGCGACCTCCTCGAGCCCCGCGGCACGGAGCGCCTGGACGCTGCCCACCGAGTTCTCGCCCCACGTGATCGGGGCACCCGACGGGTCGAGGATCGGGTAGCCCTCGACCGCGGCCGCGCCGCGCGCGCGGGCGAAGTCGACGGCCGCGCGCGCGAGGTCGTACGTGAGGCCCAGCCCGCGGAACCCCGCGCGCACGACGAAGCACGCGACCGCCCACACGTCCGGGTCGTCCTTGTCCTGGGCGTCGCCTGCCGCCCGTCCGGTCCAGGGCACGGGGCTGCCGCGCAGGCGCCGGAACGAGGGGCGGGGCCCGACCGCGACCCACCCCGCGGGCTCGCCGTCGAGGAACGCCACGAGGCCGCTCGTCGTCGGGGCGTCCGGGTCGTCGCAGCTCGTCTGCTCGTGCAGGAGCCGCGCGCGCTCCTCGGGCGGCGTGGCGTACCAGACCCGGTCGCCGAGCACCTGGCGCTGGCACCAGCACGTCGCGGGGTAGCCGCGGTCGCCGAACACGGCCGCGAGGTCGTCCCACGTGACCTCGTTCGCCGGGCGCACGACGACGGCCCCGGGCCTGCCGGGGTGCGCCGCGCCGGGTGCCGCCACGGTCCGACCGTACGCCGACGCGCCGGGCCGCGCACCGGCGTCGGGACCTCCCGCCGGCCCTACAGTGTGCTCATGAGCGACGCACCGCGACCGGGCGAGCACCCCGACGAATTGCACCGACCGAGCACGGGCTCACGGCTCAACCGGCTGCGCGCCGGGGTGCTCGGGGCGAACGACGGCATCGTGTCGACGGCCGGTGTCGTCGTGGGCGTCGCGGCGACGAGCACGTCGGTCCCCGTCATCGCGACGGCCGGCGGCGCGGCGCTGCTCGCCGGCGCGCTGTCGATGGCCGCGGGCGAGTACGTCTCGGTGAGCACGCAGCGCGACACCGAGAAGGCGCTGCTCGCGACCGAGCGCCGCGAGCTCGCCGAGATGCCCGACGCCGAGCTCGACGAGCTGGCCGGGATCTACGAGGCGAAGGGCCTGACGCCGGACCTCGCGCGGCAGGTCGCCGTCCAGCTCACCGAGCGCGACCCGCTCGCGGCGCACGCCGACGCCGAGCTGCACATCGACCCGGACGAGCTCACGAGCCCGTGGGAGGCCGCGCTCGCGTCCGTGGTGTCGTTCACCGTCGGCGGGCTGCTGCCGCTCGCGGCGATCCTCCTCGCCCCCGCGGGCGTGCGGATCCCGCTGACCTTCGTCGCCGTCGTGCTCGCGCTCGTGCTCACCGGCTGGGGCTCCGCACGGCTCGGCGAGGCGCCCACGCGGCGCGCGACGGTGCGCACGGTCCTCGGCGGCGCGGTGGCGATGGGCGTGACGTACGCGATCGGGTCCCTGCTCGACGTCAACGTGTAGCGCACCGCTGCGGCAGAATCGGCGCGTGGCCAAGAAGTCGAAGTCGTCCGCGCACGCCGGGACCCCCGCGGTCGCCCTCCTCGAGCGCGAGGGCGTCGCGCACACGCTGCACCCGTACGAGCACGACCCGTCGAGCGACCTGTCCTACGGGCTCGAGGCCGCCGCCGCGATCGGGGTGCCCGCCGAGCGGGTGTTCAAGACGCTGCTCGCCGTGGTCGACGGCGGCCCCCTCGTCGTGGGCATCGTGCCGGTCGACCGTCAGCTCGACCTCAAGGCGCTCGCGAAGGCGGCGGGCGGCAAGAAGGCGACGATGGCCGAGCCCGCCGCGGCCGAGCGCGCGACCGGCTACGTCGTCGGCGGCATCTCGCCGCTGGGCCAGAAGCAGCGCCACCGCACGTTCCTCGACGACAGCGCGCTCGTGTTCGACGCGGTGTACGTCTCGGGCGGGCGCCGGGGCCTCGACGTCGGTCTCGCGCCGTCGGACCTGCTGCGCCTCACCGGCGGGACCGCCGCCCCCGTCGCCCGGTAGGGCGGGCGGCGACCGTCGCGGTCAGCGCTGGTAGGCGGCGAACGGGGCGTCGGTCGGGACGACGTCCTTGCCCAGCGGCAGGAGCGAGACGGGGATGAGCTTGAGGTTCGCGATCCCGAGCGGGATGCCGATGATCGACACGAAGAGCGGGATCGCGGTGACGACGTGCCCGATCGCGAGCCAGATCCCTGCGACGAGCACCCAGATGACGTTCCCGATCGTCGACCATGCGCCCGCGGTCGGCTTGTCGACGACGGTGCGGCCGAACGGCCACAGCGCGTAGCCCGCGATGCGGAAGCTCGCGATCCCGAACGGGATCGTCACGACGAGGATGCAGCAGATGATGCCCGCGACGACGTACCCCAGCGCGAGCCAGAGCCCGGCGAACACGAGCCAGATGATGTTGAGCAGTGTCTTCACGGCACCGTCCTTTCGCGACCATTCTCGCCGACCGCGGCCCCGGTGCCGATCGGGGACCACCCTGAGACGACCCGGGTCCTGCGGGCACCGTCCGACCTAGACTGACCGCATGCCCCTCCCCGAGCCGCCGTCCGTGCTGCCCGCGCAGGTCGCGCACAACCTCGCCCGGGTGCGGGACCGGGTGGACGCCGCGGCGCGCGCGGCGGGGCGTGCGCCGTCGGACGTCCGGCTGCTCGTGGCGACCAAGACGCAGCCCGCCGCCGCGGTGCGCGCGGTGGTCGAGGCGGGAGCGGACCTGATCGGCGAGAACCGGGTGCAGGAGCTCGTCGCGAAGGCGCCGGACCTCGCCGACCTCGTCGCCGCGGGGCGCGTCGAGGTGCACATGATCGGACACCTCCAGCGCAACAAGGTCAACCAGGTGCTCGCGACGGCGACCGGCGTCGAGAGCGTGGACTCGCGCGCGCTCGCCGAGGCGCTGTCGGTCCGCTGCGCGCGCGACGGCCGCGTGCTCGACGTCCTGGTCCAGGTGAACGTCTCGGGGGAGGAGTCCAAGTCGGGCGTGCGTCCCGACGACGCCGCCCCCCTCGCGACGGCGGTCGCCGCGCTCCCCGGCCTGCGGCTCGCGGGGTTCATGACGATCGGCGCGAACTCGCCCGACGAGGCCGAGGTCCGTTCGGGGTTCGCCCGCCTCCGGGAGGTGCGCGACGCCGTCGTGGGCTCGGGCGCGCCCGGCACCGCAGGCGCCCGTGAGCTGTCCATGGGCATGAGCGGCGACCTCGAGCTCGCGGTCGCCGAGGGCGCGACGATCGTCCGGGTCGGCACCGCCGTCTTCGGCCCGCGCCCCGCCCCTGCCCGCTGACACCCGCGGAGGCCTGTCCGGGGTCTACCGCGCGGGGAGCGCCCCGAGCCGGGCGAGCGCGCCGCGCACCCCCGCGACGCCGTCCCCCGCGAGCGCCTCGCGCGCCGCGTCGGCGTCGACGCCCGCGAGGAGCATGACGAGCGCCACGTGCACCTCGCCGTCGGCCTCCTGCAGCACGTCCTCGCACTCGGGTGCGCCGAGGCCCGTGGCCTGGACGAGCATGCGCACGATGCGGGCGCGCAGCTTCTGGTTGGTCGGGCGCACGTCGATCATGAGGTTCGAGTACGTCTTGCCGAGGCGGATCATCGTCGCCGTCGAGAACGTGTTGAGCACGAGCTTCTGGGCCGTGGCGGCCTTCATGCGCGTGGAGCCCGTGACGACCTCGGGGCCCGTGTCCACGAGGATCGCGACGTCGACGCCCTCCGCGAGCGGCGCGCCGGGGTTGGCCGAGACGAGCACCGTCCGCGCACCGCGCTCGCGCGCGACGTCGAGCGCGCCGCGCACGTAGGGCGTCCGGCCGCTCGCCGCGAGCCCGACGACCAGGTCGTGCGGCCCGACGGCGTCGACGTCGGCGCGCCCGAGCGCCACGTCGTCCTCTGCCCCCTCGACCGCGAGCATCATCGCGCCGACGCCGCCCGCGAGGTGGGCGACGAACCACTCCTCGCCCACGCCGTAGGTCGGCAGGAGCTCGACCGCGTCGAGCACGCCGAGGCGGCCCGACGTCCCCGAGCCGACGTAGTGCACGCGCCCGCCCGCGCGCAGCGCCTCGACCGCGAGGTCCACGGCTCGCGCGATGTGGTCACGCTGCGCGCGCACGGCGTCCGCGACGCCCGCGTCCTCGTCGGTGATGAGCCGCACGACGTCGGCGGTGGGCAGCAGGTCGACGTCGGTGGTGCGCGGGTTGCGCTCCTCGGTCGGTGACGCGAGGCGCACGAGCGCCTGCCACTCCTCCGTGCTCGTGGCGAGGGTGGGGTCGGTCATCGGGTGCTTCCCTTCGTCGAGCCCGTCAGCGGGCTCTTGGCGCGCGGGCCCGGCAGCAGCCCGTGCGGAGTGTTGGCGAGCGCCAGTCGGCGCACGGGCCCGCTCGCGGCCTGCCACGGCAGCGGCGTGGGCGGCGTGAGCGAGCCGAGCACGACGGCACGCCGCGCTCCGGTGGCCCGCCGCCGGTGCTCGCCCGCGGCCGTCCCGGGCAGCCCGTGGGCCGAGAGGAAGCCGAGGAGAGCGAAGAGGTAGGCCTCCTTCGCGTCGACGGGCAGCCCGAGGGTGTCGGACGTGACGACCTCGCACGCGTGGGGCAGGCGCTCGGCGAGCGCTGCGCGCAGGCGGTCGAGCAGCACGGGGTTGCGCGCCCCACCGCCGGACGCGACGACGCGGCGCACGTCGTGCCCCGCGAGCGCGTCGGCGACGCTCACCGCGGTGAGCTCGGTGAGCGTCGCGACGAGGTCGGGCCCGGTGAGGCCGGGGCGCACGGCCGCGAGCCGGCGCTCGGTGTACGTGGTGTCGAAGAGCTCGCGCCCGGTGGACTTGGGCGCGGGCGCGGCGAAGTACGGGTCGTCGAGCAGCGCCGCGAGCGCGACGGGGTCGACGGTGCCTCGCGCGGCCAGCGCGCCGTCCTCGTCGTAGGCGAGGCGGCCGTCGGTGAGACGTGCGACCGCGACGTCGAGCAGGCAGTTGCCGGGCCCGGTGTCCCAGCCCGTGACCGGGTCGTCGACACGCCCGACGAGGGAGACGTTCGCGATCCCGCCGAGGTTGAGCGCCGCCGTGAGCCCGGCGTCGGGCGCGCCGTCGGTGCCCGTGGTGTCGTCCTCGCGACCGAGCCACAGCGCGTCGAGCACGCTCACGAGGGGCGCGCCGTGCCCGCCGGCGGCGACGTCGGCGACGCGGAAGTCGCTGACGACGGGCCGCTTGACGTGCTCCGCGACCCACGCGGCGTTGCCGAGCTGCAGGGTGCCGCGCGCGCGGGCGCCGACGACCCAGTGGTAGACGGTCTGCCCGTGCGACGCGACGAGGTCGACGTCGCCGCCGGCCACGTCGTCGATCGCGCGGCGGCCCGCGCGGCCGAGCTCCTGGCCGACGAGCGTGTCGAGCTGCGCGACCTCCGCCATGTCGACCGCGGCCGGCGGCAGCGCCGCGAGGATGCGCTCGCGCAGCGCGCGCGGCCAGGCGTACTCGGTGTGGCCGAGGGGACGCATGCGCAGCACGCCGTCGTCGCCGAGGGTGAGGTCGGCGGCGGCCGCGTCGATCGCGTCGACCGACGTGCCGGAGGACAGCCCGAGGACGATCATCGGGACCCCTCCCCCGGCGCGGTGGCGGGCCGGCCGCGCAGGAGCGCGACGGCGGCGCGTGCGTTCGCCCGCCCCGTGCCGCACGCGACCACGACGACCGCGCGCGGGGCGCCGTCGGCGGCGGGCAGGTCGGTGCCGAACCACTGCTCGACGGCGCCCGGGAATCCCGTGTGCACGACGACCGCGCCGGGGCGCGCCGCGAGCAGCTCGCCGAGGCGCGTCCGCTCGCCCGAGCCGAGGACGGGCTCGCGCGTGAGCACGAGCAGGGGCCGGTCGCTCGCACGCACCGTGGCGACCGCGTGCGCCCACGCGTCGGCGTCGGCCGGGCGCAGGTGGCGCACGTCCGGCCCGAACGCCTCGTCGAGCGCGCGCTGGACGTGCTGCGCGGTGCGGCCCGCGGCGTGGTCGAACCGGAGGCGGAGGTCGACGACGTCGGGCGTGCCGGTCACGACAGGTCCGTCCGCGGGCACCGGCCCGGCGAACCGGACGGCGCGCGCGGCGACCTCGGCGCCCACGCGGCCGAGCTCGTCGAGCGCCGCGAGCGCGGACTCGGGCGACGGCACGACGCCGCTCGCGGCCTGGCGCGCGCGGACCGCCGCCCGGGCGCGCGCCGTGCGGTCCGCGGACTCGCGCAGGCGGTCGAGCGTGACGCGTCCCGCGGTGACGGCGTCGACGAGCGCGTCCTGCGCCTGGCGGAACAGCGCCTCGTCGTCGCGGCCGACGGTCGTGCCGAGGCACAGCAGGTCGGCACCCGCCTCGACGGCGCGCACCGCGACCTCGCCGATGCCCGCGACGGCCCCCTCGGCGCCGAACGCCGCGACGGCGCCCATGTCGAGCGCGTCCGTGACGACCGGCCCCTCGAAGCCGAGCTCGCGCACGAGCGCGCCGACCGCGGGCTCGAGCGTGGCGGGCAGCGGCCCGAGCGCGGGGACGACGACGTGGGCCGTCATGACCGCGTCCAGCACCGCGTCGTCCGCGGGCGACGCCGGGTCGCGCCGGGTCATCGTCGCGACGAACGGGGGCAGGTCGCGCGCCCGCAGCTCGTCGGCGCTCGCGTCGACGACGGGCAGCGCGAGGTGGGAGTCGACGTTCGTCGCGCCGTGCCCCGGGAAGTGCTTGCCGCACGCGCCCGCGCCGCCCGCGTGCAGGCCGCGCACGAACGCGGCGCCGTGGCGCGCGACGAGCGCCGGGTCCGCACCGAACGACCGGACGCCGATGACGGGGTTGTCCGGGTCGGAGTTCACGTCGAGGTCCGGCGCGAGGTCGAGGTCGACGCCGGTCGCGGTGAGGAGGCGGCCGAGCGCGACGCCTACCCGCTCGGTGACCTCGACGTCGTCGACGATCCCGAGCGCCGCGTTGCCCGGCAGGCTCGATCCCGTCGCGGCCTCGAGGCGCGACACGTCGCCGCCCTCCTCGTCGATCGCGACGAGCAGGTCTGGCGACGCCCCGCGCAGGCGCGCGGTGAGGCGGGCCGTCGTCGCGACGTCGGGCGTGTTGTGCCCGAACAGCACGACCCCGGCCAGCCCGTCGCGCGCGGCCTCGGCGAGCCACGCCGGCGGGTCGTCCGTGCCGGTGAACCCGGGCAGGAGCACCCCGTTGACGGCGCGCACGACGTCGCTCGCGGCCGGGCGCGCGCGCTCCGGCGACGGCGTCGGGCGGGTCGTGCCGCTCATCCCTTCACCGACCCCGCGGTGAGGCCCGACGACAGGTTGCGCTGCACGAGGACGAAGAACACGAGGACGGGCAGCGTGATGATCGTCGACGCGGCCATGACCGCGCCCCAGTCGGTCGTGTTCTCCCCGAAGAACTTCTGCAGGCCGATCGGCACGGTGTACTTGCTCGACTGCTGGAGGAACGTCAGCGCGAAGATGAACTCGTTCCACGCGGTGATGAAGGAGAACACGCTCGTCGCCACGACGCCGGGCGCAACGAGCGGCACGAGGATCTTCCAGAACATGCGCCCCCACGACGCGCCGTCGAGGTACGCGGCCTCCTCGAGCTCGACGGGCACCGCGGCGACGAAGCCGCGCAGGGTCCAGATCGCGAAGGGCAGCGCGAACGCGAGGTAGACGATCGTCAGGCCCAGGAGCGAGTTGAGCATGTTGAGGTTGCGCATCTGCAGGAACAGCGGGATGACGAGGGCCTCGAGCGGGACCATCTGCACCATGAGGATGAGCACGAGCATCGACTTGCGGAACCGGAAGCGGAACCGGCTCACCGCGACCGCGGCGAGCAGCGCCACGACCGACGACGCGAGGACCGTGCCGAGCGCGACGAGGACCGAGTTGCGCAGGTAGTGGCCGAACCCGCCGTCGTCGATGACGCTGACGAAGTTGTCCCACGTGACGCCGGCCGGCAGGAGCCGGGCGCCGCGCGTCGCGGCCTGCGGGTCGATCGCGGACGAGAACATCCAGTACGCGGGGAAGAGCGAGAAGGTGAGGAGGGCGACGAGCCCGACCGTCTTCGCGGCGGCGACGCCGGGGCGACGGGGACGCGCGCGCAGGGTCTGGCCCGCCGGCGCGGCGGTGGGGGTGTCGACGACGGCGGCGCTCACAGCTCCTCCTCCTTGAACAGGGTGCGCATGTACACGAGCGTGATGCCGAGCAGGATGAGCGTGAGCAGGACCGCGATGGCCGAGCCCATGCCGTACTTGCCCTGCGCGAACGACTCGATGTACGACCACACGCCGAGGTTGAACACGTCCTTGTTGCCGCCGTTCCCGCCGGGCATGAGGTAGATCTGCGTGAAGACCTTGAAGTCCCAGATGGTCGACAGGATCGTCACGACCGCGAACACCGGGCGCAGGATCGGCGCGGTGATCGACCAGAAGCGGCGCCACGCGCTCGCGCCGTCGACCTTCGCCGCCTCGTGCAGCTCGTTCGGGATCGTCATGAGTCCCGCGAGCACGGTGATCGCGACGAACGGGAAGCCGTGGTGCACGACGTTGAGCGTCGCGATCGCGTAGAACGACAGGCGCTCGGTGAACCAGTTCACCGTGCCGGGCTCGATCGCGCCGACGCCCTCGAGCACCGAGGCGACGAGGCCGTTGAGCGGGTCGAAGATCCAGACCCACACGTACGTGCCCGTGATCGCGGGCACGGCCCAGGCGACCATGATCGCCGTCGCGCCGACGCCCCGCCAGAACCCGCCGAGCGTGTTGAGGAACAGCGCGACCGCGGTGCCGAGCGCGACCGTGAGCACGACGCACGCGAGCGCGAAGAGCACGGTGTTCGGCAGGACCGTCGTCCACAGGTAGCTGTCGCCGAGGATGTCGGCGTAGTTCTGCAGGCCGACCCAGTTCGACTCGCCGCTCGCGATCTGGCGCAGCCCGTAGTCCTGCAGCGAGAGCAGGACGACGCGCACGAGCGGCCACAGGAGCAGCACGCCGAGCACGACGAGCCCGGGCGCGAGGAGCAGCCAGGGGCGCAGCGGGGAGCGGTGGCCGAGGCCGCCGGCGCGGCGCCGGCGCGTGCCCGTGGGCGCGGTGCCCGACGTCGGCCGGTCGGCCGGGGCGGCCGGGTCCAGCGAGGCGCCGGGCGCGGCTCGAAGGTCTGCCATGGGGATGAGGTCCTGTCGGTGGTGCGTGCGGGGCCCGGCCCCGGGGAGGCCGGTGGCGGCGTCCGGCCGCGGGCTCGGGCCCGCGGCCGGACGCGTCGGCTCAGGAGCCGAACGTCTCGTCCATGTCGGCGGCCGCGGTGTCCGCCGCCTCCTGGACGGTGGCGCTGCCGGAGAGGATGGACTGGAGCATCGTCTCGAGCGTCTTCTTGCCCTGGATCTGCCCGTAGAGCGGCGTCACCGGGACGGAGCGCCCGGCCTCGACCATCTGCTGGGCGAACGGCGCGACCATCGGGTCGTCCTCCTCGATGACCTTCTCGAGGAGCGACGTCTGGCCCGGGAAGTAGCCGGACTGCTGGCCCCACGCCTCGGCGAACTCGCCGGTGGTCATCATCTCGACGAACGTCCACGCGAGGTCCTGCTTCTCGGACGCCTCGAACACACCGAGGTGGGAGCCGCCGAGGAAGGAGTCGGACAGGCCCTCGGTCTGGCCGGGGATCGGGAAGGCGCCGATCTTGCCCTCCATGTCCGGCACGTCGGAGACGATCTTGCCCGGCGTCCAGCTCCCGGAGATCATCATGCCGACCTGGCCCTGCTCGAACGCGGCGAGGAGGTCCGTCTCCTTCCACGTCGTGGCCGCGGCCGTCGAGAACCCGTGCTCGGTCGCGAGGCCGGTGTAGAACTCGAGGCCCTCGACCGACTCGGGCGAGTTCACCTCGGAGGTCCAGGTGCCGCCGTCCTGCACCGCGAGGTCGCCCCCCGCGCCCCAGATGAACGGCATCGCGCCGTACTGGCTGTCACCGGCGACCGGGAACGGGATGATCTCGGGGTTCGCGGCCTTGAGCGCGTCCGCCGCGGCGACGAGCTCGTCCCACGACGTCGGGGCCTCGATGCCCGCGGCCTCGAAGAGGTCGGCGCGGTAGACGACCGAGCGCACGCCCGCGTACCACGGCATGCCGTATACGCCGCCGTCGAGCGTCGCGGACTCGACGAGGCCCGGGACGAGGTCGTCCTCGAGGCCCGCCTCGGCGATGCGGTCGGAGAGGTCGGCGAGCGCGCCGACGTCGGCGAACTCGCCGGTCCAGGTGGTGCCCACCTCGGCGACGTCGGGCGTCGTGCCGCCCGCGATCGCGGTCGTGAACTTGTCGTGGGCGCTGGCCCACGGCTGGAACTCGATCTGGAGGTCCGCGCCGGTCTCCTTCTCGAACGCGGCCGTGACCTCGTCGAAGAACGCGTCGGCGTCGGGGTTGGTGCCCTCCATGATCCAGACGGTGAGGGTCTCGCCCGAGAAGTCGGCGGCCTCGTCGCCACCGGTCGTCTCGGAGCCGGACCCTCCACCGGAGCCGCACGCGGCCAGGCCGAGCGCGAGGACGAGGGTGCCCGTGACGGCCACCGTGCTGCGTCGCTGCATGCCGTGACACTTCCTTTCTGTCGGCCGCAGGGGGACGGCCGGGTCGTGTGCCCTGACGGGGCCGCGCGGGCCGGTCGGCTCGCGCGGTGTGAAACTTACTTCCATCAGTGGACGTATGCGTGAAGATTACTGCCACGCCCGCGCGAACGGAAGCCAGGGCGAGAGATGTTGCACGTTCTTAACAATCACCGGGGACCCGTGGCGGACCCCCGGGGTCGTCACGGGACGCGCGCGGTCCACTCCGGCGTCGAGAACTTCGTCCGGGCGAGCTCCTGGGCGCGCTCGCGCTCCTCGGGCGTGACCTTGCCCTCCACCGTGCGGTACCGGGACCGGAAGTGCGCCTTGAACGCCTCGATGACGTCCTCGCGGGCCATGCCCGTCTGCGACCGCACCGGGTCCACGCGCTTGTTCGCGCTCGTCGTGCCCTTGTCGGAGAGCTTCTCGCGCCCGATGCGCAGCACCTCGAGCATCTTGTCCGCGTCGATGTCGTACGCCATCGTCACGTGGTGGAGCACCGCTCCCCCGCGCAGGCGCTTCTGCGCGGCGCCGGCGATCTTGCCCGCCGGCGAGGCGATGTCGTTGAGCGGCTTGTACGTCGCCTCGACGCCGAGCTCGGCGAGCGCGCCGAGCACCCAGTCGTCGAGGAACGCGTAGGAGCGCTCGAAGCTCAGGCCCTCGACGAGCGAGCCCGGGACGTACAGCGAGTACGTGATCGTGTTGCCCGGCTCGACGAACATGGCCCCGCCGCCCGAGATGCGGCGTACGACCGTCACCCCGTGGCGCTCGGCACCCTCCGGGTCGACCTCGTTGCGCAGGGACTGGAACGACCCGATGATCACCGCGGGCGAGGCCCACTCCCAGATCCGCAGCGTCGGGCCGCGGCGGCCCGCGTCGAGCTCCTCGGTGAGCACCTGGTCGAGCGCGAGGTGCATCGCGGGCTCCTCGGGCCCCTCGTGCACGATCTCGAACGTGTGGTCGCTCCAGCCGGTCGCGTGCCCCAGCGCACGGCGGACCGCGATCGCGACCGCCTCGGGCGAGAAGCCGACCATCGTCACGTCGTCGCCGAGCGCGCCCTGCACCGCGCTCGCGAGCTGCGCGACCGTCGCCGTCTCCGGCATGCCCGTCAGCGCGCCGTCGATGTCCTCGAGCGCGTCGTCCGGCTCGAGGAAGAAGTCGCCGCTCACCGCGACGCGGGCGAGCCGCCCGGCCTCCACCTCGACGTCGACCGCCACGAGCTTGCCACCGGGGACCTTGTACTCACCACGCACCCGACCACCCTAAGCCCGCCCGCCGTCGGCTCGGGGCGCGGGGCGCCGACCGGGCGAGACGGCGAGGTCACGGGCCGGTCAGCGCGGGTCGACGCCCGCGTGCACCAGGCCGTAGATCGCGGAGTCCGTCAGGGCCTCCCACGCGGCCTCGATGAGGTTCGGCCCGACGCCCACCGTCGACCACGAGGTCGACCCGTCCGTCGTCTCGATGAGCACGCGCGTGACCGCGTCCGTGCCCTGCTCGGTGTCGAGGATGCGCACCTTGAAGTCGATGAGCTCGAACACGTCGATCTCCGGGTAGACGCGGCCGAGCGCGAGCCGCAGCGCGTGGTCGAGCGCGTTCACCGGCCCGTTCCCCTCGCCCGTGGTGACGATGCGCTCGCCGCCGGCGTGCAGCTTGACCGTCGCCTCCGCCGTCGCCTCCGTGCCGCGCGAGCCGGCGCGCTCGACGATCGTGCGCCAGCTCTCGACGCGGAAGTACGGGGGCCGCTCGCCCGTGAGCTCCTCGCGCAGCAGCAGCTCGAACGACGCGTCCGCGGCCTCGTACGTGTAGCCGCGCGCCTCGTCGTCCTTGACGCGGTTCGTCACGCGCGTGAGGAGGTCGCCCTGACCCGAGAGGTCGAACCCGAGCTCGCGGCCCTTGAGCTCGATCGACGCGCGGCCCGCCATGTCCGACACGAGCATGCGGATGTCGTTGCCGACCGCCGTCGGGTCGATGTGCTGGTACAGGTCCGGGTCGACCTTGATCGCGCTCGCGTGCAGGCCCGCCTTGTGCGCGAACGCGCTCGCGCCGACGTACGGCTGGCGCGCGTACGGGGAGATGTTGGTGATCTCGCTGATCGCGTGCGAGATGCGCGTGACCTCCTCGAGCCCCTCGCCCGTGAGGGTGCGCAGCCCGTGCTTGAGCTCGAGGTTCGCGACGACGGTCAGCAGGTCGACGTTGCCCGTCCGCTCGCCGTAGCCGTTGACCGTGCCCTGCACGTGCGCGGCGCCCGCCTCCACGGCCGCGAGCGTGTTCGCCACCGCGCACCCGGAGTCGTTGTGGGCGTGCATGCCGAGCAGCGTGTCGCCCGGCAGCGCGTCCCGCCCGTGCGGCAGGCCCACGGCGTCGCGCAGCTCCTCGACGATCTCGGCGACCCACGTCGGCAGCATGCCGCCGTTCGTGTCGCACAGGGCCACGACCTCCGCGCCCGCCTCGAACGCGGCCTGCACCGCGGAACGCGTGAACGCGGCGTCGTGACGGTACCCGTCGAAGAAGTGCTCGGCGTCCACCACGACCCGGCGACCCTCGCCCACGAGGAACGACACCGTGTCGGTGATCATCGCGAGGCCCTCGTCGGGCGTCGTGCGCAGCGCGCGCTCGACGTGCCGCACGTCGGACTTGGCGACGAGCGTCACGACCGGCGCCTCGGAGTCCACGAGCGCGCGCACCTGCGGGTCGTCCCACGCGCGCAGCCCGGCCTTGCGCGTCGCGCCGAACGCCGCGAGCACCGCGTTGCGCAGGTCGAGCTCCTTGGCGGCGCGGCGGAAGAACTCGGTGTCCTTGGGGACCGCGCCCGGCCAGCCGCCCTCAATGAAGCCGACGCCGAGCTCGTCGAGGAGCGGGGCGATCGCGAGCTTGTCGGCGACGGACAGGTTCATGCCCTCCTGCTGCGCGCCGTCGCGCAGGGTCGTGTCGTACACGTGGAAGACCCGCGCCTCGCGGTGGCCGGTCGCGGGGGTCGTCGCCGAGGTCATGGTGCCTCTTCCTGCCGTTCGTCGTGCGGGCGCCCGTGCGCCCGCCGTTCTGGTCCGTCTCTCCCAGGACGCCGGGCCGTCGCCCTCGTGAGGCCCTCAGGCCCGGCGGCCTGCCGCCGGGCGGGGGTGGTGCCCAGCAACAAAAAGACCCCCCGAGGGTGCGGGAGGTCTGCGCGTCCGGAAGGTGCTTCCGGGCGCGCTACTCGATAATGAGCTGGGAGACGAGGTGTGTCACAGGGCACATGGTGCCACAGGTTCCGCGACGATGGACACGAGCGTCCATCCACTGAGCCGCCCGCCGGCCGGCGGCGTGCGAGCGAGGAGTGACGATGAGCGACCCGACACCCGGCGGGTACGACCCGCAGAACCCCCCGACGCGCCGCTACGGGCAGCCGCCCGTCCCCGGCCAGGCCCCGCCGCCCGCGGTGCCGCCGTCCGCGGCGCGCGGCGACTTCCCGCCGCCGAGCACGCCGGTGAACCCCGCGGACCCGCGCCTCGGCGTCGAGGCGGGCCGCTTCTGGGCCGGAGCGGCCGCGACGGCGCTCGTCGCGGCGCTCATCGGGCTGCTCGGGGTGATCATCTTCGAGCGGATCTTCGACATCACGCTCGTGCCGCCGCCCGACCTCTTCGGCACGGGGTCGCGCCAGGCGGCCTGGGCGATCGACGGCGCGATCCTCGCGCTGCTCGCCGCGGGCGTGCTGCACCTGCTGATCCTCAGCACGCCGCGGCCGCGCGCGTTCTTCGGCTGGATCATGGCCCTCGTCGTGGTCGTGATCGCCGTGCTGCCGTTCGCGTGGTCGAGCGACACGACGGCGGCCGCCCTCTCCGGCCTCATCAACCTGCTCATCGGCGTCGCCGTGTGGTCGCTGCTCGCAGGCGTCGCGGGACGGACCATCGTCGCCAGGCCGCGCACCGTCTGACGCCCGGCCCGGACGACGACGGGCGGCACCCGTGCGAGGGTGGCGCCCGTCGTCGTGCGGTGCGGGTCGTGCTCAGGCGAGACGGCGCATCCAGCCGTGGCGGTCGGCCGCGCGGCCCGTCTGGATGTCGGTGAGCTCCGAGCGGATCGTCATCGTCAGCGACCCGGCCTCGCCGCCGCCGATCGTGAGGTCGAAGTCGGAGCCGGCGAGGCGCCCGATGGGCGTGATGACCGCGGCGGTGCCGCACGCGAACACCTCGGTCACCGAGCCGTCGCGGATGCCGGCCAGCACCTCGGCGAGCGGGATGCGGCGCTCGACCACGTCGTGTCCGCGGTCGGTGAGCAGCCGGATGATCGACGAGCGCGTGACGCCCTCGAGGATCGACCCGCTGAGCTCGGGCGTCTCGACCGAGCCGTCCGCCTTGACGACGAACACGTTCATGCCGCCGAGCTCCTCGAGGTACGTGCGCGTCGCGGAGTCCAGGAAGCAGACCTGCTCGCACCCGTGCTGCTGCGCGACGACCTGCGGGAGCAGCGACGACGCGTAGTTCCCGCCGCACTTGGCGTCACCGGTGCCCCCGGCGCCCGCGCGGCTGAACTCGCGGTCCACCCAGATCGACACGGGCTTCACGCCGCCCGAGAAGTACGGCCCGACGGGCGAGGCGATCACGAGGTACTCGGCCTCGAGCGACGGCCGCACGCCGAGGAACGCCTCCGACGCGTACATGAACGGGCGCAGGTACAGGCTCGCCTCGTCGCCCGTGGGGACCCAGTCCACGTCGGTGCGCACGAGCGCGGTGATCGAGCCGAGGAAGTCGTCGACCGACAGCGCGGGCAGCGCGAGGCGGTGCGCCGAGCGGGCGAAGCGCGCGGCGTTCGCCTCGGGGCGGAAGGTCCACACCGACCCGTCGGCGTGCCGGTAGGCCTTCATGCCCTCGAAGATCTCCTGCGCGTAGTGCAGGACGGCGGTCGCCGGGTCGAGCAGCAGGGGGCCGTACTTCTCGATGCGGCGGTCGACCCACCCGTCGGTCGAGTTCCAGCTGATCCTCGCCATGTGGTCCGTGAAGACCGTCCCGAACTTCGGGGCCGCGATCGCGGCCTCGCGCTCGGCGGGCGGCGTCGGCGAGTCCGTGGGGCGGACGTCGAAGAGGGCGACGAGGTCGTCCTCCGAGGACGACGGCTGGTGCTGCGCTGCGAGGGTGCTCATCATGAGGCCTTTCACCTGGCGACCCGGGTGGTCTCCGCCTAGTTTTCCACGACCGTACGGCTCGTGCGGCCGTCCGCGCGAGGGGACGACGACGGCAGGGGCGTCACCGGGTCAGAACGGGAGGGATCCGGTCCTGGGGCGATGACGACCGAGGTGCGGGGACTGCGGGCGAACCGGTGCCAGGGCCCTGGACGGACCCGGACGGCGTGTCAGCCGGCGACGCGAGCGGCGAGCTCGCGGCCCACCTCGGCCGTCGAGCGTACTCGGCTCCCCCGCTCGGCGAGGTCGGCCGCGACGGCCGCCTCGACGCGCTTCGCCTCGTCGCCGAGGCCCAGGTGGTCGAGGAGCATCGCGACCGAGAGGACGGTCGCCGTGGGGTCGGCCTTGCCCTGGCCCGCGATGTCCGGCGCCGAGCCGTGCACCGGCTCGAACATCGACGGCGCGGTGCGGTCCGGGTTGATGTTCGCCGACGCCGCGAGGCCGATGCCGCCGGTGATCGCGGCGGCCTGGTCGGTGAGGATGTCGCCGAACAGGTTGTCGGTCACGATGACGTCGAACCGCGACGGCTTCGTCGTGAGGAAGATCGTCGCCGCGTCCACGTGCAGGTAGTCCGTGGTGACGTCGGGGAACTCGGCGTTGACGGCCTCGACCGTGCGTCGCCACAGGTGCCCGGCGTGGACGAGCACGTTGTGCTTGTGCACGAGCGTGAGGTGCTTGCGCGGGCGCGCCTGCGCCCGGGCGAACGCGTCGCGGACGACGCGCTCGACGCCGAAGGCCGTGTTCACGGAGACCTCGGTCGCGATCTCGTGCGGCGTGCCGGTGCGCAGCGCACCGCCGTTGCCGACGTACGGGCCCTCGGTGCCCTCGCGCACCACGACGAAGTCGATCTCGCCCGGGTCGGCGAGCGGCGACGTCACGCCCGGGTACAGCTTGCCCGGGCGCAGGTTGACGTAGTGGTCCAGCGCGAAGCGCAGCTTGAGCAGCAGACCGCGCTCGAGCACCCCGGACGGGACGCTCGGGTCGCCGATCGCGCCGAGGAGGATCGCGTCGTGGCCGCGGATCGCGTCGAGGTCCGCGTCGGTGAGCGTCTCCCCCGTCGCGTGCCAGCGCCGCGCACCCAGGTCGAACGGCGTCGTGGAGACCTTCACGTCCGAGCCGGCCACCGCCGCCTCGAGCACGGCGAGACCCTGCTCGACGACCTCGGTACCGATACCGTCGCCGGCCACGACTGCCAGATCAATGGTGCGCGTCATGCCGGCGAGCCTACGCCCTCAACCACTCCTCGGGACGGCAGTCTCACGTCTCGGACGCGAGTCGAGTTGCGCGAGACGGCACGGGCAGGCACTATTAGGAAACTTTCCTAAAGCCCGTCCGAAGGACCGCCATGACCGCGCCCACCTCGTCGAGGATCCCCGGGACCCCCGGCCTGCTCCGCACGATCAACGACCGCGCGGCGCTGGAGCTCCTGCTCGACTCCGGCCCTCTCACGCGCTCGCAGATCGGCGACCGCACGGGCGTCTCGCGGCCGACCGCCTCGCAGATCGTCGCACGGCTCGAGCAGAGCGGCCTCATCGAGCCGACCGGGTCCGTCCAGGGGGCGCGCGGGCCCCAGGCCACCCAGTACGCCGTGCGCACGGACGTGCTCGTCGGGCTCGCGCTCGACGTCGTGCCGGACGGCGTCCGCGCGAGCGTCGTGGACGCGCTCGGGCGCACTCTCGGCGAGACGACCGTCGCCTCGGGCCCCGACCGCTCGGCGGCCGCCGACGTCCGCACCGCGCGCGACGAGGCGTGCGCGGCCGCCGGCATCCCGGTCTCGCGCGTCGCGGCCGCCGTCGTCGGCGTCCAGGCGGCCGTCGCGCCCCGCACGGGCGACATCGCGCTCGTCGGCGAGCTCCCCGGCTGGCCGCGCCAGAACCTGCGCGGCCACCTCGAGGACGTCCTGGGCGTCGGGGTCCGCGTCGAGAACGACGTCAACCTCGCAGCGATCGCCGAGCGCGACGCCGGGCGCGACGAGCAGAGCTTCGCGCTCCTGTGGCTCGGCGAGGGTATCGGTCTCGGCGCGTGGCTCGACGGCCGGCTCCACCACGGCACCGCGGGCGGCGCCGGCGAGATCGGCTACCTGCCCGTGCCCGCCACCGGCGTCGACGACTCCGTCAACGTCCAGGACCTCGTCGGCGGGCTGCGCCTCGTCGAGCTCTGCGCACGCACGGGGGTGCCCGGCGTGACCGAGGAGACCCCCTACGCCGCGGCGGTCGACGCGATCCGCGAGCACGCGGGCTCCCCCGCCGTCCACGACCTCGTCGAGGACCTCGCACGGCGCGTCGCGATCGTGCTCCAGCCGGTCGTCTCCATCCTCGAGCCCGACGCCGTCGTGCTCGGCGGACCGACGGGCGTCGCGTGCGGCGCGGCGCTCGCCGAGACCACGGTCGCCGCGCTGCACGCCACCGACCAGCGTGCAGGGACGGTCGTCGCGAGCGCCGTCCCCGAGCTCGCCGTCCTGCGCGGCGCCCGGTCCGTCGTCGCGCAGGACGTGCGCACCCTCCTGCTCGCCGCGGCAGGACGACCGGACCACCCGGTCGTCGCGCCCCCGGTCCCGGGGTAGACCTCTTCACCTGCCCCGCGAGCGGTGGCCCGCCGACCGTGGCACGGCGGGCCACCGCTCACCCCGCTCAGCGCGGGTAGCGCAGCTCGAACCGCTCGCACACGAGCGGCATGTCGGGCGAGAACTCGCGCTCGAGAACGCGCCGGAAGTACGTCTCGTGGCCCGCGCGCCACGCCTCGAGCGAGCGGTCGTCCTCCCCCTCGGCGCGCGCGAACTCCGCGTCGACCTCGTCGAACGGGACGATCTCCACCGACGTCGTGCGGATCAGCGCCCGGGGGTGACCCTGGCCGTCGAGCAGGATGGAGAGCTCGCCGACGCGCGGGACCTGCTCCCCCGAGTCCTCGTACTCCCACAGGGCCGACGACGTCGCGGTCTTCTCGCCCGTGAGCACCGCCTCCAGCAGGTCGTCCGCCAGGGCCGGGTTGTCCCCGAACGACCACGCCGGCGGCGGCACCGTCTCGGCCACCGTCGTCCCGGTGACGACACCGACGCGCGCCATCCCGGCGCTCGGCCGGGCCAGCTCCCAGAACGCCAGGATCTCTGCCCCACGCTCGTCCACAGCCGTCACGTCCTCGGCCACCGGCTCCCCCTCGTCCGCTTCACGGGTCATCACCCTATCGTCGCGCACCCGAGGGCGATCTGCCCGGTCTCTCGCCATTCGTCCCCGTCGTGTCGCGGACGCGAGAGCCCGCACGGTCACCCCGCGTCGCGCGCCACCGCCGCGACGACGTCCCGCACCGGGCGCAGCACCACGCCCAGGCCCGCGACCTGCGCGAGGCCCTCCTCGGTCGTCCCCGACACCGCGTCCGGCACGACGACGACCCGCAGGTCTCGCTCGCTCGCGTCGGTGACCGTGGCGCGCGGGCAGTTCGGGAAGTTGCACCCCACCACGACCACGGTGTCGACCCCCCGCTCGCGCAGGAGCTCCTCGAGCGGGGTGCGGTAGAACGCGCTCCACCGCGGCTTCCACAGGGCCACCTCGTCCGGCCCCAGCTCCTGGGCACGCCCGGCGAGCAGCGTGGGCGGGTCCAGCGGGGGCGCGCCCGCCGGCACGAGCTCGGGAAGGATCGCGGAACCCGGCGAACCGGGCCGCACCACGGGCGCCCCGGCCGCGACCGCAGCGCGCCGCACCCGGTCCACGTCGTCGCCGTCGTACAGCCGCACCACGTGGACCACGGGGCGCCCGGCGCGCCGGTACGCCTCGACGAGCGAGACGAGACCCGGCACGACCGCCCGCGTGCCGGCGACCGGCGTGCTGCCGCCCTCCGCGAAGTCGACCTGCGTGTCGATCACCAGCAGGGCCGACGTCCCCCAGTGCGGCGCCAGGAACGGGTCCACCCCTTCGTCCCGCGTCGCAGCCGCCGTCGTCGTCATCGCTCTCCTCCGTCGGGTCCAGATGGTGCCGTCGCCCGTCGCCGGCCCCACGCCGGGCGGCGGCCCGACAGCACGAGGAGGGGGCGGCGGCGTGCGCGATCGTGGCAGCCCCGGCGGGAGGCCGAGGATCGAGGCCGGATGGTCGATCGCGCGCGCCGCCGCCCCCTCCTCGAGACGAGCGACGACAGTCAGGTCAGCGTGCGGCGCTGCCCTCGGTACTCACGGTCGGGCAGACACCTCCCGCCGACTACGGCAAGGGCTCCTTCGTCGCCCTGCCTGCGTCAGCGTGCGGCGCTGCCCTCGGTACTCGCGGTCGGGCAGACACCTCCCGCCGACTACGGCAAGGGCTCCTTCGTCGCCCTGCCTGCGTCAGCGTGCGGCGCTGCCCTCGGTACTCGCGGTCGGGCAGACACCTCCCGCCGACTACGGCAAGGGCTCCTTCGTCGCCCTGCCTGCGTCAGCGTGCGGCGCTGCCCTCGGTGTAGTCGGCGTCCTGCTGCTTCCACGCGAACAGCGAGCGCAGCTCCTTGCCGACCTTCTCGATCGGGTGCTGCGCGGCCTTCTCGCGGAGCGCGGTGAACTCCGGCGCGCCGGCGTCCTGGTCGTCGATGAAGCGCTTGGCGAACGCGCCGGACTGGATGTCCGCGAGGACGCCCTGCATGTTCTCCTTGACGTGCGCGTCGATCACGCGCGGGCCCGAGACGTAGTCGCCGTACTCCGCGGTGTCGGAGACGGACCAGCGCTGCTTGGCGATGCCGCCCTCCCACATGAGGTCGACGATGAGCTTGAGCTCGTGCAGCACCTCGAAGTACGCGATCTCCGGCTGGTAGCCGGCCTCGGTGAGGGTCTCGAAGCCGTACTGGACGAGCTGCGACACGCCACCGCACAGGACGGCCTGCTCGCCGAAGAGGTCGGTCTCGGTCTCCTCGGTGAACGTCGTCCTGATGACGCCGGCGCGCGTGCCGCCGATCGCCTTCGCGTACGACAGCGCGACGTCCCAGGCCTGGCCCGACGCGTCCTTCTCGACGGCGATGATGTCCGGGATGCCGCGGCCCGCGACGAACTCGCGGCGCACGGTGTGGCCCGGCGCCTTCGGGGCGACGAGGATGACGTCGACGCCCTCGGGGGCCTCGATGTAGCCGAAGCGGATGTTGAAGCCGTGCGCGAACGCGAGCGTCTTGCCCGTGGCGAGGTTCGGCTTGATCTCGTCGTTGTAGATCGAGCGCTGGTGCTGGTCCGGCGCGAGGATCATGATCAGGTCGGCCCACGCGGCGGCGTCCGCCACGGACTTCACCTCGAAGCCCTCGTCCTGGGCCTTCGCGACGGACTTCGAGCCCTCGCGCAGGGCGACGACGACCTCGACGCCGGAGTCGCGCAGGTTCTGGGCGTGCGCGTGGCCCTGGCTCCCGTAGCCGACGATCGCGACCTTCTTGCTCTGGATGATGGACAGGTCGGCGTCGTCGTCGTAGAACAGCTCAGCCACGATGGATCTCCTCGGTTCTTCGGTGGGGGTGCGGTGTCTGCGGGGTGGGACGTGCCCGGTGCGCACCGACGCCCCGTGGGGTCTCGGTGCGAGGGTAGGCGATGGTCAGGCCGAGCGGACCACGCGTTCCAGCGCGCGGTCGGTGATGGAGCGGGACCCGCGCCCGACGGCGACGGTCCCCGACTTCACGATCTCGCGCACGCCGTAAGGCTCGAGGGCCCCGAGCAGCGCGTTGAGCTTGTCGGCGGTGCCGGTCGCCTCGACGGTCACGGCGTCGGGCACGACGTCGACGACCTTCGCGCGGAAGAGGTTGACGACCTCCAGCACGCCCGTGCGGTTCGCGCCGTCGGCGCGGACCTTGACGAGCAGGAGCTCGCGCTGCACGGACGCGGCCGCGTCGAGCTCGACGATCTTGATGACGTTGACCAGCTTGTTGAGCTGCTTGGTCACCTGCTCGAGCGGGCGCTCCTCGACGTCGACGACGACGGTGATGCGCGAGATCTCCTCGTGCTCCGTGGGGCCCACGGCGAGGGAGTGGATGTTGAAGGCGCGGCGTGCGAACAGGCCGGCGACGCGCGTGAGCACGCCGGGCTTGTTCTCGACGAGCACCGAGAGGGTGTGGCGGGACATGGCGGGTCAGTCCTCCCGTGACAGGGGTCGGATCGAGGCTGCGTGGCGCACCGCGCTCAGTCCTCTCGGTCCCACGCGGGCGAGATGCCCCGCGCGTACTGGATGTCGTCGTTGCTCACGCCGGCGGCGACCATGGGCCACACCATCGCGTCGCGCGAGACGTTGAAGTCGACGACGACGGGGCGGTCGTCGATCTCCATGGCGCGCTTGATCGCGGCGTCCACCTCGCCCATGGACTCGACGCGGATGCCCTCGCACCCGTACGCGTCGGCGAGCTTGACGAAGTCGGGCACGCGCGCCGTCCCGTGGCCGGTGTGGAGGTCGGTGTTGGAGTAGCGCTGGTCGTAGAACAGCGTCTGCCACTGCCGGACCATGCCGAGCGAGCTGTTGTTGATGAGCGCGACCTTGATCGGGATCTCGTTGATCGTGCAGGTGGCGAGCTCCTGGTTGGTCATCTGGAAGCAGCCGTCGCCGTCGATCGCCCACACGGTGGCGTCGGGGCGGCCGACCTTCGCGCCCATGGCCGCCGGGACGGAGAAGCCCATCGTGCCGAGGCCGCCCGAGTTGAGCCAGGTCCGGGGGTGCTCGTAGCGGATGAACTGCGCAGCCCACATCTGGTGCTGCCCGACGCCCGCGACGTAGATCGACTCGGGTCCGGAGAGCTCGCCCAGGCGCGAGATGACGTACTGGGGCGCGAGGTGGCCGTCCTCCGGCTCGGAGTAGCCGAGCGGGTACGTCTCGCGCCAGTCGTCGATCTGGCGCCACCACGCCTCGACGTCCGGCTTGCCCTTCGCCTCGTGCTCGCGCTCGAGCTCGGGCAGCAGGTCGGAGATGACCTCCTTGAGGTCGCCCACGATCGGCACGTCCACGTCGCGGTTCTTGCCGATCTCCGCGGGGTCGATGTCCGCGTGGACCACCTGCGCGTGCGGCGCGAAGCTCGACAGCGCGCCCGTGACGCGGTCGTCGAAGCGCGCACCGAGGGACACGACGAGGTCGGCCTTCTGCAGGGCCGCGACGGCGGGGACCGTGCCGTGCATGCCCGGCATGCCCAGGTTCTGCGGGTGCGTGTCGGGCACCGCGCCGCGCGCCATGAGCGTCGTGACGACGGGCGCGCCCGACAGGTCGACGAGGCGGCGCAGCTCGGCGGACGCGTCGGCGCGGATCACGCCGCCGCCCGCGTACAGCACCGGCCGGCGCGCCGACGCGAGGAGGCGCGCGGCCTCCTTGATCTGCTTGCTGTGCGGCTTCGTCACCGGGTGGTAGCCCGGGAGCTGCACGTCCTGCGGCCACGAGAACGTCGTGCGGGACTGCATCGCCGACTTCGCGATGTCCACGAGCACGGGGCCCGGGCGGCCGGTCGAGGCGATGTGGAACGCCTCGGCGATGGTGCGCGGGATCTCGTCGGGGTCGGTGACGAGGAAGTTGTGCTTGGTGATCGGCAGCGTGATGCCGACGATGTCCGCCTCCTGGAAGGCGTCGGTGCCGATCGCGGACGCCCCGACCTGGCCGGTGATCGCGACGAGCGGGATCGAGTCCATGTTCGCGTCGGCGATCGGGGTGACGAGGTTGGTCGCCCCGGGGCCGGAGGTCGCCATCGTGACGCCGACCTTGCCCGTCGCGTGCGCGTACCCCTGCGCGGCGTGGCCGCCGCCCTGCTCGTGCCGCACGAGGATGTGCCGCAGGCGCTGGGAGTCCATGAGCGGGTCGTACGTGGGGAGGATCGCACCGCCCGGGATGCCGAAGACGACCTCGGCGCCGACCTCCTCGAGCGAGCGGACGATCGACTGCGCGCCGGTCATCTCCTCGCCCTGCGAGGCGCCGGCGGACGCGCCGGCCGGACGCGCCGTCGCGGCGCGCCGGGCGTCGCCGCGCGGGGCGACGGACGCGGGCGTCGGGGCGGGCTTCGGCGCCGCGGGTGCGGGCGCCGCGGCGCCCGGTCGCGGAGGTGCCGGGGTGGGTCCCTGGGCCATGGTGTCTCCTGCGTGTCGTGGCCTCGGCCCGGCGGGCGCCCCGTGGGGGCGCGCCGCCGGGAGCCGGAGCCGACCGTGGTGGTGCGGTCGTGCTGGTCGCGGGGTGCGGTGCCGGTCCTCGCGGGTCTCGCGGGGTGCGGCGCTGCGGTGGCCGGGGTGGGGCCGTCCGCGGTCGGTGTGGGGTTGTGGTGGCAACAAAAAACCCCTCGAACCCGGGATGTCGGGCTGGACGAGGGGTGAGCGCGCTGACGAAGCCTGGTGGCGTGGCCTCAGCCGGCGCGCTCAGGAAGTACTACGAGAAGGATCGTCTGCACGGCATGGGACTGTACGCCCATGTTTCGGGGATGTCACGTATCGAGGCGGCCGTCTCACGCGCTGGGACGCGCAGCGAGGTCGCGCACGCGGCGCAGCACCAGGCCCTCCCACGCGGCGAGGTCCGCGACGGCGCCCGACCGGCCGTCGTCGTGCCGCTCGGGGTGGGTCGTGAGCAGGACGGACGCGTCGCGCCACCCCGCGAGCACGTCGGCGGGGACCTCCTGCGGTGTGCCGCCGACGTTGACGACGACGAGCAGCTCGTCGCGCGTGACGGTCCCGTCCGCGCGGGGCACGTCGAGCGCGCGCGTGAACGCGTAGATCGCGTCGTGCTCCGGCAGGAGCATGCGGAAGTCGCCGAGCGCGACGACCGGCTCGTCGTGCCGCAGCGCCACGAGTCGGCGGTAGAAGTGCAGCACGGAGCCGCCGTCCGCCCAGGCGGCCTCGGCGTTGATCGTCGCGTGGTTCGGGTTGACCTCGAGCCACGGGGTGCCCGTGGTGAACCCGGCGTTCGCGGTCGCGTCCCACTGCACGGGCGTGCGCGCGTGGTCGCGGCTCGCGTGCCCGAGGACCGCGAGCATCTCGCCGTCGGTCCGCAGGCGCGGCCCGCCCGTGCGCCCCGTGAGCTCGCGGAAGTACCCGAGCGACTCGACGTCCTGGTACTGGTCGATCCGCGTGAACGGGGCGTTCGTCATGCCGAGCTCCTCCCCCTGGTACACGTAGGGGGTGCCGCGGTGCAGGTGCAGCAGGAGCGCGAGCGCCTTCGCGGACGCGACGCGGTGCGCGGGCGAGTCGTCGCCGAAGCGCGAGACCACGCGCGGCTGGTCGTGGTTGTCCCAGTACAGGGCGTTCCAGCCGCGCTCGGCGAGCCCGGCCTGCCAGCGGCCGAGCGTCGCCTTGAGGTCCGCGAGCCGCCACCGGACCGGGTCGTAGCGCGTCGCGCCGTGGTCGATGCCCATGTGCTCGAACTGGAACACCATGTCGACCTCGCGGCGCTCCGGGTCCGTGTAGCGCACGCCGTGCTCGACCGTGACGCCGGGCGTCTCCCCCACGGTGAGGATCTCGCGTCCCTGCGCGAGGTAGGGGGCGAACACCTCGCGGTGCATCTCGGCGAGGAACTCGTGCACGCGCGGGCCGTCGGTGTAGTGCGGGCTCCCGTCACCGTACGTGCCCCAGTGCACCTCACCGTCGGGCAGCGAGCCGTCGGGCGCGACGTCCTTGGAGATCAGGTTGATCACGTCCATGCGGAACCCGTCGACGCCGCGGTCGAGCCACCGCCGCATCATGGCGTGGACGGCCCGGCGGACCTCCGGGTTCTCCCAGTTGAGGTCGGGCTGCTTGGTGTCGAACAGGTGGAGGTAGTACTCCCCCGACGCCGGGTCGAACCGCCACGCGCTGCCGCCGAAGAACGAGCGCCAGTTGGTGGGCTCGGCCCCTGGGGCCCCGGGCTCCATCCCGGGACGCGCCGGGCGCCACCAGTACCAGTCGCGCCGCGGGCTCTCGGGCGACGACCGCGACTGGACGAACCACGGGTGCTCGTCGCTCGTGTGGTTGACGACGAGGTCCATGACGAGCTTCATCCCGCGTGCGTGCAGGCCCTCGATCAGGGCGTCGAGGTCCGCGAGCGACCCGAACAGCGGGTCGACGTCCTCGTAGTCGCTGATGTCGTACCCGTTGTCCGCCTGCGGCGAGCGGTACACCGGCGACAACCACACGACGTCGACCCCGAGCCGCTCGAGGTGGTCGAGCCGGCGCGTGATGCCGGGGAGGTCGCCGACGCCGTCGCCGTCGGTGTCCTGGAACGACCGCGGGTACACCTGGTAGACGACGGCCCGCGTCCACCAGGGCGCGTCGCCCGGTGTCCCGGCACCGGGCCACCCGCCGCGCGGTGCGTCGTCGGTCGCGGTCCTGGCAGCCTGCGTCATCGCCCGTCCTCTCGCGTGGTGCCTGCTCCCACCCTGCCCGACGGCGCCCGACGACGCGCGCCCGCACGCGTCGTCACGTCCATGCGACGGCGTCGAGGAACGGGCCGAGCACCGCCGCGGTGTCCGCCAGGTCCTCGCCGTCGAGCTGGGCGAGGACCATGGCCGAGCGCTCGCCGCCGGCCACTCCGACGAGCACCTTGCGCGGTGCCCCCGGCGTGGCGAACGAGCAGTCGACGACGGGGCGCGGCGCCCCGAAGGTCGTGTCGTCGTGGAGCCGCTCGCAGACGCCGCCCTGCCGGGCGATGCCGACGGCCACGGAGAGCATCGTGTCCTCGGACCCGACCTCGGCGTCGCCCGCCCAGACGATGAGCTGCTGCTCGTCGTCGTCCGCCGCGGTCGCCGCGAAGACGACGCCGTCGGGCAGCTCGTCCCCGACCGGCTCCCACCCGTCCGGCACCACGAGGCTCAGTCCGCCGTCGACCGTCACCCGCTCCTCCGGCCCGGGCGACGGGCTCGACGCGTCGCTCACCGCGACGCGCAGGAGCCCGCACCCCGCGAGGGTCAGGGCGGCGAGCAGGACGACAGGACCACGGAGGAAACGGTGCATTCCGCCAGTCAAGCAGCCGGGAGACCCCGTTCCGCCGTCGTCCACAGGCCCGGTTCGGGGGCGTCCGCCGTCGTGCGCACGCTCACCACGAGCCGGCTCCCGCGAACGACGTCGGGGCCGGCTCGACGCCCAGCACGTCGCGCAGCACGGCGAGGTCGTAGGTGCGCTCGAGCGCGAGGTGGCTGAGCGAGTACCGCGTCAGACGCGGCGGCTCGGGGCGGCGCAGGCGGCGCGCGACGGTCTCGACCACGCCCGCGAGCGCCCACGCCGGACGGACGGGTACGGCGACGACCCGGACGTCGGTGCCGCGGCGGCGCAGCGCGTCGACGAGCGCGTCGCGCAGCACGACCGGCTCGGCGTCGGCGACGTTCGCGACGAGGATCCCGCGGGTCGCTCCTGCTCCCCCGTGCCGCGCACGCGCCGTCGCGTCCGGGAGCGCGACGGCGGCGCGCACCGCCGCGACGAGCGTGTCCACGTGCGTGAGCGACTGGAGCACGCGACCGCCGCCGGGCAGGACGAGGCGGCCCCGGCGCACGGCGCTCTCGACGCGCGGCAGGAGCGTCGTGTCCCCCGGCCCGTACACGGCGTGCGGTCGCAGCACGACGACGGCGCCGCGGTCGGGGTGGCGTGCGGCGTCGCGGGCGAGCGCACGCTCCGCCTCCGCCTTCGTGGTGCCGTAGGCGTCGAGGTACCGGCCGACCGGCGCCTCCTGCTCGCGCACTCGCACGCTCGGCCGGTACGGGTCGTACACGCTGCCCGAGGACACGTGCACGAACCGTGCGCCCGGGAAGGTCGCGCGCACGGCGAGCGTCCCGTCGACGTTGGTGGCGCGCGCGACGTCGAGCGCGCACCAGTCGGAGACGGCGGCGCCCGCGTGCACGACGGCGTCCGCCGCGGGCGGGTCGGCGAGCGGCCCCGCCGTGAGGTCCCACGCGAGGTGGCGGGCGCCGTCGACCCGGGCGTCGCGTCGCGACGTCGTCCACACGTCGTGGCCGTCCGCGACGAGCCCGCGCGCGACCGCGCCTCCGACGAACCCCGACGCGCCGGTGACGACGACCCTCACGCGGACGCGCCCTCGGCGGAGCGCGCCGCGACCGCCGTCGCGGGGACGAACGGTGCGGCGGCGCGCGCGAGCGCCGCCCGGTCGGGCTTGCGGGAGCGCCCGGCGAGCGGGACGCGGTCGGCGACGAGCACGACGTCGGGCAGCGCGTCGTGGTCGAGCACGTCCGGCAGCGCGGCGCGCACCCGGGCGACGAGCGGGTGGTCGGGGTCGAGTCGGACCGCCGTGCCGTCGTCGGCCCGCGGACCGCGTGCCGCGTGCCCCGGGGCGTCCGCCGCCGCGGTGAGGACCAGCGCCACGCGCTCGTCGCCGTCCACCTGGGGCACGCCGACGAGCAGGGCCTCGGCCACGCCGTCGAGCGCGGCGACACGCGGTTCGAAGAGGCCGGGGTAGATGTTCGTCGTGCCGCGGATGATCATGTCGCGCGTGCGTCCCACGAGCACGACCCGGCCGCGGCCGTCGAGGCGCGCGAGGTCGCCGGTGCGGTGCTCCGCCGCGCGCGGGCCCGCGCCGCGGGCGGGGGCGTCGAGGTCGTGCAGGTAGCCGGCCATGAGCGACGGGCCGGACAGCACGAGCTCGCCGACCACGGCACCGTCGTCGGCGGGGTCCGCGTCCTCCACGGGGTCGAGCCGCGCGACCGTGCCGGGCAGCGGGACGCCGACGAGGTCGCCGTCGCCCGCGTGCGCGAGCTTCTCCTGCGCCTCGACCACCGCGACGGGCAGGATCTCCGTCATCCCGTACACCGCGACCCACCGCGTGCCGGGCAGCACGCGCGTGGCGCGCTCCAGGAGCGCCCGCGTCACGGGTGCGCCCCCGACGAGCGCGACGCGCGGGCCGCGCGCGGGCACGACGCCGCCCTCGACCGCGTCGAGCAGCGCGGTGACGTCCGCCGGGACGAGGTAGGTCCCGGCGGCACCGTCGAGCTGACGCGCGAACGTCGTGATGTCGCGGCTCGGCGGGTCGGCGGGCACGGACCACGTGGCGCCCGCGAGCAGCGCCGGGACGCCGAGCAGCATCTGGTCGGTGTGCACGACGTCGCCCGGCGCGAGCGCGAACACGTCGCGCAGCAGGTCGCACCCGGCGAGCAGCGACCCGGCGGTGTGCACGACGGCCTTGGGCTGCGCCGTCGTGCCGGACGTGAAGACGGTGAGCGCCTCACGGCCCGGGTCGAGCGCGGGGAGCGCGTCGCTGTCGACGCGACCCGCGGCGAGGCGGCGCGCCGCGCGCGACCCGCGCGGGACACCGGGCAGCCAGGGCCCGGCGTGCACGTGGCGCAGCGGCAGGCTCGCGTAGTCCGGCAGGAGCAGCCCGCGCGACCGGGCCAGACGGCGCAGCGGACCGCGCGAGACGGCGTACAGGAGCGACTCGGTCGTCGCGAGCGACGGCCCGGCGGCGCCCACGCGGGCCGTGAAGAGCTCGGGCGTCGAGCCCGGGTCCACGAACACGACCGTGCCGCCGGCGCGCACGACGCCGAACGCGAGGACGACGCCCGCGGGCCGGGGCCGTACGGAGAACAGTGCACGGTCGCCCGGGGCGAGGCCGTCGGCCGCGAGCGCCGTCGCGGTCGCCTCGACACGTCGCGCGAGGTCGGCGTACGTGGTCTCCTCGCGCACGCGGGCCCCGCGCCGCCCGGGGCGGGTCCAGCGCCGCAGCGCGACGGCGTCCGCCGACGCGTGGCCGGGCGCGCCCCGCGCGAGGATCGGGGCGAGCAGGTGGCGGGTCGCGTCGTCGGGCGTGGTCACGCCGCCTCCCGCGCGGTCGGCCGCCGCGTGGCGTCCGCGCCGCCGCCCGTCGCACGGACGACGAGCGAGCGGTACGCGGGGATGAGCACGCCGCGCGCGACGGCGCGCTCCACGACCTCGAGGCCGCGCCCCGCCTCGGCGACGGGCCGCAGCGCGTCGAGGACGGCGTCGACCTGCGCCATGGCCAGCGGCATGCCGAGGCAGAAGTGCGGGCCGGCACCGAACCAGAGGTGGCGGACGTCCGGGTCGACGGGCGTGTCCGGGTCGAACGGCCCGGCGTCCTTGCAGCACGAGACCGTCGCGATCACGACGCGGTCCCCCGCGCGCACGCGCACGTCGCCGACGGTCGCGTCCGCGCGAACGGAGCGCAGCATCGCGGGCGTCGGGGCGGTGACGCGCAGCGCCTCCTCGACGACCCGGCCGCGCAGCGTGGCGTCGCCGGCGCCCCCGGCCGCGAGGAGCGCGGGGAGCCAGCCCGTGTCCGCCGTGAGCGCGACGAGTCGCGGCACGAAGGACTGGATCGTCTCGGTGCCGGTGAGGACGAACGCGCCGACGGCACCCAGCGCCTCGTCCTCCGAGAGGCCGAGCTCGCGCATGCGCCCCGGAACGGTCGAGGGGTCGCCGTCGCGGTAGGCGTCGCGGGCGGGCGCCGACAGGCGCGCGAGGACGGCGCGCGCGTGCCGCACCTGCCCGGGCGTGAGGCTGCGCCGGTGCAGGCGTACGAGGCCGACGACGGACTGCGCGGCCGTCATCGCGTCGCGCACCGCGGCGTCGGTCGGGGGCAGGCCAGTCATGGCGCAGATGACCGTGCCCGCCATGGCCGCGGTCTCCGCGACGAGGTCCACGCGCTCGCCCGCGAGGAGGCGCGGGGCGAGCCCGGCGAGGACGTCGGGCACGCTCACCGCGACGAGCTCGCGCACCGCGCGCGGCGTGAACAGCCCGGACAGCGCCCGCCGGAGCCGCGCGTGATCGGCTCCCTCCATGTTGAGCAGCACGGACGGGCCGAGCACGGGCGTCCACAGGTCCGACGGCGAGCCGGGGCCGACCTTGGTGAAGCGCTCGGTGTCGAGCAGCACGGCGCGCGCGGTCGCGGCGTCGGACACGACGACGCCGATGCCGGGGACGCGCACGACGGGCCCGCGGCGGCGCAGCGACCGGATCGCCGGGTAGACGACGGGGTGCGCGCCGCGCTGGACCCGTTCCTCCCAGCGCATCGCCGCGGCGAGCGCCGCGGACCCGGCCGCGACCGGCGCGGCAGCCGCCGTCATCGGATGTCCACCACCTCGGGGCGGTACCGGTGGTCCGCGTACCAGCGGAGCGTGCGGACGAGCCCCCAGGCGTGCGCTCGACGCGTCGACGCGCGCACCACGACCTCGCGGTGCGCGCCGTACCGGCGCGTGAGGCGGCGCACGGCGTTGACGAGCGCGCGGTCCTCGTGGACGTCCTCGATCGCGGTGCGCGGGAAGCCGCCCGCCTTCTCGTAGAGCTCGGCCGTGATCGCCATGTTGCAGCCCGGGGCCATGACGTACGGGCCGAGGTAGGACGGGTCCTGGTTGCCGGGCCGGAAGCGCCCGAACGTGCTCGCGACGCTCACCGCCGCGGACAGCACGCCCTGCTGGACGCGCGAGACGGGGCGGTCGTCGGTGCGCGGCACGAGGCGCCCCGCGACGAGGTCGTGACCGCTCGCGAACGCCGCGCGCACGCGGCGCGTCCAGTCCGGCAGCGGCAGGCAGTCGGCGTCGGTGCGCGCGAGGTGCGTGGCACCGCCCGCGATCGCGGCGCGCATGCCCGTGTCGGCCGCCGCGCCCGTGCCCTTCTGCGGCTCGTCGACGACGCGCCACCGCGTCATGCCCCACGCCGCCGCGGTCTCGCGGACGAGGTCCCCCGTGCCGTCCGACGACCCGTTGTCGACCACGACGAGGTCGAAGTCGGTGTCCTGCTGCGCGCGCAGGGCCTCCAGCGTCGCGACGATCCCGCGCGCCTCGTCCCGCGCGGGCACCACGACCGCGAGGCGCTGCGGCCCCGTGACGTGCCCCGCGAACCGGCGCGCGCTCACAGCCGCACGACCGTGGCGCCGATGCTGATGCCGCCCGCGAGGCCGACGAGCACGACGACGTCGCCCGGGCCGACGCGGCCCGTCTCGAGCGCGGTCGCGAGCTGGAGCGGGAGCGTCGCGGACGCGACGTTGCCGTGGTCGGCGACGGTCACGAGCGTGCGGCCGGTGGGCAGGCCGAGGGCCGCGTGCACGTCGTCGAGGTACGCGACGGCGACCTGGTGGACCGCGACGAGCGCGACGTCGTCCCACGTGAGGCCCGCGCGTCCGAGCGCGTCGAGGACGACGCCGGGGCCGAGCGCGAGGAACGCGTCCCGCAGGCGCGAGCCGTCGATCTCGAAGTAGGTGCGCTCGAGGTCGCGCGGGTGGGCGGTGCCGCCGCCGGGGAGCATGCCGACGTCCCAGTGCGTGGACTCGGCGCCGAACGCGCTCGCGAGGATGCCGCGGGGCGCGGGCGTCCCGGAGGCGTCGCGCGCGTCGGCCTCCGCCGGGGTCGCGCGCCGCACGAGGACGGCGGCCCCGGCGTCGGACATCGTGTACCCCGGCGCCGAGAGCAGGTAGGTGGCGCGGTCCGGCACGTCCCAGCGCACCGCGCGCGACGGCGCCTCGCCGCACGCGACGAGCACGGTGCCGTAGCGGCCGGTCGCGATGAGCGACTCGGCGACCTCGACCGCGTTGAGCACCGAGTTGCACGCGTTCTTGACGTCCATGACCGGGGACCGCACGCCGAGCTTCGCCGCGACGATGTGGCTCGTCGCCGGCTCGACCATGTCCTGGCTCGCGGACGCGAAGAGCAGCAGGTCCACGTCCGCGGGCGCGAGGCCCTCGGTCGCGAGCAGCTTCTCGGCCGCCGCGACCGCGAGGTCGGACGCGTCCCAGTCGTCGGGCAGGACGTGGACCCGGCGCACGCCCGTGAGGCGCGAGACCATCGGAACGCGGGGGGCCGCGCCGGGGTTGCGGGCGGCGAGCGCGCGCTCGGCCTCGCGCACGTCGACGGTCCGTTCGGGCAGGTGCACCCCGACGGCGGCGATCACGGCCGCGGGCCGCGCCGGTGCGAGGAGCGGGCGGGACGCCGCCCCAAGAGAGTTGTCAGGCACCCGCGACACAGTAACCAAGCGCGTCCCCTCCCAGGGCCGTCGCCCACAGGTTCCGATGGGGTGAACTGCCCATCCACAGGCGGACGCCCACGGGGTCGTCCTGGCGCCGCGTGCGCCAGACTGGCCCGGTGACCGCCACGACGACCCCTGCCGCCACGACCACGGAGCGCCGACGCGCCGCGCCCACCACGCGCCAGGAGCTGCGCGTGCTCGCCGCCGCCCGCCCCGCGATGGCGGGCGTCCTGCTCGCGGGCGGCGCGCTCGCCGGGCCGCGGCGCGACGGCCGGGGCGGGCTGCGCAAGGTGCCGGGGCTCGGCTGGGTCACCGCGGACCCGACGGTCGGGCGGCGCGTCCTCACCGACCACCGGCACTTCACGATCGTCGGCGAGGGCGGCGTCGGTCACCTGTGGGCGCAGATCCTCGGCGACTGGGTCCTCGACCTGTTCGACGGCCCGGGCCACCACGACCTGCGCACGCGCTCGCGCGAGCTGTTCACGGAGGCGAGCGCCGCGGCGCTCGTGGACGGCGCGTGGTCGGCCGCCCTCGACGACGCGCGCTCGACGCTCGCCGCAGGCGGGACGGTCGACGTCGGCAGGCTCGCCCGCGTGCTGGTGGGCCGCATGATGATCTCCCTGCTCGGCATCCCCACGCCCGGCGGGGCGTCGTCGCCCGGCGGCGCGGACGCCGTGCCGAGCGACGACGACGCGCTCGCGGCCTTCGCGACGGGCGAGCGCCTCGCGTCCATCGCGCTCGGCAGCGCGGGCTCGACCTACCTCTCGGCCGAGCAGGTCGCGGCCGCGCGGGAGATCGTCGCCGAGCTCACGCGGGGCGTGCCCGACGGCTGGCGGCACGCGCCCACGGACCGCCTGCTCGGCCGGTGCCGCGAGCTCGGCCTCGGGCTGGAGGAGACGACGGGGCTCGCGAGCCTGCTCATGGTCGCGGGCACGGAGACGTCGGCGTCCGCGATGGCGCGCACGACCGCGCTCCTCGTCGACACGGGCGAGCAGCACCGGCTCCTGCGCCTGCTGGCGGACGAGCGGGCCCGTCCGGTCGTGCGCGCCGCGGGCGAGCCCGACGTCGTGGAGAACGCGGTCCGCGAGGGCCTGCGCGTGACGAGCCCCGCCTCCGTCATCGGCCGTGGCGTGTCGGCGGACGTCGAGGTCGCGGGCCGCACGCTGCGCGCCGGGGAGCGCGTCATGATCCTCACGTGGGCGGCCAACGCCGGGGTCGGCCCGTTCCGCGCGGACCGCCCCTACGTGCGCGAGACCCGCCAGCTCTGGTTCGGCGCCGGGCGTCACCTGTGCCTCGGGGCCGCGCTCGCGCGCGCCGAGATCGCCGCGCTGCTGCACGCGCTGTGGGACGACGGCGCGCCCCTGCGCGTCGTGTCGCGCCGGGCGAAGCGGCGGGTCCTCGTGCCCGGGTACGACGAGCTCGTCGTCGCGCGCGCCTGACCACCGCACGGACGCGGGGCGTCAGCCCTGCGGAGTCACGCTCCACGCGCCCGCGGTCTTCACGGCCAGGACGCCGGGCAGTACCAGGTCGAACGTCTCGGTGAACGCCTCCGAGTCGCCGAACATGCGCGACGCCTCGCGCGTGACGCCGAAGTACCGTCCCTGGAACGAGTCGCCCGGACCCGCGGGCGTCCAGGACACCTCCGCGCTCGTGGCGGTGCCGTCCAGGCGCAGGACCGTCGAGCCCGTGCCCTGCTGCGCGCCCGTCACGGGCGGCAGGTCGTTCCAGCTCTCGAGCCGGACCGACCAGTCCCCCGGCGTCTCGAGCCAGATCGACTGCTGCGGGTCCGAGTCCTCGAACACGTCCATGAGGTAGGACCCGGTCGCCTCGCCGAGCGTGCCGGGGTACGGGGTGACCTCGGTCGGCGCCATGAAGGCCCGGGTCCCCGCGCAGTCGCCGCAGTCGAGGTGCACGACGACGGCGAACTCGCCGTCGCGCACGAACGTCACGGCGGCGCTGCCCGTCCCGCTCGCCGTGGCGGGCGCGCCCGCCGCGACCGTGCCCGCGTCGACCGCCTGGGCGGGCGGCTCCGTGGGCCGGTCCGCGAGCGGGTCAGTGGCCTCCGTCGGCTCCTCGGTGGGATCCTCGGTCGGCTCCTCGGTCGCGTCGGTGGCCGTCGACGCGCTCGGCGGCGCGGTGGACGGCTCGGCGTCCGGGCCGGCCGTCGAGCACGCGGTGAGCGTCGCGGCGGCGGTGAGGGCGACGACGAGCGCCGTCGCACGACGGCGCGGGGGTCGTGTGCGGGAGGGGATCATCCGGACAGCCTCTCAGACCGCCTCGGCGGGTGCCGGTCAGTCGCGCGCCTGCCACGTGCACACGCACGCCTCGTTGCCCTCGGCGTCGGCGAGCACCCAGAACGCGGGAGCCCGGCGGTCCGAGACCAGGTGCCCGCCCGCGGCGATCGCCGCGGTGACGCGCCGCTCGGCGACGTCGTGCGGCACCGTCACGTCGACGTGGATCCGGTTGCGCTGCTCGCGCGGCGCGTCCATCTGCTGGAACCAGAACGCCGGGCCGTGCGCGGTCGGGTCGTGCAGGTCGGGGGCGGGGAGCCCCGGGGCGCCCTCGTCGTAGCCCAGGACGGCGCGCCAGAACGGCTGGACCGCGGTGCCGACGAGCGTGTCGACCGCGACCTCCAGGCTCTGCACCGCCGTCGGGTCCGGCCGCAGGTCGAGCTCGCGCGCCGCGGCGGAGATCTGCCGCGCGAGCGCGACGTCGCGGTGGCTGATCCCGCCGACGTCGTGGGACGTGAGCCGCACCGTCACGGTGCCGTAGCGCAGGTCGACGTCCGGGTGGTGGTTCGCCGCCTCCGCGAGCTCGCCGATCGCGTCGACGAGCTCGATCCCGGCCGTGAACGACCCCGTCCGGTACAGCGCCTGGACCGTGCCGAGGATGACCCGCCAGTCCTCGACGCCGTCGCTGTCGTGGAACTGCCGAGCGGTGATGCGGTCGTCCGCGGTCTCGGTCATGCCGGCCTCCGGTGTGCGTCGCTGCGGTGCTCCGACCACGCTAGCGGGCGCCGGCGACACCCGCGCGTGCCCGGCTACTCGAGGATCGCGCCGCGCGACGCCGACTGGACGAGCTTGGCGTACTTGGCGAGCACCCCGCGCGTGAACGTCGGCGGCAGGGGCGCCCACCCGTCGCGGCGCGCGGCGAGCGTGTCCGCGTCGACGAGCAGGTCGAGCGTCTTGTTCGCGACGTCGAGCCGGACCCGGTCGCCGTCGCGCACGAACGCGATCGGGCCGCCGTCGACCGCCTCGGGTGCGACGTGGCCGACGCACAGGCCGGTCGTGCCGCCCGAGAAGCGGCCGTCGGTGAGCAGCAGGACCGTCTTGCCGAGCCCCGCGCCCTTGATCGCGCCCGTGATGGCGAGCATCTCGCGCATGCCCGGGCCGCCCTTGGGCCCCTCGTACCGGATGACGACGACGTCCCCGTCCGTGATCGTGCCGTCCTCCAGGGCGTCGAGCGCCGCGCGCTCGCGCTCGAACACGCGCGCCGTGCCCTCGAACACGTCCTCGTCGAACCCGGCGGACTTCACGACGGCCCCCTCGGGCGCGAGCGAGCCGTGCAGGATCGTGATGCCCCCGGTGTGGTGGATGGGATCGTCGAGCGCCCGCAGGATCCTGCCGTCCGGGTCCGGCGGGTCGATGTCGGCGAGGTTCTCCGCGACGGTGCGTCCCGTGACGGTGAGCGCGTCGCCGTGCAGCAGCCCGGCGTCGAGCAGGGCCCTCATGACGACGGGCACTCCCCCGATCCGGTCGACGTCGTTCATGACGTAGCGCCCGAACGGCTTGAGGTCGCCGAGGTGCGGCACGCGGCTCGCGACCCGGTCGAAGTCGGCGAGCGTGAGGTCGACCTCGGCCTCGTGCGCGATCGCGAGCAGGTGCAGCACCGCGTTGGTCGACCCGCCGAACGCCATGACGACGGCGATCGCGTTCTCGAACGCCTCCTTCGTCATGACGTCGCGCGCCGTGATGCCGAGCCGCAGCAGGTTGACGACGGCCTCGCCCGAGCGGTGCGCGAACGCGTCCCGGCGCCGGTCCGCCGAGGGCGGAGCCGCCGAGCCGGGCAGCGACATGCCCATCGCCTCGGCGACCGACGCCATCGTGTTCGCCGTGTACATGCCGCCGCACGCACCCTCGCCGGGGCAGATGGCGCGCTCGATGCGGTCCACGTCCTCCCGGCTCATGAGCCCGCGCGCGCACGCGCCGACGGCCTCGAACGCGTCGATGAGCGTGACGTCCTTCTCCGTGCCGTCGGACAGCTTGACCCAGCCCGGCATGATCGAGCCCGCGTAGAGGAACACGCTCGCGAGGTCCAGCCGCGCCGCCGCCATGAGCATCCCGGGGAGCGACTTGTCGCACCCGGCGAGCAGCACGGTCCCGTCGAGCCGCTCCGCCTGGACGACCGTCTCGACCGAGTCCGCGATGACGTCGCGGCTCACGAGCGAGAAGTGCATGCCCTCGTGGCCCATCGAGATGCCGTCGGAGACGGAGATCGTCCCGAACTGCAGCGGGTAGCCGCCGCCCGCGTGCACGCCCTCCTTGGCGCCCTGCGCGAGCCGGTCGAGCGACAGGTTGCACGGCGTGATCTCGTTCCACGAGCTCGCGATGCCGATCTGCGGCTTGCCGAAGTCCTCGTCGCCCATCCCGACGGCCCGGAGCATCCCGCGCGACGCCGTCGCCTCCAGGCCGTCCGTGACCTGGCGGGACCGCGGCTTGAGGTCGAACTGTTCGGTGGTCATACCCGAGTATCACCTCCGGGCGTGACCTGGGCCACGACGACGCACGGGCTCCCGGCACGCCCGGTGCGGCAGGATGCCGTCCGTGACTCCCGCAGCCCCGCACGGCGCCCGTCCGCGCGCCGCCCGACGCCCCCGGTCCCTCGCGCTCCTCGTCGCCCTCGTCGTCGCCGCGACGACGGCGTGCACCGCCCCGGCGCCTCCGGACGACGCCACGACCACGACGACCCCGACGTCGCGAACCTCCCCCTCGGAGCCTGCCGCGACGGAGCCGCCCGAGACCGAGGAGCCGCCCGCGCCCGACGACGCCGGCGACGCGCCCGGCGCCACCGAGTCGCCCGAGGAGGCGTTCCGCGCGTGGCTCGCCGCGAGCCGTGCCCCGGACGTCGAGGTCGCGTGCGGCTACATGGAGCCCGCGCTCGTGGACCGGATGGTCGCGGAGATGACGGCGCAGGGCTGGCCGGGGATCACCGACTGCGCGTCGATGGTGACGACGACCGCCGCGCTGTACGCCGCGCTGGGCTCCGTGGCCGAGGTCGAGATCCAGGTGCGCGAGGAGCGCCCCGACGCCGTCGTGCTCGGGGTCGTGTACGCGAGCGGCAGCTGCGGCAGTGCGGTGATGCTCCCCGACGGCCCGAGCTGGACGATCGGCGAGCAGTCGCAGGAGGAGTGCTGACGCACCCGGTACCGAGGACCACGACGGGCCCGCACCTGGCGAGGTGCGGGCCCGTCGTCGTCGGGTTCAGCGGCTGCGCGTGATGAGCGACACGTCGCGCACGGCGCCGCGGTCGGCGGACGTCGCCATGGCGGCGTACGCCTGGAGCGCCGGCGAGACGTAGCGGTCGCGGTCGACCGGCTGCCACGGGTTCTCGCGCGCCTCCATCTTGGCGCGGCGCTCGGCGAGCACGTCGTCCGGCACGTTGAGGCGGATGAGGCGCGTGTCGACGTCGATCTCGATCTCGTCGCCGTCCTCGACGAGGCCGATCACGCCGCCCGCGGCAGCCTCGGGCGACACGTGGCCGACGGAGATGCCCGACGACCCGCCGGAGAAGCGGCCGTCGGTGATGAGCGCGGTGACCTTGCCGAGCCCGCGGCCCTTGATGAACGACGTCGGGTACAGCATCTCCTGCATGCCCGGGCCGCCCGCGGGGCCCTCGTAGCGCACGACGACGACGTGGCCGGGCTGCACCTGCTTGGTGAGGATCTTCTCGACCGCCTCGTCCTGCGACTCGCAGACGAGCGCCGTCCCGACGAAGTGGAAGACGTCCGGGTCGACGCCCGCGGTCTTGAACACGGCGCCGTCCTCGGCGAGGTTGCCGCGCAGCACGGCGAGGCCGCCCTCGGCGGTGTACGCGTGCTCGAGGTCGCGGATGCAGCCGTTCGCCGCGTCCGTGTCGAGCGACTCCCACCGGTTCGACGTCGAGAACGCCTGCGTCGTGCGCACCCCGCCGGGGGCGGCGTGGAAGAGCTCGACGGCGCGGTCGGTCGCCTTGCCGCCGCGGACGTCCCAGTCGTCGAGCCACGCGCGCAGGGTCGGCGTGTGGACGCTCGTGACGTCGTGGTCGAGCAGGCCGGCGCGGTCGAGCTCGCCGAGGAGCGCGGGGATGCCGCCGGCGCGGTGCACGTCCTCCATGTGGAAGCTCGGGTGGTTCGGCGCGACCTTCGACAGGCACGGGACGCGGCGGCTGATGCGCTCGATGTCGGTGAGGTCGAAGTCGACCTCGGCCTCCTGGGCCGCGGCGAGGATGTGCAGCACGGTGTTGGTCGAGCCGCCCATCGCGACGTCGAGCGCCATCGCGTTGGAGAACGCCGCCTTGGTCGCGATGGAGCGCGGCGCGACGGAGTCGTCCTCGTCCTCGTAGTAGCGCTTGGCGAGCTCGACGATCGTGCGGCCCGCCTCGAGGAAGAGCTCCTTGCGCGCGGCGTGCGTCGCGAGCGTCGAGCCGTTGCCCGGCAGGGACAGGCCGAGCGCCTCGGTGAGGCAGTTCATGGAGTTCGCGGTGAACATGCCCGAGCACGACCCGCACGTGGGGCACGCGTTCTCCTCGACCTGCGCGAGCGCGGCGTCGGACACGCCGTCGTCGGCCGAGTAGTTGATCGCGTTGACGAGGTTGAGGGGGGTCCTGGCGACGCCGTCGGCCACGACCGCCTTGCCGGCCTCCATGGGCCCGCCGGACACGAAGATCACCGGGATGTTGAGCCGCAGCGCCGCGTTGAGCATGCCGGGCGTGATCTTGTCGCAGTTCGAGATGCACACGAGCGCGTCCGCGCAGTGCGCGTTGACCATGTACTCGACCGAGTCGGCGATGAGGTCGCGGCTCGGCAGCGAGTAGAGCATGCCGCCGTGGCCCATCGCGATGCCGTCGTCGACGGCGATCGTGTTGAACTCCTTGGACACGCCGCCCGCCTCGCGGATCGCGGACGCGACGAGGTCGCCCATGTCCTTGAGGTGCACGTGGCCGGGGACGAACTGCGTGTACGAGTTCGCGATCGCGATGATCGGCTTGCCGAAGTCGTCGGCGCCCATGCCGGTCGCGCGCCACAGGGCGCGGGCACCGGCCATGTTGCGGCCGTGGGTGGATGTCCGAGAGCGCAGCGGGCGGCTCATTCCGGGTCAGCTCCTTCGACGGGGGGCCGCGACCGATCCTCCGGCCGCCGGGTCACATTACGCCTCCCGGCACGGCCGCGGGCGAGGCGTCCGCCTCGTGGTCGTCGCGGTACCTACGTAGCCGTAGCAGGGCTACGTGATGTCCACGCGATCCGGACGTAAGGGTTGAACCGCCGGATCCGCCCCTGCCACCGTGGTCGGGCACGCACGGCCGGCGACCGCCGCGGCTCTCGACGACGAGCGGCACCGCGCGGCGCAGCCCGCGGGGCCCCGGCGCCGGCCGTTCCTCAGACCGCACACCCGAGGGGGCACCTCATGTCCACGTCCACCGCTCGCACCGCGCCGCCCGGCGCGTCGCCCGTACCCCGCCGCGCCCCGGCCGGTCCCGTCACGCAGCACGACGTCGTCACGCGCGCGCCCGCCCGCGTCGCCCTCGCGCTCGCTCGCGTCGGCACCGCCGTCGTCTTCCTCTGGCCGTTCGCGGACAAGCTCCTGGGGCTCGGGTACGCGACGCCGCGCGAGCGCGCGTGGCTCGCCGGCGCCGCCCCCACCCAGGGGTACCTCGAGCACGGCGTCCGGGGCCCGCTCGCGGGCGCGTTCACCGCGACGTCCGGGCCCGTCACCGACTGGCTGTTCATGCTCGGCCTGCTGGGCGTGGGCCTCGCGCTCCTGCTGGGCGTCGGGCTGCGCGCGGCCGCGGTGAGCGGCGGTCTGCTGTTCGTCCTGCTGTGGCTGTCGCAGTGGCCGTTCTCGCCCGGCTCGAACAACCCCGTCGTCGACCAGCACGTCCTCGTGGTGCTCGTGCTCGCCGTGCTCGCGACGACCCTCGCGGGCGACACGTGGGGGCTCGGGCGCCGCTGGGCCGCGCTGCCCGCCGTCCGTCGGGCGCCCTGGCTGCGCTGACCCGCGCGCGGCCGGGGCCGGTCAGGCCCCGGCCGTGTGCGCGCCCTCGAGCTCGTCGGCGTGGCGGATGTGCCGCGTGACCCACGGCGCGAGCGCGAACAGCGCGAGCGCGAACACGAGCGTCACGGCACCGATGCTCCCGAAGTACGCGGTGTCCGAGGCGCCCTCGGTGACCTGCACGACCTGGGCCGTGATCGCCTGGCCCGCCGCGGGCGCGAGGAACCACAGCGCCATGGCCTGCGACCGGAAGGCCCTCGGCGCGAGCAGCGTCGTGGCGGCGAGGCCCACGGGAGACAGGCACAGCTCGCCGAGCGTCTGGATCACGTAGACGAGCACCAGCACCCACGCGGGCGCCTTGCCGTCGCCGACGACGGCCGACGCCGCGGCGAGGAAGAGGAACGACACCGACGCCAGCGCGAGGCCGATCGCGAACTTGTTGGCCGTCGTCGGGCGGTCGCCGGTCCTGATCCAGATCCACGCGAACACCGGCGCCAGCAGGATGATCGACAGCGGGTTCACGGACTGGAAGAACTCCGGGCTGATGCCGATGCCGAAGATGCTCAGCTCCGTGCGGTCCTTCGCGAACGCGGACAGCGTCGTGGCCGCCTGCTCGAAGATCATCCAGAACAGCATCGCCGCGACGAACAGCGGGATGTAGGCGATGACGCGCGGGCGCTCCGCGTCGGTGACGCGCGGCGAGCGGTACATGACGACGAAGTACGCGATGGGCGCGAGGAACGCGAGGTAGGACATCGTGTCGATGAACGTCGTGATGTCGAACCCGCCCGAGATGACGACGGCCACGAGGCCCACGACCACGACGCCCGCCGCGATGAGCGCGAAGATGCGCGCGATCTTCGCGCGCTCCTCGGGACGGACCGGGTTGGGCACGTGCGCGCCCGCCTCGCCGAGGAACCGCCGGCCCGCGACGAAGAACACGAGCGCGACCGCCATGCCGACCGCGGCGACGGCGAAGCCGGCGTGGTAGCCGCCCCACGCGCGCGCGGCGCCGACGAGGAAGGGCGCGACGAACGAGCCGATGTTGATGCCCATGTAGAAGATCGAGAAGCCGGAGTCGCGCCGCGGGTCGTCGCGCGCGTAGAGCTCCCCGACCATCGAGGACACGTTGGGCTTGAGCAGGCCGGTGCCGAGCGCGACGAGCGCGATGCCGACCATCGAGAACCCGGCACCGGGGATCGTGAGGCTCACGTGGCCGGCCGCGATGATGATGCCCCCGTACAGGACGGAGCGCCGCGAGCCGATCACGCGGTCGGCGAGCCACCCGCCCACGACGGACAGCAGGTAGACGCTCGTGCCGTAGATGGAGACGAGGGCGAGGCCCGTCGTCTCCGCGATCCCGAGGCCGCCGTTCGCGACGGTGTCCGTGAGGTAGAAGAGCAGGATCGCGCGCATCCCGTAGTAGCTGAACCGCTCCCACAGCTCCGTGGTGAAGAGCGTCAGCAGCCCGCGGGGGTGCCCGAAGAACGCGTGGTCCCCCTCGATCGCCCCGGCCGCGGGGCCCACCGGGCCCTCGTCCTGCGACGCGCCGACGACCGCCGCCGTGCCCGGGCCGACGGGGGGCGCGCCGGGGTCCGGCTCCGTCCGTCCTTCGCGCCCGAGACCGCGGCGTCCCGCGTCGTCCTGCCCCTTCGGGTCGTCACCGTCCATCCTGCGATGCTCCCACCGGCGTGCCGGACCGGCGACCGTTAGCGTGGCCGGATGCCGACCCTCTGGTGGTGCCGACGCGACCTGCGCCTCGCCGACAACCCCGCGCTCGTCGCCGCGGTCGAGGCGGCGCGCGCCGCCGGCGACGAGGTCGCGGCGCTCCACGTGCTCGACCCCGCGCTGTGGGGTGCCGCCGGCGGGCCGCGCCGCGCCTACCTCGCGCGCAGCCTCGCTTCGCTCGACGAGGCCACGGGCGGCAGGCTCGTGGTCCGCCACGGCGACCCGCGCGAGGTCGTGCCCGCGGTCGCGCGCGAGACGCGCGCCGCCGAGGTGCACGTCGCGGCGTCGTACGAGCCGTACGGCGTCGCGCGCGACGAGGCGGTCGAGGCCGCGCTGCCCGACGTCGGCGCGCGCCTCGTGCGCACGGGCTCGCCGTACGCCGTCGCGCCGGGGCGCGTGCTCACGCGCACCGGGACGCCGTTCCAGGTGTTCACGCCGTTCCGCGAGGCCTGGGTCGCGCACGGCTGGCGCGACCCGGTGCCCCGCCCGCGCGAGGTCCCGTGGGCGACGGTGCGGTCCGACGGCGTCCCCGAGGACCCGGGGACGGACGCGCACCTGCCGGCGGCGGGCGAGGCGCCCGCGCGCCAGCGGTGGCACGAGTTCGTCGCCGACCGGCTGGCGGGCTACGCGACCGAGCGCGACCGCCCGGACCGGCCCGCGACGTCGGGCATGTCGATCCCGCTCAAGTGGGGCGAGCTCCATCCCCGCACGCTGCTCGCCGACGTGCGGAGCGCGCTGCACGACGGGCTCGTGCCGTCGGACGACGCGCTCGCGTACCGGTCGGAGCTCGCGTGGCGCGAGTTCCACGCCGACGTCCTGTTCCACCACCCCGACGCCGCCCACCGGTCGCTGCGCCCGGTCGTGCCCGAGGACGCGTGGGCCGAGGGCACGGACGAGGACGCGTACCTCGCCGCGTGGGCCGCCGGCCGCACGGGCTACCCGCTCGTCGACGCGGGCATGCGCCAGCTCCTCGGCGAGGGGTGGATGCACAACCGGGTCCGGATGGTCGTCGCGTCGTTCCTCGTCAAGGACCTGCACGTGCGCTGGCAGCGCGGCGCGGCGCACTTCATGGCGCACCTCGCCGACGGCGACGTCGCGCAGAACCAGCTCAACTGGCAGTGGGTCGCCGGGACGGGGCGCGACGCGTCGCCCTTCTTCCGGATCTTCAACCCGGTGACGCAGGCACGGAAGTTCGACCCCGACGGCACGTACGTGCGCCGCTGGGTGCCGGAGCTGCGCGGCGTCGAGGGCCGGGCCGTCCACGCGCCGTGGACGCTCCGCGAGCAGCCCGCGGGCTACCCCGAGCGGATCGTCGACCACGCCGTCGAGCGCCGGGTGTCGCTCGACGACTTCGAGCGAGCCCGGCGCTCCTGAGTTTTTTCAACCGAACGGTTGACCAGCGCCGTGGGCGGGCGTAGCGTCTTAGTCAACCGATCAGTTGAGAATTGGCGTCCGACCCGGGCGCCGCGAAGGAGGTCCTGTGACGGCCGACCCGCTCTCGCGCGTGTTCTCGGCGCTCGCCGACCCCACGCGCCGCGACATGGTGGCCCGGCTCGCGTCGGGAGACGCCAGCGTGGGCGAGCTCGCCCGGCCGTACGACATGTCCGTCCAGGCGGTGTCCAAGCACCTGCGGGTGCTCGAGGACTCCGGACTGGTGACCCGCACGACGGACGCCCGGCGCGCCCCCGTGCACCTCGAGGCGGAGGTCCTCGATCTCATGACGGCGTGGATCGAGCGTTACCGGCGTGAGGCCGAGGAGCGGTACCGCCGCCTCGACGACGTCCTGCGCGACCTGCCCGACCGACCGGGCACCACCGAGAACGACCCGACGACAGGAGCAGCACCATGACCACCACCGGCACCCACGAGACCGAGATCGTCGTCCCCACGGACCTCCCGATCGTGCGCATCGTGCGCGAGTTCGACGCGCCCGTCGCGAAGGTCTTCCGGGCCCACGTCGACCCCGAGCTGTTCGCGCGCTGGAACGGCCCCCGCAACCTCACCCAGCGCACCGAGCACTGGGACGTGCGCACCGGCGGCGCCTACCGCTACGTCCACGTGGACCCCGACGGCAACGAGTACGCGTTCTTCGGCAGCGTGCACGAGGTGCGCCCGGACGAGCTCATCGTCCAGACGTTCACGTACGAGGGCTTCCCCGACGGGGTCTCGCTCGACCGCCTCCGGTTCGAGGAGCTGCCCGGCGGGCGCTGCCGCCTCACCGCGACGTCGCTCGTCGACTCGTTCGAGGGCCGCGACGGCTTCGTCTCGAGCGGCATGGAGGTCGGGATCCGCGAGGGCTACGAGCAGCTCGACGAGATCCTCGCGGAACCCTGAGCAACGGGGCTCCACCGGACGTCCCGACCAGGCCGGGCACGGGAGTCTCAGCCCGTCACGCCTCGCCGCGCGCGAGCAGCCGGCCCGTGGGCCGGTCGAACGTGATCTCCTCGCCACGCAGGTACGTCGCGACGACGGCGCCCGAGAGCGCGCGGTCGGCGTACGGCGTGACGGGGTTCTTGTGGTGCAGAGCCTTCGGGTCGACGACGAACGCCGTGTCCGGCTCGACGACGGCGAGGTCCGCGTCGTGACCGAGCGCGATCGCACCCTTGCGCTGCAGCCCCGCGATCCGGGCGGGCCGCGACGACATCCACTCGACGACGCGCGCGAACGGCACGCCCCGCGTCCGGGCCTCGGTCCACACGATCGCCAGCCCGAGCTGCAGCGACGACACGCCGCCCCACGCCGTCCCGAAGTCCCCCGTGTCGGGGTCCTTGAGGTCGGGCGTGCTCGGCGAGTGGTCCGAGACGACGCAGTCGATCGTCCCGTCGAGCAGCCCCTCCCAGAGGAGCTCGCGGTTGTCGATCTCGCGGATGGGCGGGCAGCACTTGAACTGCGTCGCGCCGTCCGGGATCTCCTCGGCCGCGAGCGCCAGGTAGTGCGGGCACGTCTCGACCGTGATCCGCACGCCCTCGCGCTTCGCGCTGCGGATCATGGGCAGCGCGTCGGAGCTGGACAGGTGCAGCACGTGGGCGCGCGCGCCCGTCCAGCGCGCGGCCTCGATGACGGCGGCGATCGCGACGTTCTCCGCGCCGCGCGGGCGCGACGCGAGGAACGCGTCGTAGTGGTCACCGTGCGGGGTGGGCGCGTGCTCGATCGCGCGCGAGTCCTCGGCGTGCACGAGCATGAGCCCGTCGAAGTCCGCGAGCAGGCGCAGGTCCGCCTCGAGCTCGTCGGGCTCGAGGTACCCGAACTCCTCGACGCCCGAGTGCAGCAGGAAGCACTTGAACCCGAACACGCCCGCGTCCCACAGGGGGCGCAGCTCGTCCGCGTTGCCGGGCACGGCGCCGCCCCAGAACCCGACGTCGACGAACGCCTGGTCGCGCGCGACCTTCTGCTTGGTCTCGAGCGCCTCGACGTCCACCGTCGGCGGGATCGAGTTGAGCGGCATGTCGACGATCGTCGTGACGCCGCCGGCGGCCGCGGCCCGCGTCGCGGACGCGAAGCCCTCCCACTCGGTGCGTCCCGGCTCGTTGACGTGCACGTGCGTGTCGACGAGCCCGGGGACGAGCACCTGGTGCGGTGCGAGCTCGACGACGCGCGCGCCGTCGAGCCCCGCACCGAGGGGCTCGATCGCCCGGACCACTCCCCCGACGACCCCGACCTCGCGGGGCTGCTCGCCGGACGCGACGAGCACGCGCTCGCCGCGCACGACGAGGTCGTACTCGTGCGCCCGACCGTCGGTCTCCGCGCTCATCGCGCCTCCCTCGTCCGTGGTCTCCACCGTGCGCTCAGTCGAGCAGCGCGGTCGCGGTGGGGGCGTCCTCGGCCGAGATCGCGAGGTCCTCGAACTCGTTGACGCCCGTGAGCTCGACGCCCATCGCGATGTTCGTCACGCGCTCGAGGATGACCTCGACCACGACCGGCACGCGGAACTCGGCGGCCATGCCCTGCGCCTTGGCGAACGCGTCGCCGAGCTCCTCGGGGTCGGTCACGCGGATCGCCTTGCAGCCCAGCCCCTCGGCCACCTTGACGTGGTCGACGCCGTACCCGTTCATCTCCGGCGAGTTCACGTTCTCGAACGAGAGCTGCACGTGGTAGTCCATGTCGAACGCACGCTGCGACTGGCGGATGAGGCCGAGGTAGGAGTTGTTCACGACGACGTGCACGTACGGCAGGTTGAACTGCGCGCCGACCGCGAGCTCCTCGATCATGAACTGGAAGTCGTAGTCGCCCGAGAGCGCGACGACCGGCTCGTCGGGGGCGGCCTTCGCGACGCCGAGCGCCGCGGGGCCCGTCCAGCCGAGCGGCCCGGCCTGGCCGGCGTTGATCCAGTGCCGCGACCTGTACACGTGGAGGAACTGCGCGCCGGCGATCTGCGAGAGCCCGATCGTCGTGACGTAGCGCGTCTCGGGGCCGAACGCCCTGTTCATCTCCTCGTACACGCGCTGCGGCTTGATGGGGACCTCGGTGAAGTGGGTCTTGCGCTGCAGCGTGCGCTTGCGCTCGGCGCACTCGGCGGCCCAGCCGGAGTAGTCGCGCGCCCGGCCGGCGGCGCGGCGCTCGCGCGCGACCTCGACGAACAGCTCGAGGGCGGACCGCGCGTCGGAGACGATGCCGTAGTCGGGCGCGAACACGCGCCCGATCTGCGTCGGCTCGATGTCCACGTGGACGAACGTGCGTCCCGCCCGGTACGTGTCGAGCCCGCCGGTGTGGCGGTTGGCCCACCGGTTGCCGATCCCGAGCACGAAGTCGGACGCGAGCAGGTTCGCGTTGCCGTAGCGGTGCGACGTCTGCAGGCCGGCCATGCCGGCCATGAGCGCGTGGTCGTCGGGGATGACGCCCCAACCCATGAGGGTCGGGATCACGGGCACGCCGAGCGTCTCGGCGAGCTCGACGAGCAGGTCCTCGCCGCCCGCGTTGACGATGCCGCCGCCCGCGATCAGCAGCGGGCGCTCGGCGGCGAGCAGCATGTCGATCGCCTTCTCGGCCTGCGCGCGCGTCGCCGTCGGGCGGTGCACGGGCAGCGGCTGGTACGTCGCCGGGTCGAACTCGATCTCCGCGAGCTGCACGTCGATCGGCAGGTCGATGAGCACCGGGCCCGGTCGGCCCGAGCGCATGAGGTGGAACGCCTGCTGGAACACCTGCGGCACCTGCCCGGCCTCGAGGACGGTCTTGGCCATCTTCGTCACCGGGGCGGCGATGCTCGCGATGTCGACGGCCTGGAAGTCCTCCTTGTCGAGCTTGGCGACCGGCGCCTGGCCCGTGATGCACAGGATCGGGACCGAGTCGGCCCACGCGGCGTAGAGGCCGGTGATCATGTCGGTCCCGGCCGGGCCCGACGTGCCGATGCAGATGCCGATGTTCCCCGGCTTGGCACGCGAGTAGCCGTCGGCCATGTGCGACGCACCCTCGACGTGGCGGGCGAGCACGTGGTCGATGCCGCCGTGGGCGCGCATCGCGGAGTAGAAGGGGTTGATGGCGGCGCCGGGCAGGCCGAAGGCCTGGGTCGCGCCCTCGATCTCGAGGATCGCCACGGCGGCGTCCACCGCACGCATACGAGGCATGGTTTCTCTCCTTGCTGGAGTGACGTCGTCGTCAGGGAGTCAGGAGCCGTCGCGGCCGGAGAGCCGCTCGACGCCGCGGAAGAGGCCGGAGTGGTCGAGGCCGCCGTCGCCGTTCGCGCGCGCGGACGCCATGAGCTGGGCGACGAGGCCGCCGAGCGGCGCGACGACGCCCGCCTCGCGGGCCGCTGCGGTGACGATGCCGAGGTCCTTGTGGTGGAGCTCGATGCGGAAGCCGGGGCCGAAGTCGCGGTCGAGCATCTTGCGCGCCTTCTGGTTCAGCACGGCCGAGCCCGCGAGCCCGCCCCCGAGCACCTGGACCGCGGCGTCGGTGTCGACGCCGTACGCCTCGAGGAACACGATGGCCTCCGCGAGCGCCTGGATGTTCGCGGCGACGATGAGCTGGTTCGCGGCCTTGACGGTCTGGCCGGAGCCGTTCGGGCCCACGTGCACGACCGTCTTGCCGACGACGTCGAGGAACGGCTTGGCGGCCTCGAAGTCCTCGGTCGTGCCGCCGACCATGATCGACAGGGCGGCGTTGATCGCCCCGGGCTCGCCGCCGGAGACGGGGGCGTCCACGATGCGCAGGCCGGCCTCCGTCGCCTGGCGTGCGAGCGCGACGGTGACGTCGGGGCGGATCGAGGAGAAGTCGACGACGAGCGCGCCCGGCTTGGCGTTGGCGAGCACGCCGTCCTCGCCGGTGAGGACGGCCTCGACGTCGGGCGAGTCGGGGACCATGATCGCCACGACGTCGGCGCCCGAGACGGCGTCGGCGACGGACTCGGCCGCGCGGCCGCCCGCCTCGACGAGCGGCCGGGTCTTCTCGGGGCTGCGGTTGTAGCCCGCGACGTCGTGGCCGGCGTTCTGCAGGTGGACGGCCATGGGGCTGCCCATGATGCCGAGTCCGATGAAGGCGATGGAGGCCATGGTGTGCTCCTCGGGGTGGTGCGGGTCGGTGGTCGGTGGCGGCCGGCGGGGCCGCGGGTGCGTCAGCGCTCGGAGGCGGGGAGCCACGCGAACGGGTCGGCGGCGTCGGTCTTGTACTCGAGGCCGATCCAGCCGTCGTAGCCGCCGGCGCGCAGGTCCTTGGTCCAGCGGTCGACGGGCAGGTCGCCCGTGCCGGGCTCGCCGCGCCCGGGGGCGTCCGCGACCTGCACGTGCGCGACGCGGTCGCGGTACGTCGAGAGCGCCTGGTCGACGTCGTCGCCGTTGACGGCCAGGTGGTACACGTCGAGCAGGAGGCCGAGGTTCGTCTCGCCGTGGTCGGCGGCGACCCGGTCGATGACGCGCACGGCGTCGGCAGCGGTCCTCAGCGGGTAGGCCGGCGCGCCGCTCACGGGCTCGACGAGCACCGTGCCGCCGATGCGGGCGACCGCGCGGGCCGCGAGCGCGAGGTTCTCGGCTCCGAGCGCGTCCTGCTCCTCGGGCGTCGCGTCCTCCTGGCGGTTGCCGTACAGGGCGTTGAACGCCCGGCAGCCGGTGCGCTCGCCGATCGCGGTGACGACGTCGAGGTTGGCGCGCAGGTCGGCCGAGCGCGCGGGCCACGACACGAGGCCGCGGTCGCCGCCCGGCATGTTCCCGGCGTCGAAGTTGAGCCCCGTGAGCTGCACGCCCGCCGTCTCGATCGCGCCGACGAACGCGTCCACCTCGTCGCGCGCCGGCGTGGGCGACGCGAACGGCCACCAGAACTCGACGCCCCGGAACCCCGCCGCCGCGGCGGCGGCCGGCCGCTCGAGCAGCGGCAGGTCCGTGAGCAGGATCGAGCAGTTGACGGTGTACGTCGGTGCGGGGCTCATCGTTGTCTCCCTGGGTCGTCCGCGTCTCGCTGCCTTGCGATTCCATTCTGCGGAACTTTTCTTCTGCTGTATGGAAGTGTAGGCACGCTCGCGACGACGCGTCAACAGTCGGGCGCGCGCGCCGCCCGGCCACCGGCACGACGAAGGCCCGGTCCCGCACGCGGAACCGGGCCCTCGGGCGCCCCCTACTCGGATCGTCAGCGCCGTCGGTCGAGCTTGATCTGCCGGTTGACGTCCTTGTACAGCAGGTAGCGGAAGGGCTTGGGCCCGCCCGCGTAGCAGGCCTGCGGGCAGAACGCCCGGAGCCACATGAAGTCGCCCTCCTGGACCTCGACCCAGTCGCCGTTGAGGCGGTAGACCGCCTTGCCCTCGAGCACGTACAGCCCGTGCTCCATGACGTGGGTCTCGGCGAACGGGATGGAGCCGCCCGGCTGGAACGTCACGATGTTGACGTGCATGTCGTGCGCAAGGTCGTCGGGGTCGACGAACCGCGTCGTCACCCAGACGCCGTCGGTGTCCGGCATCGCGCGCGGCTCGACGTCCTGCTCGCGCGTGACGAACGACGTCGCGGTGTGGCCCGGGATCGGCTCGTACACCTTACGGATCCACTGGAACGCGGCCTTCGCGTCGGAGCGGTTGTGCAGCGCCCACCGCTCCCCCGCCGCGAGGTAGGCGTAGCCGCCCGGCTCGAGCACGTGCTCGGTGCCCGCGAGCGTGAGCACGAGCGTGCCCTCGGTGACGAAGACGACGGACTGCACCGTCTCCTCGTCCTCGCCCTGGTCCGACCCGCCGCCGGGCGCGACCTCCATGACGTACTGGGCGAACGTCGTCGCGAACCCCTCCACCGGCCGCGCGAGCACCCACAGCCGGGTCTTCTCCCAGCCGGGCAGGTTGCTCGTGACGATGTCGCGGAGCACGCCGCGCGGGATGACCGTGTACGCCTCGGTGACGATCGCGCGGTCGGTGAGCAGCTCGGTCTGGCCGGGCAGGCCACCCTGCGGGGTGTAGTAGGGGGTGGTCTGGGTCATCGTTTCACTCCTGGAGGTCGGGCGTCGTGCCGGTGGACAGGCCGGCGACGCCGGCGGGGAAGGGGAGGGCGGGCGCTCAGCCCGCGACGGGCTGCGGGACGTGGCCCGAGACGCGGACGGCGTCGAGCCCGGCACGGTCGAGGCCGGTCGCGGTGCGGACCTCGGTCTCGGTGAGCGCGCCGCAGTCGACGCCGCGCCCGAGGAACCAGGCCATCGCCCTGGCCGTCGCGGGCTCGTCGAGCACGCCGCCGGAGTCGGGCACGAACCCGACGTACGCGGCCAGGCGCGCGAGCGCCGACGCGGCGCCCTCGCGGTAGAACGCGTACGTCGCCGCGAAGCGGCTCGGGAGCTGCGCGGGGTGCAGGTCCCAGCCCTGGTAGTAGCCGCGCTCGAGCGAGCGGCGCACGAGCCGTCCGTGCAGGCGCCACGCCGCGTCGACGGCCTGGGGGTCGCCGACCGGGAGCACGTTCGTCGAGCCGTCCGACAGGCGCACGCCCGTGCCCGCGACCGCGAGCTGCATGACCGCCTTCGCGTGGTCGGCCGCGGGGTGCTCCATCGACTGGTACGCCGCCGCGATCCCGAGCGACGCCGAGTAGTCGTACGTGCCGTAGTGGAGCGCGGTCACGCGGTCGGGGGCCGCGTGCACGAGGCGGGCGACGGTCGCGGTGCCGTCCGCCGTGAGCAGGGACTGCGGCGTCTCGACCTGCACCTCGAACCGCAGGCTCCCCCGCTCCAAGCCGTTCGCGTCCTCGACGCGCTCGCACGCGAGCGCCATCGCCTCGACCTGCTGCGGCGCCGTGACCTTCGCGAGCGTCACGACGAAGCCGTCCGGGAGGCCCGCGGTCGCGTCCGCGCCGACGAGCGCGGCGCGCGCCGCGACGAGCTCGGCCACGAACAGCGCGAGCGTGCGGACGCCGCGCCGCCGCGTCGCGGCCTCGAGGCACTTGATGCGGATGCCGGAGAACGGCGTCGCGGTGCCTTGCGCCTCGGCCCGGGCGAGCTCGCGCGCCGCGGCCGTGACCGCGGCGTCCTCGGCCGCGTCGCCGCGGTCGCCGAACCCGTCCTCGAAGTCGATGCGCAGGTCCTCGATCGCCTCGACGGCGAGCTTGGCGCGCACGCGCTCGGCGACCGCGTCGGCGAGGTCGCCGACCGGCCCGCCGCCCACGCCGAGCAGGTCGACGAGCCGGCGCACCCCGTCGGTGCCGCCGCCCGCCGCATCGACCGCCTCGCGCGCCCGCGCGGCCCACTCGGGTGCGAGACCCGCGGTGTACCGGTCGCCGGGCACGTACACGGTGTGGACGGGCTGGCGCGAGCCGTCGTCGCCCGGGTACCGCGCCTCGAGCTCCGCGTCCCACGGGGCGAGCAGGCCGTCGAGCGTCGCGTGCAGCGCCGCGACGCCGTCCTCGTCGAAGCCGAGCGCGCGCCCGGCGCCGGGTGCCGCCGTCATGAGGACGCGTCCTGCTCGTGCGCGACGACGTCCTCGTACGCGGGCAGCGTGAGGAAGTCGACGTAGTGCTCGGTGAGGGCGATGTCCTCGACGAGCGCGGCCGCCCGCGCGTACGGGCCGGCGTCGTACGCCTCGTGCCCGACGTCGTCGCGCAGCCGGGCGGTCTCCTCGCGCAGGAGCGCGCGGACGAGGTCGGCGGTGATCGGCGTGCCCGCGTTCTCGCCCGCCGTGAACGTCGCGCCCGAGCGGACCCACTGCCACACCTGCGAGCGCGAGATCTCGGCCGTGGCCGCGTCCTCCATGAGGTTGTGGATCGCGACCGCGCCGTTGCCCGTGAGCCACGCCGCGACGTACGCGACGGACACGTAGAGGTTGTTGCGCAGCCCGGCCTCGGTCACGTCGCCCTGGGCGGACGCCACGTCGAGGAGCTGGTCGGCCGTGACGTGCACGTCCGGGCGCTGCTTGTCGAGCTGGTTGGGGCGCTCGCCGAGCACGGCGTCGAACACCTCGCGGCACACGGGCACGAGGTCCGGGTGCGCGACCCACGAGCCGTCGAAGCCGTCGCCGGCCTCGCGCTGCTTGTCCGCGCGCACCTTCTCGAACGCCTGCGCCGTGACCTCGGGCTCGCGCCGGTTCGGGATGACGGCCGCCATGCCGCCCATCGCGAACGCGCCGCGCCTGTGGCACGTCTGCACGAGGAGCTCGGTGTACGCCCGCATGAACGGCGCGGTCATCGTGATGGCGCCGCGGTCGGGCAGCGTGAACGAGGGCCCGGAGTCGCGGAAGTACTTGATCATCGAGAACAGGTAGTCCCAGCGGCCCGCGTTGAGGCCCGACGCGTGGTCGCGCAGCTCGTAGAGGATCTCGTCCATCTCGAACGCGGCGGGGATCGTCTCGATGAGGACCGTCGCGCGGATCGTCCCGTGCGGGATCCCGAGCACCTGCTCGGCGTGCGTGAAGACCTCGTCCCACAGGCGCGCCTCGAGGTGCGACTCCATCTTCGGCAGGTAGTAGTACGGGCCGGAACCGCGCGCGAGCAGCTCCGCCGCGTTGTGGAAGAAGTGCAGCCCGAAGTCGACGAGCGCGCCGACGGCGGGCGTCCCGTCCACGGTGAGGTGCACCTCGTCGAAGTGCCACCCGCGCGGGCGCACGACCATGACCGCGAGCGGCTCGCCGTCCGACTCGGGCCGCAGCGCGTACTGCTTGCCCTCGGGCGACGTGAACGCGAGCGTGCGCCGCGTGGCGTCGTGGAGGGCGACCTGCCCGCCGACGACGTTGCTCCAGTGCGGGGTCGACGCGTCCTCGAGGTCCGCGAGCCAGACCTTCGCGCCCGAGTTGAGGGCGTTGATCGCCATCTTCGGCGTGGGCGGCCCGGTGATCTCGACGCGGCGGTCCTGGAGGTCGGCGGGCGCGCCCGCGACCGTCCACTCCCCCGCGCGCACGTCCGCGGTCTCGGGCAGGAAGTCGAGGCGGCCCGTGCGCGCGACCTCCTCGCGTCGCGCGGCCCGCGCGGCGAGGAGCTCGTCGCGCCGCGCGCCGAACCGGCGCTGCAGGTCCGCGACGAACTCGAGCGCGTCGGGCGTGAGGATCTCGTCCGCGCGCTCGACGGCGGGGCCGTGGACGGTGACGGCCGTGGTGGTGGTCATGGTGGGTGTCCTTTCTGCGGGGGTCCGGGGGCTGACGGCGTGGGGCGTCAGGCCCGGGGCGCCGACCCGACGTGGTGGCCCGGGGTGGTGCTCCCCTGAGCCTGCTCCGCGCGCGAGCGCTCCGCGACCTCGGCGACGGCGCGCGCGACGGCCTTGGAGACCGCGGGCTCGAACACGCTCGGCACGATGTAGCTCGCGCTGAGCTCCTCGGGCGCGACGGCGTCGGCGATCGCGACGGCCGCGGCGCGCAGCATCTCGTCGGTGATCTCGCTCGCGCCGACGTCGAGCAGGCCGCGGAAGAGGCCCGGGAACGCGAGCACGTTGTTGATCTGGTTCGGGTAGTCGCTGCGCCCGGTCGCGACGACGGTCGCGTGCTGGGCGGCGGCGATCGGGTCCACCTCGGGCGTCGGGTTCGCGAGCGCGAAGACGATCGCGTCGTCCGCCATCGTCGCGACGTCGTCGCCCGTGAGGATGTTGGGGCCCGAGACGCCGACGAACACGTCGGCTCCGGCGAGGCCCTCGCGCAGCGTGCCCGTGAAGCCCTCGGTGTTCGTCGTCTCGGCGAGGCGCCGGCGGTGGTCGTCGGTGAGGTTCGCGCCCGGGTGGATCGCGCCGTGGCGGTCGAACGCGACGATGTGGCGCGCGCCCTGGCCCTGGAGCAGGGAGATGATCGCGTTGCCGGCCGCGCCCACGCCCGAGACGACGATCCGCACGTCCTCGATCTGCTTGCGGACGACGCGCAGCGCGTTCGTCAGCGCGGCCAGCACGACGATCGCCGTCCCGTGCTGGTCGTCGTGGAACACGGGGATGTCGAGCTCCTCGCGCAGCCGACGCTCGATCTCGAAGCAGCGCGGCGCCGAGATGTCCTCGAGGTTGATCCCGCCGTAGACGGGCGCGATCGCCTTGACCGTGCGGATGATCTCCTCGGTGTCGGTCGTGTCGAGGCACACGGGCCACGCGTCGACGCCCGCGAACTGCTTGAAGAGCGCCGCCTTGCCCTCCATGACCGGGAGCGCGGCGGCGGGGCCGATGTCGCCCAGGCCGAGCACGGCCGTCCCGTCGGTGACGACCGCGACCGTGTTGCGCTTCACCGTGAGCCGGCGCGCGTCCTCGGGCCGCTCCGCGATCGCGAGGCACACGCGCGCCACGCCCGGCGTGTACGCGCGGGCGAGGTCGGCGCGGTGGCGCAGCGGCACCTTGGGGTTGACCTCGAGCTTGCCGCCGAGGTGCATGAGGAACGTCGCGTCGCTCACGTGCCGCACGGTGATGCCGTCGAGCGCGCTCAGCGCGTCGCGGATGCGCTCCACGTGCGCGGCGTCCACCGTGTCCGCCGTGATGTCGACGACGAGGCGGTCCGCCCCCGACTCCGAGACGTCGACGCCGGTGATCGCGGCGCCCGTGGCGCTCACGGTCGCGACGAGGTCACTCGCCGTGCGGTGCCCGCTCGGCGCCTCGACGCGCAGCGTGATGGAGTAGCTCGGGCTGGTGGCGGCGGACTTCGCCGTCGGGGCCTGCGTCTCCGGGGCGTTCGACTCGGACGTCATGTTCGTTCCTTCTTCTCGTATGCTGATGCGTGTCTTCCGTGATGCGGAAGGGAGCGCGGGACGGTCCCGCACTGCTCAGGCGAGGCGCGCCCGTCCTCGGGCGGCACCTGGTGGACAGGAGATGGTGAGATGGCCGAGACCTCGGCGGCGACGGAGCCGGCGGAGACCACGCCCACGCGGCCGGCCAAGCCGGCCGGCGGTGTGCAGTCCGTGGACCGGGCGATCGAGCTGCTCGAGCTGCTGGCCGACTTCGGCGGCGAGTCCGGCCTCAGCGAGCTCGCGCAGAGCGCGGGACTGCCGCTGCCGACGATCCACCGGCTGCTGCGGACGCTGCTCGCCCAGGGGTACGTGCGCCAGACGCCGTCGCGGCGCTACACGCTCGGCCCGCGCCTCATCCGGCTCGGCGAGTCCGCCGGGCGCCAGCTCGGCGCCGGTGCCCGCCCCTACCTCGAGCGGCTCGCGCACGACCTCGGCGAGTCGGCGAACCTCGCGATGATCGACCGCGACATGGCGGTCTACGTCGCCCAGGCCTCGTCGAGCCACTCGATGCGGATGTTCACCGAGGTCGGCCGGCGCGTCTACACGCACTGCACGGGCGTCGGCAAGGCGGTGCTCGCCCAGCTCCCCGACCAGACGGTGCGCGAGATCATGGGCCGCGTCGGCATGCCCCCCGCGACGGACCAGTCGATCACCGACGTCGACACGCTCCTCGCGGAGCTCGCCGCGACCCGCGAGCGCGGGTACGCGATCGACGACGGCGAGCAGGAGCTCGGCGTGCGCTGCTTCGCCGTCGCGGTGCCCGACGCGCCGACCCCCACGGCTCTGTCCGTCTCGGGCCCCGCGGCCCGCGTGACGTACGAGTTCGGCGAGCGCGCCGTGCCGGTGCTGCACCGGGTGGCGGGCGAGCTCACGCGCGAGCTCATCACCGCCGCGCCGTGAGGCGGGCGCGCCCTGCCGGGCCGCGAGGGCTCCGCGGTCAGGCAGGGCGCGTCCGTCCGTCACGGTCGGCTCAGCAGAACCCGGTGACCGTGGCCCAGGCGCGCGGCTCGGCCGGCACACCCTCGCGCTGGACGGTGGCCTCGATGAGGCCGTACGGGCGGTCCGCCGCGTAGAAGACCTCGTTCGGGTTGTCGAGGCCGAACGGCGCCAGGTCCACGAGGAAGTGGTGCTTGTTCGGCATCGAGAACTTGATCTCGGCGATCTCCGGGACCGCCTCGAGGACGGCCTTGCCCATCGCGAACAGCGTCTGCTGCAGCGCGAGCGAGTGCGTCGTGGCGAACGCCTCGAGCTGGATCGCCCGCACCTTCGCGTACACGGCGTCGAAGTCGACGTCCGTCGTCGTGTAGCGCCACCGCGACGTCACGGACGTCGCGAGGATCCGGTCGTTCGTCTCGACGAGCGTCGTGTACCGGTCGCGCGGGAAGCCGTGGAACTCCGAGCCCGTCGACTTGAGGACGACGAGGTCCGTGAGCCCCGAGACGACGAACACCTCGTCGCCGTCGCGCTGGACGACCGTCGTGCGGGTCTCCTGGTTGTTCCGGACGAACGCGTGGTCGTGCTCGCCGTCCGCCGTCTCGATGCGGTTCCAGGAGTACTGCTCGATCTCCCAGCGGCCGCCCTCGATCCACTCGAAGTCCTCGACGAAGTGCCGGCCGAGGCGGATCGCGAAGTCCTCGATCGCGCCGACGCCGTCACGGGCGAACGCGTAGATCGTGTTCTTCTGGGTGTCGGTCGCGACGCACTTCGAGTTGTCGCCCTCCAGGTGGGTGGCCTCCTGGCCGCCGCGCAGCTGCGAGGACACGTTGAGGTCCGTGATCTCGTGGCGCGGCGTCGCACGGTCGACGCGCACGAGGCGCACCTCCGCCTTGCCCCACTGGTTGTCCCCGAGGACGATCGCCCCGCTGCCCTGCGTGGCCGCAGTCTGCTCGGCGCTCGTCGTGGTCAGGGTCTCGCTCATGTCAGCTCCCTCGATAGGTCGAGTAGGCGAACGGGCTGAGCAGGACGGGGACGTGGTAGTGCTGCTCCGCGCTCGCCACCCGGAAGACGATGACGACCTCCGGGTAGAAGGACACGGTGTCTCGCCGGTCGAAGTACTCGGCCGTGTCGAACACGAGCCGGTACGTACCGGGGACGAGGGTCTCGGGCCCGAGCTCGGGCACGCGACCGTCGTCGTTCGTGCGGGAGGACGCCACCAGGGACCAGCCCTGCCCCGTCGTCCCCTCCGCGATCCCCGGAGCCGCCTCGAGGCGGACGGTGATCCCCTCGGCGGGCCTACCGCTGGCCGCGTCGAGTACGTGCGTGGTGATGTGGCTGGCGTGGGTGCTCATGCACTCAGCATTCCCTTCAGCCGCAGCGCGGCGATCTCGCGCAGGTTGCGGGCCGCGTTGGCCCGCTCGGTCTCGGCGTCGTTGCCCAGCCGCTCGGTGAGCTGCTCGAGGATCTCCTCGGCGCTGCGCCCGGCTGCCCGGATGAGGAACACGTGCCCGAACCGCTCCTCGTACGCGCGGTTGCCCTCGGCGAGGCGGCGCGTCACGTCGTCGTCGGACGTGTCGACGCCGGCCTGCTCGGAGCGCGACATGCTCGCGTCCGCCGACTCCCCCCGGGCGCGCTCCCCGATCCGGGGGTGACGCGCCAGCGCGGCGTCGACCTCCTCGTCCGTCCAGGGGTCCGCCGCGTCGAGCGCGGCCCGCGCCGCGTCCTCGACGCTCGCGTACGGCCGGCCTGCCGTGACCTCGTCCGCCCAGCGCCCGACGTGCGCGCACGCGAGGAGCGCCTCGCGCGCCTGCTCCGGGGGCAACCGGTTGAACTCGTCCAGCGTCATCGCTGCGTGTCCCTCTCGACGTCGGGCCGGTCACCCTGCCGGCGACCCTGCCAGTTCCACATCACGGAAGTTCGTTTCCGTCTTATGAATGTACGTCCCGCATCGGGTGATGTCAACCACGGTCCTCCCCCGGTGGCCTGGCCGCACGTCCTGGCCCCGCCGGGAACGACGACGGGCCCGGCAGCAGGTGCTGCCGGGCCCGTCGTGGGGTGTGCTCGTCACGCGGCTCGTCCACGCCTCGCGGACGACGACGCGCCGCGCGTCAGGGGGCGCCGAGCCCCGCGCGGAACTCGTCCTCGAGGATGCTCATGACCGTCGCGTCGGCCCACCCGTCGCCGTCGCGGTAGACGTCGCGCAGGCGGCCCTCCTCGCGGAACCCGAGGGACTCGTAGAGCATGCGCGCCCGCGGGTTGATGCTCAGCACGTCGAGGCTCACCCGGTGCAGGTGCGGCCCCTCGTGCCGCACGCCGTCCACGTCAGTCGCGCCGTCGAACGCGAAGCGCAGCACCTCGAAGATCGCCTCGCGCCCGTAGCCCCGCCCCCGGTAGTTCGGGAGCAGCGCGAGACGCAGGTTCGCGGAGCGCGCGTCCTCGTCGAGGTCGTTGAGCACGATCTCGCCGATCATCTCGTCGCTGACCTGCTGCCCGTCGCGCACGGCACCGGGCGTGATCGCCCAGTCGAACCGGCCCTCGCGGTCGCTGACCGTCGCCGACCACTCGTCGACCTGCTTGCGCGTGAACGTCGCCGTCGTCCCCGTGAGCCGGTTCGACTCCGGGTCCTGCAGCGACTCCCACATGCGGTCGGCGTCCCGCGCCTCGATCGGGCGCAGGCGCACCATCTCGCCGAGCAGGACCGGTCCGCGCGTCACCGCGTCAGCCGATCCGCTCGAGGATGAGCTCGCGCACACGACCGGCGTCCGCCTGGCCGCGCGTCGCCTTCATGACCGCGCCGATGATGGCACCGACCGGCCCGAGGTTGCCGCCCCGGACCTTCTCGACCACGTCGGGCTGCGCGGCCAGCGCCTCGTCGATCGCGGCGAGCAGCGCACCGTCGTCGGAGACGACCTCGAGCCCGCGCGCCGTGACGACCTGCTCGGGGTCGCCCTCGCCCGCGAGCACGCCCTCGAGCACCTGGCGCGCGAGCTTGTCGTTGATGCGGCCCGAGTCGACGAGCCCCTGGAGCTCGGCGATCTGTGCGGGCGTGACGCTGAGCTCCTCGAGCGTGACCTCGTCCTGCTTCGCACGACGCGCGAGCTCGCCCATCCACCACTTGCGGGCGCCGGCCGGGCTCGTGCCCGCGGCGACGGTCGCCTCGATGAGGTCGATCGCCCCCGCGTTGACGACGTCACGCATCTCCGCGTCGGCGTAGCCCCACTCGCCCTGCAGGCGGCGACGACGCGCGACCGGCAGCTCGGGCAGGCCCGCACGGATCTCCTCGATCCACTCGCGCGGGGGCGCGATCGGGACGAGGTCGGGCTCCGGGAAGTACCGGTAGTCCTCGGCGTCGGACTTCACGCGGCCCGACGTCGTGATGCCGGTGTCCTCGTGCCAGTGCCGCGTCTCCTGGACGATGGTGCCACCGGCGTCGAGCACGGCGGCCTGGCGCGAGATCTCGTAGCGCACGGCCCGCTCGACCGAGCGGAACGAGTTGACGTTCTTCGTCTCGGTGCGCGTGCCGAGCGGCGACTCGGGCGTGGGGCGCAGCGACAGGTTCACGTCGGCGCGGACGTTGCCGCGCTCCATCCGGGCCTCCGAGACGTCGAGCGCGCGGAAGATGTCGCGCAGCGTCTGCACGTACGCGCGCGCGACCTCCGGCGCGCGGTCGCCCGCGCCCGTGATCGGCCGCGTGACGATCTCCACGAGCGGGATGCCCGCGCGGTTGTAGTCGACGAGCGAGTACTCCGCGCCGTGGATGCGCCCGGTGGCGCCGCCGACGTGGGTGTTCTTGCCCGCGTCCTCCTCCATGTGCGCGCGCTCGATCTCGACGCGGAACACCGTGCCGTCCTCGAGCTCGACGTCGATCCACCCGTCGTACGCGATGGGCTCGTCGTACTGCGACGTCTGGAAGTTCTTCGGGACGTCCGGGTAGAAGTAGTTCTTGCGCGCGAAGCGGCACGTCTCGGCGATCTGGCAGTTGAGCGCGAGGCCGATGCGGATCGCGTACTCGACGGCCTTGCCGTTGACGACGGGCAGCGCGCCCGGCAGGCCCAGCGAGACCGGGGTCACCTGGGTGTTCGGCTCCGCGCCGAAGCTCACCTCGGCGGGGCAGAACATCTTGGTCAGCGTGCCCAGCTCGACGTGCACCTCGATCCCGATGACGGGGTCGTAGCGGCGCGTGGCGTCGGCATAGTCGACGAGGTCGACGGTCGTGGCGGTCATCGGGTCAGCCCTCCAGCTCGGTCGTGGCCGTGGGCAGCGCCGGCGCGCGGTCGAGCAGCGGCCCGCCCCACGTACTCAGGAGCGCGGACTCGAGCGCGGCGCCCACCCGGTACATGCGGTCGTCGGCCTTGGCCGGCGCGAGGATCTGGAAGCCGACGGGCAGGCCGTCGTCCGACAGGCCCGACGGCACCGACATCCCCGGGACGCCCGCGAGGTTCGCGGGGATGGTCGCGACGTCGTTGAGGTACATCGCGAGCGGGTCGTCGAGCTTCTCGCCGAACCGGAACGCCGTGGTCGGCGCCGTCGGGGAGACGAGGACGTCCGCCTGCTCGAACGCCGCGGCGAAGTCGCGCTGGATCAGCGTGCGCACCTTCTGCGCGCTGCCGTAGTACGCGTCGTAGTAGCCCGCGGACAGCGCGTAGGTGCCGAGGATGACGCGGCGCTTGACCTCGTCACCGAAGCCCGCGCCGCGCGTGGCGGCCATGACGCGCTCGGCGGTGACGGGACCCTCCTCGGGCTCGACGCGCAGGCCGAACCGCATGCCGTCGAACTTCGCGAGGTTGCTCGACGCCTCCGACGGCATGATGAGGTAGTACGCGCCGAGGGCGTACTCGAAGTGGGGGCACGAGACCTCGACGACCTCGGCGCCCAGGCCGCGCAGGAGGTCGAGGGACTGCGCGAAGCGCGCGCTCACGCCCTCCTGGTAGCCCTCGCCGCTGAGCTCCTTGACGACGCCGACGCGCAGGCCGGTCAGGTCGCCGCCGGCGCCCTGCACCGCGGCGTCGACGAGCGCGGGCGCACGGCCCGGGATCGACGTCGAGTCGCGCGGGTCGTACCCGCCGATGAGCTCGTGGAGGAGCGCCGAGTCGAGCACGGTGCGCGTCACGGGGCCCGCCTGGTCGAGCGACGACGCCATGGCGATGAGGCCGTAGCGCGAGACGCCGCCGTACGTCGGCTTCACGCCGACGGTGCCGGTGACGGCGCCGGGCTGACGGATCGAGCCGCCGGTGTCGGTGCCGATCGCGAGCGGAGCCTCGAACGCCGCGACGGCCGCGGCGGACCCGCCGCCCGAGCCGCCGGGGATGCGGTCGAGGTCCCACGGGTTGCGGGTGTTGCCGAACGCGGAGTGCTCGGTCGACGACCCCATGGCGAACTCGTCCATGTTCGTCTTGCCGAGGATGGGCAGCCCGGCGGCACGGATCTTCTCGACGAGCGTGGCGTCGTAGGGCGGGATCCAGCCCTCGAGGATCTTCGAGCCGGCCGTGGTCGGCATGCCCTTGGTGACGACGACGTCCTTGACGGCGACGGGGACGCCCGCGAGCCGGTGCAGGGACGCGCCCGCGGCGCGGCGCTCGTCGACGGAGCGCGCGATCGCCAGCGCCTCGTCGGCGTTCACGTGGAGGAAGGCGTTGACGGCGCCGTCGACGGTGGCGATCCGGTCGAGGTGCGCCTGGGTGGCGTCGACGCTGGTGAACTCGCCGGCCGCGAGGCCGTCGGCGAGCTCGGACGCGCTGAGGCGCGTGAGGTCCTGGGTCATCTCACTCCTCCCCGAGGATCTGCGGGACGGCGAAGCGCCCGTCCTCCGCCGACGGCGCGGCCGCGAGGACATCCCCGACCGGCAAGGCCGGCTCGGGCACGTCGTCGCGGAAGACGTTCGTCATCGGGAGGGGGTGGCTCGTCGCAGGGACGTCGGGCGTCGCGACCTCGCTGACCTTGGCGATGGCGTCGACGATGACGTCGAGCTCGCCGGAGAGCCGGTCCAGCTCCTCGGGTCGCAGATCGATGCGGGCCAGCGCGGCGACGCGCGCGACCTCGTCACGGGAGATGGTGGACATGCTCGCCATTCTAGTGGGGCGGCACCCGGCCCTCGCGCGCGCGACCGCCGGCCGGACGCGACGGTCTCGGCGGTTCGGTCGCCCCGCGTCACGGACGCTGCCGGGGTGCGGGCAGAGACGGCGGCGAGGTGCCTGGTCGTGGAAATGCCGAAGGCCCACCCCGTGTGGGG
>NZ_WMKA01000017.1:0-36569 GCF_009711085.1 Cellulosimicrobium composti
CGAGGACCCCGTGGACGACCGCGTGCGGGCCCTCGCCCTGTGGCGCGCCGCCGTCGCGCTCGCGGCGGGTCCCGGCCGTCGAGGCGCCGAGGAGGGGCCGGCCGACGACGGTCCGGGTCGTCCCGGGCGCGCGCCCCGCGAGGCGCTCGCCCCGGAGGTCCCGGCCGCGCCCGTGCTCGGACGGCTCGCCGCCGCGCTCGGGTCGGTCCCCGTGCGCGACGCCGTGCTCGTGTCCCTCGTGCCCGGCACCGGCGACCTCGCCGACCGCACGGTGCGCGGCGCCGACGTCGACACCGGGACGGGCCGCGCGATCGCGGCGATCGTCGACCCGGCCGCCGGGCGCGCACCCGACCCGTCCCTCACAGGCCCCGCCCGGGCGGTCCTGGAGGCCGTCGTGGCGCACGCGCCGCGGGGGAGCGCCGCACCCGCGCTCGCGCTGCTCGCGCTGCTCGCCTGGTGGCACGGCGACGGCGGTCGCGCCGTGCGCCGGGTCGAGGAGGCGCTCGCGGAGGACCCGGCGCACCGCCTCGCCCGGCTCCTCGCGAGCGCGCTCGACGCCGGGGTCCCGCCCGGCTGGGTGCGCGCCGACGTGTGAGCCGCGGCGCGCGGGTTCGGGTAGGTTCGACCGCAACACGACCTGCGGTCGCCCCCGCGGCCGGCCGCACCCACGAGCCGTACCCGGAGGACACATGAGCGTCGTCGTCGCGCACCTGAGCACGCCCGAGGGTCGCGAGGCCCTCGACAGCGCGGCCACCGAGGCCGTCCGCCGGGGCACCGAGCTCGTGGTCGTCGTGACGGAGTCGTCGTCGGCCACGCCGGAGCTCGTCGCCGCGCACGAGGACGACCTGCGCCGCGTCGAGGAACGGCTCGCGGGCACCGGTGCGACGCTGCGGCGCGAGCAGGGCACGTCCGACCTCGCCGACGACCTCGTCAGCGCGGCCGAGCGCGCGTCCGCGGAGCTCATCGTCATCGGGCTGCGTCGGCGCAGCCCCGTGGGCAAGCTCATCCTCGGCTCGAATGCGCAGCGGATCCTGCTCGACGCGCCGTGCCCGGTGCTGGCGGTCAAGCCGGAGCGCGCCGCGCGCTCCTGACGCCGCGGCACCCTCGTCGCGGGACGGGTGAGATCGCCGACGACGACGCGGCGCCCGGCGACGCGTGTCGGGGCCGCGGCGGAGCCGCCGGAGCGGGGAATCTTCGCGGGGTCCCGCCCGTTGTACAGGCCAGGACCCGAGCGTCGGACGTCGCGCACCGAGGCGGTTCACGGGCGGCCGCCCGGCGGCCAGGTCCCACATCACCCCGTGTCGCGGCGTCCGCTGCACGGATCGCCGGTACAATATAGGTATCCGCCAGAGCCCGACGACTCACCGTGAGAGTCCCTGAGAGCCCCGAACTTCACGGTTCACGTCCCCGCTCCGGCGGCCCTACCGCCCCCCTGATTGCCGAAAGGTCGGTTTGTGGCGCCCTCAACCCCGATTTCCGCACTCCCGCGAGAGTTCGAGCACCCCGCCCTGCAGGAGCTGCTGCGGCGCGGCAGCGCGAACGGTCGCGTCGACGCCGAGAGCTTCCGCACCGCGTGCGAGCAGGCCGCCGTCAACGACGCCAAGCGGCTGAAGGCGGTCTTCCGCGCGCTCGCGGGCGCCGGCGTCGAGGTCGACATCCCGACCACGACGAAGGTCGCCGCCGCCGCGTCGCCGCGCAGCACCACGACCGCGCGCACCAAGTCGGCCGCCAAGCCGGCCGCGGCGAAGTCGGCGTCCACGACCAAGCGCTCGACGGCCGCCGCCGAGACGGACGAGGCCGAGGCGACGCCGTCGAGCCCCGCGAAGCCCGCGCGCAAGACTGCGGCCAAGGCCAAGGCCCCGGCGAAGTCCAAGGCGACGCCCGCGCGCGCCAAGAAGAAGGGCGACGCTGAGGACGACGCCGAGGTCGAGATCGAGGACCTCGAGATCGAGGTCGTCGAGGACGAGACGGAGGAGGACGCGGCCGCCGAGTCGGGCGCGAAGAAGGCCTCCGCCGGCGCCGCGAGCGACGAGCCCGAGGAGACGGGCTTCGTCGTGTCCGACGCGGACGAGGACGACGCCCCGGTCCAGCAGGTCGTGACCGCGGGTGCGACCGCGGACCCGGTCAAGGACTACCTCAAGCAGATCGGCAAGGTCGCGCTGCTGAACGCGGAGCAGGAGGTCGAGCTCGCGAAGCGGATCGAGGCCGGCCTGTTCGCGGAGGAGAAGCTCGCGGCCGAGGGCGACGACCTGGACCGCAAGCTCAAGCGTGAGCTGCAGTGGATCGCGCACGACGGCAAGCGGGCGAAGAACCACCTGCTGGAGGCGAACCTGCGTCTGGTGGTGTCGCTGGCCAAGCGGTACACGGGTCGCGGCATGCTGTTCCTGGACCTGATCCAGGAGGGCAACCTGGGCCTGATCCGTGCGGTCGAGAAGTTCGACTACACCAAGGGCTACAAGTTCTCGACGTACGCGACGTGGTGGATCCGGCAGGCGATCACGCGTGCGATGGCGGACCAGGCGCGCACGATCCGCATCCCGGTGCACATGGTCGAGGTCATCAACAAGCTCGCTCGCGTGCAGCGGCAGATGCTGCAGGACCTGGGCCGCGAGCCCACGCCCGAGGAGCTCGCCAAGGAGCTCGACATGACCCCGGAGAAGGTCGTCGAGGTCCAGAAGTACGGCCGCGAGCCCATCTCGCTGCACACGCCGCTGGGCGAGGACGGCGACTCCGAGTTCGGTGACCTCATCGAGGACTCCGAGGCGATCGTCCCGGCCGACGCGGTGAGCTTCACGCTCCTGCAGGAGCAGCTCCACCAGGTGCTGGACACGCTGAGCGAGCGCGAGGCGGGCGTCGTGTCGATGCGGTTCGGCCTCTCGGACGGCCAGCCCAAGACGCTCGACGAGATCGGCAAGGTCTACGGCGTGACGCGCGAGCGCATCCGCCAGATCGAGTCCAAGACGATGTCGAAGCTGCGCCACCCCAGCCGCTCGCAGGTGCTGCGGGACTACCTGGACTGAGACGCCGACCGCGGCGAACGGCTCGTGTCCGTCGCCGCCGTCGGCGCCGGGTCGTCGTGAGCGCCAGCCGACGTGGTGGCGCCGCGGACGGTGGCCCGGGACGCACGAAGGGCCCCGAGGAGATCTCCTCGGGGCCCTTCGTCGTCTGAGGGTCGCGGTGCGCTCCGGGCGGTGGAGCCGGCCGTGCGCCGCGTGTCTCGCGTCGTGCGGCGGGTCAGCGCGCGCCGTGCTCCGCGAGCAGCTTGTCGGTCTCGTCCTGGATGGACGTCGCGAGGTCGGTGTAGGCGTCGGCGTGCGCCCGCGCGTGGTGGCCGCAGAACAGCAGCTCGCCGCTCGGCAGGACCACACGGACGTACGCCTGGGCCCCGCAGCGGTCGCAACGGTCGGCCGCGGTCAGCGGTTCGGTGGTGGTCGTCGTAGCAGTCACGTGAACATCAAACCATCAGACCCGGCGTATTCGTCCTCCGGGAGCCCCCGGTTCGCTACCCGCGAAGCGCTGCTCGTGCGGGATGCGAGCCACGCACGGCGGGGGAGCACGGTGCTGTCAGCGCGCTCGTCTAGGCTTGCCGCCGTGACGACCACCTCCGCTGAGTCCAGCTACACCGCTCGGCACCTGTCCGTGCTCGAGGGCCTCGAGGCCGTGCGCAAGCGCCCGGGCATGTACATCGGGACGACCGACTCGCGCGGTCTCATGCACTGCCTGTGGGAGATCATCGACAACTCGGTCGACGAGGCGCTCGCGGGGAACTGCTCGAAGATCCGCGTCGTGCTGCACGCCGACTCGTCGGTGTCCGTCGAGGACGACGGCCGTGGCATCCCCGTGGACATCGAGCCCAAGACCGGGCTGTCCGGCGTCGAGGTCGTCTTCACCAAGCTCCACGCGGGCGGCAAGTTCGGCGGCGGCTCGTACACCGCGTCCGGCGGCCTGCACGGCGTCGGCGCGTCCGTCGTCAACGCGCTGTCGTCGCGCCTCGACGTCGAGGTCGACCGCGGTGGCAAGACGCACCGCATGACGTTCCACCGGGGCGAGCCCGGCGTCTTCACCGACCCGGCGAGCGGCCCGACGCCCGACGCCCCGTTCGAGCCGTTCGTGTCCGGCTCGGAGCTCGCGGTCGTGGGGAAGACGAAGCGCGGCGTCACCGGCACGCGCGTGCGCTACTGGGCCGACCGCCAGATCTTCCTCAAGACGGCCGTCTTCTCCTACGACGAGCTCGTCACGCGCGTGCGCCAGACGACGTTCCTCGTCCCCGGGCTCGAGATCACGGTGCGCGACGAGCGCGGCGTGCCCGGGACGCCGGGGGAGTCGGGGCCGCACGAGGAGACGTTCGTCCACACGGGCGGGTCGGTCGACTTCGTCGAGTTCCTCGCGCCGGACACGCCCGTCACCGCGACGTGGCACCTCACCGGCTCGGGCTCGTTCACGGAGACCGTCCCGGTGCTCGACGACCGCGGGCACATGACGCCGCAGGCCGTGCAGCGCGACTGCGAGGTCGACGTGGCGCTGCGCTGGGGCACGGGCTACGAGACCGAGGTCCGCAGCTTCGTCAACATCATCGCGACGCCCAAGGGCGGGACCCACCTGAGCGGGTTCGAGCAGGGCCTGCTCAAGGTGCTGCGCAAGGCGGTCGAGACGAACGCGCGCCGCCTCAAGGTGTCGACCAAGGACTCGTCCGAGCGCATCGAGAAGGACGACGTGCTCGCGGGCCTGACCGCCGTCGTCACCGTCCGCCTCGCCGAGCCGCAGTTCGAGGGCCAGACGAAGGAGGTCCTCGGCACCGCTCCCGTGCGCGGCATCGTGGCGCGGGTCGTGGAGAAGGAGCTCAACGCGCTCCTCACGTCGACCAAGCGCGACGACAAGACGCAGGCCGCGCTCCTGCTCGACAAGGTCGTCGCGGAGATGCGCGCGCGCATCACCGCGCGCAAGCAGAAGGAGATCTCGCGGCGCAAGAACGCGCTCGAGACGTCGTCCCTGCCGGCCAAGCTCGTGGACTGCCGCAGCGACGACGTCGACCGCAGCGAGCTGTTCATCGTCGAGGGCGACAGCGCGCTCGGCACCGCGCGCCTCGCGCGCAGCTCGGACTTCCAGGCGCTCCTGCCCATCCGCGGCAAGATCCTCAACGTGCAGAAGGCGTCGGTGAGCGACATGCTCCGCAACGCCGAGTGCACCGCGATCATCCAGGTGCTCGGCGCCGGATCCGGCCGGTCGTTCGACCTCGACGCGGCGCGGTACGGCAAGGTCGTGCTCATGACGGACGCCGACGTCGACGGCGCCCACATCCGCACGCTCCTGCTCACGCTCTTCTACCGGTACATGAAGCCTCTCGTGGAGGCGGGCCGCGTGTTCGCCGCCGTCCCGCCGCTGCACCGGATCGAGGTCATCGGCTCGGGGCGCCGCAAGAACGAGTACATCTACACGTACTCCGAGGCGGAGCTCGCTGCGACGCTGAAGAAGCTCGACAAGGTCGGGCGCCGCTACAAGGACGACATCCAGCGGTACAAGGGCCTCGGCGAGATGGACGCCGACCAGCTCGCGGAGACCACGATGGACCCGCGGCACCGCACGCTGCGCCGCGTCACGGCCGAGCACGCCGAGGCCGCGGAGCGCGTGTTCGAGCTGCTCATGGGTAGCGACGTCGCGCCGCGCAAGGAGTTCATCGTCGCCGGGGCCGCCGAGCTGGACCTCGCGCGCATCGACGTCTGACGGCGGCCGGCCGGTGCGGTCCGCCCGTGAACGGCCGTCCACGCGGGTGCCGTCCGCCAGGCGGGCGGCCCGGCGCGCGGGCCCGGGCGTTCCGTACGCTGGCGCCGTGACCCTCCGAACGCCTCGCGTCGCCTCGGCGCGCCCGCTCACCGCTCTGACTGCCGTCCTGCTCACCGTGGGCCTGCTGGCCGGGTGCTCGTCGCCCGACGACTCCGCCGCTGAGCCCACGCCGTCGGCGACGGAGGCGACGGCGGGCGACGAGACGAGCGCCCCCGCCGACGGCACGACGGACGACGCGTCGGCCGACTCCGAGGACGCGCCGGGTCTGACGTACGAGGGCCGCGCGGGCGCGACGGCGCTCGAGCTGCTGCTCGAGGCCGACCCGACCGCCCAGGTCACCGGCGAGGGCGAGAACGCGTTCGTCACCGCGGTCGGCGGCGTCTCGGCGGACCCGGACTCGGAGTTCTGGGCGCTCTACGTCAACGGTGAGATGGCTACGGTGGGAGCAGGCTCCCTCGAGACGAAGGACGGGGACGAGCTGACGTGGAAGCTCGAGACGTTCACCTCGTGACGCGCGCGCCGCTCGGACCGACGACGCGCTGGTGGCGCGTCGCGCTCGTCGTCGCGCTCGCGCTGCTGGCCGTGGTGTGGCGTCTCGTGCGCGCCGACGTCGGCGCCCCGGCGAACCTCGAGCTCGTCACGGCCGCGACCTTCGCGACGACGGCCCTGCTGCGCTCGCGCTGGGCGTTCGTCGTGCCGCTCGCGGTGACGGTCGCGTCCGACGTCGTGCTCGGCAACACGACGATCGCGCTGTTCACGTGGAGCGCGTGGCTCGTCGTCGGTCTGGGCTCGCTGCTCGCGCGCAGGACGACGGGTTGGCGCCGCGTCGGGGCGGGTGCGGCGTTCGGCGTCGTCGGGTCGCTGTGGTTCTTCGCGTGGACCAACCTCGGGGTCTGGCTCCAGGGCCGCGGCGTCTGGTACCCGGCGGGCGTCGACGGGCTGCTCGCGAGCTATGCCGCGGGTCTGCCGTTCCTGCGCACGATGCTGCTCGGCAACCTCGTGCTGGTGCCGCTCGTCGCCGCGGGCACGCTCCTCGTCGACCGGATCCAGACGGCGCACGGCACTGTCGCAGCACGCCCCGCCTGACGCGCGGTAGCGTGGTGTGCCGCGCCCGAACGGGGCGCGAGGGCGACGGGCACGAGGAGGACGCATGACGCGGCACCGGATCTTCGGGATGAGCTTCGCGAGCGTCTACCCGCTGTACGTGACGAAGGTCGAGCGCAAGGGCCGGACCACGGACGAGCTGGATCAGGTGATCCGGTGGCTCACGGGCTACGACGACGCCGGGCTCCGGCGCGTGATCGCGGACGGGACGACTCTCGAGGAGTTCTTCGACCGCGCGCCCGCACTCAACCCGAACGCGTCGCTCATCACCGGGGTGATCTGCGGCTACCGGGTCGAGGACATCGAGGACCCGCTCATGCAGAAGATCCGCTACCTCGACAAGCTCGTCGACGAGCTCGCCCGCGGGAAGAAGATGTCGTCGATCCTGCGCGGGGAGCCGGTACCCGCCCCGTGACCGCCCTCGGTCATCCGAGCGGCTCGGCGAGGCCGACGATGACTCCGCCCGGTCCGCGCAGGTAGCACAGCCGGTACGCGACCTCGAACCGCACGACCTCCCGCAGCACGGCGCCGCCCAGGCGAGCGAGACGCGCCACGGTGTCGTCGATGTCGTCGACCGCGAACATGACCCGGTGCAGGCCGAGCACGTTCGGCGGGGCGGTGCTCAGCCCCAGGTCCACCGCCTCCGGTGACTCGTACCGCGTGAGCTCGAGACGGCCGTCTCCGCCCGGGACGCGCATCATGGCGATCTCGGAGCGCAGCCCGTCGAGCCCGACGACGAGCTCCGCCCACCGCCCCTCGATCGTCGTCCGGGCCTCGAGCTCCATGCCGAGCTCGGAGAAGAAGGCGATCGCCGCGTCGAGGTCGTCGACCACGATCGCCACGTTGTCGAGCCGTCGGATCGTCATGGGGGCCTCCTGCGTCGGGGTCGTGGTCGTCCGGGTGCCCGTCACGCGTCCTGGTCGACGCCGCGCCCCGGCTCGCTCATGTCGCCCGTCCTCGGCGTGCCCTCGGCGAGGCCGTAGCGCAGCAGCACGGTGCCCGACGGGCTCGGGGCGGGCGGTTCCAGGAGCGTGAGGTTCGTGGGGACCGCTCCGCTCTCGAACACCGTCTTGCCGGAGCCGAGCACGACGGGGTGCACCCACAGGTCCAGGCGGTCGAACAGCTTCTCGTGCAGCAGCGTCTGCACGAGGTCGAGGCTGCCGACGACCTTGACGTGCTCGTGCCGGTCGCGGACCTCCCGCACCGCGGTCGGCAGGTCCGGCCCGAGCACCGTCGAGCCGGCCCACGACAGCTCGGGCGTCCCCCGCGACGCGACGTACTTGGGGACGCGGTTGAACAGGGAGGCGAACTCGTCGTCCTGCCCGCCCTCCTGGAACGGCCAGTACGACGCGAAGATGTCGTACGTGCGCCGCCCGAGGAGCAACGCGTCCGTGCCCTCGTACGCCGTGGCGATCTGCGCGCCGGCGACCTCGTCGAGCAGCGGCGCCTGCCACCCGCCGAACGCGAACCCGCCCTCCGGGTCCTCCTCCGGCCCGCCGGGCGCCTGCCCGACGAGGTCGAGGGTCGTGAACAGCTCGATCTCGATGCGTCCCATGTCCCGCTCCCGTGGAGTCGTGGTCGTCGTCATACGTAGGACGGCCGTTGCTCCTCGAACTCATCGGGTCGGCACGCCACGCCGAGGGTGCACGTGGATCGGCGTCCTCGCCCTCCTCGTCGGGGACCCGGCGGAGCCCGTCGCCCGGCTGGCACTCGAGGACCCGGCGGATGGTGAGCGCTGAGAAGCGCACGGCCTTGGCACGCCGGCCCGGGTCACGGTGCGTCGTCCGCAGAGCGTGCGGATCCCGACCTGTGGAAAACCGCGCGCGGGTCCTCGTGACGTCTAGCGTCCCGGGCAGGAACACCCGCCGGCCAGGAGGAACACCATGATCGACCAGCACGAGCGAACGACCGCGACGCCTCTCAGAGGGCGTCGACCCTGTGTGCCCCTCGTCATCCGGGGGAGGACTGCGGTCGGTCGCGTGCTCTCGGGGATTGTGGCCGTCGTCCTCCTGGTCGTCCCGGGGTGTGCGCCCCTCGTCGAGACCGACGACGGCAGGACCCCTGCGGCGGCAGGCTCGTCCCGAAGCGCGGGCGAGTCGGCGGGCTCCGGACCGACCTCGGGAGCGGTGCACACGATCGTGTCGGGGCAGCTGGTGCGGACGCCGTGCTGGTCCTACGAGGGCCCGGCGACCTTCGTGAACAACGTCTCCCCGGACCAGGAGGAACGCTGTCACGGCGCCCTCGAGCTCTGGGGCGAGGTCGTCGACGGGACGGTGATGCCGACGGGTGCCGGGGCGGTCTACGGCCGGGTGAAGGTCGAGCCGGTGCGGGTCTCGACGTCCGACGCGTGGGGGGTCGGGACCGACCTCCAGGGGGCGGTCGACGTCCTCGCGGACTCGTACTTCGTGGAGAACGGCAGCATCCTCAGCCTGTACGAGGCGACGACCCTCGACGGTGTCCCGGCGAACATCACCCGGGTCGACGGGACCTCCGAGAAGACGCGGACGAAGGCCTTCATCACCGCCTTCGCGCCCGAGCGGTTCGCGACGGGCACCGATGAGGTCCAGCTCTTCGTGATCGCGATCGTCAGCCCGTACGACAACGGCGACGAGCTCATCGACCAGGTCACGCGCACGTGGACGTGGTCCTGACCGCGCTGCGACCTTGGTGCCGTACGCCGTCACCCGGGAGCGGACAGTCAGACGCTGAAGTACTTCGCCTCGGGGTGGTGGAACACGAACGCGTCGGTCGACTGCTCCGGATGGAGCTGGAGCTCCGCGGAGAGCTCGACGCCCACGCGCTCGGGGCGCAGGAGCTCGACGACCTTGGTGCGGTCCTCCATGTCCGGGCAGGCGGGGTAGCCGAGCGAGAAGCGGGCGCCGCGGTACTCGAGCTTGAACATGCCCTCGACCTCGGTCGGGTCCTCGTCGGCGAACCCGAGCTCGGCGCGCACGCGCGAGTGCCACATCTCGGCGAGCGCCTCGGTGAGCTGCACGGACAGGCCGTGGAGCTCCATGTACTCGCGGTAGTGGTTCCCGGCGAACAGCGTCGCGGTGTGCTGATCGACCGAGGCGCCCATCGTGACGAGCTGGACGGGCAGCACGTCGTACCGGCCCGTCTCCTCGACCCAGGACCGCGGCTTGACGAAGTCGGCGAGGCACAGGTGCCGGTCGCGGCGCTGACGCGGGAACGTGAAGCGCAGCCGCTCGGTCCCGGGCTCGCCGCCCGACCCGCCGTCGGGCGCGCCGATGCCGGCCAGCCCGGGGCCGTGGTGCGCGACGACGACGTCGTCGCCCTCGGACCACACGGGGAAGTACCCGTAGACGACCGACGGGTCCACGACGCCCTGGGTGCGGATGCGCTCGTACCAGGCGTTGAGCCGCGGGCGGCCCTCGGTCTCGACGAGCTCCTCGTACGACGCCCCGTCGTCGCCACGGCCCGGCTTGAGGCCCCACTGGCCCATGAACGTCGCGCGCTCGTCGAGGAACGCCGCGTACTCGGCGAGCTGGACGCCCTTGACGAGGCGCGTGCCCCAGAACGGGGGAGCGGGTACAGGGTTGTCGGCCGCGACGTCGGACCGTGCGGGCAGGTCCTCGACGGGTGTCTCGGTCACGGTGACCACGGCGTGCCGGCGCTTCTTCAGCGCGGGCAGCCCGACGGCGTCGGGCGACTCGCCGCGCGCGACGCGCACGAGCGGCTCCATGAGGCGCAGGCCCTCGAACGCGTCGCGTGCGTACCGGACGACGCCGGGGAACTGGCCCGCGAGGTCGTCCTCGACGTACGTGCGCGTCAGGGCCGCGCCGCCGAGCAGCACGGGCCACCGGTCGGCGAGCCCGCGCGACGCGAGCTCCTCGAGGTTCTCCTTCATCACCACGGTGGACTTCACGAGCAGCCCGGACATGCCGATGACGTCGGCGTCGTGCTCCTCGGCGGCCTCGATCATCGCGGAGATCGGCTGCTTGATGCCGATGTTGACGACCGTGTAGCCGTTGTTCGTCAAGATGATGTCGACGAGGTTCTTGCCGATGTCGTGCACGTCGCCGCGCACGGTCGCGAGGACGATCGTGCCCTTGGACCCGGACTCGCCCTCGACCCTCTCCATGTGCGGCTCGAGGTAGGCGACCGCGGTCTTCATGACCTCGGCGGACTGCAGCACGAACGGGAGCTGCATCTCGCCGCGCCCGAACAGCTCGCCCACGACCTTCATGCCCTCGAGCAGGTGCTCGTTGACGATGTCGAGCGCCGTGAGGCCGGACGCCATCGCCGTGTCGAGGTCGTCCTCCAGCCCCTTGCGCGCGCCGTCGACGATCCGTCGTTCGAGCCGCTCGCCCACGGGGAGCGCGGCGAGCTCCGCCGCGCGCTGGTCCTTGAGCGCCGCGGAGTCCACGCCCTCGAAGAGCTCGAGCAGCCGGGCGAGCGGGTCGTGCACGAGGTTCCCCGCGTCGTCGTACCGGCGCCGGTCCCACACGAGGTCGAGCGCGGCCTCGCGCTGCTCGGCGGGGATCTGCGCGAGGGGGAGGATCTTCGCCGCGTGGACGATCGCGGAGTCCAGGCCGGCCTGCACCGCCTCGTGGAGGAACACCGAGTTGAGGACGGTGCGCGCCGCGGGGTTGAGCCCGAACGACACGTTCGACACCCCGAGCGTCGTGTGGATGCCGGGGTAGCGGCGCGTGATCTCGCGGATCGCCTCGATCGTCTCGATGGCGTCACGCCGCGTCTCCTCCTGGCCCGTGGCGATGGGGAACGTCAGCGCGTCCACGATGATGTCGTCGACCCGCATGCCCCAGTCGCGCGTGAGCGTCTCGACGAGCCGGGTGGCGATCGCGACCTTCGTCTCGGCGGTGCGCGCCTGGCCCTCCTCGTCGATCGTCAGCGCGACGACGGCCGCGCCGTGCTCGACGACGTGCGGCATGATCCGGGCGAACCGCGACGTCGGCCCGTCGCCGTCCTCGAAGTTCACGGAGTTCACGACGGCGCGACCGCCGACGAGCTCGAGACCGGCCGCGATGACCTCGGGCTCGGTGGAGTCGATGACGAGCGGCAGCGTGGACGCGCTCGCGAGCCGTGAGACGACCTGCCTCACGTCCGCGACGCCGTCGCGCCCCACGTAGTCGACGCACACGTCGAGCAGGTGCGCGCCGTCGCGCGTCTGGGCGCGCGCGATCTCCACGCACTCGTCCCAGTTCTCGGCGAGCATCGCCTCGCGGAACGCCTTCGACCCGTTCGCGTTCGTCCGCTCGCCGATCGCGAGGAACGACGCGTCCTGGTGCAGGTCGGTGTGCGAGTACAGGCTCGCGACGCCGTTCTCGCGCTCCGGCCGGCGCTCGACGACCGGGCGCGCGCGCACCGCCTCGACGACGCGCCGCAGGTGCTCGGGCGTCGTGCCGCAGCAGCCGCCCACGAGCCCGAGCCCGAACTCCGTGACGAACTGGGTGTGCGCGGCCGCGAGCTCCTCGGGCGTCAGCGGGTACGTCGCCCCGTCCGGGCCGAGCACGGGCAGCCCCGCGTTGGGCATGCAGGTCACCGGGATCTCCGCGTGCCGCGACAGGTGCCGCAGGTGCTCGCTCATCTCCGCGGGCCCGGTCGCGCAGTTGAGCCCGATCGCGTCGACGTCGAGCGCCTGGAGCGTCGTCAGCGCGGCGCCGATCTCGGAGCCCATGAGCATGGTCCCCGTGGTCTCGACCGTCACCTGGACGATCACCGGCACCTCGCGCCCGACGTCGCGCATCGCGTTCCGCGACCCGGTCACCGCGGCCTTCGCCTGGAGCAGGTCCTGGCTCGTCTCGACGAGGATCGCGTCGGCCCCGCCCTCCAGGAGGCCCGCGGCCTGCTCGGCGAACGTGTCGCGCAGGTGCGCGTACGTGGTGTGGCCGAGGCTCGGCAGCTTCGTGCCCGGTCCCATCGACCCGAGCACCCAGCGCGGGTGGTCCGCCGTCGCGAACGCGTCGGCGCGCTCGCGCGCGATGCGCGCCCCGGCCGCGGCGAGCTCGCGGATGCGGTCGTCGATGCCGTAGTCCGACAGGTTGGACCAGTTGGCGCCGAACGTGTTCGTCTCGATCGCGTCCACCCCGACCTCGAGGTACGCGTCGTGCACCGCGGCGATGACGTCCGGGCGAGACACGTTGAGGATCTCGTTGCAGCCCTCGAGCCCCTGGTAGTCCTCCAGGGTCGGGTCCTGCGCCTGGATCATCGTGCCCATCGCGCCGTCCGCGACGACGACGCGGGTGCGCAGCGCGTCGGCGAGGGCCCGGGAGCGGGCGTCGGCGAGGTCCTGGGGAACGACGGTCGGCATGCTCGCAGCGTAGATCGCGCGCACCCGGTCGTGGGGCGCCGTCTCAGGAGCCGCGCGCCGACCCCGGACCCCCACTGCGCCCGGGCCACCCCCGTCGCGCGAGGGAAATCCGCGTGCCCGACGCCGCGGGCCGCCCTACCGTGGTCCGCATGTCCTCCGCCTCGACGACCGACCAGGTCGTGCACCCGCCCGCCCCGCCGCTCGCCCCGATCGCCGAGCGCGCCGCCGCGCCGTCGGCCCTCCCGGCGGTCACCGCGGGCGACCTCACGTGGCGCCCCGCCACGCCCGCCGACGCGCCCGCGCTCCTCGCGCTGCGCAACGACATCGCCGAGGCGGACCAGGAGCCGTACCGCGAGACGCTCGACGAGATCGAGGAGCTGTTCACGGCGCCGTGGCGCGACGTCGCGGCCGACACGCTCGTCGGGGCCGACGCCGACGGCGCGCTGCGCGCCTACGCGATGGTCGACACGAATCCCGGCGACGCGCGCACCGTGCGGGTCTTCCTCGCAGGTGGGGTGCACCCGACGCACCGCGCGCGCGGCATCGGCCGCGAGGTGCTCGCGTGGCAGGTGGCCCGCGCGCGCCAGGTGCTCGCCGCGAGCGGCAAGGAGCTGCCCGCGCGCCTCGCGCTGTACGGCGAGGACACCGACCCGCCCGCCAAGGTGCGCCTCTACGCCCGGTGCGGGTTCGCGCCGCGCCGCTTCTACGCCGACCTGCGGCGCGACCTCGCCGCACCCGTCCCCGAGGTCCCGCTCGACGGGTCGCTGCGGCTCGTGCCGTGGTCGCCCGAGCTCGACGAGGCGACGCGCCTCGCGCACAACGACGCGTTCCGTGACCACTGGGGGAGCGAGCCGCGCACCGCGGAGGCCTGGGCGCACGGCCGCAGCCACCACGCGCCGCAGTGGTCGTTCCTCGTCGTCGACGACGCGCCCGACGTCGACGCGCTCCTCGCCGGGGCCGAGACCGAGGACCTCGTCGACGAGGAGACCGCCGCCGCCCTGCGCGCGGGCGAGCCGCTCGTCGTCGGCTACCAGATGGCGAGCCGCTACGACGAGGACTTCCCCGTGCGCGGGTACTCGTTCGGGTACACCGACATCCTCGGGGTGCGCCGCGCGTACCGCGGCCGCCGCGTCGCCGTCGCGGCGCTCGCGGCCGGGATGCGCGCGTTCGCCGCGGACGGGATGCAGTACGCGTCGCTCGACGTGGACACCGAGAACCCGTCCGGCGCGCACGGCCTCTACGCGAGCCTCGGCTACGAGAAGGTGTCCGGCTCGCGCATGTACTCGATCGAGATCTGAGGGCAGTGCCGACGCAGGAAGACGTCAGCGCGCACGGCCCGGCCCTCGTCCCGCAGCCGCGGAGCGGAGCACGACGACGAGGAGGCGTTCGTGCTCGACGCGGCGAGAGTCCTCGCGGGTCGCGGGCGGCACGGCGTCGGCGCGGGTGGTGGCGGCGGACTGAGCCCCGGAGGCGGGGCGCGGTCAGAGGGTCGACGCGGACAGCGCGTCGCAGTCCCGGATCGTGCCCCCGTCGTAGCCGATCGTGAACCAGCGCTGGCGCTGCTCGCTCGACCCGTGCGTCCAGCCCTCGGGGTTGACCTGGCCGGTCGCGGCCTCCTGGATGCGGTCGTCGCCGACGGCGGACGCGGCGGACAGCGCGTCGTTCAGCTCCTGGTCGGTGATCGGCGCGAGGAACGTCACGCCGGTGTCCGGGTCGACGGTGCTCGCGGCGTGGCCGGCCCACATGCCGGCCAGGCAGTCGGCCATGAGCTCGATGCGGACGGAGTCGGACTCGGGGCCGGAGCCCTGGCGGTCGGCCGCGTCCATCGCGCCGACGAGCTGCTCGATGTGGTGACCGAACTCGTGCGCCACGACGTACATCTCCGCGAGGCCGCCGTCGTTGGCGCCGAACCGGTTCGTCAGGTCGTCGTAGAAGCCGAGGTCGATGTAGACGGTCTGGTCGGGCGGGCAGTAGAACGGCCCGACGGCGCTGGTCGCGGCGCCGCAGCCCGTCGAGACCTGGTCGGTGAAGCTCACGACCTCGGGCTGCGCGTACTCGACCCCTGCCTGCTGGGGGAGCGCCTCGGCCCAGTAGGCGTCGAGCGACTGGACCGTGCCGTTGAGGCGGCACTCGCGCGTCGTGTTCGCCTCCTCGGCGGTGCACGTGTCGATGTACTCCTGCTGACCCTCGCCGTACGCGCCGGAGTCGGACCCGTCGCCGCCCGTGAGCGCGCTGAGGTCCACGCCCGTCTGGTTGCCGAGGAACGCGACGAGCAACGCGACGAGCACGGCCCCGATCCCGCCGCCCGCGATCATCGTGCCGCGCCGACCGCCGCCCTTGCGGACCCGCCCGCCCTCGAACGAGCCACCCTCCTGGAAAGTCACAGGTCAACGCTACCGCCGGGCGGTGCACCAGGCGTCCTGGCCGGGGTGTTCGACCGCCGCGCGAGCGCGATCCCGGTCTCGAGCAGCCGCCTCGCACGTGCCCCGGCGGAATGGGGTGGGACGCGACGCCGGGCCCCCGTAGAATCGACGAGGCCCGGACGCCGGGGCGCACGCACCCCGGCCCCACGACGAGCCGCCGGCCGACCGGTCCGGCGAGGGCCGTCGTCGGGCACCCGCACCACCCGAGAGGACCCTCCCGTGATCACCGCTCACGGCGTCGAGCTGCGCGTCGGCGCCCGCGTCCTGCTGCACGAGGCGACCTTCCAGATCGCCTCGGGCGACCGGATCGGTCTCGTCGGGCGCAACGGCGCCGGCAAGACGACCCTGACCAAGACGCTCGCGGGGGAGACCCAGCCCACGGCGGGGAGGATCACGCGCGGCAACGAGATCGGCTACCTGCCGCAGGACCCGCGCACGGGGGACCTCGACGTCATCGCGATGGACCGCGTGCTGTCCGCCCGCAGCCTCGACAAGATCGTGCGGCAGATGCGCGAGACCGAGGGCGCCATGGCGAGCGCCGACCCGGAGACGCACGAGGCCGCGATGGAGCGCTACCCCAGGCTCGAGGCGCGGTTCCTCGCCGCGGGCGGGTACGCGGCCGAGAGCGAGGCCCACCGCATCACGAGCAACCTCGGCCTCGACGACCGCGTGCTCGGCCAGCCCCTCAGCACGCTGTCCGGCGGGCAGCGCCGCCGCATCGAGCTCGCGCGCATCCTCTTCTCCGGCGTGGAGACGCTGCTCCTGGACGAGCCGACGAACCACCTCGACGCCGACTCGATCATCTGGCTGCGCGACTACCTCAAGTCCTACAGCGGCGGGTTCGTCGTGATCTCGCACGACGTCGAGCTGCTGCGCGCGACCGTGAACAAGGTGTTCCACCTCGACGCGAACCGCGGCGAGCTCGACCAGTACAACCTCGGCTGGGACGCGTACCTGGCGCAGCGCGAGTCGGACGAGCGCCGCCGTCGCCGCGAGCGGCAGAACGCGGAGAAGAAGGCGAGCGCGCTGCTCGCCCAGGGCGAGAAGATGCGCGCCAAGGCGACCAAGGCCGTCGCCGCGCAGAACATGATGCGCCGCGCCGAGAAGATGCTCGCCGGGATCGAGGGCGAGCGGCAGACCGACAAGGTCGCCAAGCTCCGGTTCCCCAAGCCCGCGCCGTGCGGGCGCACGCCGCTCACGGCGAGCGGGCTGTCCAAGGCGTACGGGTCGCAGGAGGTGTTCGCGGGCGTCGACCTCGCGATCGACCGCGGCAGCCGGGTCGTCGTGCTCGGCCTCAACGGCGCCGGCAAGACGACGCTCCTGCGGATCCTCGGCGGCGTCGAGAAGCCGGACACGGGCGAGGTCCACGCGGGGCACGGCCTGAAGATCGGCTACTACGCCCAGGAGCACGACACGCTCGACATGGACGCGACGGTCGTCGAGAACCTGCGCCACGCCGCGCCCGACCTCACGGACACCCAGGTGCGCTCCGTGCTCGGGTCGTTCCTGTTCTCCGGCGACGACGCGGACAAGCCGACGCACGTGCTGTCCGGCGGGGAGAAGACGCGCCTCGCGCTCGCGACGCTCGTCGTGTCGTCCGCGAACGTGCTGCTGCTCGACGAGCCGACGAACAACCTCGACCCCGCGTCGCGCGCCGAGATCCTCGGGGCGCTCAAGACGTACGAGGGCGCGGTCGTCATGGTCACGCACGACGACGGCGCGGTCGAGGCGCTCGAGCCGGAGCGCGTCCTGCTCCTGCCCGACGGCGACGAGGACCTCTGGAGCGACGACTACGCGGAGCTCGTGTCGCTCGCCTGACCGGCGAGGGCGCCCCTACCGCGGCGTCGGGCGCCCGCGCCTCTCCTCGAGCTGGGCGTCGATGAGGGCGTCCTCCTCGTCCTCGGCGCTCGGACGGCGCGCGCGCGGCTCCCGGCGGGCGCGCACCGCGCCCGGGTCCTGCGCCGCGAGCAGGTCGCCCGCGGTGAGCACGGCACCCTCGCCGCGCGCGTCGCGGCGCTCGCGGCGGACGAGGACCCAGAACCCCGCGACCGCGCCGATCGCGAACACGCACCACTGCAGCGCGTAGGACAGGTGCGACCCGGGGTCGGTGTCGGGCTTCGGCAGCGCCTCGAGGCGCTCCGCGGCCGCGGGCTCCTCGCTGCGGAGCTGCCCGTAGGCCCCCACCGTCCGGCCGTCGGCCCACGCGGCGCCGTCGGGACCGGCGGCGAGCACCTGCTCGGTCGAGATCGCCTGCACCTGGCCGGCGGGCGCGTCCCTGCCCGACGCCGGCTCGTCGGCCCGGAGCGTGACGGTCGCCTCGACGTCACCGTCGGGCGGGGCGGGCACGTCGCCGGGCGTGACGGCGTCCGTGCCGAGCGGCACGAAGCCGCGGTCGACCACGACGACGAGGCCGTCGGGCGCGCCGGGCGTCGGGTCGGTCACGAACGGCACGAGGACGTGGAAGCCGGGGCTCCCGCCCACGGGCCGGTTGCGCAGGAGGACGGTCGCCTCGGGTGCGTAACGGCCCTCCAGGGTCACGGGGCGCCACACGTCGTCCTCGTCGAGCACGGCGCCGGGGGCGGCGAGCACGTCGCCGACCGGGACCGGCTCGGTCGTGTAGTTGGCCTCGATCCGGTCGATCTGCGCCTCGCGCGCGACGTACCGGTTCCACTGCCACCACCCCGCGAGCAGGCACAGGGCCACGAGCACGACGACCCCGACGGCGAGCGTCGCCCACTGCCGGGGGGTGCGGGGCTGGTGGGCGTCCGCGGTGGCGCGCTCCGGCGTCGGCTCCGGGCGCGCGGGGACCGGCCCGGCCGACGGCGCGTCCGGGTGCGGGGACCGCTGCGTCACGGGGCCGCCCGGCGCTCGAGCTCGTCGACGGGCACGGTCGAGCGCCAGAACGAGCGGGCGCCCAGGAACGTCTCGAGGTGCTCGCGGTGCGCGTCGCACGCGAGCCACACCTTGCGGCGCTCCGGCGTGTGGATCCTGGGGTTGTTCCACAGCAGGCCCCACACGGCCGGCTCGCGGCAGCCCTTGGCGCTGCACACGAGCTCCTCCTCGCCGACGGGGTCGGCGACGCCCAGGACGTCGGTCACCGGTGGTCCTCCTCGTGGTCGTGCGGGGCGTCCGGTCGGCCACCCGCGATCCCGTGCGACCCGGGCACGCCCGCCGACGGCAGCGCGCGGTGCTCCATCGGCGACGTGTCGTAGGTGGCCTGGTCGCGGCCCGCGTTGGCGATGAGCACCGCGCTGTACGGCAGGACGATCGCCCCGACGGCCAGCACCCAGGTCAGCCAGCTGCCCTGGGCCAGGATCGCGCCGAAGATGCACACGATGCGGATGCCCATCTGGATGAGGTACTTGCGCTCCCGGCGCGACTGGTCCGCGGCGAGAGGCTCCGGGGCCGACGTGATGCTCGGGACCGCCTCGGCCGAGCGTCGGGCCGCGCGTCGTGTGCTCACCCGGCCAGTCTACGTTTGTCGGGACCCCACAAAGCGAGGGGGAGCGGTGTGACTTGCGCGCACCGCGCACGGCGGGCGCCGCGCACGGTACGGTCGGTGCGGCGCGTGTGCGCGGACCGGTCACGAGCCCGCCTCAGGCCCACCCGGCACAGCCGTGCGGGACCAGTCCCCGGCCGCCGACCCGACCCGACCGTCCCGAGGAGCCGCACCGTGTCCGAAGCCACCGCACCCGCCCCGCGCACCGTCGTCGTCACCGGCGCGAACCGCGGGATCGGCCGCGCCATCGCCGAGCGCTTCGTGGCGAACGGCGACCGCGTCGCGACCGTCTACCGCGGCGGCGACCTGCCCGAGGGCGTCTTCGGTGCCGTGGCGGACATCACCGACACCGCCGCCGTCGACGCCGCGTTCACCGAGATCGAGAACGAGCTCGGCCCGGTCGAGGTGCTCGTCGCGAACGCGGGCGTGACGCACGACCAGCTCCTGCTGCGCATGACCGACGAGGACTTCGAGTCCGTGATCGACGTCAACCTCACCGGCACGTTCCGCTGCGTGCGCCGCGTGAGCAAGGGCATGATCCGCCTGCGCCGCGGACGCATCGTGCTCGTGTCGTCCGTCATCGGTCTCTACGGCGGCGCGGGCCAGGTCAACTACGCGTCCTCCAAGGCGGCTCTCGTCGGCATGGCGCGCTCGATCACGCGCGAGCTCGGGTCGCGCAACATCACGGCGAACGTCGTCGCCCCGGGGTTCATCGACACCGCGATGACGGCCGAGCTGCCCGAGGAGCGGCAGAAGACGTACAAGGCCGCGATCCCCGCCGGACGGTTCGCGCACGCGGACGAGGTCGCGGGCGTCGTGCAGTTCCTCGCGTCCGACGACGCCGCGTACGTCTCCGGGGCCGTGATCCCCGTGGACGGCGGGCTCGGCATGGGGCACTGACCCCCGGTCGTCCCCGACCCGGTCGCGGTCGCCGGTCACCCGAGCGCCCGCGGCCCCTCTACTTCAGTACGCTCGCCTCAGCGCGCCCGCACGACGGGTGCACGACGGAAGGAAACCGATGGGTCTGCTCGACGGCAAGAAGCTCCTGGTCACGGGAGTGCTCACCGACTCCTCGATCGCGTTCCACGCGGCGCGGCTCGCGCAGGAGGAGGGTGCCGAGGTCGTGCTCTCGTCGTTCGGCCGCCAGATGAAGCTCACGCAGGCGTTCTCGAAGCGCCTGCCGGTCGAGGCGCCCGTGGTGCAGCTCGACGTGACGAACGACGAGGACCTCGCCGGCCTGGCCGACGCGGTGCGCGAGCACACCGACCGCCTCGACGGCGTCGTGCACTCCATCGGCTTCGCGCCGCAGAGCGTCATGGGCGGGAACTTCCTCTCCGCGACGTGGGAGGACGTGGCGACCGCGCTCCAGGTCTCGACCTTCTCCTACAAGTCCCTCGCCGTGGCCGCGAAGCCGCTCATGACCGGGGGCGGCGCGCTCGTCGGCCTGACGTTCGACGCGCAGTTCGCGTGGCCCGTCTACGACTGGATGGGCGTCGCGAAGGCGGGCCTGGAGTCCGCGAACCGCTACCTCGCGCGCGACCTCGGCCCCGACGGCATCCGCGCCAACCTCGTCTCGGCGGGCCCGATCCGCACCACCGCGGCCAAGTCGATCCCCGGCTTCGAGCAGATGGAGGACGGCTGGCCGAAGCGCGCGCCCCTCGGCTGGGACCAGACGACGGCCGAGCCGGCCGCGCGCGCGGTCGTCGCGCTGCTGTCCGACTGGTTCCCCGCGACGACGGGTGAGATCGTGCACGTCGACGGTGGCGTGCACGCCATGGGGCAGTGACCCAGGAGGAGAGCATGAGCGCGGAGACGAGCGACGGCGGCACGACGCGCCGGCTGGTCCTCCTGCGCCACGCGAAGGCGGAGCCCGGCGGCGGGAGCGTCGACGACGTGCTGCGTCCGCTCGCCCTCAACGGGCGACGCCAGGCGGTGCGCGTCGGCGGCGCGCTGCGCGAGACGGGGCTCGTCCCCGAGCGCGTGCTGTGCTCGTCGGCGCTGCGCACGCGCCAGACGTGGGAGCTGTTGTCGGCGCACCTCGGTGACGTCGAGCCCGACGTCACCGTGAGCGACGCCCTGTACGCCGCGGACGTGTCCGACGTGCTCGACCTCGTGCGCACGACGGACTCGCGCGTGCGCACGCTCCTCGTGGTCGGGCACGAGCCGACGATGGCGGCCACCGCGTCGTACCTCGCGGACCCGGCGTCCGACGGCGGCGCGCTCGCCCAGGTGCGCGTCGGCGTCCCGACGGCGACGTACTCCGTGCTCGAGTGCCCGGCGGCCTGGGACGCGTGGGCGCCGCAGGGCGCGCTGCTGACCTACGTGGGTCGCCCGTCCTGACCCGACGGCCGCCCGACGACGAGAGCCCTGGTGCCGGACGGCACCAGGGCTCTCTCGCGCGGGGGCGTCAGCGGGCGGCGTCGACCCGGTCGACCACGTCGAGCACCTCGTCGATGCGGGGTCCGTCGACGCTGTAGGGCGCCTGCGCGCGCACGACCGGCTTGGCCGCGAACGCGACCCCGATCCCGGCGGCGCCGATCATGTCGAGGTCGTTCGCGCCGTCGCCCACGGCGATCGTCGCGCTCATCGGCAGGCCGAGCTCTGCCGCGAACTCGCGCAGCGCGGCCTCCTTCGCGGCCCGGTCGACGACGGGGCCCGTCGTGCGGCCCGTGAGGCGGCCGCCGGAGACCTCGAGCCGGTTCGCGCGGAACCGCGTGATCCCCAGCTCCGCCGCGAGGCCGGCCACGATCTCGGCGAACCCGCCGGAGACGAGCGCGACCTCCCAGCCGCGGTCGTGCGCCTGCGCGACGAGCTCGCGCACGCCCGGCGTGAACGTCGCCCGGGCGCGGACGTCCGCGAACGCCTCGACCGGGACGCCCGCGAGGGTCGCGACGCGCTCGCGCAGCGACTCGGCGAAGTCGATCTCGCCGCGCATCGCCCGCTCGGTGACCTCGGTGACCTGGGCGCGCGTGCCCGCGTGGTCGGCGAGGAGCTCGATGACCTCCTGCTCGATGAGGGTCGAGTCGACGTCCATGACGAGGAGCCGGACCGGGCGGTCGGGGCTGCTCGTGGGGGCGGGGGTCACCGGGGTGCTCCTCGGGGTGGCGGTGGTCTCGGGCAGGGCAGGGCTCGCCGCGGCGTCGCGCACGACGCCGGTCGCGGAAGGGCTCACGCGACGACCGTGCCCTTGGGGACGACGGTGATGCCGGACTCGGTCACGGTGAACCCGCGCGCGCGGTCCTGCTCCGGGTCGAGCCCGATGCGCGCCTGCTCGCCCACGACGACGTTCTTGTCGATGATCGCGCGGTGGACCTGCGCGTGGCGGTGCACCTGGACGCCGTCCATGAGCACCGAGTCCGAGACCGACGACCACGAGTGCAGGTACGTCCCGGGCGAGAGCACGGAGCCGACGGCCGTCGCGCCGGAGATGATGACGCCGGGGGAGACGATCGAGTCCGCGGCGTGCCCGAGGCGCCCGCGCCCCGCATGCACGAACTTCGCGGGCGGCAGCCCGGTGTAGCCCGTGTGCAGCGGCCACTCCTCGTTGTAGAGGTTGAACACCGGCGTGACGGCGATGAGGTCCTTGTTCGCGTCGTAGTACGAGTCGATCGTGCCGACGTCGCGCCAGTAGTCGCGGTCGCGGTCGGTCGAGCCGGGGACGTCGTTGTGGATGAAGTCGTAGACCGCCGCGGTGCCCTTCTCCACGAACGCGGGCACGATGTCGCCGCCCATGTCGTGGCGCGAGTCCGCGTTCGCGGCGTCCGACGTCACGGCCTCCACCAGGGCGTCGGTGTCGATGACGTAGTTGCCCATCGACGCGAGCACCTCGTCGGGCGAGTCCGCGAGGCCCACGGGGTCCTTCGGCTTCTCGCGGAACGCCGCGATCTTCGTCGGTTCCTTGGGGTCCGTCTCGATGACGCCGAACTGGTCCGCCATCGAGATCGGCTGGCGGATGCCCGCGACGGTGAGCTGCGCGCCCGACTCGACGTGCGCGTCGACCATCTGGGAGAAGTCCATGCGGTAGACGTGGTCCGCGCCCACGACGACCACGATGTCCGGGCGCTCGTCGTCGATGATGTTGAGGCACTGGTAGATCGCGTCCGCGCTGCCGAGGTACCAGTGCTTGCCGACGCGCTGCTGCGCGGGCACGGGCGCCACGTAGTTGCCCAGGAGCGACGACATGCGCCACGTCTTCGTGATGTGCCGGTCGAGGCTGTGCGACTTGTACTGCGTGAGCACGATGATGTGCAGGTAGTGCGAGTTCACGAGGTTGGAGAGCGCGAAGTCCACCAGTCGGTAGATGCCCCCGAACGGCACCGCGGGCTTGGCTCGCGAGGCGGTGAGCGGCATGAGGCGCTTGCCCTCGCCCCCGGCGAGGACGATGGCGAGGACTCGGGGTGCGGCGGCCATGCCCAGACCGTAGCCCCTCGCGGCGGGACCACGCAGCAGGGACCCGCATCCTGGTCCCGGCGCGTCGTTCGGCGCCCGTCCCGGCGTCCGCCGGGGCGTCCCGGCCGACGGCGCGCGAGCGGCTCGGCTAGCGTGTGGCGCGTGAGAGTCGACCTCCTGACCCGTGAGTACCCGCCGCACGTCTACGGCGGCGCCGGCGTGCACGTGGCCGAGCTGTCCGCGGTGCTGCGGCGCCACGTCGACGTGCGCGTGCGCTGCTTCGACGGCCCCCGCGGCGAGGAGGGCGTCACCGGGTACTCCGTGCCCGGCGTCCTGTCCGGCGCGAACGCCGCGCTCGGCACGTTCGGCGTCGACCTGCAGATGGCGGACGACGTCGCGGGCGCCGACCTCGTGCACTCCCACACGTGGTACGCGAACCTCGGCGGCCACCTCGCCGGGCTCCTGCACGGCGTGCCCCACGTGCTCTCGGCGCACTCGCTCGAGCCGCTGCGGCCGTGGAAGGCCGAGCAGCTCGGCGGCGGGTACGCGCTGTCGTCGTGGGCCGAGCGCACCGCGTACGAGGGCGCCGCCGGGATCATCGCCGTGTCCTCCGGCATGCGTGACGACATCCTGCGCGTCTATCCCCAGGTCGACCCGGAGAAGGTGCACGTCGTGCACAACGGGATCGACCTCGACGGCTGGCGTCGCCCCGAGCCGGGCACCCAGTCCGACGTCGCGGACCGGGTCGTGCGCGACCTCGGGATCGACCCCGAGCGCCCGGCCGTCGTGTTCGTCGGACGCATCACGCGGCAGAAGGGCCTGCCCTACCTGCTGCGCGCCGCGCGCTCCCTGCCCGCCGACGTCCAGCTCGTGCTGTGCGCGGGCGCGCCCGACACCCCGGAGATCGCCGCCGAGGTGAGCGGCGCCGTCGCCGAGCTCCAGGCCGAGCGCGGCGGCGTCGTGTGGATCGAGCAGATGCTCCCGCGCGCCGAGCTCGTCGCGGTGCTCGCCGCGTCGACCGTGTTCGTGTGCCCCTCCGTCTACGAGCCGCTCGGCATCGTCAACCTCGAGGCCATGGCGGTCGGCCTGCCCGTCGTCGGCACCGCGACCGGCGGGATCCCCGAGGTCGTCGACGACGGCGTGACCGGCCTGCTCGTGCCGATCGAGCAGGCCGACGACGGCACGGGCACGCCGCTCGACCCCGACCGCTTCGTCGCCGACCTCGCCGCCGCGCTCACGCAGGTCGTCGGCGACCCCGAGCGGGCCGCGGAGATGGGCCGCGCCGCGCGGCGGCGCGTCGAGGACCACTTCGCGTGGGACGCGATCGGGGAGCGCACGCTCGAGGTCTACCGCAGCGTGCTCGCGGGGTCCTGACCCCGCGCCGTCCTCACCGGGCGCCGTCGCTCGACGGTCAGGAGGCGGCCCAGAACGTCGCGGCGCCGACGGCGTGGCGCGAGGCGCGGTCGACCTCGCGCAGGGCCGTGGAGCGCTGGTCCGCCTGCCAGAGGTTCACCGCGCCGCCGTCGTCCGCGGTCGCGAGGTCGACGATCGCGCGCAGCCGCACGGCCTGCGTGAGGACCTGGACGGCGCGGGGCGGCACCGACGCCGGGAGCTGCCACGTCGGGGCGCCGCCCGCGCGCAGGTCCGCGATCGCTCCCGCCGCGTCGTCGCGCCAGCGCGCGACGTCGAGGTCGTCGAGCGCGCGCGTCGCGAGCAGCAGCGCGGTCCGCAGGTCGCGCTCGGCCTCGCCGAGCGTGCCGACCGCGCCGTGCACGCGCATGCTCCACGGCCCGACCGGCGTCACGTGCCACGTCACCAGGTGGCCCGGCTCGAGGTCGCTGCCGAACTCCGTGACCTCGGGCACGAGGGCCCACGCGCCGGCCGACGTCGTGACGACCGCGCACTCGCCCGCGTCGGTCGCGCGCGCCGCCGCCTCGGGCGGGACGCCGGACATGTCGCCCGGGACCGGGGCGAGCGCGACGACCTCGCGCGCGTCGCCGGCCCACGCGCCCGCGAGGTCCTCGAGGCGCACGTCGCCGAGCGCGCCGGAGACGACGTGCGGCTCGTCGTCGCGCTGCACGGCGCGCAGCAGGCGGGCCAGGCCCTCGTCGTCGCCGAGGCGCGAGGCGCGCAGCCAGAGGGCGAGGAGAGCGCTGCGGGGGAGGGCTCCGGCGCTCGACGCGGAGCCGGGCCCGGACGCGCCGTGCGGACCCTCGGACGAGTGTGAGACCACGTCGGCCAACCTATAGGGTCGGGGACCATGAGCGCGGTTCTCGACCTGAAGGGCGTCACCGTCCGACGTCACCCCAAGACCATCCTCGACGCGGTGGACTGGCAGGTGAACGAGGGCGAGCGGTGGGTCGTGCTCGGGCGCAACGGCGCCGGGAAGACGACGCTCCTGCAGATCGCGTCCGGGCGCATGCACCCCACGGCCGGCACGGCCGACGTCCTCGGCGAGCGCCTGGGGCGGGTCGACGTCTTCGAGCTTCGCCCGCGCGTCGGGCTCGCGTCCGCGGCGCTCGCGGACCGCATCCCCGCGGACGAGACGGTGCGCGACGTCGTGCTCACCGCGGCCTACGGCGTGACGGGCCGGTGGCGCGAGGCGTACGAGGACTTCGACACCGAGCGTGCGGGCGACCTGCTCGCCGCGTTCGGCGTCGATCACCTCGCGGACCGCACCTTCGGCACGCTCTCCGAGGGCGAGCGCAAGCGCACGCAGATCGCGCGCGCGCTCATGACGGACCCGGAGCTCCTGCTCCTCGACGAGCCGGCCGCGGGGCTCGACCTCGGCGGTCGCGAGGAGCTCGTCGGCGCCCTCGCGGAGCTCGCGGGCGACCCGGCGTCGCCCGTGCTCGTGCTCGTCACGCACCACGTGGAGGAGATCCCGCCGGGGTTCACCCACCTCCTGCTCCTCAAGGACGGCGCGGTGCACAGCGCCGGGCCGATCCGCGAGGTCCTCACGTCGGACAACCTCAGCGACGCGTTCGGGCTGCCGTTGCTCGTCGCGCACGGCGGCGGGCGCTGGATGGCGCGCGCCGCCCGTCCCTGACAGGGTCGCCGAGCACGCCGACCGCGTGCACCACGAGCGGAAATTCGGTAAAGTACACGTAAAGCGCGCACGTGGGAACGGGGGTCGAGATGGACTGGCTGTGGTGGGTCGGAGCGGCGCTGCTCCTCGGTCTCGTGGAGATCATCTCGCTCGACCTCGTGCTCATCATGCTCGCCGGGGGATCGCTCGCCGCGGCCGGCGTGAACGCGGCCGGCGGGCCGCTCTGGCTCCAGATCGTCGCGTTCGCGGTCGTCAGCGTCATCCTGCTGGTCACGCTGCGCCCGTGGCTCCTGCGCCACCTGCGCTCGCGCGTGCCGCTCACCGAGACGAACGTCGCCGCGCACGTCGGGCGGACGGCGCTCGCCGTGGACCGGGTGAGCGAGTTCGGCGGGCGCGTGAAGCTCGTCGGGGAGGTCTGGACCGCGCGGACCGAGCCGGACGCCCCGCAGATCCCTGCTGGGGCGGAGGTGCGCGTCGTCCGGATCGACGGCGCGACCGCCGTCGTCGCGCCGCTGCCCGCGCAGCACCCGACCGGGTCGTGACGGCCCGGCACGACCAGCACCACACCGCGCCGCCGGGTGACCGGTCCCGCGCACGACGACCAGGAGGCAGTCGATGAACGACCCCAGTCCCGGAACGATCCTCGCGTACGTCGTCCTCGCGCTGATCCTGATCTTCGTCATCGTCGCGCTCGTCAAGGCGGTGCGCATCGTGCCGCAGGCGGTCGCGATCATCGTCGAGCGCCTGGGTCGGTACTCGCGCACGCTCGAACCGGGGCTGCACCTGCTGGTGCCGTTCATCGACCGCGTCCGCGCGTCGGTGGACCTGCGCGAGCAGGTCGTGTCGTTCCCGCCGCAGCCCGTCATCACGTCGGACAACCTCGTGGTGAGCATCGACACGGTGATCTACTTCCAGGTCACCGAGCCCAAGTCGGCGGTCTACGAGATCGCGAACTACATCACCGCGATCGAGCAGCTCACCGTCACGACGCTGCGCAACGTCATCGGGTCCATGGACCTCGAGCAGACGCTCACGAGCCGCGACCAGATCAACGGCCAGCTCCGTGGCGTCCTCGACGAGGCCACCGGGCGCTGGGGCATCCGCGTCAACCGCGTCGAGCTCAAGTCGATCGACCCGCCGCCCAGCGTGCAGGGCTCGATGGAGCAGCAGATGCGGGCCGAGCGTGACCGCCGTGCCGCGATCCTCACCGCGGAGGGCGTCAAGCAGTCGCAGATCCTCACGGCCGAGGGTGAGAAGCAGGCCGCGATCCTCCGGGCCGAGGGTGACGCGCAGTCGAAGATCCTCCAGGCCGAGGGCGAGGCGCGCGCGATCCTCCAGGTGTTCGACGCCATCCACGAGGGCGACGCGGACCCGAAGCTGCTCGCCTACCAGTACCTGCAGATGCTCCCGCAGATCGCGAACGGCAACGCCAGCAAGCTGTGGGTCGTGCCGACGGAGTTCACCGCGGCGCTCGGGTCGATCGCCAAGGGGTTCGGCGGCGTGCCGGGCATCGACGGCGGGGGAGTGCCCGGCGTCACGCCCGCGCAGGACGCGGAGGCGGCCGAGGCGAGCGCCGAGGCGCGCCGCGAGCGCGAGCGCGACCGCGTGAAGTTCGGCGTCCCGTCGCTGACCGACCCGTCCGAGGCCCTGGCCGAGGCGCGGCGGCAGGCCGAGGCGGCGACCGCGGACGCGACGAGCGCCGGGACGCGCTCGGGCCTGCCGTTCGACCCGCAGACCGAGACCGGGCAGCACCCGGGCGGGGTGGGCGAGCACCGTGCCGTGCCTCCGGAGCCGGGCGCCGCGACGCCGCGCCCGCTGGGCGGCCCGTCGCAGTACGCCCCGCCCCCGCCGCCCGTCGAGGACGCACCGGTCACGGAGGAGCCCCCGACGGACGAGCCGCCCGCGGGCACGCCGCCGTCGTTCCCGCCGCGGCACTGACGCCGGCACCGAGACCGGCACCGAGCAGCCACGGAGCCCCGCACCCGACCCGGGTGCGGGGCTCCGTCGCGTCCGGCGCGCGGGCCGGTTCTGCCGTGAGCGGACGCGCTTGAGAGTGAGTGCTCACTCAGTTACCGTCGAGCGGGTGACGACACGCCTTCCGGTCGCGCCCGAGGCGGACGCGACGACCCGCGAGCGCACGCGCGCGCGGCCGCTCTCGCGCACCGAGCGCCGGGACGCGATCGCGGCGGCGACGGTCCCGCTGCTCGTCGAGCACGGCGCGGCCGTGACGACGCGGCAGATCGCCGACGCCGCGGGCGTCGCCGAGGGCACGCTGTTCCGCGCCTTCGCGGACAAGGACGAGCTCCTGCGCGCCGCCGTCGTGCGCTCGCTCGACCCGGCGCCCGCGGTCGCGGCGATCGCCGCGCTGCCGGACGACGACGGGCTGGGGCCGTTCGTGCTGCGACTCGTCGAGCACCTCCTCGAGGCGCAGCGCATCGGCATGCGGGTCTTCGCCGCCGCCCACCAGGTGCTCGACCCGCACCGCGGCGCGCGGCTCGACCACCGTGCCGACGCGCACCGGCTCGGCGTGGACGCCCGCGAGCGCTCCGCGCGCGCGATCGTCGGGGCGATCGAGGACAAGCTCGCGGCGCACCGGTCCGCGCTGCGCGTGGACCCGGAAGTCGCGGCGCGCGCGGTCTTCGCGCTCGTGTTCGGAAACGCCTTGCCGCACGTCGCGGGCGGTGACAGGCTCGACGCCGCGCAGGTCGCGGACCTCGTGCTCGGCGGCATCGGCGCGGACGTCGCGACCGACCCGTCGCCCTGACCCGCCCGCACCGCCCGTGCGCGGCGCCCTCGCCCGGCGCCCCGCTCGCCGCACCACCGCGCGCCTCGGCGCTCCCGGGGCTCGTCCCCGCCCGTCCCGCAGCCCCTCCCGGACAGGAACCCCATGCTCGTCAGCCTCTTGCGGACGCGACTGCGTCCCTACCGGACGCCGATCGTCCTCCTCCTCGTGCTCCAGCTGCTCGCGACCCTCGCGTCGCTGTACCTGCCGAGCCTCAACGCCGACATCATCGACCAGGGCGTGACGCAGGGCGACACGGCCTACATCATGCGCACGGGCGGCCTCATGCTCCTCGTGAGCCTGGGCCAGGTCGTGTGCGCGGTCGCGGCCGTCTACTTCGGCGCGCGCGTCGCGATGTCGTTCGGCCGCGACGTGCGCGCCGGCCTGTTCACGAACGTGCAGCGCTTCTCCGCGCAGGAGATGGGCCAGTTCGGCGCCCCGTCCCTCATCACGCGCACCACGAACGACGTGCAGCAGGTGCAGATGCTCGTGCTGCTGTCCCTGACGATCATGGTCATGGCGCCGATCATGCTCGTGGGCGGCGTGGTCATGGCGCTCCAGGAGAACGTCGAGCTCTCCGGGCTGCTGCTCGTCATCGTGCCCGTGCTCGGCGTGAGCGTCGGGCTCATCATCTCGCGGATGGTCCCGTACTTCCGGCAGATGCAGAAGAAGATCGACGGCATCAACGCCGTGCTGCGCGAGCAGATCACCGGCATCCGCGTGATCCGGGCGTTCGTGCGCGAGCGGCGCGAGGCCGAGCGGTTCGACGGCGCGAACGACGCGCTGTTCGACGTCTCGCTCCGCGCGGGCAAGCTCATGGCGCTCATGTTCCCGACCGTCATGCTCGTCATGAACGCGTCGAGCGTCGCGGTGCTGTGGTTCGGCGGCCGCCAGATCGACGCGGGCGCGATGGAGGTCGGCGCGCTCACCGCGTTCCTGTCCTACCTCATGTACATCCTCATGGCCGTGATGATGTCGACGATGATGTTCATGATGGTGCCGCGCGCGGCGGTCTCCGCGGAGCGCATCACGGACGTCCTGCGCACGCAGGCCACCGTCGTGGAGCCCGAGCGCCCCGTGGCGCTCACGACCCGCACGGGGCGCGTCGAGCTCGACGGGGTCGAGTTCCGCTACCCCGGCGCCGAGGAGCCGGTGCTGCACGACGTGTCGTTCGTCGCGGAGCCCGGGCAGACGACCGCGATCATCGGCTCGACGGGCTCCGGCAAGACGACGCTGCTCAACCTCGTGCCGCGCCTGTTCGACGTCACCGCCGGGTCGGTGCGCGTCGACGGGACGGACGTGCGCGACCTCACGGGCGCGGACCTCGGCTCGCTGCTGGGCCTCGTGCCGCAGAAGGCGTACCTGTTCAGCGGGACGATCGCCGACAACCTGCGCTACGGCCGGCCCGACGCCACGGAGGAGCAGATGTGGGACGCGCTGGAGGTCGCCCAGGCGCGCGACTTCGTCGAGGCGCTCGACGGCGGGCTCGACGCCCCGGTCGCGCAGGGCGGGACCAACTTCTCGGGCGGGCAGCGCCAGCGGCTCGCGATCGCCCGCGCGATCGTCCGCGACCCCGCGGTCTACCTGTTCGACGACTCGTTCTCCGCGCTCGACTACGCGACGGACGCGCGGCTGCGCGCGGCGCTCGCACCCCGCACGCGGCACTCGACCGTGATCGTCGTCGCGCAGCGCGTCGCGACGATCCGCGGCGCCGACCAGATCCTCGTGCTCGACCACGGCCGCATCGTCGGCCGCGGGACGCACACCGAGCTCCTCGAGTCCAACGAGACGTACCAGGAGATCGTCTACTCGCAGCTCTCGATCGAGGAGGCAGCATGACCGGCGAGCAGGACGCCTCGCGCACGCCCGCGCCGTCGGGCCCGGACGGCACGACGCCGGACGGCACGACGCCCGACGCCGGGGCACCCGCCGTGGGCGCGCCTGCGGGTGCGTCGGGCGGGGGTCGGGACGTCGCGTCGACGCGCCTCGCGGGCCGACCCCGCGGGGGCGGGGGCCACGGTCCGATGGGCGGCATGGGCGTGCCGGGGGAGAAGGCGCTCGACTTCAAGGGCTCGCTGCGCCGGTTCGCGGCGTCGCTGCGCCCGGAGCGCGTGCCGATCGTCGCCGTCGTGGTCCTCGGGGTGCTGTCCGTCGCGCTCGCCGTCGCGGGTCCCAAGCTCCTCGGCAACGCGACGAACATCATCTTCGCGGGCGTCGTCGGGTCCCAGCTCCCTGCGGGGGTGACGCAGGCCCAGGCCGTCGACGCGCTGCGCGCGCAGGGCCAGGACCAGATCGCGGACCTCGTCTCCGGGGTTCCCGGGCTCGTGCCGGGCGAGGGCATCGACTTCTCCGCGCTCGCGACGGTGCTCGCCTGGGTGCTCGCGGTGTACGTCGGGTCGTTCCTGTTCGGCTGGCTCCAGGGGCGCATCACGGCGATCGTCGTGCAGCGCACCGTCTACCGGCTGCGCGGCGAGGTGCAGGCGAAGCTCGGGCGCCTCCCGTTGTCGTACTTCGACCGCAACCCGCGCGGCGAGATCCTCTCGCGCGTGACGAACGACATCGACAACATCTCCCAGACCCTCACGCAGACGCTCTCGCAGCTCGTGACGTCGGTGCTCACCGTCGTCGGCGTGCTCGGGGTGATGTTCTGGATCTCGCCGCTCCTCGCGGTGGTGGCGCTCGTCACGGTGCCGCTCTCGGTGCTCGTCACGGCGCAGATCGCGAAGCGGTCCCAGCCGCAGTTCATCAAGCAGTGGGCCGCGACGGGCCGCCTCAACGCCCACATCGAGGAGATGTACACCGGCCACACCCTGGTCAAGGTGTACGGCCACCAGCAGACCGCGATCGACGAGTTCGAGCAGGAGAACGCGGCGCTGTACGACGCGAGCTTCCGGGCGCAGTTCATCTCCGGCACCATCCAGCCGGCGATGGGGTTCATCGCGAACCTCAACTACGTGATCGTCGCGGTGGTGGGCGGTCTGCGGGTCGCCTCGGGCACCATGACGCTCGGCGACGTGCAGGCGTTCATCCAGTACTCGCGCCAGTTCACGCAGCCCATCACGCAGATCGCGTCGATGATGAACCTCCTCCAGTCGGGTGTCGCGTCGGCCGAGCGGGTCTACGACCTGCTCGACGCGCAGGAGCAGACGCCCGACCCGTCGCCCGCGAAGACGGTCGACCCGGTGCGTGGCCGCGTCGCGTTCGAGGACGTCTCGTTCTCCTACGACCCGGACGTCCCGCTCATCGAGCACCTCGACCTCGTGGTGGAACCGGGGCAGACGATCGCGATCGTCGGGCCGACGGGCGCGGGCAAGACGACGCTCGTCAACCTGCTCATGCGGTTCTACGACGTGGACGGGGGCCGGATCACGCTCGACGGCGTGGACACGCGGGACATGACGCGCGACGACCTGCGCTCCGACATCGGGATGGTCCTGCAGGACACGTGGCTGTTCCAGGGCACGATCGAGGAGAACCTGCGCTACGGCGTCCGCGACGGTCGCACCGTGGACGACGAGGCGTTCCTCGCCGCGACGCGTGCGACGCACGTCGACCCGTTCGTGCGCACGCTGCCCGACGGGTACGCCACGGTGATCGACGACGAGGGCTCGAGCGTGAGCGCGGGGGAGAAGCAGCTCCTCACCATCGCGCGTGCCTTCCTCGCCGACCCGGCGATCCTCGTGCTCGACGAGGCGACGAGCTCCGTCGACACGCGCACGGAGGTGCTCGTGCAGCAGGCGATGAACGCGCTGCGCGAGGGCCGCACGTCGTTCGTCATCGCGCACCGCCTGTCGACGATCCGCGACGCGGACACGATCCTCGTCATGGAGCACGGCTCGATCGTCGAGCAGGGGTCGCACGACGAGCTGCTCGCGGCCGGCGGCGCGTACGCCCGACTGTACGAGAGCCAGTTCGCGGCGCCGCTCGACGCCGAGGCGGAGGACCCGGAGGGCGTGGGCGCTCCCGCGGGCGGTCCCGCGGGACGCTGACACGCCGCGGCCCGCACCGCGCCCACCCCGAGGGGTGCGGCGAGGTGCGGGCCGCGTGCGTTCCGGCCGTCGCGCTTCAGGCGAGCGAGAGGAAGAGCTTCTCGAGCTTGGCCACGTCGAGCGTCGGGTCCTCGCCGTCCTCGGTCGGCTCGGTGAGGCACTGGCGCATGCCGGACGCGATGATCGCGAACCCGGCCCGGTCCAGGGCGCGCGAGACGGCGGAGAGCTGCGTGACGACGTCCTCGCAGTCCCGCCCTTCGTCGAGCATGCGCACGACGGCCGCGAGCTGGCCCTGGGCGCGCTTGAGCCGGTTGGCGACCTTGCTCATGTCGGTGGGGTCGAGCTCCACGGTCGTCCTCCTGCGTTCGTCGGTGTTCTTGTCGGTGCTCGTCGCGGCGCGCCTGGTCAGGCGCAGGTGCAGCGCTGCTCGGGCGGCACCTCGGCCATGACCTCGTCGGCGTGCATGCCGCAGCCGGTCCAGGTGGTCTTGCCGCAGGTGCGGCACAGGGCGGGACTGCACATGGTGGGTCTCCTCGGGTGTGGGGGTCGATCGGGGGTGCGAGGGTCGGGGTTCGGCGGGGCCGGGGGCGGCCCGTGCGTGGTGGCGCAGGATCAGCGCCGCACGGCTCCGCCCGCGGCCTGCCACGCGCCGAGCCCGCCGGACAGGCTCGTCGCGGCGTAGCCGAGCGAGCGGAGCTGGCGCGCCGCGGTGCGCGAGCGCATCCCCGACGCGCACACGACGACGACGGTCGCGCCGTCCTGCAGGCGCCGCGGCGCGGTCGACGGGACGTCGGCGAGCGGCACGTGCACGGCCTGGGGCGCGTGCCCGGCGCGCCACTCGTCGCGCTCGCGCACGTCGAGGAGCGTCGCGCCGTCGCGGACGAGCTGCACGGCGGTGGCGGCGTCGACGGTCGGGCGCACGCCGCCGTCGTCGGACGCGCGGGAGAACAGACGGCGGAGACGGTCGATCATGCGGGAACTCCTTCGAGGGTGCGCGCGGCGCGCGGCGTGGTGGTCAGGGTGAGCCAGCCGCCGGAGAGATTGCGCGCGTCGAGGCCGGCGGCGAGCAGGACACGGGTGGCGAGGTAGGACCGCACGCCGCTCGCGCAGTGCACGGCGACGGGGCGCCCCGCCGCGGCGGCGCGCACCTCGTCGAGCCGCTCGCGCAGCTCGGTGTGCGGCACGTTGAGGGCGCCGTCGAGGTAGCCGCCGGCGTGCTCGGCGCGCGACCGGACGTCGAGCACGAGCGACGTCGCGACGACCTCGTCGAGGTCGGCCGCGTGCCACTGCGGCATGGTGCCGTCGAGCACGTTCTGCGCGACGAACCCCAGCATGTTGACGACGTCCTTGGGGGCACCGTAGGGCGGGGCGTACGCGAGCTCGAGCTCCGCGAGGTCGTCGGCCGTGAGCCCGGCGCGCAGCGCGGTCGCGAGCACGTCGATGCGCTTGTCCACCCCCGCACGGCCCACGGCCTGCGCGCCGAGCAGGCGGCCGTCGGGCCCGAAGCTCGCCGTCACGTGGACCGGCTCGGCGCCGGGGAACCAGCCGGCGTGGTGGGCCGCGTGGACGCGCACCTGCTCGTGCACGACGTCGGCCGCCGCCAGGGTCGCGTGGCTCGGCCCGGTCACGGCGGCGGTGAGGCCGAACACGCGCACGATCGCCGTCCCGAGCACGGGCGCCTGCGGTGTCCTCCGGTGGCCCAGCATCGAGTCCGCGGCGCGCCGGCCCTGGCGGTTGGCCGGGCCGGCGAGCGGGACGGGGCCCGTCGCGCCGGTGACCGCGTGCACGACCTCGACGGCGTCGCCGACGGCCCACACGTGCGGGTCGGACGTGCGCTGGTCGGCGTCGACGCGGATCGCGCCCCGCTCGCCGAGCGCGAGCCCGGCCGCCGCCGCGAGGTCGCTCGCGGGCCGCACCCCGACGCTCACGAGCACCACGTCGGCGTCGAGGGCGGTGCCGTCCGTGAGCTCGAGCGCGACGGCGTGGTCCGCGCCCTCGGGCTGCGGCACGACGGCGCTCGCGGAGGTCCCGAGGTGGAGCCCGACGCCGTGGTCGCGGAGCACGTCCGCGAGCAGCGGCGCGAGGTCGGGCTCCAGCGGCGGCAGCACCTGGTCGGCGCGCTCGACGACGTCGACCGTGAGACCACGGCCGACGAGCGCCTCCACGGCCTCGAGCCCGATGAAGCCTGCGCCGACGACGACGGCCCGCAGCGGGGCCGTGCGACCCGCGGCGACCTCCGCCTCGAGCTGCGCGAGCCGGGCCGACAGGGCGTCGAGGTCCGACATGGTCCGCAGCGTGTGCACGGCCGGGTGGTCGAGGCCCGCGACGGGCGGGAGGACGGTGGTCGCGCCGGGCGCGAGGAGGAGCGCGTCGTAGCCGAGCTCGTACGCGCCGTCCTCGGCGGCGACGGTGACCGTGCGCGCCGCGCGGTCGATCGCGGTGACGCGGTGACGCGTCCGCACGTCGAGGTCGAGGCTCGCGCGGAGCGAGGCGGGCGTGTGCAGCAGCAGGGCGTCGCGCTCCGCGATCTCGCCCGCCACCTGGTACGGCAGGCCGCAGCCCGCGAACGAGACGTGGTCGGACTGCTCGAGCACGATGATCGACGCGCGCTCGTCGAGGCGGCGGGCGCGCGCGGCGGCGCTCATGCCGCCCGCGACGCCGCCGACGACGACGATGCGGCGGGCGCCGTCGGGGTCGGACGGGTGGGTCGTCGAGCCGGGGGTCGAGGGGATCATGCTCCGACGATACCCCGGGGGGTATCCCTCACGGCAAATGGACGGGCTGAGAGGTCGGTCACCGGACGCGCCGGGCAGTGGCGCGGGCCGCTCACAGCCGACGGACAGCCGTGGCATCCCCACAGCACACGCCTGCTCCGTAGACACGGCCCATGAGCACCCCCACCTCGCACCTCGCCTCGTCAGCCTCGTCCGCGCCGCCCGCGTCCCGACGCCGACGACGGTGGCGTGCCGCGCTCGTCACCGCCCTCGCGGTGCTGCTCCCGCTGGGTGGCGCCACGGCGTGGGCGCTGGACCGGTTCGTCGTCGAGCACGTCGAGATCGACGACGTGTCGGCGTACGAAGCCTCGCAGGGCCTCGACGCGGGCGGGGCATCGGGCCAGGGGGCGACCGCGGACGACGGCGCGGGCGCCTCGACCGGCACCTCGGCGGCCACCTCCGCGGGCACCGGGACGGTCGACGGCGACACGTACACGTCCGACGCCACGAGCATCACGGTCTCCCGGGTGACCACCGGGTCGGGGGG
>NZ_WMKA01000017.1:36673-75410 GCF_009711085.1 Cellulosimicrobium composti
GGGGGGGGGCGACACCCTGACGTACTACGTGGCGGACGTCGTGCTCTCCGACATGACGGACCTGTGCTCCGCGTTCGCGTAGGACGCGTTCGGCACGAACATCACGGAGACGACGTCGGACATCGCCGCCGACAACGGCGCCGTCCTCGCGGTCAACGGCGACTACTACGGGTTCCGTGACACCGGCATCGGCATCCGCAACGGCGTCGTGTACCGGGACGAGGGTGCGCGCGAGGGCCTCGCGCTCTACCGCGACGGCCACGTCGAGGTCTACGACGAGACGAGGACGGACGCGCAGAGCCTCGTCGACGCCGGGGTGTGGAGCACGCTGTCGTTCGGGCCCGCGCTCGTCGAGGACGGCGAGATCGTGGCCGGGATCGACGACGTCGAGGTCGACACGAACGTCGGGAACCACTCGATCCAGGGCGAGCAGCCGCGCACGGCGATCGGGGTCGTCGACGAGAACCACCTCCTCCTCGTCGTCGTGGACGGCCGTCAGGAGGGCTACTCGCGCGGCGCGACGACGACCGAGCTCGCCGAGATCCTGCAGGACCTCGGCGCGACGACCGCCTACAACATCGACGGCGGCGGGTCCTCGACCCTCTGGTTCGACGGCGAGGTCGTCAACAGCCCGTCACAGGGCCGTGAGCGTGGCACGTCCGACGTCCTCTACGTCGCGGACGGTGCCTGATGACCGGCGCGACCACGCGCGAGCAGCCCGCGGACCCGGCGACGAGCGTCGCGCGGACCGCCGTCGTGGTGCCCGCGTACCAGCCCGACGCGCGGCTCGTCGCGCTCGTCGACGCGCTGCGGGCGGCCGTCCCCGAGTCCCCGGTCGTGGTGGTCGACGACGGCAGCGACCGGCGGTGCGGGGGAGTGTTCCGCGCGGTGCGGGCGCTGGGCGCCGTGGTGCTCACCGTTCCGGTGAACCGTGGGAAGGGCCACGCGCTGCGGACCGGGATCCGGTGGGTGCACGACCGGCTGCCCGGCCACGGCGTGGTGTGCGCCGACGCGGACGGGCAGCACACCGTGGTCGACGTGCTGCGGGTCGCCGCGCGCTCGCAGGCCGAGCCCGAGGCCGTCGTGCTCGGCGCGCGGCGCTTCGCGGGCGACGTGCCGGTGCGCAGCCGCGTGGGCAACGCCGCGACCCGCTGGGCGTTCGCGGCGACGACCGGCACGCGTGTCTGGGACACCCAGACCGGGCTGCGCGCCGACGGGCCGGGCCTGCTCGGCGATCTCCTCGCCGTGCGCGGGGACCGGTGCGAGTACGAGCTGCGCGCGCTCCTCGAGGCGACCCGCGCGGGCCGCCGGATCGTCGAGGTGGACGTCGCGACGGTGTACCTCGACGACAACGCGTCCTCGCACTTCCGGCCCGTCGCCGACTCGTTGCGCGTGTGGGCGCCGCTGCTGCGGTTCGCGGCGTCGTCGCTCGGTTCGGCCGCGGTCGACGTCGTCGCGCTGCTCGCGCTGCACGCGCTCACCGGGTCGCTCCTCGCGGCCGTGGTGGGCGCGCGTCTGCTCAGCGCGGGCGTGAACTTCGCCGTGAACCGCCGCCTGGTCTTCCCGGGCGGGCGCGATCTCCCGCTGCGCGTCGCGGCGGCCCGGTACGTGGCGCTCGCGGCCGTGCTGCTCGCGGCGGGCTACGGGCTGCTCGCGCTGCTGACCGGGATCGGCCTGCCGCTCCTGGCGGCCAAGGTCGGCACCGACGTCGTGCTCGTCGCGACGAGCTACGAGGCGCAGCGGCGCGTGGTGTTCGCGCCTCTCAGTGCTGACCGTCGTGCCGCTCGACGAGGGCGGGCACGTGGTCGCGCGCCGTCCAGCGCCGGCCGACCCACTTGATCACCTCGACGAGCAGGAAGACGACGAGCGCGAGCCCGAGCGTCTTGCCCCACTCCGCGAGCGCGATGGGCGCCGAGTCGAACCACGAGTGCATGAACGGTGCGTAGACGAAGACGGCCTGCAGCGCGAGCAGCGTCGCCGCCGAGACCCAGACCACCCGGTTGCCGCGCAGCACGTCGACGGTGAGGCTCGACCGGTCGAGGAACCGGCAGTTGAACAGGTACGCGAGCTGGCCGAGCGCGAGCATCGTGACCGCCGTCGTCTGGGCCTCGGCGAGCGGGACGCCCTGCGCCCGCTCGACGTAGAACAGCAGGATTGTCGCGCCGCCGATGAGGAGCGAGACGAGCAGGATGCGCCGCACGTACGCGCCGTCGAGGATCGACGCCTTCGGGTCGCGCGGGGCCCGGCGCATGACGTCGGGCTCCGCCTTCTCGTACGCGAGCGCGAGCGACAGCGTGACCGCGGTGATCATGTTGATCCACAGGACCTGGACCGGCTGGAGCGGCAGCGTGAGGCCGAACAGCACGGCCACGAGGATGACGAGCGACTGCGCGCCGTTCGTCGGCAGGAGGAAGAGCACGGACTTGCGGATGTTGTCGTAGATCCGCCGCCCCTCCTTCACGGCCCGCTCGATGGTCGCGAAGTTGTCGTCGGCGAGCACGACCTCGGCGGCCTCCTTGGTCGCCTCGGTGCCCTTGATGCCCATCGCGACGCCGACGTCCGCCTGGGTGAGCGCGGGGGCGTCGTTGACGCCGTCGCCCGTCATCGCGACGACCTCGCCGTGCGACTGCAGCGCGGAGACGATCCGGATCTTGTGCTCGGGGCTCGTGCGCGCGTAGACGTCGACGTCGCGCACGACCTGGCGCAGCCGCTCGGTGCTCATCTCCTCGAGCTCGGGTCCGGTGAGCACGGCCGGCGCGGACGAGCCGTCGGGGGCGTCGACGATGCCCATCTCGCGGCCGATCGCGAGCGCGGTGCCCGCGTGGTCGCCGGTGATCATCTTCACGCGGATGCCCGCGTCGCGGCACTCGGCGATGGCCTCGACCGCCTCGGGCCGTGGCGGGTCCACGATGCCCACGAGCCCGCACAGCTCCAGGCCGTCCGCGACGTCGGCGACGTCGAGGCTCGTCGTGCCGTCCGCGGCCGGGCGTCGCGCGGCGGCGAGCACGCGCAGGCCCTGCCCGCCGAGCGCGTCGATCTGCCCGTCCCAGGACCCGCGGTCGAGCGGCTCGCTGCCGCCGTCCGGGCCGAGCTGGGTCGTGCAGCGGTCGAGCACGCGGTCGGGCGCGCCCTTGACGTGCACGTGCAGGCCGCCGTCGGGGTCCGCGTCGAGCGTCGCCATGAACTTGTTCTCCGACTCGAACGGCACGACGGCGACGCGGCGCCACCCCGTGGGGTCGACGCCCGCCTTCATGCCGAGCGTGCGCAGCGCGCCCTCGGTCGGCTCGCCGACGAGCCGCCAGCCGTCGGCGTCCGACGCGTCGGGGACGATGCGCGCGTCGTTGCACAGCATCATGACCGTGGCGAGGGCCGCGAGGTCGCGGTCGTCGGCGAGGTCGGCGTGCCGCCCGCCGTCGGCGAGCGTGACGTCGCCGACGGGCGCGTACCCCGCGCCGGCGACGGCGAACGCGCGCGCGGCCGTGCGGACCGTGCGCGCCGTCATCTCGTTCTTGGTGAGCGTGCCGGTCTTGTCCGAGCAGATCGTCGTGACCGAGCCGAGCGTCTCGACCGCGGGCAGCTTGCGCGTGATCGCGCGGCGGCGCGCCATCTGCTGCACGCCGAGCGCGAGCGTGATGGTGACGAGCGCGGGCAGGCCCTCCGGCACCGCGGCGACCGCGAAGCCGATCGACGCCGACACGAGGTCCGGCACGGAGAAGTCGTGGACGACGCGCCCGATGACGACCATGACGACGGCCATCGCGAGGATGAGCACCGCGAGCAGCTTGCCGAACCGGTCGAGCTGACGCGTGAGCGGCGTCGCGAGGCTGCGGACCTCGGAGATCATCGTCTGGATGCGGCCGATCTCGGTCGCGGTCCCCGTCGCGGTGACGACGCCGACGCCCTGCCCCGCGGCGACGAGCGTGCTCGAGAAGAGCATGCTCGACCGGTCGCCCACGCCCGCGTCGGCCCCCACCGCGTCGACCGACTTCGCGGCCGCGACGGACTCGCCCGTGAGTGCCGACTCCTCGACGCGCAGGTTCGTCGCCTGGAGCAGCCGCACGTCCGCGGGGACGCGGTCGCCCGACCGCACCCGCACCACGTCGCCCGGCACGACGTCGTCCGCGTCCACGCGCGCCCACGCGCCGTCGCGCCGCACCTCCGCATGGACCGAGAGCATGTTCCGGATGCCCTCCAGCGCGCTCTCCGCGCGCCCCTCCTGGACGAACCCGATCGCCGCGTTGATCACGGCGACCGCGAGGATGACGGTGAAGTCGACCCAGTCGCCGAGGATCGCCTTGAGCACCGCCGAGACGAGCAGGATGTAGATGAGGACGTCGTCGAAGTGGACGAGGACCCGCTTCCACAGCGGGTCGCGCTGCGGCGGCGGCAGCCGGTTGGGTCCCACCTCCGCGAGCCGCGTCGCGGCGTCGGCGCCCGAGAGCCCGCCCGCTTCCGAGCCGAGCGCGGCCAGGACGTCGTCGGGCGGAACGGACCAGGGAGCCCCGACCGCGGCGTCGACGACGGCCGGGTCGGAGGTCGGCGCGGGTTCCATGGCACCATTCGACTCCCGTTCCCCCGATCGCGCGAGGGCCGAACGTCCGTCGCGTCCGTGACCGCCGCCGCGCGCCTCCCTATCGGTAGCAGCGCCGCGCGGCGTGCCGTGCGACGCCGACGTCGGAGGTGGAGCGATGACTCACGCGGGCGCGGCGGGCCGGACCGTTCTCGAGCTGCGGATCCACGGCGTGGCGAACACGCCGCCGTACGGCATGCTCGACCTCCCGCCCGGCGAGGTCGAGCAGTGCGACGGCGACGGGCTGGGCAGCTTCTGGGTGGCGACGGCGGACGCCGACGCGCGGGACCGTGTCCCGGGCACGCCCGGGTCGCCGGTCGCGCCCGGCGACCTGCACGCGGTCCGCGCCGACGTGCGGCGCGAGGCGTACTCGTGGGGCGCGATGGCGCGCTACGGCGCGCTCCCGCTCGCGGGCCTCGTCGGCGCCGTCCTGCGCGGGCTGACGCGCGCGCTGTGGGCGCTCAACGTCCCGTTCGGGCTCGCGAACGTCGCGTACTGGTCGCGCCGCGTCCCCGGCGCCGAGGACGGCGCCGTGCACGCGGCACCCGTCCGGTCGACGGGGGAGAGCGTGCCGCACGCCCGCCCGGAGCCCACGGCCGCCGCGGTGCGGGTCTTCGGTCTCGCCCTCACCCTCCTGCTCACCGCGGCCGTCACGACGGTGGCCGTCGTCATGGTCGGCGCGCGGTGCATGCGCCCCGGCGCCGAGGGGACGGAGACCGTCCAGGTCTGCGCACGCGTGCCGTCCGCGCTCGACGGGCTCGCGCGCATGGCCCCGGGGGCCCGCGCCGTCGTGCTCTCGCTCGTCCCGGTCGCCGTCGTCGTCGGTCTCGTCCTCCTCGCACGCGCCGGGCAGGTCCGGTTCGACGAGCGCGTGTCCGTCGCCCGCGCGGGCCAGCGCAGCGGAGGGTCCGCCACCGGGCCGCTGCTGTACCGCGCGGGGTTCTGGAGCCGGCGGGTCGCCGGGCCGTCGGCGCTCCTCGCCCACCTCGCGGGCGCGGTCGCGCTCGTCGCCGTCCTCCTCGCCTGGACGAGCGACCGCAGCGCCGTCGGGACGGCTGTCGTCGCGGCCGGGCTCGCCGTGCTCGGGCTCGCCGGCGTCGTCGTCGCGACGCGCAACGACGACGATGGCATCCAGGTGACGCCGCCGCGCTGGAAGGGTGCGCTCGCCGTCGCGACGCTCGCCCTCGCCGCCGTCGTCTGGGGGCTCGCGGCGTGGGCCGGCACGCGGCGCGACGGCACGGACCCCGGGGCGTACGTGGGCGTCGACGTGGCGCCGACCGTCCTCGGCGCGCTCCTCACCGGGATCGCCGCGGCGGGCCTCCTGTGGCGCCCGCGCACCCCCGTGGGCCCGCGCCGCGCACGGCTGCGCGTCGTCCTGTGGTCGGCCGTGCCCGTGGTCGTCACGGGCTGCCTCGGCGTCGTAGCCGTCGCGCGCCGCGCGACGCCCGACGGCGCCGTCGCCAGCTACGGGGAGGCGACGACCCGACCCTGGTCCTCGTGTCCGTCGCGGTGCTCGCGGCGCCCCTGGTCGGCGCGCTCGTGCGGGCAGGTCGGCCGGCGCGCTCGCAGGGCGCGGACCGCTGGGTCGGGTGGCACGGCACGGGGCCGGGCGTCCTGCTGCTCGTGGCGACCGCGGCCGCGGCCGTGCTGACGAGCCTGCTCGTGCTCGGCGTCCAGGTCTACCTCACCGGAGGCCGCGACACGCGGCCCGACGCCGAGGGCGCCCTCCTCGTGGACATCGTCCGGACCGTCCCCGGGTACGAGGACCTGCCCGTCCCCTCGGCGTACACGGAGTTCGGCGTCGGTGCCGTCGTGCTCGGCCTGACGGCCCTCGTCGGGCTCGCCGTCCTCGCGGCCCCCGCGCTGCACGACCTCGTGCGGTCCTCGACGCAGTGGCTGCCGCGCGCGGTCGGCACGACGTCGGACACCCAGGGCGCCACCGCGTGGGCCGCGGCGGTGCTCGCGGAGGAGGAGCGCTCGCGGACCGCCGGGACCGAGCAGGCCGTCGCGGACATGCCCCTCGCCGCGCGCCGCGCCGTGCGGACCCGCCAGGTCGCGGCCGTGACGCACCGCGCCGAGATCGCCGTGGGCGTGCTCGCGCTCGCGTCCTGGACGACGCTCGTCGTGACGGTGCTGCTGGGGCGCCCGGGGGAGTCGGTCGCCGGCGTGTGGGTGCTGAGCGGCACGTGGCTCACCGACCTGTCCGTCCCGCTGGTCGGGGCGCTCGCCGCGGCGGTCGTCGCGAGCTTCGTCGCGGCCGGGTCCGACGGCTTCGCCCGGCCCTGGGGCCTGCTGTGGGACCTCATGTGCTTCCTCCCGCGCAGCGCGCACCCCTTCGGCCCGCCCTGCTACGCCGAGCGGACCGTCCCCGAGGTCGCGGCGCGCGTCGAGTCGTGGCTCTGCGCCGCCGACCTCCCGGCCCCCGAGCGCGCCGCGGCCGCGAAGGACCGCCGCGTCGTGCTCTCGGCGCACTCGCTCGGCGCCGTCATCGCGACGGCCGTCGTGCTCGGGCGCTCCGGCAACCCCGTCCTGCCCGACGGCACGCGCGAGCCCGCGCCCCGGACCGACGGCGACGGGCACCTCGGTCTCGTCACCTACGGCGTCCAGCTGCGCGCGTACTTCGGGCGGTTCTTCCCCTCGCTGCTCGGGCCGCACGTGCTCGGCACGCCGCCGTGCGACGCCCCCCGGTGGCGCGGGGACCCGTGGGTGCGGCAGACGACGAACGCGCGCCCGCTCCTGCGGGCCGCGCTGCTCGACGTGGCGCCCGCCGAGCGCCCAGGGAGCGCCGCGGAGCGCGAGGTCGCCGCGCACGAGGCGCAGCGGGCACGGGTCCGCGACGCGCGCGCCGCGTGGCGGGTCGCCGTGGCGGCCGAGGAGGCCGTGACCGGCGACGACGCGCACCTCGCGGTGCGGCGTGACGAGACCGCCGCCGCGCGCGAGGCGCTGGACGACGAGCGCCGGGTCCTCGCCGGGTTCGAGAGCGCGATCGGCGACCCCGCGACCGCCCCGGCCCGCCACGAGGCGGCCTGCTCCGCCGAGGCCACCTACCAGGTCGAGCGCGGCATCGCCCCGCGGACCGCGACGCGGTGGCGCCGGGCGGCCGACGCCGCGTGGGTCGACGCGGTGCGCGGCCCGGGCAGCGCGGCCGTCGACCCGGCGTCGCCCACGCTCGTCCGCCTCCTGCGCGCCCCCGGCACGGAGCCGGCCTGGGTCAACCTCTGGCGCCGGACCGACTACCTCGGGTTCCCCGTCGTGTCCTACACCGCGAACCCCGTCGACCGGGGCGCCGACGAGGTCGACCGCGGCGCCTACCTGTTCACCGTCGCGACCCACAGCGCGTACGTCCGCGCGTGGGCGTACCACGAGGCGCTCGACACCGTCCTCGACCGGCTGGGCGTCCCGGCTCCCGACGTCGCGCCCGCCCCGACCTCCGCGCCACCCCCCTCTCCGCCGCAGGGGGCCCTCCCCGTCGGCTGATCGGGGACAATGGGCGCCGTGATCCCCGAGAACCTGCGCGTCGTCCACGTCACCGACCCCGCCGACGAGCGCCTCGCGGACTACACCCGCCTGACCGACGTCGCGCTGCGCGCCAAGCACGAGCCGGCCAAGGGGCTCTACATCGCGGAGAGCTCGACCGTCATCCGCCGCGCGCTCGCCGCGGGGCACCGGCCCCGGTCGTTCCTCATGGCCGAGCGCTGGCTCGACGACCTCGCCGACGAGATCGCCGCGCTCCCCGTCGACGACGCGCCCGGCGGCACGGGCGAGCCCGTCCCCGTGTACGTCGGCGCACCCGACGTGCTCCAGGCGATCACCGGGTTCCACCTGCACCGCGGGGCGCTCGCGGCGATGCACCGCCCGCCGCTCGCGCCCGTGCACGACCTGCTCGCCGCGGCCCGCGGCGGCACGGGCGCGCGCCGCGTCGCCGTGCTGGAGGACATCGTCGACCACACGAACGTCGGGGCGATCTTCCGCTCGGCCGCGGCGCTGGGCGTCGACGCGGTGCTCGTCTCGCCGCGCTGCGCCGACCCGCTGTACCGGCGCTCGGTGCGCGTGAGCATGGGCACCGTGTTCCAGGTGCCGTGGACGCGGTTCGAGACGTGGCCCGGCGGTCTCGACGTGCTGCGCGAGGAGGGCTTCACGGTCGCGGCGCTCGCGCTCGCCGACGACGCGGTGAGCCTCGACGACGTCGTCGCGGACCCGCCGCAGCGGCTCGCGCTCGTCCTCGGCACGGAGGGCGACGGGCTGTCGCGCGGCGCGATCGAGGCCGCGGACGAGGTCGTGACGATCCCGATGGCCGGGGGAGTGGACTCGCTCAACGTCGCCGCGGCGTCGGCCGTCGCGTTCTGGGCGACGCGCGTGCCCTGACGCGCTCGGCGCGACGTCTTTCCCGGGACGGGAACAACGGGGAGGGGTGACGCGTTGGGCTCGTGTCCGTACGTCGTACGAGAAGAGGTCGCGTGCCGGTCCAGCCCTCCCTGAACCAGAACCCCGTCCCGTCCACCCTCGCCGCGGCGCACGCCGTCGCCGAGGAGCAGCACCACCTCGACGCCGCCCTCGCGCGCCGCGCCGAGCTGCTCGCCGCGCTCGACGCGCAGCTCGCCGCGCCGACGCCCCCGGGCGCGCCGCACGACGCCGTCGAGCGCTCGCGCCGGGCCGGTCTGCGCCGTCGGCGCACCGACCTCGATCGTGCGGCCAGCGGGCTCGTCTTCGGGCGGCTCGACACCGTGGGCGGCGAGACGCGCCACGTCGGACGCGTGGGGATCCCCGCGGCCGAGGACGACGCCGACCCGCTCGTGCTCGACTGGCGCGCCGAGGGCGCGCGCGCCTTCTACACCGCCACCGCGCGCGAGCCGCAGGGGCTCGCGCGGCGCCGGCACGTGCGGACCGCCGGCGACCGGGTGACCGGCGTCGACGACGAGCCGCTCGACGACGCCGCGGCCCGGGCGCAGGGCGAGGACGGGCTCGTCGGCGAGGGCGCGTTGCTCGCGGCCCTGTCCGAGCGGCGCACGGGCCGCATGGGCACGGCGGTCGCGACGCTCCAGGCGGAGCAGGACGCGATCGTGCGCGCCCCGGCGGACCGGACGCTCGTCGTGCAGGGCGGCCCGGGCACGGGCAAGACGGTCGTCGCCCTGCACCGCGTCGCGTATCTGCTGTTCACGCACCCGCACCTCGCGGAACGGGGCGTGCTCCTGCTCGGGCCGTCGCCGCGCTTCCTCGAGTACGTCGCCCAGGTGCTGCCCGCGCTCGGGGAGACCGCGGTCGTCTCTGCGACGTGCGACACGCTCGTGCCCGGCGTCGCGCCCGAGCGGGGCGAGGCGCGGGACGTCGCCGAGATCAAGGGCCGCGCGCTGTGGCAGGACGCGGTCACCCGGTACGCGGACTCCCTCGTGCCGGACGCGCGGGCGCTCACCGTCCGGCTCGACGGCGAGCCCCTGACGCTCCGCGCGGCCCGGGTGGCCCAGGTGCTGCGTGCGGCGCGCGCGGGCGGGCGCAGCGTGCTCGCCGCGCGGCGCCGGGCCGTGGACCTCGTGCTCGACGCGCTCGTCGACGAGGCCGCCGCGCGGCACGCGGAGATGCTCGACCGCGTCGAGGAGGGTTTCGAGGACGTGCTCGGGACGGTCGACGCCCGGCTCGCCGCCGCGGACGACCGGGCGCCGACCACGGGCGCGCGGGGCGGCGACGTCGACGGCGAGCTCACCGACGACGACCTCGACCGGATGCGCGACGACCTCGCGCACGACCCGGCGGTCGCGGCCGTGCTCGACGCGTGGTGGCCCGTCGTCGACGCCCGGACCGCGCTCGCCGACCTCCTGCGCGACGCGGCGCTGCTCGCGCGCCACGCGCCCGGCCTGTCGCCCGCCGAGGCCCGCCGGGTCGTGGCCGAGCCGGCCGCGCTCGCGCCGAGCGACGTCCCGCTGCTCGACGCGCTCGCGAACGCGCTCGGCACACCCGACGCGCCGGCGGAGCAGGGCGAGTTCCTCGCGGACCGTGCGGCCTCGCGCCGCGACTGGGTGTACGGGCACGTCGTGGTCGACGAGGCGCAGGAGCTCTCGCCCATGCAGTGGCACATGGTGCTGCGCCGCTGCCCGACGCGGTCGGTGACGGCCGTGGGGGACGTCGACCAGACCGAGGCGCCGCACCGCCACACCGACTGGGCCGACGCCGTCGGGCCGGTCCTCGGCGAGCGCTGGCACCGCGCGGACCTGACGATCTGCTACCGCACGCCGCGCGAGGTCATGGCGCTCGTCGGGCCCGTGCTGCGCGCGGCGGGCAGCCGGAACGAGCCGCCGCGCGCGGCACGGGACGCGGGGGTCGAGCCGCGGGACGTCGTCGTGCCGGGGTCCGCGCCGGACCTGGCCGGGCGTCTCGGCACGGCGGTCGCCGCCGAGGTCGCGCGGCTCGCGGCGCGGTACGAGGGCGGCACCGTCGGGGTCGTCGCCCCGGCCCGGCGGCTCGCGGCCCTGCGCGCCGTCGCCGGGGACGTGCCGGTCCTCGGCGCGACGGAGGCGAAGGGTCTCGAGTGGGACGCGGTGGTCGTCGTGGACCCCGACGGGATCGCGGCCGAGCCGCGCGGCTGGAACGGGCTGTACGTCGCGATGACGCGGTGCACGCAGGAGCTCGTGCGCGTGGTCGTGGACGCGGCGCCCGCCGCGGGCTGAGGCGGTCGTCAGCCATGGGGGGTCGGCCGGGCGATCCGGTCGACCTCCCGCACGACGACGTCGACGAGGGTCGGGTCCCCGAGCGGCAGGAAGTGACCCGCGAGCGGCAGCTCGACGTTCCGTCCGCCCTCGAGGCGGCCCGTCTCGGGGATGTGGGGGTCGAACCGCGGGAAGACCGCGGTGATGCGTGCGTCCACGCCGCGCTCCGCGGCGAGGGCGAGCAGCGCGGCGTCGCGCGGCGAGAACGCGCGCAGCGTGCGACCGAGCAGGTAGCGCGCGTACCGGGACCCGCGGAACGGCGTCGCGACCGCGACCATCCCGGCGACGCGCGACCCGGCGGGGGACAGCATGACGCGCTTGCCCACGAGCCCTCCCTTGCTGTGGGCGACGAGCACGACGCCCTGGAGGTCGGCCGCGTCGAGGAAGGCCGCCGTGCGGTCCGCGGCGTCGGCGACGGGGCGCCGGTTGTACCCGAGGCCGGGCACCGCGTGCACCGGGTGGCCGGCCCGCGCGAGCGCCGTGGCCACCGGGCCGAGCAGGCGCCACGTCTCGTAGACGCCGGGCAGCAGGACGACGGGAGCGCCGCCGCCCGGGCCGCTCGGCACCGGCCGGCGCGCCGCGAGCACGCCCGCGACCTGGCGCGCCGCGACGTACGCGTAGTCGGCCGCGCGCTCCCGGAGCCGCAGCGCGCCGCGGGTCCGCGGCGCCCTCACGCCACGCCTCCGGCGTCGAGCACGGCCGCGACGATCCCGTCCGGGTCGGCGTCCATCGCGTGGTGGCGCCCGCGCGTCTCGCGCCACGTGCCGCGCGGTGCCGCGGCCGCGAGCTCGCGGACCCACGCGCGCGGTGCGATCGGGTCGTGCGCGCCCCGCAGCACGACGACGCGCCCCGGCACGCGCGGCAGGACGTCCTCGATCCGGTGCCGGACCATCTGCCGGACCTGGCGCGCGTAGTGCGGCAGGGAGCAGCGCAGCACGTAGTCGACGGCGAGCGTCGCGAGCGCGCGCGGCCGCTCGCCGACCGCGTCGCGCGCGAGCCGGAGGGCCAGGTGCGGCGCGGAGCGTGCCCGGCGGTCCGCGGTCGGGCCGACGAGCACGCCCGCGGCCGCCTCGTGCGGGTGGTCCGCCATCGCCTGGGCCACGACCTGGGCGCCCATCGAGTGGCCGACGAGCACGACGACCGGGGCCGGGCCCGGCGCGTCCAGGACGTGCCGGCGCACGTACGCCGCGACGACGTCCGCGTGCTCGGCGATCGTCACGTCGCGCGGGGCCCGGGGCGCCGCGCCGAACCCGGGCAGGTCGATCGCGTGCACGGCGGTCGGCGTCGGGCCGGGGCGCAGCAGCGCGCGGCGCACCGGGTCGAACGCGCGCGCCGACGAGCCGACCCCGTGCACGAGCACGACGGCGAGCCGCGGCGCGGCGGCACCGGACACGTGCGCGACGGCCACCAGGTCGCCGACCGCGCAGCGCACGTCCACGGTCCCGGTCGTCCCCGGGGTCGACGAGCGCGCGGCCATCGCACCAGGATGGCGCGCCCGAGCGCCGTCGTGCGCGCGCACGCCGCCCGGGGACGACGGAGCGGGCCCGGGAGACCCGGGCCCGCTCCGTGACGGCGCCGGACGTCGCGTCCGGCGCGGCTGGTCGAGGGGAGTCAGCTCACGTCCCCGCGCCACGCACCGGTCTCGGCGCCGCGGGACTCGATGAACTCCTTGAACCGGGCGAGGTCGCCCTTCACGCGGCGGTCGTCGAGCTGGAGGGCGTCGCCCACCTTCTCCACGACGCCCTCGGGCGACCAGTCGAGCTGGACGGTGACGCGGGTCTGGGCGTCGTTCAGGCGGTGGAACGTCACGACGCCCGCGTGCTCCGGGCCGGACGTGCTGTTCCACGCGACGCGCTCGTCGGGGTGCTGCTCGGTGATCTCCGCGTCGAACTCGCGCTCGACGCCCCCGATCTTCGTCCTCCAGTGCGTGTGCGTCGGGTCGAGCTGGCGGATCTCCTCCACGCCCTCCATGAAGCGGGGGAACTCCTCGAACTGCGTCCACTGGTCGTAGGCGGTGCGGACGGGGACGTCGACGTCGATCGACTGGGTGACGGTGCTCACGGTGCGACCTCCTGTGGTTGCGGGCGGTACCCGTCCACCCTGGGCGGGGTCGCGCTCGCTCGCGCGCCGAACGGGTCGCGCCGCCCGCGCGGACCGGCCGCCTCGCGGGCCCGGGCGCGGTCACTCGAGCGGGCTCGACGGGTCCCCGGACGCCGGACCCGCGGCGGTGCCGCCGGACCCGAGCGAGTCGTCCTGCATCGCGTCCGCCCCGACGACGCCCAGCTCGTCGAGGAGGAAGAGGAAGGCGCGCGCGTACGGGTTGTCGTCCACCCGCTCGCGCACCTCGACCCAGTCGATCTGCTCGCGCATCGCACGCGCGACGGGCAGCAGGCGCGAGAAGTCGCAGTAGTGCTCGCCCACGACCCGGAGCTTCGACGTCATGATCTCCGTCGCGGACAGCACGGGCATGCGCACCGCGAGCACCTCGATCTCGTCGGTGCGGGCGAGGAGCTCGTCGTCGATCGGCTCGCCGACCATCCGGTACAGGACGTCGATGAGCTCGCCCCCGTGGTACGCCTTGAACAGCCAGTTCTCCGTCGGCTCCGTGATCTCGAGCCCGGCGGCGCGCAGGACCTCGCGCGCGCGGTCCACGTCGACCTCGCGGATCGCGAAGTCGGCGTCGTGGCTCGGCTCCGGCGCGCCGCGCGCCCACGCGGCGTACCCGCCGACGAGCGCGTGCGGGATCTCGGCCTCGGCGAGCGCCGCGGCGGTCATGCGCAGCCCGTCGTGCAGGGCGTCCCTGTCGTCCACCATGCACCGGGTCTACACCAGCCGCGGTGCGCTGGCACGCCGCGGCGTGCGACGGCGGGCGGGCGTGCCCAGAATCGTGAGGGTGCGCCTCGCGACGTTCAACATCCTCCACGGACGGTCGCTCGCCGACGACCGCGTCGACGTCGACCGGTTCGCCCGCGCGGTCCGCGACCTCGACGCCGACGTGCTCGCGCTCCAGGAGGTCGACCGCGACCAGCCGCGCTCGCACCGCGCCGACCTCACGGCCGTGGCCGCGGAGGCGGCGGGCGCGGTGGACCACCGGTTCGTCGCGACGCTCGTGGGCGAGCCGGGCGTGTGGACCGCGCCCACGGGCGAGCACCAGCCGGGCCGCGCGGCGTACGGGATCGCCGTCGTGAGCCGGTTCCCGGTGACCGCGTGGCGCACCGTGCTGCTCCCGGCGCCGCGCACGCGCGTGCCGGTCCGGTTCCCGGGACGGCGGCTGCCGACGCTCGTGCGCGACGAGCCGCGCGCGGCGCTCGTCGCGCAGGTCGACGCGCCCGGCGGGCGGCTGACGCTCGCGTGCACGCACCTGACGTTCGTGCCGGGGCGCAACCTCACGCAGCTCGTGCGGCTCACGCGCTCGCTCGTCGAGGAGGTGCCCGAGGGCGAGCCCGTGGTGCTCCTGGGGGACCTCAACGTCGAGTCCCCGCACGCGGCCCGCACGAGCGGCTGGCGCCCGCTCGCGTCCGCGCCGACGTTCCCGGTGGGGGAGCCGTCGCGCCAGCTCGACCACGTGCTCGCCCACGGGCCCGTGCGCGCGACCGCGCCCGCCGTCGCGGTCGACACGGGCCTGTCGGACCACCGCGCGCTCGTCGTCCCGGTCGCGCTCGGCGGCGAGCACCACGCGTCCCCGACCCGCGCGCACGCGGCCGACGAGGACCGCCCGCCCGCCACGGCCGGGACGGCCGAGCCGCGCCGTCGGGCGTCGCGCGCGACCGAGGGCTGAGGCCACCGAGCCCGCGTGAACCGCGTCACAGGTGTGCGGGAGGGGCTGGTTCCGACCCCGCGGCATAGATTAGCCTCACCTATGTGAGTGGAACCTCAGTTGCCCCGCGGACAGCAGGGGCGCCCGTCGCCCCGGCGCTCGCCGGGCACGACCTGCGGCTGTCCTACGACGCACGCACCGTGGTGCACGGCGCGGCGCTGGACCTCGCGCCCGGGGCCGTCACCGCGCTCATCGGGCCCAACGGCTCGGGCAAGTCGACGCTCCTGCGCTCGCTCGCCCGCCTCCACCGGCCCGACGCCGGGACCGTCGCCCTCGACGACGCGCCCGACGCGCTCGCGCTGCACGCCAAGGACTTCGCGCGCCGCGTGACGCTCCTGTCGCAGAGCCGCCCCACGCCGTCGGGCGTGAGCGTGCGCGACGTCGTCGCCTACGGTCGCCACCCGTACCGCGGGCGCTTCCGCTCGAACGACCCCGACGGCCCCCGCGCGATCGCGCACGCCATGGACGTCACGGGCATCACGGCGATGGCCGACCGCGGCGTCGACGAGCTCTCGGGCGGCGAGCTGCAGCGCGTGTGGCTCGCGACGTGCCTCGCGCAGGACACCCGGGTCCTCCTGCTCGACGAGCCCACGACGTACCTCGACCTGCGCTACCAGGTCGAGCTGCTCGACCTCGTGCGCGACCTCGCGACGCAGCACGGCGTGGCCGTGGGCGTCGTCCTGCACGACCTCAACCAGGCGGCCGCCGTCGCCGACCACGTCGTCCTGCTGCACCGCGGCGTCGTGCGCGCCACCGGGCCCGCGGACGAGGTCCTCACGTCCGAGCTCCTCACCGAGGTGTACGGCATCCACGTGGACGTCTACACGCACCCGCTCACGGGGCGCACGTGCTGCGAGCCGCTCGGGCGGCACGCGGCGCGCCTCGACGCGGCCGTCCTCGTCTGACGCCGCACGACCACCGACGCACCTCTCGCACCACCCACCGCCCGGCACGGACGCGCGGCCCACGGCCGCCCCGACGCGCCCGGGCACCGACCGAACCGAAGGACACCCATGCGCTCGACCACCCGCTCCCTCGCCGCCGGCGCCCTCGCGCTCGCCACGGCGCTCGCGCTCACCGCGTGCGGCACGACGGAGGACCCGGCCGCCGACGACACGGCGGACGGTGCGACGTCCGACGCGGCGTCGGGGCCCGTCACCTACACCGACGAGCGCGGCGAGCACACCCTCGACGCCCCGGCGACCGACGTCGTCTCGCTCGAGTGGGGCCTCACGGAGAACCTCGTCGCGCTGGGCGTCGAGCCCGCCGGACAGGCCGACGTCGCGGGCTACAACACGTGGAACACGGTCGCGCCGATCGACGAGAGCACGCCCGACGTCGGCATGCGCGGCGAGCCGAGCCTCGACGCGATCTCCGCGCTCGAGCCGGACCTCGTCGTCACGACGACGGACGTGCCGGAGAACGTCATCGCGCAGATCGAGGAGGTCGCGCCCGTGCTCGCGCTCCGCGGCTCCGACGCCGAGGACCCGATCGGCTACATGCGCTCCACGGTCGAGACGCTCGGCACGGTCACCGGTCGCGAGGACGAGGCCGCCGCGGCGCTCGAGACGTACGACACGAAGATCGCCGAGGCCGCCGCGGCGCTCGACGAGGCCGGTCTCGCCGGCGCGGAGTTCACCATGGCGGACGGCTGGATCGCGAACGGCGCCGTCTCCATCCGCATGTACACGCCGGGCTCGTTCTTCGGCGCGATCGGCGAGGAGCTCGGGCTCGTCAACGCCTGGACCGAGGGCGGCGACCCGGACTACGGGCTCGCGCAGACCGACGTCGAGGGCCTGACCCAGCTCGGTGACGTGCAGTTCCTCTACGCCGCGAGCGACTCCGAGGCGGACCCGTTCGCCGACGGCCTCGCGGGCAACGCCGTGTGGGAGCAGCTGCCGTTCGTCGCGGCCGGTGACGTGCACCGCCTGCCCGACGGCATCTGGATGTTCGGCGGCCCGCTGTCCGCCGCCGCGTACGCCGACGCGGTCGCCGACGCGCTCTCCGCGGCCTGACGCACCCGCCCGGGGCACGACGACGAGAAGGCTGACGAGCACGGTGACGAGGCGAGAGCGCACGACGGCGGAGCCGGACACCCTCCTCCTGGAGGACCCGGCCCCGGCCGTCGTCCCCACGGGCGGCGCGGCCGCGGGCACCCCGGAGGGCCCGACGACCTCCCCGCCGCGGCGTCCGTCGCGCCTCGGGATCGTGGGGGCGTTCGTCGTGGCCGTCGTCGTCGCGGCCGTGCTCGCCGCGGTGCACCTCACGCAGGGCACCGCGGACGTCGGCGCGCTCGACCTGCTGCGCCTCGTCACGGGCGGCGAGGGCGTCGACCAGACGGTCGCCGTCCTCGTCGCCTCGCGCGTGCCGCGGCTCCTCGCGGGGCTCCTGCTGGGCGTCGCGCTCGGCGTCGCGGGCGCCGTGCTCCAGTCCGTGGCGCGCAACCCGCTCGCGTCGCCGGACACGCTCGCGGTCAACGCGGGCGCGTACCTCTCGGTCGTCGTCGTCGCGGCGTTCGGCGTCTCCGTCCCGTTCTACCTCCAGGGCGGGATCGCGTTCGCCGGCGGGCTCGTCGCCGCCGGCCTCGTGCTCGTCCTCGCGCGCGGCGGCGCGGACGGGCCCACGCGGCTCGTGCTCGCGGGCTCGGCCATCATGCTCGCCCTGCACTCCCTGACGACCGTCCTGCTCGTGCTGTTCGAGCAGGAGACCATCGGCCTGTTCGCGTGGGGGAGCGGCTCGATCGTCCAGTCCGGCACGCGCACGGTGACGCTCGCGACCCCGGTCGTCGTGGTCGGCGTGCTCGCCGCCCTCGTCCTCGCGCGCCGCCTCGACCTGCTCGGGCTCGGCGACGACGCCGCGACCGTGCTCGGCGTCGACGTGCGCCGCACGCGCGTGGTGGCCGTGCTCGTCGCCGTGCTGCTCGCGGCGATCGCCGTGACCGTGGCCGGACCGGTCGGGTTCGTCGGGCTCGCGGCGCCCGTCGTCGCGCGCCTCGTCGCGCGGCGCGTGCCCGGGCTCGGGCGGCACGTGCTGCTCCTGCCGTTCGCCGCCGTGACCGGCGTGGTCGTCGTCCTCGGGGCCGACGTGCTGCTGCGGCTCCTGCTCCCGGGCACGCTCTCGATCGCCGTCCCGACCGGCATCGTGACGACCGTCCTCGGCGCGACCCTCCTCGTCTGGCTCGCCCGCCGCCTGCGCGACTCCGGTCCCGCGTCCTCGCGCGGCGGCCACGGTGCGCTGAGCCGTCCGCGCTCGCGGCGTGCCGTGCTCGTGGTCGTCGTCGTGCTGTCCGCCGCGGTCGCGGCCGCCGCCGTCGCGGGGCTCCTGCTCGGCGACCGGGTCGTGCTGCTCGGCGACGTCGCGAACTGGTGGACGGGTGCCGCGGGCCGCCACCTGACGTTCGTCCTCGACCAGCGCTTCCCGCGCGTCCTCGCCGCGCTGCTCGCCGGGGCCGCGCTCGCGCTCGCGGGCACGATCGTGCAGGCCGTGTGCCGCAACCCGCTCGCGGAGCCCAGCCTGCTCGGCGTGACCTCGGGCGCCGGGCTCGGCGCCGTGACGATGATCCTCCTCGTCCCCGGGGTCGGCATCTGGCCCATGTCGGCCGCCGCGGTGGTCGGCGCGTTCGCCGTGTTCGGGCTCGTCTACGGGCTGTCGTACCGCGGCGGGCTGAGCTCGGACCGGCTCGTCCTCATCGGCATCGGCGCCCAGGCCGGGGTCATGGCGCTCATCACGCTCCTCGTGGTCGTCGTCGCGCCCTGGGACGTCAACCTCGCGCTCACGTGGCTCTCGGGCTCCACGTACGGGCGCACGCTCGAGCAGCTCGTCCCCGTCGCCGCGGCGCTCGTCGTGCTCACGCCGCTCACGGCCGTGCTCCGCCGCGACCTCGACGTCCTGGCGCTCGACGACGACACGCCACGCGTCCTCGGCATCGCGCTCGACCGCACGCGCCTCCTCCTGCTCGGCGTCGCGGCGCTCCTCACCGCCGCTGCGGTGTGCGCGATCGGCGCGCTCGCGTTCGTGGGGCTCGTCGCGCCGCACGCCGCCCGCGCCCTCGTGGGCGCCCGGCACGCGCGCGTCGTGCCCGTTGCGATGCTGCTCGGCGCGCTCCTCGTCTCCGTGGCGGACACGCTCGGGCGGGTCGTCATCGCGCCGGGGCAGATCCCCGCGGGCCTCGGGACCGCCCTGCTCGGCGCGCCGTACTTCGTCTACCTGCTGTGGCGCAGCCGCGGCCGCGGGGCGTGACGCGGATCACCGGACCGGTGGCCGTCCAGGGGCCGGGACGGGTTGACCCGCCTCGGGTCGCGTAGGTTAGCCTCACCTGTGTGAGCCTGACCGTCGTCGCACCCCGCACCCGCGCCCGTCGTCCCGCCCGGGCGACCGCGCCCTGGCGCTTCTTCGACGTCGAGGTCGCGCGGGTCGAGCAGATCTCGCCCAGCGTCCGCCGGTTCACCTTCACCGGACCGGAGCTCGACCTCTTCGGCGACCCGGGTCTCGACGTGCGGATCAAGTTCGTGCTCCCCGCGCCCGACGGCGGCTACGAGCACCTCGTGCGCGACGCCGACGCCTGGTACGCCGCGTGGCGCGACCAGCCGGAGGAGCGGCGCAACCCGCTGCGCACCTACACGACCGTCGCCGTGCGCCCCGAGGCGCGCGAGGTCGACGTGGACGTCGTGCTGCACGGCGACGCCGGCCCCGCGTCGCGCTGGGCGCTCGCCGCCGAGGTCGGCACGCCGCTCGTCCTGCTCGGCCCCGACGCGTCGTTCGACGGCCCCGTCGGCGGCATCGAGTTCCGCCCGCCCACGCGCCCGCACGCGCTCCTGCTCGCGGGCGACGAGACCGCGCTGCCGGCGATCGCCGCGATCTGCGAGGACCTGCCCGCCGACGCGTGGGGCGAGGTCTACGTCGAGGTGCCGCACGTCGGCGACGCGCGCGACCTCGTGGCGCCCCCCGGCGTCCGCGTGACGTTCCTCGCGCGCGACGACGTCCCCGGCGGCCCCCGGGCCGCGCACGGCTCGCGCCTCGTCCCGGCCGTCAAGGAAGCCGCCGAGCGCATCCTCGGCGCCGGCGTCCTCGGCACCGACCCGCCCACCCAGTGCCGCACCGCGGAGGACCTCGAGGACGTCGACGTCGACGCGTCGGTCCTCTGGGAGGTCCCGGGCCTGCTCGATGAGGAGACCGTCCTGTACGCGTGGCTCGCGGGCGAGGCGAGCGTCATCAAGACGCTGCGGCGCCACCTCGTCGCCGACCTCGGCGTCGACCGCCGGGCCGTCGCGTTCATGGGCTACTGGCGCGAGGGTCGCGCCGAGAGCTGACGCGCCCCGGGACGTCGACGCGACCCCGGCCGCGGTCCCGGCGCACGAGAGAGGGAGGTCTCCCGACCTCCCTCTCCAACGTATAGCGCACGGGGGGTCTTGCGGCAAGGCCCCCTCGGGGGCGCAGAATCACCGCTCCAGCGCGGGCCGTCCCGGCCCGCGCGTCCCGCAGGACCGGACCGGAGCTGATGACGTTGCCCGACGCCCCCGTGACCGCCGACCGCACCACCACCGCCTCCACGACGACGGACTCCACGACCACCGGCTCCCCGGTGTTCGACCTCCCCGCCCGCCTCGCCGCAAAGGCCGACCTCGCGCTCGTCGCCGCCGACGAGCGACACTTCGCGGCGATCGCCGCGAGCCTCGAGCACTCCGTCGCCGACCTCGAGCAGCGCCTCGCCGCGGCGCGCCGCGCACCGGGCGGCAGCGGGACGGAGGCGCTCGAGCGCGACCAGGAGGTCCACCGGATCAGCGGGCGCCTGCGCCTCCTGCAGCGCTACGGCGTGGACCTGTGCCTGGGCCGCATGACGTTCGCCGACGGTTCGGTCGTCTACGTGGGCCGCGTGGGCCTCACCGACCCGGACGGCGAGCGGCTGCTCGTGGACTGGCGCTCGCCCGCCGCCGAGCCCTACTTCGCCGCGACGCCCGCGCAGCCGCTCGGGCTCGCGGCGCGGCGCCGGTACCGCTGGACGCGCGGGCGCGTGACCGACTACTGGGACGAGGAGCTCGTGCCGGGCGGTGCCGGGTCGAGCGCGGCGCTCGACGACCAGTCGGCGTTCGTCGCGAGCCTCGGCGCGAGCCGGTCCCCGCGCATGCGCGACGTGCTCGGCACGATCCAGGCCGACCAGGACGCGATCGTGCGCGCCGGCTCGCGCGGTGCGCACGTCGTCGACGGCGGCCCCGGCACGGGCAAGACGGTCGTGGCGCTGCACCGCGCGGCCTACCTCCTCTACGCCGACCCGCACGTGGGCGGCGGGCACGGGGGCGTGCTCGTCGTCGGTCCGAGCCGCCCGTACCTCGCGTACGTGGCCGACGTGCTGCCGGGACTCGGCGAGGAGGGCGTGCGGACGTGCACGCTGCGCGACCTCGTCCCCGAGGGCGCGACGGCGCGCGAGGAGACCGACCCCGACGTGGCCCGGCTCAAGGCGTCGGCGGACCTCGTGGCCGCGATCGAGCCCGCGGTGCGCTTCTCGGAGCGCACGCCGACGGAGGGGATGGAGGTCGAGACGCCGTGGGCCGACGTCTGGCTCTCCCCGGCCGACTGGGCGGAGGCCTTCGGGTCGGTCGACCCGGGCACGCCGCACAACGAGGCGCGCGACGACGTGTGGGGCGCGCTCGTGGAGATCCTCGTGGACAAGGCCAGCGGGGGAGCCGCGGAGGACGGCGTGGACGTCGAGGCCGACGACGTGCGCCGCGCCCTGCGGCGCCACCGCGGGCTCGGCGCGGCGTTCGACCGCGCGTGGCCGCTCGTGGAGCCGACCGACCTCGTGGCCGACCTGTGGTCCGTGCCCGCCTACCTGCGCCTGTGCGCGCCGTCGCTCACGCCCGAGCAGGTGCGCGCGCTCCAGCGCGAGGACGCGACCGCGTGGACGACGGCGGACCTGCCGCTGCTCGACGCCGCGCGCCGGCTCCTCGGCGACCCGGAGGCGTCGCGGCGGCGGCGCCGCAACGAGGCCGCGGCGGCGGCGGAGCGCGCGCGCATGGACGACGTCGTGGACCACCTCGTCGCGACCGACGACAGCGACCTCGGGATCATGCAGATGCTGCGCGGCCAGGACCTGCGCGACGCGCTGGTGGACGACGGCGCGCTCGTCGTCGCGACGCCGGACCGCCTCGCGGGGCCGTTCGCGCACGTCGTCGTCGACGAGGCGCAGGAGCTCACCGACGCCGAGTGGCAGATGGTGCTCGGTCGCTGCCCGTCGCGCAGCGTCACCGTCGTCGGGGACCGCGCGCAGGCGCGCCACGGGTTCGCGGAAGGGTGGCGCGAGCGGCTGGAGCGCGTCGGGTTCGAGCGGGTCGCGGAGTCCTCGCTGAGCGTCAGCTACCGCACGCCGTGCGAGATCATGGCGGCCGCCGAGCCCGTCATCCGGGCCGCGGTCCCGGACGCCAACGTGCCGACGTCCGTGCGCAGCACGGGCGTGCCCGTCGCGCACGGGGCGGTCGCGGACCTCGGCGCGGTGCTCGACGCGTGGCTCGCCGAGCACGCGGACGGCACGGCGTGCGTGATCGGGGTCGCGGAGTCCGCCGCGGCCGAGACGGTCTCCGCGACGCTCGGCGCGGACGCGTCCGGGTCGTCGCGCGTACGGGTGCTCACGCCCGAGACGGCCAAGGGCCTCGAGTTCGACCTCGTCGTGCTCGTGGAGCCGCAACGGTTCGGCGACGGCGTCGAGGGCGCCGTGGACCGCTACGTCGCGATGACGCGCGCGACGCAGCGGCTCGTCGTCCTCGACGGCTGACGACCCGCATCACGGGCTGACGACCGGCCCGGGGGTCGCGCGGCACCGCGGCCCCCGGGCCGGTCGGTGCCGGGACCCGGTCAGGCGACGGGGACCGCGAGGTCCTCGACGACCTCGACGCCCGGCAGACGCCCGAGCAGGTCGCCGGGGAGCAGGAGCTTGGAGCGTCGCACGCCGCTGCCGACGAGCGCGAGGGCACCGTCGGTCACGACGCGCGCGTCGACGAGCACGCGCCACCCCGCGGGCAGCCCCACGGGCGTGATGCCGCCGTACTCCATGCCGGACTCCGCCGTCGCGCGGTCGGTCGGCAGGAAGGACGCCTTGCGCACGTCGAGCAGCTTGCGGATGCGCGTGTTGACGTCGGCGCGCGTGTGCGCGCGGACCACGGCGGCGGCGACGCGCTCGTCGCCCGCCCGCGCGCCGCCCACGACGACGCAGTTCGCCGACGCCTCGACGGGCAGGTCGAACGCGGCGTTGAGCGTCGCGGTGTCCGCGAGGTCGGGGTCGATCTCCGTCACGGCCACGAGCGCGGCGACGTCCGGGTCGGCGTCGGCCCACCGGCGCAGCGCGTCGGCGGTGACGGGGGCGACGAGGTCGAGGTGGTCGAGCGCCGGCTCCCAGACGAGCGAGCCGAGCGTGGGGAGGGTCGTGCGGTCGTCCATGGCGACAGCCTGCCATCCCGTCGCGGCCCTGTGCGCCGAACATGCGTCTGCTCCCTGTCGAACATGCGGTCGTGGCCCGTACGGGACGCCGGACGGGCGGTATCCGCATGTTCGGCGGGGGAGAGGTTCAGGTAGAGGTCGAGGGTTGGGGGGCAACCTTCGAGCGGTGGTCGAGGGTTGTGCCGGGCATCTCGGACGAAGCCGACGGCCCTCACCTGCGGAGTTGACACCCCGCGACGGCGGACGTTCACTGGAAGTGTTCGAACATCTGTTCGAACAGCGGTGGGTGCAGAGCGTCGCCCCCAGCAGTCGACGCGCGGCAGCGCGTCCCGTCCGAGCAGCACCGGGAGGCGAGATGACCCTTCTCGCCGACCCCGCGGAACGGGCGGGCGCGACCGGCGCCACCACGGTCGCGGCCGCCGACAAGGCCGCACGCGCTCGCGCCGTCCTGCGCCGCGCCGAAGAACGTACCGGGGTGCGCCGACACCGCCCGGTCGCACCCGCGACCCCGCCGCCCGCCCCGCGCGCCGAGTCCGTCCACGACGCGGCCCCGCTCCACGACGCGGCCCCGCACCACGACGCGGCCCCGCTCGTCGACGCGGCCCCGTTCGTCGACGCCGTCCCGTTCGTCGACGCCGTCCCGCGCGCGGAGGCCGTGCCGCTCGCCGAGGTCTCCTCGCCGGCGCCAGCCCGGCCCGCCCCTGTCGCGCCGGCCGGGCGTCCGGCGCGGGCGCGCGGCCGCCACGGCGCGGTCCCGGACGCGATCCCGGACGAGCGGGTGTGGCCGGTGCACGACGCGCTCGCCCCGCTCCTGCCCCTCGGCGGCCTGCAGCGCGGCACCGTGCTCGCCGTGCGCGGCTCGACGAGCCTCCTGCTCGCGCTCGTCGCGCGCCCGTCGCGGGCCGGGGCGTGGACCGCCGCGGTCGGCTTCCCGGCGGTCGGCCTGCTCGCGGCCGCCGACGCCGGCGCGGACCTCGACCGCGTCGTGCTCGTCCCGCGCCCCGGCCCCGACGCGGCGCTCGCGATCGCGGCGCTCGTCGACGGCCTGGACGTCGTGGTCGTCGGGCCCGACGCCGCCCTCACCGACACCGACCGTCGTCGGCTCGCCGCCCGGGCGCGCGAGCGCGGGGCGCTGCTCGTCGCCGCCACGGCGTGGCCGGGCGCGCACGTCGCGCTCACGGTCACGGGCGGCGCCTGGTCCGGCGCGGACCACGGGGCGGGCTGGCTGCGGCGCCGCACCCTCGTCGTCGAGCGCGCGGGCCGCGGGGGAGCCGCGCGCCCGGTGCGGGTCGAGGTCGAGCTCCCGCTCGTCCACGACGACTGGCCCGCGTTCCTCGCGCAGGACGCCCGGGACGCCGCACCCCCCGCGGCCGACGACGCGCCCCGCGCCGTGCCCGGCGGTCCCGTGCCCGCCCGGGCCGACGACCCCGACCGGCCCTCCCGGCTCCGGCTCGTCGGATGAGCCCGCACCCGACCCGCACGGCGGCCCTGTGGGTGCCGGACTGGCCGGTGCTCGCGGCGATGGCGGTGCGCGACGTCCCCGCGCACGTCCCCGCCGCGACGCACGACGGCCGCCGCGTCGTCGCCGTCTCCGCGACCGCCCGGGCCCAGGGCGTGCGCCGCGGCATGCGCCGCCGTCGGGCCCGTGAGTGCTGCCCCGAGCTCGAGCTGCTCGACGTCGACGACGCGCGCGACGCCCGCGAGTTCGAGCCCGTCGCGCTCGCGGCCGAGACCGTCGTCGCGGGGCTGGAGATCACCCGGCCCGGCCTGCTGCTCCTGCCCGCCGCCGGGGCGAGCCGGTACCACGGGTCCGACGCCGCGCTCGCGGAGGCGCTCGTCGCGCGCGTCGCCGAGCGCACCGGTCACGAGAGCCAGGTGGGCGTCGCCGACGGCATCCTCGCGGCCGTGCTCGCCGCGCGGGAGGCCGCCGTCGTCCCGCCCGGCCGCTCCGCCGCGTTCCTCGCGCCGCGGCCGGCGCGCGACCTCGTGCACGTCACCGCCCGGCCGGACGCCGCCGTCGCGGTCGACGAGCTCGTGGACCTCCTCGGCCGGCTCGGCGTGCGCACCCTCGGCGCGCTCGCGGCCCTGCCGCCCGCGACGGTCGAGGGACGCTTCGGCGACCTCGGCGCGTGGGCGCACCGGCTCGCGCGCGGCGAGGACCTGCGCCCGCCCGCGCGGCGCCGCGTCGAGCCCGACGTCGCGGTGAGCGCCGAGCTCGACCCGCCCGCCGAGCGCGTCGACGTCGCGACCTTCGCCGCGCGCCGGCTCTCCGAGGACCTGCACGACCAGCTCGTCGCGCGCTCGCTCGTCGCCGGGCGCCTGCGCATCACCGCGCGGACCGTCGAGGGCGACGACCTCGAGCGCACGTGGCGGCTCGACGGACCGGGCGCGATGAGCCCGGCGCGCCTCACGGACAAGGTGCGGTGGCAGCTCGAGGGCTGGCTCACCACCACGTCCGTCCGCGCCGGGCGCGCGGCCCGGGCCGGGCGCGGGGGCGGTCGCGGAGGAGAGCGGGGCGGCTCGCCCGGCGGGGCCGACGTCGTCCCGGGCGTCGCGCCGCTGGCCCGCCTGTCCCTCACGGCGGAGGAGGTCGTGCCCGCCGGGGCCGAGCAGCCGCGCCTGTGGGGCGCGTCGAGCGGCGAGGACGCGCGCGCCCACCGCGCGCTCGGGCGCGTGCAGGGCATCCTCGGCGGCGACGCCGTCCTGCGCGTGCAGGTCCAGGGCGGCCGCGACGTGACCGACCGCGTGCACCTCGTGCCGTTCGGGGAGGACGTCGCGCGCCCGCGCGACCCGGCCCTGCCGTGGCCCGGCGCGCTGCCGAGCCCTGCTCCCGCGCTCGTGCCCGTCGAGCCGCAGGACGTCGTCGTGCTCGACGCCGCGGGGCGGCCCGTCGTCGTCGACGCGCGCCTCGCGATGAGCGGTGAGCCCGCGACCGTGCGGTGGCCGGCCCCGCCCGAGGAGGACGCGCCCCGGGCCCGCGCGGCGGCGGCCCCGCACGGGACGGTGGCGCCGGGACCGGGCAGCACGCGCGCCGTCGTGGACTGGGCCGGGCCGTGGCCGCTCGCCGAGCGCTGGTGGACGCCCGCGCCCCGGCGCCGCGTGCACGTCCAGGTCCTGCTCGACGACGGCCGCGGCCTGCTCCTCGCGAGCGCCCGCGGGCGCTGGACCGTGGAGGGGCTCTATGACTGAACCCCGGTACGCCGAGCTCCACGCGCACTCCGCGTTCAGCTTCCTCGACGGCGCGTCCCACCCCGAGGAGCTCGCCGCCGAGGGCGCGCGGCTCGGGCTCTCGGCGCTCGCCGTCACCGACCACGACGGCCTGTACGGCGTCGTGCGCTTCGCGGAGGCCGCGCGCAAGGTCCACCTGCCCACGATCTTCGGGTCCGAGCTCCACCTGCCCGCGCCCACCGCGACCGGCGCCCCCGTGCTCGACCCGCCCACCGGCGTCCCCGACCCGCGCTCGACCCACCTGCTCGCGCTCGCGCGCGGCCCCCAGGGGTACCGCAACCTCTCGCGCGCGATCGCGACCGCGCACCTCGCGACCGGGACCAAGGGCGCCGCCGACTACCGCCTCGAACAGCTCGCGGCGGAGGCCGCCGGGCAGTGGCTCGTGCTCACCGGGTGCCGCAAGGGCGCGGTGCGACGCGCGCTCGTCACGTCCGGCCGCGCCGCCGCGCGCCGCGAGCTCGACCGGCTCGTCGCGCTCTTCGGCGCGGACAACGTGGCCGTCGAGATCACCGCGACCGACGACCCGCGCGACGCCGACCTGCACGCCGCGCTCGCCGACCTCGCCGCCGACGCCCGGCTGCCGCTCGTCGCGACGACCGCCGCGCACTACGCCCACCCGCGCGACGCCGACCTCGCCGGGGCGCTCGCGGCCGTGCGCGCGCGCTCGTCGCTCGACGACCTCGACGGCTGGCTGCCCGGCGCCCCGACGACCCACCTGCGCTCCGCGGCGGAGATGCTCGCGCGCCACCACCGGCACCCGCAGGCCGTCGCGACGGCCGCCGCGCTCGGCGACGAGTGCGCGTTCGACCTGCAGCTCGTCGCGCCCGACCTCCCGCCGTACCCCGTGCCGGACGGGCACACGGAGGCCACGTGGCTGCGCGAGCTCGTGCGGCGCGGCGCCGAGGACCGCTACGGCCCCCGCGACCGGGAGACGGTTCCGGGCGCGTGGGCGCAGATCGACCACGAGCTGCGCGTCATCGAGGACCTGCACTTCCCCGGGTACTTCCTCGTCGTCTACGACCTCGTGGAGTTCTGCCGGGTGAACGGGATCCTCGCGCAGGGCCGCGGCTCGGCCGCGAACTCCGCGGTCTGCTACGCGCTCGGCATCACCGCCGTCGACGCGGTGCGGCACGGCCTGCTGTTCGAGCGCTTCCTCGCGCCCGAGCGCGACGGCCCGCCGGACATCGACATCGACATCGAGTCCGCGCGGCGCGAGGAGGTCATCCAGCACGTCTACCGGACGTTCGGGCGCACGCACGCCGCGCAGGTCGCGAACGTCATCTCCTACCGGCCCAAGTCCGCCGTGCGTGACGCGGCCCGGGCGCTCGGGTACGACGTCGGGCAGGCCGACGCGTGGAGCAAGTCCATCGAGCGCTGGGGGTCGCTGCGCGGCCCGGACCCGTCGTCGCCCGCGGCGGACCGAGCGGCGAAGGAGCGCGCGCTCGCGGCGAAGTCGTCCGGGTCGCCGGACCCGGCCGTGCCGTGGACCACGACGCGCACCGCCCGCAAGGACGCCGCGACGGCGCGGCTGTGGGGGAGCCGGGACTGGTCGCCCGACCTCACCGGCCGGGGCGCGCGCGTCGTCGACCCGCTCGCCGTGGACGAGGGCGACGTCCTGTGCGCGGACGACACGCACGACGTCGTGCCCGCTCACCGGCCGCCGTCGGCCGCGCAGGAGGGCGAGATCCCCGACGAGGTGCTCGACCTCGCCGACCGCATGCTGCGCCTCCCGCGGCACCTGGGCATCCACTCGGGCGGCATGGTCATGTGCGACCGTCCCGTCATCGAGGTGTGCCCCGTCGAGTGGGCGCGCATGGAGGGCCGCACCGTCCTGCAGTGGGACAAGGAGGACTGCGCGGACGCGGGGCTCGTGAAGTTCGACCTCCTCGGCCTCGGGATGCTCACGGCGCTGCGCATCGGGTTCGACCTCGTGGAGCGGCACGAGGGCGGGCCGCGCCTCGCGCTGCACACGCTGCCCGAGGACGACCCGGCGGTGTACGACCTGCTGTGCGCGGCCGACACCGTCGGCGTGTTCCAGGTCGAGTCGCGCGCGCAGATGGCGACGCTCCCGCGCCTGCGACCCCGGACGTTCTACGACATCGTCATCGAGGTCGCGCTCATCCGCCCGGGTCCCATCCAGGGCGGGTCCGTGCACCCGTACATCAACCGGGCGCGGGGCCGGGAGGAGGTGACGTTCCTGCACCCGCTGCTGGAGAAGTCGCTCGGCAAGACGCTCGGCGTGCCGCTGTTCCAGGAGCAGCTCATGCAGATGGCGATCGACGTCGCGGGCTTCTCCCCGAAGGAGTCCGACCAGCTCCGGCGCGCGATGGGGTCCAAGCGGTCGGTCGAGCGCATGGAGGAGCTGCGCGGGCGCCTCATGGACGGGATGCGCGAGCGGGGCGTGAGCGACCCGGCCGTGCGCGAGCAGATCTACGACAAGCTCAAGGCGTTCGCCGACTTCGGGTTCCCCGAGTCGCACGCGTACTCGTTCGCGTTCCTCGTCTACGCGAGCTCGTGGCTCAAGGTGCACCACCCCGCCGCGTTCTACGCGGGGCTGCTCGCGGCGCAGCCCATGGGGTTCTACTCGCCGCAGTCGCTCGTCGCCGACGCGCGCCGCCACGGCGTCACCGTGCTGCGCCCCGACGTCAACGCGTCCGACGTCGAGGCGACGGTCGAGCGGCTGCCCGCCGACCATGCGGCTGCGCCCTCCGACCATGCGGACAGCGATCGTCCCGGCGGCCGGACGGGCGACAACCGCATGTTCGGCGGGGAGGTGCGGATCGACACCGCGTTCGGGCCCGAGCCGGACCTCACGCTCGCGGTGCGGCTCGGGCTCGCGAGCGTGCGCGGGCTCGGCAAGGACGCGGCCGAGCGCGTCGTCGCGGCGCGCGGGACGCCGGGGGAGGGGCGGCCGTTCAGCGACCTGCGCGACCTCGTGCGACGCGTCGACCTCACGACCGCCCAGCTCGAGGGGCTCGCGACCGCCGGCGCGACGGACGGCCTCGGCGTGACGCGGCGCGAGGCGCTGTGGGCGGCCGGCGCGCTCGCGCAGGAGGGCCCGGGCACGCTGCCGGGCGTGAGCGTCGGCGTCGAGGCCCCGGCGCTGCCCGGCATGACCGAGGTCGAGACCGCCGTCGCCGACGTGTGGGCCACGGGCGTGTCCACCGACTCCTACCCGACGCAGTACGTCCGCGACGGCCTCACCGCGGCCGGGGTGCTCACCGTCGTCGGCGCCGTGGCGGTGTCGCGCGAGATCGAGCAGGTCGACGAGGCGGAGCGCGCCGCGGGCGAGACGCCCGGCACGCGACCCCACCCGTCGTCGCGCGTCGCCGTGGGCGGCGTCGTCACGCACCGCCAGCGCCCCGGGACGGCCGGGGGCGTGACGTTCCTGTCGCTCGAGGACGAGACGGGGATCCTCAACGTCGTGTGCTCGCCCGGGCTGTGGCAGCGGTTCCGGAAGGTCGCGCGCGGGTCCGCGGCGCTCGTCGTGCGCGGGCGGCTGGAGCGGGCCGACGGCGCCACGAACCTCGTCGCGGAGCACCTCGCGCCGCTCTCGCTCCAGGTCGCGACGACGTCGCGCGACTTCCACTGACGGGTTCGTCGCCGTCCGGTGGGCGCGCGTGGTAGGAACGGAGCGGTCGAGGGCCCGGCGTGCGACGGCGGGTCGTCCGCACCGGCTCACCGACGAGAGGACCCGCATGCCACCCCGCCTCACCGCCCGCACGATGTTCTGGACCGGCGTCGGCCTCACCGTGGGGAGCGCCCTCGTCCAGAACGTCGGTCTCGCGAACCTCACCTACTCCTTCGTCGGCACGTGGTTCGTGGGCCTGCTCCTCACCGTGCTGCAGGTCGCGTTCACCAGCGGCGTCGTGCTCGCCGCCGGGTCGTTCGTCGTCCGGGCGCTGCAGCCCGACGACGGCGCCGCGCACAAGGAGGCGGCGTCGACGCCGTGGGAGGACCGCGACAACCGGCTGTCCTGACCCCCGCCCCGGACGCGCCCGACCGGTCCCGTGCCAGCAGCCCCGCGCCGGCAGGTCGACGGCGTGGGGCTACGGAGCGATGGGCGCGACGACGCAGACCTCGAACGTGTCGCGCGCGCGGCGCAGCAGGTACCGGACCTCCTGCGCCTCCTGCTCGTTCGCGTACTCGTCGCGGTAGCTCCAGCGCACGCGCGCCCACACGAGCGCGTCGCCGACCTCCTCGACGTCCTCGAGGTGGGCGACGACACCGACGAGGCCACGCTCGCGGAACCCGCGTGCGGTCTCGATGGTCGACTCGCGCACGTCCTCCGGGTCGGCGAGGAGCACCGACCCGGTCGACCCGACCACGAGCGCCGGGAACGCGTAGCTCTCGCCGATCGTGTCGAGGTCTCCCGTGGAGAGCGCGACCCCGTAGGTCGTGAGGAACGTCTGGACGTCGTCGGCGTCGAAGGACTCGGTGGAGGGCTCCATGGTCCCGTTCTACCGCGCCCGCCGTCGGCGCGCGCGGGGCACGCGCACCCTCACCACGCCTGCGCGAGCAGCGCCGCGAAGAGCTCGTCGGCGTCGGCGTCGAGACCGCGCGAGGCGAACCAGGCGGCCATCGTGCGGCAGTCGCGCAGGAGCAGCTCGGTCCCGAACGGGTTCGCCACGAGGTCGACGACCTGCGGCAGGTCGATGACGACGAGCCGGTCCCCGTCCGCGAGCACGTTGTACGGCGACAGGTCGCCGTGCGTGTAGCCGAGGCGCGCGAGCACCGCCATCGCGTCGCGGACCTGGTCCCACCACGAGGCGAGCAGGTCGGCGTCGGGACGCGTGCGCGCGAGGCGCGGCGCGGCCTCGTGCACGGTGCCGTCCGAGGTGCCGACGAACTCCATGAGGATCTCGTTCCCGTCGATCTGGACCGGGTACGGCACGGGCACCCCGGCCGACCACAGCTCGCCGAGCGCGGCGAACTCGGCCGCCGCCCACTGCCCGGCCGCGACCTGGCGGCCGTAGCGGGACTTGCGGTCGAGGGCGCGGCGGTCGCGCGTGCGGCGAACGCGCCGGTCCTCGGTGTAGACGGTGTCGCGCCGGAACGCGCGGTGGTCGAGGTCGCGGTAGCGCTTCGCGGCGAGCAGCGAGCGCCGCGCGTCGTCGCCGGGGACGGCGCGCTCGACGAGGAAGACGTCCGCCTCCTTGCCGGTCTTGAGGACGCCGAGCTCGGTGTCGACGGCCGCGTCGGCCGTGACGACCCACTCGGGTCGCGGCTCGGGCCCGCGCTGGCCCTTCTCGACGGCGGACCACGTGGACCACCGCTGGTCCTCGGCGAGCGCGGCGTCGAGCACACCGGTCACCGGGCCGGCGTCGTCCGTGTCGTCGTGGCGCCGCAGGCGGCGCGGAGGGGGAGTGCGGGGGTCTCCCGCGAACGTCGGCGGGAGGTACGGGTCGGGGTACGGCGGGTCGTGCTCGGGCACGGGTGGGCTCCTTCGGGCGGGGAGCGCACGGCGCCGCCGCGCCGCCTCGCGGGCGGGCGGGGTGCGGACCGTCGCGGACGGTCCGGACCGCTAGCGGCGGTCGGGGCTCCCGGGGGTGGTGGACACGCGAGCGTGGCTCGTCCAGCTCATGGCGTTCCTCCCTTCCTCCGGTGCCCGACGGCGCGGGCGACGTCCTGAGACCGTCCCACCCGGGCGCGCGGCCCGGCAAGCGAATAACGGCGGGCGCGCCCGCGGCGTCAGGAGCCCGTCGCGAGCGCCTGGATCGCGGACGCCACGCGCTCGTACGTCCCGTAGGTGTCGAAGCCCATCTGGTCGAGCGCGGCCCAGACGAACCCGACGGTCGCGTAGAGCCCGACGGCCGTCGCGAGGACCCACTCGCGCACCGACCCCGTGGAGCCGAGCAGCGGCACGGCGAAGCTCCCGCTCGGGCGCCAGACGTCGTCGACGACGAGGGACCTGCGCACCCAGCGGGGCGAGCGGATCTTCACGGGCCACAGGAGGGGAGCGCCGTTCGTCGTGAGGACGTCGCCGAGGACGTGCACGGTCACGCCGATCCCGACGGCGACGGGCAGCCAGTTCCACTCCTCGGGGGAGAAGAGGGCGACGAGCACGGCGATCGTCAGCGACGTGGCCCACGGCACGAGCTTGCCGCGCCGCGTGAGCTTGAGCGCCTTGAGGGCGAGCGCGACGAGGAGCACCGCGAGCAGGCCACCGCCCACGGAGACCGTGCCGAAGCTCTCCGTCTCCACCGTGACGAGCCCGGCGAGCCAGGCGAGCGCGGTGAAGACCGCGATGCCCAGGAACGAGTGCGTGCCCTGCCGGTGCCCGCCCGAGACCGTCTCGACCGCGTCGGAGACCCACTCGCTCACGGGCGGCAGGGAGTGGGCGAAGGTCCCGTTGTGGTGGTCCGCGTCCGGGAGCAGCGCGGCCCCGGCGCACACGACCGCGCCCGTCATGACCCCGACCGACGACACGGGGTGCCACCCGAGGGCGAACGGGGCGGTGGACGTCACCGCGACCCAGGCGGCGGCGCCGGTCGCGGCGTGGTGGGCGCCCATCATGGCGGCGTTCTCCTGTCGTCGGTGACGCGCGGTTCGTCGGCGTCGGGAGGTGTGTCCGGAACGTCCGGAACCCTACCGGTCGCCGCCGACAGCGCCGAGAGCGCCGACAGCGCCGACGGGTCGACCGGGGCGCCGACGACGTGCTCCGTGGAGAAAAGTGTGCCAAGCAGTGCTGAGGCGCCCGGCCGGCGGCACCTGCGCTGGCGAGCAGGGGCAGGGGGTGGTCGCGTCGTGGGCTCGACCGGGGGCGGGGTGGCGCCTCGCCGGAGATGGCTGCTCGACGCGTGGAGGAAAGGCGTGCGACGTTCCTCGGAGCGCGACCGGCCTGGTTGCCGGGGAATTCCGATGAATTCTGGAAATGGGGTTGTGCGGACGCGCGAAGGCGCGTACGGTCTTCCTCGGTCGACGACATTCCGGTGCGTGGGCCACCCCGACGTGACCGAGAGGAGCAGTGCCGTGCGCGAACCCGTCCAGCAGGACCGGCGACGTCCCGTGCTGCCCCGCGAGCAGCGGCACGTCGTGCTGCCCGTGGCGTATCTCGGCGTGTCCTCGTTCCTCGCCGGCGACTCCGGCGGTCCTGTCGTCTGACCACAGCGTCGTACGACAGGCCGTCCCGGACATCGCCGGGGCGGCCTTTTTCTTGTGCGGGAATGCACCCGGTCGGGGTGCATTTCTCGTGCTGCCTTTCTGTTCTCTTCGCCGTCGGTGCGCATTTGTCGTGCGCCTACGGAGAAAAGCACTGCCTTCGTGGTCCGACGGACACGACGCCGCTCTGCGGAAGCGGAGACGGGGGTTCGACTCCCTCCGGAGGCACCTGGACGCCTCGCGTCCCGTCTGCTCGACGTTAAGGAGCACCAGCGCGCGTCGCTCCACGGCCGGAGCACCGGTTCTTGCAGCCGGACGCCGGAGGTTCGACTCCTCCCGCGCGCACCCTCGTCGCCCCGCCGGGGCGGCGTCATGATCGTCAGGACGACCCGAGGAGGTCAGCACCGTGAGCACCGAGGCCCACGCGTTCCCCGTCCCGCTGTCGGGGGCGAAGGCGCCCACCCTCATGTGGGCGCACGAGCACGCCGTCGAGCCCGCCGCGCTGCAGCAGCTGCGCAACATCGCCGCGCTGCCGTGGGTCGAGGGGGTGCGCGTCATGCCGGACGTCCACCTCGGCAAGGGCGCGACCGTCGGCTCGGTCATCGCGATGCGTGACGCGGTGTCGCCCAACGCCGTCGGCGTCGACATCGGGTGCGGCATGATCGGCGTCCGCACGTCGCTCACGGCGGAGGACCTGCCCGACGACCTCGGGCCGGTGCGAGCACGCATCGAGGCGGCGATCCCCGTCGGCTTCCACGCGCACGACGAGCCCGTGGACCCGCGCCGCCTGCGCTCGATCTCCGGGCGCGGGCCGGCGGAGGTCGCACGCGGCGCGGACGCGTTCTGGTCGCGGTTCTCCGGGCTCCACGCACGCGTGTCGGACATCGAGGGCCGCGCGCGCCGACAGCTGGGAACGCTGGGCGGAGGCAACCACTTTGCCGAGCTCTGCACCGACACCGACGGGCAGGTCTGGCTCCAGCTCCACTCGGGGTCGCGCAACATCGGCAAGACGCTCGCCGAGCAGCACGTGGCGGTCGCGAAGCGCCTCGAGCACAACCAGGGGCTCGTGGACCATGAGCTCGCCGTGTTCCTCGGCGGCACGCCGGAGATGGACGCCTACCTCGCCGACCTGTGGTGGGCGCAGGAGTACGCGGCACGCTCCCGTGCGGTCATGATGACGCTCGTCGTGGACGCGGTGCGCGCGTCCTTCCCCGGGCGCGAGATCGCGTTCGAGGAGGCCGTGAACGTCCACCACAACTACGTCGCGGTCGAGCGCGTGGGCGACCAGGAGCTCGTTGTGACGCGCAAGGGCGCGATCCGGGCGGGAAAGGGCGACCTCGGCCTGATCCCCGGGTCCATGGGCACCGGCTCGTTCGTCGTGCGCGGGCTCGGGAACCCAGAGTCGTACTGGTCGGCGTCGCACGGCGCGGGGCGTCGGATGTCCCGCACCAAGGGGAAGAAGACGTTCACGCTCGACGACCTCGCGGCCCAGACCGCGGGCGTCGAGTGCCGCAAGGACGCCGGGGTGCTCGACGAGATCCCGGGCGCGTACAAGGACCTCGACGAGGTCATCAGCGCGCAGTCCGACCTCGTCGAGGTCGTCGCGCGGCTCACGACGCTCCTCTGCGTCAAGGGCTGAGCGCTTCTCGTCGCACCGAACATGCGGTTCGGGAGTGTCCGGGTGCACGGACGCTCCCGAACCGCATGCTCGGCCGGGTGGTGGCGACCGGGTGAGAAGCGCGCCACGTGTCGTTGAATCCTTGACTTCTGATCGACCGCCGTCAAAACTCGCTGCATCGGCAGCAGCCGACGTCCACGCACGCAGGAGTGCGCGCGCCGCCGGGCTGCCCACGGTCATGGCGAGCGGATGCCCGGCTCGCGCTCTCGACGACGAGGGAGAAGCACGCATGAATTTGTTCAGCGGCACGACGATCAGGCGGGCGGTGGCGGCGGCGGTCGCGCTGCCGGTCGCCGGGGGAGCGACGCTCGTGGCGGCCGTCCCCGCGGCGGCGGACGACGAGGAGTACAAGATCCTCGTCGTCGGCGAGACGCTCGGCTTCCGGCACTCGCACATCGACGACACGACGCTCGCCCTCATCGACCTCGGTGAGGAGAACGGGTTCACCGTCGACGTGTGGGACCCGCCGAACAGCTCGTCGGGCTGGTGGGGACCCGGCTCGCCCGGTCAGCCCGACCTGACGATGGACTCGTCGCCGTTCACGAGCGCGGAGAACCTGTCGCAGTACGCGACCATCGTGTTCGCCTCGCCGGTCGACAACACGAACTCGCTCAACCCGGCGACGCCGCGCCTGCTCGACGACGCGGAGCTGGCCGCGTTCCAGGGCTACATCCGTGGCGGGGGCGGGTACGTCGGTCTGCACGCCGCGACGGACACGATGCACACCGTGCCCTGGTACAGCGAGCTCACGGGTGGCGGCGCGCGGTTCATCAGCCACCCGGCGCAGCAGACGGCGACGATGCGGGTCGAGAACCCCGCGCACCCGTCGACCGCGCACCTGCCGGCCGTCTGGGAGCGGTTCGACGAGTGGTACAACTACTCGACCAACCCGCGCGACGACGTCCACGTGCTCCTCACGCTGGACGAGTCGACCTACTCCCCGGGCAACGGCGCGATGGGTGAGGACCACCCGATCTCGTGGTGCCACAACTTCGAGGGCGGTCGCTCGTGGTACGAGGGCGCCGGCCACACCGACGAGTCCTGGACCGACCCGCTGTTCCTCGAGCACGTGCTCAAGGGCATCGAGTGGACCGCGGGCAAGGTCGAGGGCGGCGGCAACTGCGTCACGTTCCCCGAGGTCGAGGGCATCGTCGCCGGGCTCGACACCTCGGCGGTCGGGGACAGCGTGATCGCCGGCGCGATCGCGTCGCTGCTCGGCAGCGCGCGCTCCGCGGCCGACGACGGCGACCCGGCCACGGCCGTCCAGGTGCTGGGCGCTGCCCGCGCGCTCGTCGACCACCTGTCGGCGGCGGCGGGCGACCGCGCGCTGCTCGCGACGAAGATCGACGACCTCGTCGACTGGCAGACCGGGCTCGTCGACGACGGCCCGTCGCTCGACCTCGCGGCCGAGGCCGAGCTGCGGACGATGGGCGGCAAGCAGTACCTCGCGGTGCGCGTGCTCAACGAGGACGAGACGCCCGTCGACATCACCGTGACGACGCCGTACGGCTCGAAGTCGTTCGCGGGCGTCGCGCCCGCCGCGAACGCCTACCAGGCGTTCGCGACCCGGCTCGTCGAGGTCCCCGGTGGCGAGGTGACGGTCACGGCGAGCGCCGAGCGCGACGGCGAGACCGTGACCGAGGAGATCGCGCTCGCGTACGCGGGCACGGCCTGACGTTCCCGACGTCGCCCGTCGCGCCCTCGCGGGTGCGGCGGGCGACGTCGTCGTGCTGGGGGACCGCGGCCCGGGTGATGTCGGTCACCCGGGGTCGCCGCCGCGTCATGACCGCGTCCCGTGCGCGTCTCATCCTGCGAGGGGCCGGCGATCCCGCGCCCCCGGACGAGAGGCGAGCATGCACGCGCACCACCTGACCGGGCACCCGACCGGGGGCACCGAGCCGTCCCCGGACTCGCGGCCGGACGACCCGGCGACCGCCGACGACCCGGCGACCGCCGACGGCGTGGTGACCTCCGAGGGCGCACCGGCCGACGCGGGTCCGTCCGACGCGGAGCTCGCGGACGCCGTGCGCGGCGGGGACGTCCAGGCGTTCGCCACCCTGTGGGACCGGCACGCCGGGGCGGGCCGCGCGGCGGCGCGCCGGATCACGTCCACCTACGACCCGGACGACCTCCTCCAGGAGGCGTTCGTGCGCGTCCTGCACGCGCTCCAGTCCGGCGCCGGGCCGACGGGCCCGTTCCGCCCGTACCTCTACACGACCCTGCGGGCGGTCGCCGCGACGTGGTCGCGCACGCCCGACCCGTACCCCGTGGACGAGGTGCCGGAGGTCGTCGACGAGCGCGACGCGACCGCGCTCGTGCTCGAGCGCTCGGTCACGGCGCGCGCGTTCCGGCGCCTGCCCGAGCGCTGGCAGACCGTCCTCTGGTACACCGAGGTCGAGGGGATGGAGCCGCGCGAGGCGGCGCCGCTGCTCGGCCTGTCCGCGTCGGCGACCGCCGCGCTCGCGTACCGGGCGCGCGAGGGGTTGCGGCGCGAGTGGCTCCAGGCGCACGTCACGACGGAGTCGGTCGCGCCCGAGTGTCGTTGGACGGCGGAGCGGCTCGGCGACCACGCGCGCGGTGCGCTGCCCCGCGCGGCACGCGCGTCGAGGACCACCTCACCGGGTGCCTCGCGTGCTCGATCCTCGCCGAGGAGGTCGACGACGTCGCCTCGCGACTGCGCGCCGTCCTGCTGCCGCTCGTGCTCGGCGTCCCCGCGGCGCTCGGCGCGGCGGGCACGGTCGCGCCCGTGGTCGCCGCGGCCGACGCCGCGGCGGTCGTGCCCCCCACACCCGACCCCGCGGCGTCGTCCGTGCCGCCGGTCGGCCCGCCGGTCGGCCCGCCGGTCGGAGAGGGCGCGGCGGCGGGCTCGGCGCCCGGGGCCTCCGGAGCGGGTTCCGGCGCCGGTGCGGGCGCGGGTTCGGGTGCCGTGGTCGGCGCGCCGGGGCTCGTCCTCGGCGGCGTCACGGCGGTCGTGGTCGCGGCGGTCGTCGGCGTCGGCGCGGTCGCCGGGTGGTGGGCAGGTGCGCCGTCCGGGGCCCCGCCCGTCGCCGAGGAGACGGTACCGGGCGCGCCCGCGCCGGGGACGACGTCGGGCGGGTCGTCCGCACCCGCGGCGCCGGGCGACGCCGCGGGCGGACCGGCCGCACCTCCCGGCACGGACGACGCGGCGGCGGACGACGACCGCGCGGCCGACGGCGACCCCGCGCCCACGGTGCAGG
>NZ_WMKA01000018.1 GCF_009711085.1 Cellulosimicrobium composti
GGCGCGCGTGCACGCGGACACGCTGCTCGGCGGCGCGGACGGCCTGCTGCGGTGGCTCGACGACGAGCCGGGCGGGCGAGCGCCCGCGACCGCGCGCGCCGCGGCCCGGCTGCGCGCGTGGGACCGGCGCATGGACGCGGGCAGCACCGACGCGGCGCTGTTCGCCGCATGGAGGTCGGCCCTCGTGCGCCGGGTCACGGCGCACCCGGCGATCGCACCCCTGCACGCGCCGCACGGCCTCGACGAGGTGTTCGCGCCGTGGATGTCCGTCCCGGGGCGCGTCGCCGACGCCCTGCCCGCGCTGCTCGGCGCAGCGTGGCTCGGGATCGACTGCGCCGCCGAGGCGTGGGCCGCGCTGGCCGAGGTGGCCCACGCCGACGACGGCCGCACCGGACCGGCGCCGACGTGGGGCGACACGCACCGCGTGCTCGGACTGCACGTGCTCCTCGACGTCCCGGGCGCCCCCGCGCCGCGCGTTCCGGCCGTGCCGCTCGGCGGCGACACCGACACCGTGCGATGCACAGCGAGCACACCCGGCACCACCGACACGTGCGTGCGCGGATCGGTCGCGCGGTGGGTGTGGGACCTCGCCGACCGGGACGCGAGCCGCTGGGGCGTCCCGTTCGGCGCGAGCGGCGACCCGCGCTCGCCCCACTTCGCGGACCAGCTCGACGCGTGGGCCCACGCCGCGACCGTGCCCGTCGTGACCGACTGGACCCGGCTGACCCTGGAGGAGTCCCGATGACCGCGCCCACCACGCGCGCCCCCGACCCGGCGCGCGGCCTGCCCGGCCCGGGGGAGGGCCCCCTGCGCACGGGCACGCCCGGCGAGCTCCTGCGCACCCACACCGCGCCCGACGGCGGCGAGCTCACGCTGCGCGTCCTCGACCCGGACGCCGACCTCGACGTGCTGCACGCGTGGGTGAGCCGGCCGTGGGCACGGTTCTGGGGCCTCGGCGGACTGACGCGGTCCGCGCTGCGCGACCTCTACGCGCACGTCGGGTCGCTGCCCACCCACCACGCGTTCCTCGTGCGCTGGGACGCGGAGCCCGTCGCGCTCCTGCAGACGTACGAGCCCGCGCACGACCCCGTCGCCGACGCCTACGTCGTGCGGCCGGGCGACGTCGGCGCGCACTTCCTCCTCGGCGGTCGCGGCCCGCGCGGGACGCGCCTGTGGGACGCGCTCGGCCCGCTCGTCGTCGGGTTCTGCCTCGACGACCCGCGCGCCGACCGGGTCGTCGTCGAGCCCGACACGGCGAACGACCGCGCCCACGCCCGCATGCGCACGCTCGGGTTCGAGGTCGCCGCGCCCGTGCGCGTCGGCGACAAGGACGCGCTGCTCGCGTTCCTCACGCGCGAGCGCGCCCGCCCCCTCCTCGACGCCGCCGCGGCCGCCGTGCGCCGCTGAGCGACGCCGGGGTCCCGGCGCCCGCCCCCGACCCGACCGGGCGCCTCGCGCCGCGCGGACCTCAGGGACCTCAGCGCGCGCCGGCGACCGCGTGCCCGGCGTCGCGCAGCGCGCGGGTCGCAGCCGCCAGCCGCCCTTCCGGGACGAGCACCAGGTCCGCGTGGAACGTGGACGCGACGAACACCGGCACCCCGGCCTCGGCGAGCGGCCCGACGACGGACGCGAGCACCCCCGTCGTCTCCAGCCCGTGCGCCGACCCGTAGAACCCCGCCCACCGCTCGGCCTCGTCGAACGGCGACGCGTGCCGCACCACCGTCAGCCCCTCGGGCGCGCGCACGAGGGCGACCCACTCGTCGTCCTCGGGGAACGTGGCGCCCGGGACGTGGGCGAGCAGGAATCGGTCGGGGACGACGTGCAGGTCCAGCGAGGTCATGCGCCGCACCGTAGCGGTCCGCGCCCACACCCCGCCCGCGCCGTCGGGCGCGGAGGTCGCTCACCGCGCCAGGCGCTCGACGACCGCCCCGTACAGCCACGGCGCGGCGCTCGCGGCGGGCACGATCGCGCGGCGCGCGGGGCTGCCCGCCCAGGCCAGGAGCCCTGCGGTGAGCACGCGGTAGTCGCGCGTGGCGCGCGCCCACGCGCGCTCGTACGCCGCCGCGTCGTCGAGGTGGCGCACCGCGGCCTGCGCCTGCGCGAGCCCGACGCGCACGCCCTCGCCCGTGAGCGCGTCGACGTACCCCGACGCGTCGCCGACGAGCCGTACGCGCCCGGCGGTGCGGCGCCGGGCGCGCTGGCGCAGCGGCCCGGCGCCGCGCACGCGCCCGAGGACGGGCACGTCCCGCACGCGGTCGGCGAGCTCGGGGAACGCGTCGAGGCCGGCCCGTGCGTCGCGCCCGCCGGCGCGCGAGGTGTCGCGGTGGGTGAGGACGGCGATGCCGACGACGTCGGGCGCGACCGGCGTCACGTACGCCTCGGCGTGCGGCGCCCAGTGCACCTCGACGAGGTCGGTCCAGGGCGCGACGCGGTAGTGGGTGCGCAGCCCGAACCGGGCGCGACCGCGTGCGGGGGCCTCGAGACCGGCGAGGCGCCGCACGGTCGAGTGCAGCCCGTCGCACCCCAGGAGCCAGTCGGCCCGGACGACGCGCGAACCGTCGCCCTGGTCGGAGGGCGCGTCGTCGTGCGGGTCGAGGGTGACGTCGACGCCGCGGGCGTCCTGCGTGAGCGTGCGCAGCGTCGCGTGCTCGACGACCACGCCCTCGGCGAGCGCGCGCTCGCGCAGCGCCGCGTGCAGCGCGGTGCGGCGCACGCCCCGGCCCGGTCCCGCGGCGAACGGGTGGTCGGCGTGGCGCGTGGCGTCGCGGTAGCTGATGCCGGCGAGCGGGTGCCCGGGCGGGTCGACGCCCAGGTCGAGGACGGCGGCGAGCGCGCCGGGCAGCAGGCCCTCGCCGCACGCCTTGTCGATGACGCCCGCGCGGCGGTCGACGACGACGACGTCGTGCCCGGCGCGGCGCGCGTGCAGCGCGGCGGCGAGCCCGACGGGCCCGCCCCCGACGACGAGCACGTCGGTGCGCGCGCGGGTCACGGCGTGCCCGCTCCGGGTGCGTCGGCGCCGGGGCGGGTCGCGGTGGTCGCGAGCGTGAGGGCGCGCTCCTCGGCGGGGATGCGGAACCGGGCCAGCAGGACGGCGTTGAGCACGGTGAACGCGACCGCCGTCACCCAGCACGAGTGCACGAGCGGCAGGGCGAACCCCTCGACGACGACGGCGACGTAGTTGGGGTGGCGCAGCCACCGGTACGGCCCGCGCGCCACGAGCGGCAGGCCGGGCACGACGATGACGCGCGTGTTCCAGCGCGGACCGAGCGTCGCGATGCACCACCAGCGCAGGCCCTGGCTCGCGAGCACGAGGACGAGCATGGGCCACCCGAGCCACGGCAGGAACGGGCGGTCGGCGAGCCACGCCTCGGCGACGCACGCGAGGAGCAGCCCCGTGTGCAGGGCGACCATGGCGGGGAAGTGCCCGCGCCCGGACTCGACGCCGCCGCGCGCGAACGACCAGCGCGCGTTGCGGGCCGAGACGACGAGCTCGGCGAGCCGCTCGAGCGCGGTCGCGCCGACGAGCGCGACGTACCACGCGAGGCTCATGCGCGTGCCCCCTGCCGGGTCGCGGCCGCGCTCCGGGGCGCACGGCCCTCGAGGCGCAGCAGCACGAGCTCGGTGCTCACGCCCGGGCCGAACGCCAGGAGGACCGCGGGGACGCCGGGCGGGGCGTCGGTGCGCGCGAGCGTCGCGGCGAGCACGTGGAGCACGGACGCCGACGACAGGTTGCCGGTCGTGCGCAGGGCGTCCCGGCTGGTCGCGAGGTCCTCGTCGTCGAGGCCGAGCGCGTCGCGCACCGCGTCGAGGACGCGCGGGCCGCCCGCGTGGACGACCCACGCCCCGACGTCGGCCGGCTCGAGGTCGTGCTCGGCGAGCAGCGCCTTGACGTCGCCCAGCAGGTGCGCGCCGATGAGCTCCGGCAGGCGCGCGGACAGCACGATCTCGAACCCGGTGTCGCCGACGCGCCAGCCCAGGTCGCCCGTGGTGCCCGGGTGCAGGTGGGAGCGCGACTCGACGACGCGGGCGCCGGGGCGGCGGCGCGGCGCGCCGTACGCGCCGGGGCGCCGCGCGAGGCGGTGCTCGTCGCCCACGAGGACGGCCGCGGCGGCGCCGTCGCCGAACAGGCCGGAGGCGACGAGGTTCGCCGTGGACGGGTCGCCGCGCTGCAGCGTGAGGGAGCACAGCTCGACCGCGACGAGGAGCGCGACGTCGCGCGGTCGCCCGCGCAGCAGGTCGTCGGCGCGCGCGAGCCCGGCCGCGCCGCCCGCGCACCCCCACCCGAACGAGGGCGTGCGCCGCACGTCGGCGCGCAGCCCGAGCCGGGCGGCGAGGAGCACGTCGAGCGTGGGCGCGCCCACCCCGGTGACGGTCGTCAGGACGACGTGGTCCACCTCGTCGGCGCGCAGCCCGGCGTCGTCCAGCGCGGCGCGGCACGCGCGCTCGGCGAGGTCGGTGCCGTGGGCGAGGAACGCGTCGTTGGCGGACCCGAACGACAGCCCGCCGTAGTCGGCGAGGGGCAGGGCGAGGTGACGGGTCTCGACGCCCGCGTGGGCGTGCAGGCGGCGCGTGAGCGCGCGGCGCACCGGGTCGTCCGTGAGCAGCTCGCTCGTGACCCGGGAGATCTCGTCCTGACGGTACGCGTGCTCGGGAAGCGAGGTCCCGACGGCGACGACTCGCGACATGCCCGCATCGTCGCACCGGCCCGGCCCGCCCGCGCGGGGTGCGGCGGGTCGCGCCGGCAGGCGCGCGCGCGGCGCCCGGTCGGGCTAGGTTGCGCCCATGGTGACCGGTCGCCCGGGCGGGCTCGTGCGGGCCCTCGTCGTCGCGAGCCACTTCCCGCCCACGGTGATGGTCACCGCGTTCGCGCTCGTGCTGAGCGCCGGCATCGGGGCCGGGGCGCGCACGACGACGCTCGTCGCCCTCGCCGTGCTCGCCGGCCAGCTCTCGGTCGGGTGGTGCAACGACTGGCTCGACGCGCGCCGCGACCTCGCCGTCGGGCGCGCGGACAAGCCGGTCGTGGCGGGCCTCGTGACGCCCGGGGTGCTGCGGGCCGCGGCGTTCGTCGCCCTCGGGGCGTGCGTGGTGCTGTCGTTCGCGACGGGCGTCGTGCCGGGGGCCGTGCACGTCGTCGCGGTCGCGAGCGCGTGGTCGTACAACGCGGTGCTCAAGGCGACGTGGTGGTCGTGGGCGCCGTACGCGCTGTCCTTCGGGCTGCTCGCGGTGTTCGTCGTGCTCGCGGCGCCCGGCGACGGGCGGCCCGCGCCGTGGGCGGTCGCGGCGGCCGCGCTGCTCGGCGTCGGTGCGCACGTCGCGAACACGCTGCCGGACCTCGAGGACGACGCGGCCACGGGGGTGCGGGGGCTGCCGCACCGCCTCGGCCGCCGGGCGAGCACGGTCCTCGCGCCCGTGCTGCTCGGCGCGGCGTCGGTGCTCGTCGTGCTCGCGCCGCCGGGCCCGCCCGGGCCGGCGGGCTGGGCGCTGGGGGCGGTCGCCGTCGTGCTGGCCGTCACGGCCGGGGGGAGCGGGGTCGCGCGCCCGCGCAGCCGCGCCCCGTTCGCGCTGTCGATGGCGGTGGCCGGCGTGTGCGTCGTGCTGCTCGTGCTCGCCGCGCCCGCCGTCGTCCTCGCGGGCTGACCGGCCCTGCGGGTCAGCGCGTGAGGTGGACGGACGCCTCGGCGGTGTACGTCTGGAAGGTGAGCGACGCGAGCAGGTAGAGGCGGACCTCGTCGGCGGTGTGGTCGAGGTACCCGATCGACACGTCCTGCCCGATCGTCAGCTCGTGGTCCCCGCCGCGCGTGGTGAGCAGGTAGCCGCCGCGCAGGGCGGGCGCCCAGACGATGTCGCGCTGCACCATGCGCTCGAGCTGCTCGCGGATCGGGTAGCCGTGGTCGCGCGTCTCGGACACGGCCGTGTACAGGTCGGCGTCGAGCACGAGCGCGTACGGGCCCTCGACGCCCGCGAGGCGCAGCTCGGTCTGCGCGGCGGCGACGGCGTCGGGCAGGTCGCGCGGGTCGCTCGGTACGGCGACCGGCGGGTTGTCCGACCCGGGCCCGATGCCGGTGATCCCGGCGGCGGCGTACCCCTCGAACACGGCGCGGTCCTCGGCGCGGGCGAGCGCCGTCGCGGCGTCCTTGACCGGCTGCCAGTCCGAGTCCTTCGAGCCGCGCGCGACGTCGTCGACCGCCTGGCGCGAGAGGGTGAACGGCACCTGGAGCTCGACGAGCGGGACGACGCCGCGCAGGCGCGCGCGGATGCCGTCGTGGGGCGCCTCGACGTCGGTGACGTGGCCCGTGCGGGCCGCGGCGGTGCCGAAGCCGAGCGGCCCCGTCACGTCGACGACGCGCCGCCCCGCGACGTTGCGCACGAACGTGCGCCGCGCCTCGTCGGCGATCTCGGCCCACGCGGCGTCCGTGACGGGCGCGAGCCAGCGGTGCAGCGTCGAGTCACCCGGCGCACCCGCGCCGCTCGTGGGGGCGACCGAGCCCGGGTCCGGTTCCGTGACGCTCACGACGGTTCTCCTCTCAGCGACCCGATCGCGAGCGACCCGACGGGCGCGGCGGTGGCGGGTGAGGCGGTGGGTGCGGCGGCGGACGGGGGCGTCGCGTCGGCCGGCGGGGGGCCGGGGTCGGCCGCGTCGAGCACGTCCGGGGCGTCGTCGGCGAGCGACTCGAGCAGGTCGAGCGACGGGACGAAGAACGACGTGCCCGTCAGGGGTGTCGACACGTCGAGGATGCGGTCGTAGCGGCCGGGCGGGCTGCCGACGAACATGCGGTCGAGCATGCGCTCGACGACGCCCACGTCGGCCGCGTACGCGATGTAGTACGTGCCGAGCACGCCCGCGGCGGGGTCGCCGAACGCCATGTTGTCGCGCAGCACGTCCCGCTCGGTGCCGTCCTCCTCGACGATCGTGTTGAGCGAGACGTGCGAGTCCGGGGGCTGCACGTCGTCGGGCAGCTCGACGTCGTCGAGCTTCGTGCGCCCGATGATGCGCTCCTGCGCCTCGACGGGCAGCGCGCCCCACGCCGCGAGGTCGTGCACGTACTTCTGCACCACGACGTGGCTGCCCCCGGCGAACGGGCCGTCCGGGATGATCGCGGCGCCCACGGCGGCCCGGCCCGTGGGGTTCTCCGTGCCGTCGACGAACCCGAGCAGGTCGCGGGAGTCGAAGTAGCGGAAGCCCGTGACGTGGTCCTCGACGCGCACCGCGTCGCCGAGCGCCGCCATGAGCTGGCGCGTGAGCTCGAACGTCAGGTCCGCACGGTCGGCGCGCACGTGGAACAGGACGTCGCCCGGGGTCGACGGGGCGTCGTGCACCGCGCCGTGCACCGCGCGGAACGGGTGCAGCCCCTCGGGCCGCGGCGCGCCCGGAGGGCGGACCGCGTCCCAGAACGAGGACCCGAGGCCGACGACGCACGTCAGGCCCGCCGCGGCCTGGCGGAAGCCGACCGCGCGCACGAGGTCGTTCACGGACGACGCGACGTCGAGCAGCCGGGCGCGCGACCCGGGCACGCCCGACGCGGACACGACGAGGAACACCGCCGACTCGGTCAGGCCGCCCAGCACCGCCTGGGGCTCGGGCACGCCCGCCGGGACGGCGACGCTCGCACCGGTTCCCTGGGTCGTGTTCTGCGGCACGAGGCGAGCGTCCCACGCAGGCCCGCCGAGCGCACGCGCTCCGCGACGCTCAGCGCGCAGCCGCGACGAGCCCGTCCACGACGGCCGCCGCGCCCGGGGCCGGTCGCTCCCCGTACGTGACGGCGAGCACGCGGCGCGCCGCGCCCGGCAGCGCGTGCGCGACCACGCGCGGGTCCCGGTGCGCGCGCAGCGCCAGGGCCGGCAGGAGCGAGACGCCGACCCCCGACGCCACGAGCGCCTGCACCGCGACGTAGTCGTCCGTCTCGAACGCGACGCGCGGCGTGAACCCGGCACGCTCGCACCGCCCCACGAGGTCGGCCCGGCAGCGCTCGCACCCGGCGATCCACGCGGTGTCGGCGAGCGGCTCGAGGTCCACGGGTGCGTCGTCCGGGTCGCGGCCCGGCGCCGCGTCGTCCCCGGCACCCGGGCGGTCGTCCGTGCCGGCGTCCCCTGGGCCCGCCGGGCGCACGAGGAACAGCTCCTCGGCCAGCACCGGCACGGCGCGCAGGCCCTCGACGTCGACGGGGGAGCGGTCGTGCTCGAACACCAGCGCCACGTCCACCGCGCCGCGCCGCAGCGCGTCGAGCGCCTCCGGCGGCTCCGCCTCGACCAGCCCCACGCCCAGGCCCGGGTGGTCGCGCGCGAGCCGCCCCACGACGTCGGGCACGAGCGTCGCCAGCGCCGACGGGAACGCCGCGAGCCGCACCCGCCCTGCCGAGAGCGACACGAGCGCGTCCAGCTCCTCGCGCGCCGCGCCCACGCGCCCCAGGATCTCCTCCGCGCGTGCCGCGAGCAGCCGGCCCGCCGCCGTCAGGCGCACGCCCCGCCCGTGCCGCTCCAGCAGCGGCACCCCCACCTCCGCCTCCAGGCGCGCCAGGTGGTGGCTCACCGACGGCTGGGCGTAGTGCAGCGATCGCGCCGCCGCCGTCACCGAGCCCTCGCGCGCGACCGCCGCCAGCACCCGCAGCCGCGTCAGGTCCACGTCCCCGCCCTCATGGGACGAATCATAGGCCGCGTCGATCGGTCCAGTCGGAACAGGCATTGGACCGATGAGTCGGCGCGCGGCACCGTGGACACATGGCCCCCGCAGACCTCGCCCCGCCCACGATGCGCGACGTCCTCGACGCCCGCCGGCTCCTCGCGCCGCACCTCGACCTCACGCCCGCACGCACCTACCCGGCGCTCGACCGCGCCACCGGGGCGCGCGTCGTCGTCAAGCACGAGAACCTCCAGCCCACCGGCGCGTTCAAGGTCCGCGGCGCCCTCAACCTCCTGCTGCGCCTCACCCCCGAGGACCGCGCCCGCGGCGTCACCGCATTCTCCACCGGCAACCACGCCCAGGCCGTCGCGCACGCCGCCCGCGCCGCCCGCGCCGCGTGCACCGTCGTCATGCCCACCGACCCCAACCCCACCAAGGCCGCCGCCGTGCGCGACCTCGGCGCCCGCCTCGTCCTCGCCGGCACCACGTTCGACGACGCGCGCGAGCACGCCACCGCGCTCGCCGCCGACGACGGGTCGCGCCTCGTCAGCGCCGCGAACGAGCCGCTCCTCGTCGCGGGCGTCGCCACCGCGTACGTCGAGCTGCTCGAGCACGCCCCCGACCTCGACGTCCTCGTCGTCCCCGTGGGCGGCGGCAGCGGCGCCGCGGCCGCGTGCCTCGTCGCCCGCGCGGTCGCCCCCGGCCTCGAGGTCGTCGCCGTCCAGTCCTCCGCGTCACCCGCCGCGCACGACTCGTGGCGCGCCGGGCAGCCCGTGTCCCGCCCGAACACGTCCCGCGCCGAGGGCCTGGCCACCGGCACCGGGTTCGACCTCACCCAGGCCGTGCTGCGCGAGCACCTCGACGACTTCGTCCTCGTCGACGACGACGCGATCGACCGCGCCGCCGCCCTCTACCTCACCGCGGCCCGCACCGTCGCCGAGGGCGCGGGCGCCGCAGCGCTCGCCGCCGTCCTGGCCGACCCCGCCCGGTTCGCCGGGCGGCGCGTCGGCGTCGTGTGCTCGGGCGGCAACGCGAGCCCTGCGGAGCTGCGGCGCGTGTGCGCGCACCTGCCGCGCTGAGCGCACCCACCGCCGCCGCGAGGTCGGGGCGCACGGGCGCGGCGCGCCGCACCACCTGCCCGCAGCGGCGGCCGGGCCTAGGCTCGGGCCATGGCCCGCTACCTCGACGTGCACCCCGACAACCCGCAGCCGCGCGCGATCGCGCAGGTCGTCGCGCTCCTCGAGGACGACGGCCTCGTCGTCTACCCGACCGACTCCGGGTACGCGCTCGGGTGCCGCATGGACGCGCGCGACGCCGCCGAGCGCATCCGCCGCATCCGCCACCTCGACGACCGCCACCACTTCACGCTCGTGTGCGCCGACTTCGCCCAGCTCGGCCACTTCGTCATGGTCGACAACGCGGTGTTCCGCTCCATCAAGGCCGCCACACCCGGCCCCTACACGTTCATCCTGCGCGCCACCTCCGAGGTGCCGCGCCGACTCGCCCACCCCAAGAAGAAGACCGTCGGCGTCCGCATCCCCGACGACACCGTCGCGCAAGCCATCGTCGCCGCGCTCGGCGAGCCGATCCTGTCGAGCTCGCTCATCCTCCCCGGCTCCACCGAGGCGCTCACCGACGGGTGGGCCATCAAGGAGGAGCTCGACCACGTCGTCGACGCCGTCGTCGACGGCGGCGAGCGCGGCAGCGAGCCCACGACCGTCGTCGACGTGTCCGACGGCGTCCCCGAGGTCGTGCGCGTCGGCGCGGGCGACCCCGCGCGCTTCGAGTAGCCAACCGCGCACCTCGCTCTCACCGGAACCGGCCCACCCCGTCCCGAACGGCTGCGCCCGGCGACGTGCGCCGAGAACGACCCCGCTCGCCGTCGAGCACGAGGTTGCTGCCGGAAAGCGCCCGATGACGACAGCAACCCCGTGCTCGGCGCTCACCCGGGCGGGCCCAGCAGACGACGCAGGCGCACCAGGTCCACCGGGTCGACGAGCGTCCCGCGCTCCTCGCGCACCCACCAGTCGCCCGAGCGCCGCCGCTCCGCGCGCGTCGTGAACCGGTACCGGAACACGCGCGCCCGCACCCACCGCGGCGCCGGGCCCTCCGGGTCGTGCGCGAACGGGTCCGCCCCGAGCAGGCGCAACGTCGGCCCGTCCGCCTCGAGCAGCCGCAGCAGCAGCACCTCGAACCAGCGCGTGCCCGGCGACCCCAACGCCAGGAACCACATCTGCCAGTCCAGCCGCAGGTGGTACGGCGCCACCTGCGGCGGACGCCGCGACACGTCACCCGGCTTGCCGCGGAACGCGTACTCCACCCAGTCGTCCGGACCCGGCGACCGCGCCGTCGACCCCTCCACCACCACCTCGTCCCGACGCCGCGACACCGACCCGAACGCCCCGTACGCGTTGACCAGCCGGAACGGCTCGAAGCTCGCGTTCATCAGCTGGCGACGCGACACCAGGTTCCGCGCCGGGCGCACGCTCAGCACGGCCAGCAGCACCGACACCGCCACCACCGCCACCACCAGCGCGACCGGACCGCCCACGCCCGACCCGCCGCCGTCCGGCACCGACCCCGCACCCAGCGCCGGCACCAGCCACGACCCCAGCGCCGCCCACACGCCGTCGCTCACCACGCCCAGCCCCAGCACGACCGTCAACCAGTTCAGCCACGCGAAGTTCCCCGTCACCAGCAACCACGCCTGCGTCAGCACCACCACCCCGCCCGCCACGCTCGCCACCGGCTGCGGCGCGAACAGCGCGAACGGCACCACCAGCTGCGTCACGTGGTTGCCCGCCACCTCCACCCGGTGCCACCACCGCGGCAGGTGGTGCGCGTGCCACGAGAACGGGCCCGGCAGCGGCTGCGTCTCGTGGTGATAGTCCAGCGCCGTCAGGTCCCGCCACGCCCGGTCCCCACGCAGCTTGATCAGCCCCGCGCCCAGCTCCACCCGGAACAGGCACCACCGCGCCGCCAGCAGCACCAGCACCGGGGGAGCGGCACCCCCGCCCGACGAGCCCAACCACCCCACGAGGAACGTCACCTCGCACAGCAACGACTCCCAGCCGAACCCGTAGAACCGCTGCCCCACGTTCACCACCGACAGGTACGCCGCCCACAGCAGCAGGAACGCGAGCGTCGTCACCCACCACGGCCCCCGCTGCGGCACCCCCACCACCAGCAGCGTCGCCAGCACCGCCCCGCACCACCCGAGCCCCACGACGAACCCGTCCGAGCACCGCCACCGCAGCACGCTCGGCCCGACCCGCCACGACGTGCGCGCCACGAACCCCGCCACCGGCAGCAGCCCCCGCTCACCCAGCAACGGACGCCACTGCCGCACCACCACCACGAACGCCACCACCAGCACCGCCGCCGTACCCCGCTGCAGCACCTCGCGCGCCACGTCGTAGTCCGCCCCCCAGAACCACGACCCCCACCAGCCCGCCTCACCCGGCGACCACCCGCCCGTCATCCCCTCACGGTAGGCACGTGATCCGCGTCTCACCCGCGCGCCGCCCACCCCCGCCACCAGGCCACCCGCCACACCCCGCCCCTACCATCAGGGCATGAGCAGCCAGGGCCTCGCCCAGTCCACCGACCGCATGCGCGACGCCGGCGTCGCACCCGCCGCCGTCGACGTCTTCGCCCGCTTCTACCGGCTCCTCGAGTCCGGCGCGACCGGCATGATCCCCGAGGCCGACGTCGAACCCCTCACCGACGTCACCCACCGCGACGACCTCCACGTCCCCGACGACACCGCACGCGACGCCCTGCGACGCACCGCCGTCATCAAGCTCAACGGCGGCCTCGGCACCTCCATGGGCATGGACCGCGCCAAGTCCCTCCTCACCGTCCGCGACACCGACCCCCAACGCCCCGACAGCGGCCCCCTCACCTTCCTCGACGTCATCGTCGCCCAGGTCCGCGCCGCCCGGCACACCACCGGAGCACCCCTGCCCCTGCTCCTCATGAACTCCTTCCGCACCCAGGCCGACACCCTCGCCGCCCTCACCCCCCACGACGACCTCCCCGTCACCGGCCTCCCGCTCGACTTCCTCCAGAACCGCGAGCCCAAGCTCCTCGCCACCGACCTCACCCCCGTCGACTGGCCCGCCGACCCCGAGCTCGAATGGTGCCCGCCCGGCCACGGAGACCTCTACACCGCCCTCCACGCCTCCGGCGCCCTCCGCGCCCTCCTCGACGCCGGCTACCGCTACGCCAGCGTCTCCAACTCCGACAACCTCGGCGCCGCCCCCGACGCCACCATGGCCGGCTGGTTCGCCACCAGCGGCGCCCCCTTCGCCGCCGAGGTCGCCCGCCGCACCCCCGCCGACCGCAAGGGCGGACACCTCGTCGTCCGCCGCAGCGACGGCCGCCTCGTCCTGCGCGAGACCGCCCAGACCCCGAAGGACGACCAGGACGCCGCCGCCGACATCTCCCGGCACCGGTACTTCAACACCAACAACCTCTGGCTCGACCTCGAGGCGCTCGCGGCCGAGCTCGACCGCACCGGTGGCGTGCTCGAGCTCCCGCTCATCAAGAACACGAAGACCGTGGACCCGACCGACCCGTCGTCGCCCGAGGTCGTGCAGATCGAGTCCGCCATGGGCGCGGCGGTCGAGGTGTTCGACGGCGCCGTCGCGATCGAGGTGGGCCGCGACCGGTTCCTGCCGGTCAAGACGACGAACGACCTGCTGGTGCTGCGCTCCGACGTCTACGACCTCGACGACGCCTACCGGTTCGTCGCGCGCACCGACGCGCCGCTCGTCGACCTCGACCCTGCGCACTACAAGACCATCGCCGCGTTCGACGCCCGGTTCGACGACGGCACGCCCTCCCTGTGCGCCGCGCGGTCGCTCACGGTCCGCGGGGACTGGGCCTTCGGCTCCGGCGTCACCGTCACGGGCGACGCCGTGCTGGCCGACCCAGGCGGCTCCGCCCGCGTGCCCGACGGCGCCGTCGTGGGCCCGGACGGCGTCAGCGACTGACCCTCCCCGCCGAGCATGCGGTTGCTGCCCAGGAGCGGCCCCGCACGGGGCAGGACCGCATGGTCGGCGGGTGGGGTCAGGCCGGGAGGTCGACGACGCGGCTGTCGCCCCGGCGCGCGGTGAGGGCGCCGGACGACGCCGCGGCGAGGTCGGCGTCGAACCGGTCGAGCGCGGCGGGCGGGACGAGCACGGTGAACGCGGCGACGGCGCCGTACGCGACGTCGTCGAGCGTGCCGTCGTGGTGGGTGCACCAGTCGCGCAGGACGCCGTGCAGGCGACCCGCGTCGGCGTGCGGGACGTCGACGTGCACGGCGGTGAGCACGGCGCGACGCACCGGGCGGGCCCGGTCGAGGGCCTCGCTCACGGCGGTCGAGTACGCGCGCACCAGGCCGCCCGCGCCGAGCAGCACCCCGCCGAAGTACCGCGTGACGACGGCGACGACGTCCGTGACCCGGCGGTGGCGCAGCACCTCGAGCATGGGGATCCCCGCCGTGCCCGAGGGCTCGCCGTCGTCCGTGGAGCGCTGCTGGTCGGCGTGCGCGCCGACGACGAGCGCGACGCAGTGGTGCCGGGCGTCCCAGTGCTCCTTGCGCAGCCGCGCGACGACGGCGTCGGCCTCGGCGACGGTCGCGACGGGGGAGAGGTGCGCGAGGAACCGCGACTTCTTGACGACGAGCTCGTGGTCGACCGGACGGGCGATCGTGCCCCACAGCTCGCCGGTACCCGTGCTCATGCGAGCGAGCCTAGCGGCGCGAGGAGGGGGCCCCGTCCGGGGCCCCGCCCGCGGGCGCGACAGAGCGCCACGGCGCGAACCGCACCGGTCCGGAGAGCACCGGTCCGGAGAGCACCGGTCCTGATGCTCCGGTCCCGGACGAAGCCGTCCGGGCGTGCTGGCCCGGACGCAGCGGTGCCCGGGTCGAGGGCTCCGACCCGGGCACCGGCGCGCGAGGAGAGACGGTCAGTCCGTCCCGGACTCCATCGCGGCGCGGTCGAGGAGCGCGTCGTCCTCCTCGACCTTGCCGCGCGACGCGATGACCTCCGCGCCGCCCTCGGGCATGGCGCCGATGAGCTCGGTCGATGCGCCCTGCGCCGCGCCGATGAGGGCGGCGTGGGTCGTGCCGACGATGCCGATGCCCGCGTACTGCTCGAGCTTGGCGCGCGAGTCCGCGATGTCGAGGTTGCGCATGGTGAGCTGGCCGATGCGGTCCATGGGGCCGAACGCCGAGTCCTCGGTGCGCTCCATCGAGAGCTTGTCCGGGTGGTAGCTGAACGCGGGCCCCGTCGTGTCGAGGATCGAGTAGTCCTCGCCGCGGCGCAGGCGCAGCGTCACCTCGCCCGTCACGGCGGTGCTGACCCAGCGCTGCAGGGACTCGCGGATCATGAGGGCCTGCGGGTCGAGCCAGCGGCCCTCGTACATGAGCCGGCCGAGGCGGCGGCCCTCGGTGTGGTACTGCGCGAGCGTGTCCTCGTTGTGGATCGCGTTGACGAGGCGCTCGTACGCGGCGTGGAGCAGCGCCATGCCGGGGGCCTCGTAGATGCCGCGGCTCTTCGCCTCGATGATGCGGTTCTCGATCTGGTCCGACATGCCGAGCCCGTGACGACCGCCGATCGCGTTGGCCTCCTTGACGAGGTCGACCGCGGACTCGAACTCGCGCCCGTCGATCGACACGGGGCGGCCCTGCACGAACCCGATCGTCACGTCCTCGGTCGCGATCTCGACCTCGGGGTCCCAGAACCGCACGCCCATGATCGGCTCGACCGTCTCGATGCCGGTGTCCAGGTGCTCGAGCGTCTTCGCCTCGTGCGTCGCGCCCCAGATGTTGGCGTCCGTGGAGTACGCCTTCTCGGTGCTGTCGCGGTAGGGGAGGTCGTGGGCGAGGAGCCACTCCGACATCTCCTTGCGCCCGCCGAGCTCGGCGACGAAGTCCGCGTCGAGCCACGGCTTGTAGATCCGCAGCGCGGGGTTGGCGAGCAGGCCGTAGCGGTAGAACCGCTCGATGTCGTTGCCCTTGAACGTCGAGCCGTCGCCCCAGATCTGGACGTCGTCCTCCTGCATCGCGCGCACCAGCAGGGTCCCGGTGACGGCGCGGCCCAGGGGAGTGGTGTTGAAGTACGCGCGGCCGCCCGAGCGGATGTGGAACGCGCCGCAGGCCAGGGCGGCGAGGCCCTCCTCGACGAGCGCGGCCCGGCAGTCGACGAGGCGCGCGATCTCGGCGCCGTACGCGGTCGCGCGGCCGGGCACCGACGCGATGTCGGGCTCGTCGTACTGGCCGATGTCGGCGGTGTAGGTGCACGGCACGGCGCCCTTGTCGCGCATCCAGGCGACGGCGACGGACGTGTCGAGGCCGCCGGAGAACGCGATGCCGACGCGCTCGCCCACGGGCAGGGAGGTGAGAACCTTGGACATAGTCAAAGTATGCGCGATTCTGCATAGGTATTCAATCTGAGGCCGCGCGCCGGGTTCCTCCCGGCGCGTCGCGGCGCGCCATCCGCACAAAAAGTGTGCCAAGCAGTACGGTCCTCACCATGCGCACCGACGATGTCGTCCCACCCGCCGGCCCCGACGGCCCGCCGCCGGACGGCGCGCCCCGCGAGGCCCCGGTGTCACCGGGCGGTGCCGACGCCGAGCCCGGGACGACGCGCGCCGTCGCGCCGGGCGCGCAGGGGAGGGCGTCCCGCTACCCGCGCCCGACGGTCACGCTCGCCGAGGCGGAGTGGGTGTGGCGCCTGCTCGCGACGGAGGCCATGGTCGAGTCGGCGAAGCCCGAGACGGTGCGCCTGGCCGTCGTCGCGGGGCTCACGCGCGCCACCGGCGCCCGGTACGGCGACCTCCTGCGCTGCACGACCGACGCGATCGACCTCGGCCCGTCGACGGCGCGGGCGGGGGAGGGGAGGGTCGTGCTGACGCACGGCAAGCACCGCACGGTCCGCGAGCACGTGCTCAGCGCGAGCGTCGTCGTCGTGCTGCGCCGCTGGATGGCCGTGCGCGAGGTGCTCGCAGCCGACCTGGAGGGCTCGGTGCCGCGCGCGCTGCTGCTCACGGTGCACCACACGCACGACAACGGCGTCACCGTGTCGAGCGGCCTGCCGATCACGAAGCAGGGTCTCGTGCTGTCGTGGCGGCGGTTCGTGCACCGGACGAACGCGCGCTACGGCGCGGTGCGCGCGCCGCTGCCGACGCGCTTCGAGCAGGTGCGGCGCGCGTGGGTCGAGGCGTCAGCCCCGGCGGGCAGCGGGATCGTCGCCGGCCCCGGACTCGGTGACGACGCCGGGCGGGACGCCCTCCTCGCCGTCGAGCTCCTGGAACAGCGTGACGTGGAGGCCCGCGGGGGCGTCGAGGCGTGAGTTGAGCGAGCGCCAGGGCGTGGTCGTCGGGGGAGCGACGAGCTCCGCCCCGGCCTCGACCGCGCGTCGCGTCGCCTCCTGGGCGTCGTCGACCTCGAACGCGACGCGTAGGTGCCCGGCCACCTGGCGCCCGACCTCCAGGTCGTCGATCGCCCGCTTGTGCGCGGGGTTCGCGATCTCGAGCGTCGCGCGCCCGACGTCGAGGATCGCCACGCGGTCGTCCTCGCCGTCGGCGTAGGCGATGCGCTCGGGGAGGCCCAGGACGTCGCGGTAGAAGGCGAGGGCGGCGTCGTAGTCCTCGGCCTCGACGACGAGGCGGAGCTGGCGGACGGCGGGCGGCGGGGTGGTCTCGTCGGTCATGCCCCCGACTCTAGTGGCCTTGCGGAAAAAATAGTGTGCCAAGCGCTTCATTCACACCATCACCACCGCGGACACCTCACCACCCAGCACAGACGAGGAGGGGTCGCCACGGCGGTGCGTGACGGCCCCTCGTGACCCTGCCCGCGCTGGGGCGGCAGGGGAGCGCCTCGTGTCAGGGCTGGCCGGTGGCGGCTTCCTCGGCCTTGCGCGCGGCGCCCTTCTCGGTGCTCGCGCCCTCGGTGGACAGGTCGCCGCGCGTCGACTCGAGGTGCGCACGGACGAACCAGTGGAAGAGCTCGAGCTCGTGGAGGTGGCCGACGAGGAGGTCGTTCGTGACGTCGTCGAGCTCCTCGGTGGCGGTCGCGGCCTCGCGGTGCGCGGTGATGACGCCGACGTACACCTCGTCGAGCGCGCCGAGGTGCGCGATCGTCGACGCGCGGCCCAGCGAGTAGTCCTCCCAGCTGCGCGCGGCGACGAGCGCCCCGGGGGTGCCCTGCGGCGAGACGCCGAGGGTCGCGATGCGCTCGGCGGTCGCGTCGACCATCGCGCGCACGGCGTCGACCTGCGGGTCGAGCATCTCGTGCACCGCGATGAAGTGCGGTCCGACGACGTTCCAGTGGATGTGCTTGAGCGTCAGCTGGAGGTCGTTGAGCGCGTGGAGACGCTCCTGGAGGATGCCGGCCACCTTCGCCCCTTCCTCCGGGGTGAGCGACGGGACCGTGTACTTGGGCAGGGGACGAGCGGCCATGGGTGCCTCCTCGGGTCGGGTGCGCGCGCCGCGTCGCGGCGGGGACGGCCGGCGGTGCCGTCCTGGCCCATCGTGGGGCGCCCGGGCGCTCCTCGCAGGACGAGCGCCCGACGCCGGGGACGCGGGCCGACCTCGCAGGAGGACCTCGCAGGGGCGACGGCGAGGAACCGTCGGCGCCCGTGCGGCCCGGTCAGGCGTGCCGCGACGCCTCGGCGTGCACCCCGGCGACGGCCGCCGCGACGAACGCGGCCGGGTCGGCGTCGAGTCCGCGCCCCATCGTCGAGAGGCGGACGGGGGTCGCGCGCAGGGCGTCGACGAGGTCGGTCCCGGCGGGGACGTCGACGAGGTGATGACGCCCGTCCGGGGCTGCGAGCGACGCGGCCTGCCGGGCGACGCGGTGCGTGAGGTCCTGCCCCCACCCGGGGAGCGCCTCGACCTCGGGCGCGGGCACCGGCACGGGGATCTCGCTCGGGGCGAGCGCGACGCGGCCGTACGCGGTGAGCGAGTGGTGGGAGACGCCGAGGTGGCGGTCACGTGCGTCGGCGCCCGAGACGCGCAGCGAGGCGACGGGACGCCCGCCGAGCGCGACGACCGCGTTGAGGGCCTCGCCCGCGGCGACGCCCGAGAAGCCCCAGCGCGTGCCGGTCCCGAGGTTGCCGGGCCCCTGGGCGACGACGACGAGGTCGGCGCCGACGACGTGGTGCGCGGCGAGCAGGCCGGTGTGCACCGTGACGGCCTCGAGGTCGCCGCCGAACGCCTGGCCGACGGTGACGCACGCGTCGATCCACCCCGCGTCGCGCAGCGTCGCGACGGTGCGGGAGAACGCGGCCGGGAGCGCGCCGCCGTCGGTCATGACGTACGCGACGCGCGGGGCCGGACGGTCCGCGAGCGCCGCGGCGTGCCGGGCGCCGGCGACGACGGCGGGCAGGGCGGAGTGGAGGTCGGCGACGACGACGGGGGTGCGGGCGAGGTCGTCGGCGTCGCGGAGGGTGTCGTGGTGGGGGGACTCCTGCTCGTCGACGCCGAGGACGAGGGCCTGCAGGGGCGTGTAGCGGGCCTTGACGAGGTGGCCGGGTCCGGGCGTGGGGTCGGGCGGGAGGGGGGTGCCGGGTCTGGCGGGGCCGACGACGAGGGCGTAGCCGCCGGTGCCGAGGCCGCGGGCGAGCGCGGAGACGTTGAGGAGCACGTGGTCGCCGGGGGCGGGGGTGCCGACGAGGTGGGTGTAGGCGAGGGCGCGCACGGTGGCGTCGGGGTCGTCGTCGCGCCCGGGGAGGGGTGCGTGGAGCCGGACGTGCAGCTCCTGGGCTCCGGTCCAGGCCTTCGCGTGCGACACCACGGTCGCGGTCCGCCACGTGATCACGCGGCACACCCTATCGACCGACTAGCGTGGTGCCCGATGTCCGCTCCCTCGCCCTCGTCCTCGTCGTCGTCCGCCGTGCCCGCGTCGGCGGGGTCGCCGACGAACCCGGCGGCGCGTCTGCTGAACCTGGTGATCGCGTTGGTGAACACGAACGCGTCGATGACGAAGCAGCAGATCCGGGCGAGCGTGGCGGGGTACGGGGATGCGCCGTCGCCGGACGCGTTCGAGCGGATGTTCGAGCGGGACAAGGACACGTTGCGCGAGCTGGGGATCCCGATCGTCACGGTGGACGCGGGTGGGCACGCGGACGAGGTGGGGTACCGGATCGACCAGGACGCGTACGCGCTGCCGGCGGTGGACCTGACGCCGGCGGAGCTGGGGGTGCTGGCGCTGGCGGCGCAGTTCTGGCAGGACAAGACGTTGCGGACGGACATCTCGCGGGCGTTGACGAAGCTGCGGGCGGCGGGTGCGGGTGAGACGGCGATGGACGTCGTGGCGGGTCTGGCGCCGCGGGTGCGTCCGGTGGGGGACGCGTACGGGACGTTGATGGACGCGATCTCGGCGCGGCGGGCGGTGTCGTTCACGTACCGGGCGGCGAGCACGGGCGAGGTGCGGTCGCGGCGGGTGCAGCCGTGGCGGATCGCGGCGCGGCGGGGCGGCTGGTACCTGGTGGGTTTCGACCTGGACCGGGGTGCGCCGCGGTCGTACCGGTTGAGCCGGGTGGAGGGGCGTGTGCGGGCGACGGGGCCGCGGGACGCGTTCGAGGTGCCGGTGGACGTGGACGTGGACGCGGCGCTGGGGTCGCGGGACGCGGGGGGTGTGGCGCGGCTGGCGGTGGTGCCGGAGCGTGCGGGGGCGTTGCGGGCGCGGGGGACGGTCGTGGGGTCGGTGCCGGACGCGCGGGCGGGTGACGGCGCGGGCCGGGACGTGCTGGAGGTGCCGTACGACGTGCGGTACGCGATGGCGGACGAGGTCGTGGGGTACGGGGATGCGGTGCTGGTGCTGGGGCCGCCGGACCTGCGGGAGGCGGTGGTGCGCCGGTTGCGGGCCGCGGCGGCGCTCGTGCTGCCTGCGGGGTCGGGCTCGGCGGAGGTGGGGGAGCGTGGCTGAGCGCGCGGACGACCGGTTGGTGCGGCTGCTGGGCATCGTGGCGTACCTGGACGGTGCGGGGCCGGTGCCGGTGGGGGAGCTGGCGCGGCACTTCGGCGTGAGCGAGCGGCAGGTGCTGGACGACGTGGACGCCCTGTGGGTGTCGGGGACGCCGGGGTACTGGCCGGACGACCTCATCGACTTCGACGCGGACTCGTTCGAGCGTGGCGTGGTGCGGTTGACGGAGGCGCGCGGGATGACGCGCCCGTTGCGGTTGGGGACGCGTGAGGCGGTGGCGCTCATCGCGGCGTTGCGGGCGATGCGTGAGACGGCGGCGGTGCAGGCGGACCCGGAGCGTGCGGGCGTGGTGGAGTCGGTGCTGCGCAAGCTGACGGACGCGACGGGGGAGGCGGCGGCGGCGCTCGACGTGCAGCTCGCGCCGGAGGGGGACCGGCGGGTGGTGGCGGCGGTCACGAGCGCGCTCGTCGCGGGTCATCGCCTGCGGATCCGGTACGTCACGGCGGCGGACGAGGAGTCGGAGCGCGAGATCGACCCGGTGTCGCTGCACACGCAGGACGAGCACGCGTACCTCCTGGCGTGGTGCCACCGTGCGCGCGGGCGCCGCACGTTCCGCGTCGACCGCATCCTCGCCGCGACCGAGCTGGACCAGCCCGTGGAGGGGCACGACGTCGATCCCGACGTGGACTTCACCCCGACCGGCGACGCGCCGCTCGCGACGATCACGTTCGCGAGCCCGGCGCGTGCGGTGGCGGAGCAGGTGCCGGTGGAGTCGGTGCGGAACCTGCCGGACGGCGCGTTCGAGGTGCGGCTGCGCGTGACGAACCCGGTGTGGTTGCGTCAGCTGCTCACGGAGCGGGCGCGGCACGTGCTGGCGGTCGAGCCGGCGGCGGTCGCGCAGGACGTGCGCGAGGCCGCGAGCGCGGCGCTGGCGGCGTACGCGCACCTGCCGGCGGACCCCGTCGACGGGCCGGGCGCCGGTGCGCGGGCTGCTGGCTAGGGTGGGCGGCATGTGGTTCTGGGTCTGGACGGTGCTCGTGGTGGGCACGCTCGTGGGCGCGTTCTTCCTGGCCCGCCGGTTGTGGCGGTCGGTGAGGGGGCTGGGTCGCGAGCTGTCGCGTGCGTCGGAGGTGGCGGCGCAGATGGGCGCGCGCGCGGACGAGCTGTCGCGGGCGCTGCAGGAGGCGCAGCCGTCGACGGCGCCGACGCTGTTCGAGGACCCGGTGGTGCTGCAGGAGCGGGTGGACGTGCTGCGTGCGCGGCGCGTGGACCGCAGGGCGGACCGGCGTCGGCGCGACGAGCTGGTGTGGTCCCGCTGGCGCCGTTTCAACGCGTAGACTGCCGCGCGTAGCGCCGTCCCCCCCTGAGGAGGAGTTAGCCCATGGGCATGCTCAAGCCCTGGCACATCATCGTGCTGGTCGTCGTCATCCTGCTCCTCTTCGGCGCGCGCCGTCTGCCGGACCTGGCCCGGAGCGTCGGGCAGTCGCTGAAGATCTTCAAGAGCGAGGTCAAGGACCTGCGCGACGACGACGCGACGCCCCCCGCCTCCGGTGCCGCGGGCACGGGCTCGTCGACCTCGACCGGCTCGTCGACCGCCACCGGTGGGACGACCGCGCCCGTGCAGGACGACCCCCCGAAGGCGTAGGCGGTGTCACGTACGTCCCGTGACCCCGAGGGGCGGATGCCGCTCCGTGAGCACCTGCTGGAGCTGCGCAAGCGCCTGTTCCTCTCGGCGTGCGGTCTCGTCGTGGGCGCGGTCGTGGGGTGGTTCCTCTACGAGCCGCTGCTCGAGGCGTTGCAGGCCCCGCTGCTGAAGGCGGCTGAGGAGCAGGGGAAGGTCATCAGCCTGAACTTCTCGGGTCTGGCCTCGGCGCTCGACATGAAGGTGAAGGTCGCGCTGTTCCTCGGTGTGATCGTCACGTGCCCGTGGTGGTTGTACCAGCTGTGGGCGTTCATCACGCCGGGTCTGACGACGCGGGAGAAGCGGTACGCGTTCGCGTTCCTCGGTGCGTCGGTGCCGTTGTTCCTCGGTGGGGCGCTGCTCGCGTGGTGGGTGCTGCCGCACGCGGTGGACATCCTGGCGGGCTTCGTGCCGGAGGGGGCGACGAACCTGGCGGACGCGCAGGGGTACCTGAGCTTCGTCATGCGTCTCGTGCTGGCGTTCGGCCTGGCGTTCGTGCTGCCTGTCGTGCTGGTGGCGCTCAACGCGGCGGGCATGCTGCGTGCGTCGAGCATGGCGAAGGGCTGGCGGTGGGCGGTGCTCATCGCGTTCGTGTTCGCGGCCGTGATGACGCCGACGCCGGACGCGCTGACGATGATCTTCGTGGCGCTGCCGATCTGCGGCCTGTACTTCGCGGCGCTCGGCATCAGCTACCTCCACGACCGGCGCGTCGACAAGCGCGACGCCGCGCGGCTCGCCCTGTGACCGGTCGGGTCCGTCCGCGCCCTGCCGGGCGCGGCGCGCGGGCATGAGCACGGTCGCGCTCGTCGTCAACCCGACGGCGGGCCGGGGGCGCGGCCGTGCCGCGGGCGAGAGCACGGCACGCGCCCTGCGCGACGCCGGGCACGACGTCGTCGACCTGAGCGCCCCGAGCCTGCCCCTCGCGCAGGAGTCCGCGGACGCCGCCGTGCGCGGCGGCACGGGTGGCGGTTCCGCGGTCGGCGCGCTCGTCGTCGTCGGCGGGGACGGCATGGTGCACCTCGGGGTGAACGCGACCGCCGGGACCGGCGTGCCCCTCGGCGTCGTCGCGGTTGGCACGGGCAACGACTTCGCGCACGCCGTCGGCCTGCCGACCGGGCGCGCCGACCGGTGCGTGGACACGCTCCTCGCGGCCCTCGGCGGTGCGGGCGCCGACCCGGCCGTGCGCGCCGTCGACGCGGGCCGGGTCACGGGCGAGCACCTCGGCGCGCCGCGCTGGTACGCGGGCGTGCTGTCCGCCGGGATCGACGCCGCCGTGAACGCGCACGCGAACGCTGCCACGTGGCCGCGGGGCCGGGCCCGGTACGCGCGCTCCGCCCTCGCCGAGCTCTCCCGCTACCGCCCGTACGGGTACCGGGTCACGGTGCGCGGCGTCCCCGTGGGCGACGACGTGCCGGACGTCCTCGCGGGCGCTCCCCTCCTGCGCGACGGCCACCGCACCGGGGCGGGCGCCGACGCGCACGACGGCGGCACGCTCGTGTGGGAGTCGCCGGGCGCGCTCGTGTCGGTCGCGAACGGCCCGCGCTTCGGCGGCGGGGTGCGCATCGCGCCGGACGCCGCGCTCGACGACGGGCTCCTGGACGTCGTCGTCGCGGGCGCGTTCGGGCGGTGGGGTGCCACGCGCGTCTTCCCCGGCATGTACGCGGGGCGTCACCTCGCTCACCCGGCGGTCGGGACGCTGCGCGCGACGTCGGTGACGATCGCCCCGACGGCCGCCGGCGCGCCCCCGCCGCACGCGTTCGCCGACGGGGAGCACCTCGGCCCGCTGCCCGTGCGCGTGGACGTCGCGCCCGGCGCGGTGCGCGTGCTGCACGCGACCGGCACCGCGTCGCCCCGTCCCTGACCTGCCGGCGACGGACGGTCGCCGCGACCTGCGAGGGCGCCGCCGGACCGTAGGCTGGCCCCATGACGGCCGCCGACTCGCCCGCCGCCCGCTACGCCGCGTCCCGGGCCCGCCAGGCGGCGTCCCGCACGCGGCTCGCGGAGTTCCGCGCCATCCTCGACTTCCCGCTCGACGACTTCCAGGAGCGCGCGTGCGAGGCGCTCGAGGAGGGCCGCGGCGTGCTCGTCGCCGCCCCCACCGGCGCCGGCAAGACCGTCGTGGGGGAGTTCGCCGTCCACCTCGCCCTCGCCGGCGGTCGCAAGGCGTTCTACACCACGCCCATCAAGGCGCTGTCCAACCAGAAGTACGGCGACCTCGTGCGCCGTTACGGCGCGGACTCCGTGGGGCTGCTCACGGGCGACACCACCATCAACGGCAACGCGCCCGTCGTCGTCATGACGACCGAGGTGCTGCGCAACATGCTGTACGCGGGGTCGAGCACGCTCGACGGTCTCGCGTTCGTCGTCATGGACGAGGTGCACTACCTCGCCGACCGGTTCCGCGGGCCGGTGTGGGAAGAGGTCATCATCCACCTGCCCGACGACGTGCAGCTCGTCTCCCTGTCCGCGACCGTGTCCAACGCGGAGGAGTTCGGCGACTGGCTCGAGATGGTGCGCGGCGACACGACCGTCGTCGTCAGCGAGCGCCGACCCGTCCCGTTGTGGCAGCACGTGCTCGTCGCGTCGGCGAACCCGGCGACGGGCGTCGCGCACGCGGGGGGCGGGCGCGCGCTCGGCGCGGACCTGCTCGACCTGTACGCGGGGCACGTGGACCCGACCGACCCGGGCGTGAACCCGCCGATCAACCCGGACCTGCTGGCCGCGTTCCGCGCGGCCCCGCGCACGAGCGCGTCGGGCCCGGGCGGGCGGCGCGGCCCCGGGGACCGCGGGTACCGGGGGCGCGGTGGGCGACGCCCCGGCCCGGACCGTGCCGTCGGGACGCGGCGCACCCCGGCGCGGTTCGCGGTCGTGGACGCCCTCGACGCGGACGGGCTGCTGCCCGCGATCTACTTCATCTTCTCCCGCGCGGGGTGCGAGGGCGCCGTGCAGCAGTGCCTCGCGGCGGGTCTGCGCCTGACGTCGCCCGCGGAGGAGGCCGAGATCCGGCGCGTCGCGGAGGAGCGGACGCAGACCATCCCGGCGGAGGACCTCGAGGTGCTCGGCTACTGGACGTGGACGGAGTCGCTCGCGCGCGGGATCGCGGCCCACCACGCGGGGATGCTGCCGGTGTTCAAGGAGACCGTGGAGGAGCTGTTCAGCCGTGGGCTGGTGAAGGTCGTGTTCGCGACCGAGACGCTCGCGCTCGGCATCAACATGCCTGCGCGCTCGGTCGCGCTGGAGAAGCTCGTCAAGTGGGACGGGACGGCGCACGTGGACGTCACTCCCGGCGAGTACACACAGCTCACCGGGCGCGCGGGGCGGCGCGGCATCGACGTCGAGGGGCACGCCGTCGTCGTCGACCACGCGGGCCTGGACCCCGTGCACCTCGCGGGCCTGGCGTCCAAGCGCCTGTACCCGCTGCGGTCGAGCTTCCGGCCCACGTACAACATGGCGGTCAACCTCGTCGCGCAGGTGGGGCGGGACCGGGCGCGGGAGGTGCTGGAGACGTCGTTCGCGCAGTTCCAGGCCGACCGCGGCGTCGTCGGGCTCGCGAAGCAGGCGCAGGCGCACGCGGAGGCCCTCGACGGGTACGCGCGCGCGATGACGTGCGACCGGGGCGACTTCGCCCAGTACGCGGCGCTGCGGCGGCGCATCACCGCGCGCGAGGGCGACCTGTCGCGTGCCGCGAGCCGGGCGCGGCGCGCCGAGGTCGTGGCCGCGTTCGAGCGGCTGCGTCCCGGGGACGTCGTGGAGGTGCCGTCGGGGCGGCGCGCGGGCTTCGTCGTCGTGCTCGACCCGGGGGAGGGGGCCGGGTTCGACGGGCCGCGCCCCACCGTGCTCACGCAGGACCGGCAGGTGAAGAAGCTCACCGTCGCCGACGCCCCGGGCGGCATCCGCACCGTGGCGAAGGTCCGCATCCCCAAGGCGTTCAACCCGCGCGTCCCCGCGCAGCGGCGCGACCTCGCGTCCACGCTGCGCAACGCGCTCGGGGCGCTCGACGAGCCCGGGGCCCGGCCCGGGCGCACGACCCGCGCCCGCTCGGGCGCGGCGGACGACGCCGAGCTGTCGCGCCTGCGCGCCCAGCTGCGCGCGCACCCCTGCCACGACTGCCCCGACCGGGAGGACCACGCCCGCTGGGCGGAGCGGTGGGCGCGGCTGAAGAAGGAGCACGACCAGCTCGTGCGCCGCGTCGAGGGTCGCACGGGCTCGATCGCGCGCGTGTTCGACCGCATCTGCGACGTCCTCCTCACCCTCGGGTACCTCGCCCCCGGCGACGTCGAGGACGACCCGGCCGCGCCGCTCGAGGACGCGCTCGACGCCGAGCAGCCCACGGACGACGCCCGGGCGTCGCGCGGCGGGCTGCGCGTCACCCGCGACGGGCGGTGGCTGCGCCGCCTGTACGCGGAGAACGACCTGCTGCTCGCCGAGTGCCTGCGCCGCGGCGTGTGGGAGGACCTCGACGCGCCCGCCCTCGCCGCCGTCGTGTCCACGTGCGTGTACGCGGGGCGGCGCGACGACCACCACGGCGAGCCCGACGTGCCCGGCGGCCCGCACGGGAAGCTGGCCCGCGCGCTCGAGGCGACGACGCGCGTGTGGTCCGAGGTGGACGATCTCGAGGAGGAGCACGACATCGACGCGACGGGGCCGCTCGACGAGGGTCTCGTGACCGCCGTGCACCGGTGGGCCGTGGGCCGCAGCCTCGACGCGGTGCTGCGCGGCTCGGAGATCGCCGCGGGCGACTTCGTGCGCTGGTGCAAGCAGGTCATCGACGTGCTCGACCAGGTCGCGGGCGCCGCCCCCACGCCCGAGGTGCGGCGCACCGCCCGCCAGGCGATCGACCGGCTGCGCCGCGGCGTCGTCGCGTACTCCAGCGTGTGAGCCGCCGCGCGTGACGTGCGCGACACCCGCCGCGACCTGCGCGGACGCCGGGCCGGGAGGATGAGTTTCGTGCGGTTGTGGCGGTATCGTGAAGGATTGTGGCCTCAACCCTGTACCGCGGTGGCGTGATCCACTCCTCGGCCGACCCGTTCGCCGAGGCCCTCCTCGTCGACGACGGCGTGATCGCCTGGATCGGCGCCGACGACACGGCCGACGGGCTCGCCGCCCGCGCCGACCGCGTGATCGACCTCGACGGCGCGCTCGTCGCGCCCGGCTTCGTCGATGCCCACGTCCACCTGTTCGAGGTCGGGCTCGCCCTCGCGGGCGTCGACCTGTCCGCGAGCGCCGGCGTCACGTCGCTCGCGGCCGCGCTGGAGGCGGTCGCGAAGGCGGCGGCCGCGTCCGGGGACGACGACGTGGTGCTCGCGTTCGGGTGGGACGAGCGCGCGTGGCCGGAGGGGCGCCCGCCGACGCGCGAGGAGCTGGACGCGGCCGCGGGCGGGCGTGCGGTGTACGCGGCGCGCGTGGACGTGCACTCGGCGGTGGTGTCGAGCGAGCTCGCGCGTCGGTGCGGACTGGAGGGGCGCGCGGGCTGGGACGCGTCGGGCTGGGTGTCCGGGGAGGCGCACCACGTGGCGCGGGACGTGGCGCGCGACGTGTCGCCGGCGCGGCGCACGGAGCTGTACCGGTCGGCGCTGCGCGCGGCGGCGGAGCAGGGCGTGGTGTCGGTGCACGAGATGAGCGCCCCGTACATCGACACGCGTGCGGGGCTGCGCGAGCTGCTGGAGCTCACGGCGGACGCGGCCTCGGGGCTGGCGCACGTCGTGGGGTACCGGGGCGAGCTGTGCACGACGGTCGACGACGCGCGCGCGCTGCTCGCGGACGTGCCGGGCCTGACGGGGATCGCGGGCGACCTCAACGTGGACGGGTCGATCGGGTCGCGGACGGCGGCGATGCGCCTGCCGTACCAGGACGGGCCGGACCGGTCCGCCCGGGGGTCGCTCTACCTGAGCGCGGAGCAGATCGCGAACCACCTGTCCGCGGTCGGGGCGGCGGGCACGCAGGGCGGGTTCCACGTCATCGGGGACCGGGCCATGGACGAGCTGGTGCTGGGCCTGAAGGTCGCGGCGGAGGTGCACGGGCAGGGCGCGGTGCGTGCGGCGCACCACCGGGTGGAGCACGCGCTGTTCGTGGACGCGACGGCGCTGGCGACGCTGCTGCTGTTCGGGGTGAGCCTGAGCATCCAGCCGGCGTTCGACGCGGCGTGGGGCGGCCCGGACGGCATGTACGCGGCGCGCGTGGGCGCGATGCGCGCGCAGGGGCTGAGCCCGTTCGCGGACCTCGCGGGCGCGGGCGTGCCGCTCGCGTTCGGGTCGGACGCTCCGGTGACGCGGATCGACCCGTGGGCGGGGGTGCTGGCGGCGATGTCGCACGTGGACCCGGACCAGCAGATCTCGGCGCGGGCGGCGTTCCGGGCGCACACGCGCGGCGGGTGGCGCATCGCGGGGCTGGACCACACGGGTGCGGGGCAGCTGCGGGTGGGGGCGCCGGCGCACCTGGCGGTGTGGCAGGGCGAGCACCTGGTGGTGCAGGGCGCGCTCGGGCGTCAGACGTCGTCGTGGAGCACGGACGCGCGTGCGGGACAGCCGCTGCTGCCCGAGCTCGGGCCGGACGTGCCGCGGCCCCGGTGCCTGCAGACGGTGCGGGCGGGCGTGCCGCTGTACGACACGTTCGTCTGAGCGCCACCGCTTGACAGGGGCGTGAGCCGGAGTAGTTTCGTGGGGGTGTTCCGGCCCCCGCGGCCGCAGGGGGATCAGCCACCGACGACGACCCCTCGGCGTGCCGCGCCGGGTACCTGGCCGGGCTCGCGCGCTCAGTAGAAAACGTGCTGCGTCGGTGGCGGCGTCGTACGGGCCGAAGGGCGCGCGAGCCCGCACGCACCGCCCGACCCGGGTCGTGTGCAGGTGCGTGGCGTAAGGTGCACCCGTGCACGCCCCCGAGCCCACGGCCGCCCCGGCCGGGAGGTCCCGCCCCTCGGCGCCGGGCGCTCCCGACCCGGCCCCCGCCGCGTCCGACCGTCACGACCCCGGCGCCGCGGGCTCCCGCACCCCCGCCTCGCCCCCGTCGCTCCCGCTCGCGCTGCTGCTCGCGGCCGCGGGCGGCCTCGTCACCGACGCGGCGTTCCCCGACCGCGGCTGGTGGCCGCTCGCGTTCGTGGGCGTGGCCGCGCCGTTCGTGGCCCTCCGTGCCGGGGGCGCGCGGCGCGGGTTCCTCGTCGGGCTCGTGTGGGGCCTCGCGTTCTTCCTGCCGCACCTGTGGTGGGCCCGGTACGCGACGGAGACCGTGCCGTGGGTCGCGCTGTCCGTGATGGAGGCGTGCTTCGTCGGCGTGGTGGGCGCGGCGTGGGCCCTGGTGCGGCGCCGGTCCTGGCTGGCGGACCGCCCGGGCCGGCAGGCCGTGGCGTTCGCGGTCCTGTTCGTCGCGGCCGAGCAGGCGCGCAGCGAGGTCCCGTTCGGCGGGTTCCCGTGGGGGCGGCTCGCGTTCTCCCAGGCCGGCTCCCCGCTCGGGCGTGCCGCATGGCTGGGCGGGGAGGTCCTCGTGTCCCTCCTCGTCGCGCTGGGCGGCTCCCTCCTCGCGGTCGCGGTGCTCGCGCTCGCGGCACGTCGCGACGTCGTGCGGCGGGCCGTCGTGCCCGTCGCGGTCGCGGGCGCGCTCGTCGCGGCGCCCCTCCTCGTGCCGCTCGACACGCGCGCGCAGGCGGGCACGCTCGCGGTGGGGGCCGTGCAGGGCAACGTAGGCGAACCGGGCCTGGGGTCGTTCGCGAACCGGGCCGAGGTGCTCGACAACCACCTGCAGGGCACGCTCGCGCTCCTGGACCAGGTCGAGCCGGGCGACCTCGACGTCGTGCTGTGGCCCGAGAACGGGTCCGACCTCGACCCGCAGACCGCTCCCGACGTGAGCCGCGCGATCGACGACGCCGCACGGGAGGTCGGGGCGCCGATCCTCGTCGGCGCGCAGGAGTACCCCGAGACCGGCGGCCGCTACAACGTCGCGCTGCTGTGGGAGCCGGGCGCGGGCGTCGTGGACCGGTACGCCAAGCAGCACCCCGCCCCGTTCGGGGAGTACATCCCGCTGCGGTCGCTGCTGCGCGTGTTCTCCGACCAGGTGGACCGCGTGACGATCGACATGATCCCGGGCGTCGGGACGGGCGTCGTCGACCTCGCGTCGGACCGGCTCGGGCGCACCGTGCCGCTCGGCGTCGTCATCTGCTTCGAGGTCGCGTACGCCGGGCTCGTCGACGACGCCGTCGCCGCGGGCGCCGAGGTGCTCGTCGTGCCCACGAACAACGCGTCCTTCGGGTACACCGCCGAGTCGACGCAGCAGCTCGCGATGTCGCGCCTGCGCGCGATCTCCACGGGGCGCGCGACCGTGCAGGTCTCGACCGTCGGCGTGAGCGGCGTCATCGCGCCCGACGGCACGCTGCTGCAGAGCACGGGGCTGTTCACCGCCGACCAGGTGGTCGCCGACCTGCCGCTGCGCACGAGCCTCACCCCGGCCGTGCGGGCCGGGGCGTGGCCGGGGCGCGTCGTCGAGCTCCTCGCGCTCGGGGCGCTGGCCGCCGCCGCGGTGGCCGCGGTCCGCGAGCGCCGCGCGTCGCGCACGGACGGCGGCGACGCGCCCCGGGGCGGGGCCGCGTGAGCGCGCACCCCGAGGGGATGCCCGGCCGGGTGCTCGTCGTCGTGCCCACGTACGACGAGGCGCTGACGCTGCCGGGCACGCTCGCGCGGCTGCGCGCCGCGGTGCCGGACGCGGACGTGCTCGTGGTCGACGACGCGAGCCCCGACGGGACGGGCGACCTCGCCGACGCCGCGGCCGCCGCGGACCCGGGGGTGCACGTGCTGCACCGTGCGGGCAAGGAGGGGCTCGGCGCGGCGTACGTCGCGGGGTTCGGGTGGGGACTGGCCGCCGGGTACGACGTGCTCGTGGAGATGGACGCCGACGGGTCGCACCGGCCGGAGCAGCTGCCGTCGCTGCTCGCCGCGCTGGGCCCGGTGGGCGACGCCGCGGGGGAGCGCGGGGGAGCGGACCTCGTCATCGGGTCACGCTGGGTGCCGGGGGGCCGGGTGGAGAACTGGCCGCGGCACCGTGAGCTGCTCTCGCGGGCGGGCAACGCGTACGTGCGGCTCGCGCTGGGGCTGCGCCTGGGCGACGCGACGGCGGGGTTCCGCGCCTACCGGGCGGCGGCGCTGCGGGCGGTGGACCTCGCGAGCGTCGAGTCGCACGGGTACTGCTTCCAGGTCGACATGGCGTGGCGCGTCGCGCGCGGGGGCGGGCGCGTCGTGGAGGTGCCGATCACGTTCGTCGAGCGGACGGCGGGGCGGTCGAAGATGAGCCGCGCGATCGTCACCGAGGCGCTGTGGAAGGTCACGGCGTGGGGGGTGCGCCGGCGCGCGGACGCGGTCGTCGCGGCGCTGCGGCCCCGCGCCCGGCGGGGCGTGCGCTGACGCGGGCGACCGGCGGGCACCGCCTCTGCGGGCCGCGTGGTCGCGAGCGGAGCGGTCCGGACGTGCGAGAGGCCCGGAACCCCTTCGGGGGTCCGGGCCTCTGGCGCGTCTCGCGGCGGGCGGCTCAGGCGCTGCGGCGCAGCTTGCCGGCGCGCAGCAGGCCGAGGCGCTCGTCGAGCAGCTCCTCGAGCTCGGAGATGGTGCGGCGCTCGAGCAGCATGTCCCAGTGGGTGCGGGCGGGCTTGCCGGCCTTGGGCTCGGGGCGCTCGGCGTCGCGCAGCAGCGCCTCGGCGCCGCAGCGGCACTCCCACACCGGGGGGACCTCGGCGTCGGTGGAGAACGGCAGGATGATGGTGTGCCCGTTGGGGCAGTCGTAGTGCGCCTGGAAGCGGGGGGCGAAGTCGACGCCCTCGTCCGACTCCATGCTCTTGGCACCGATGCTCATCCCGCGCAGCGAACGGTCGGCCATGGTGTCCTCCTGAGGGGGTCTTCGGGGGTGGGTGGGCGCGCCCGGTGGGGTGCCGGCGGCGGCCCGGTCTACGGAAGGCAACGCCTTACCGTCGGTCGGTGTTCCGACGTGCCGTGAAGGTCCGGTGAACGTCGCAGGGGTGGTCGTCGCCCCCGCGGCGCCGGGCCGGGCCGCCTCGGCGCGTCGCCGTCCCAGGCTCCCGGGTTTCGATGCCCGACGCAACTCGTCGGGCCCCTCGCGGGGGCAGACGTGCGCACGCTCACACCCGGGCGGGAACAAACGGCCGGGGAGCCGGGTTGAGCGGCATGTACATGCAAACGCATCGACCCAGGACCCACGGGAGCGCACCATGCAGTTCGGCATCTTCACCGTCGGCGACGTGACGACGGACCCCACGACGGGCCGGACCCCGGACGACACCGAGCGGGTCCGGGCCATGCTCACCATCGCCCGGCACGCCGACGAGGCGGGCCTCGACGTCTTCGCGACGGGCGAGCACCACAACCCGCCGTTCGTGCCGTCGTCCCCGACGACGATGCTCGGCTACCTCACGGGCGTGACGAAGAACATCGTGCTGTCGACGTCGACGACGCTCATCACGACGAACGACCCGGTGCGCCTCGCCGAGGAGTACGCGATGCTCCAGGTCATCTCCGACGGGCGCATGGACCTCATGATGGGCCGCGGCAACACCGGCCCGGTGTACCCGTGGTTCGGGCAGGACATCCGCAACGGCATCCCGCTCGCGATCGAGAACTACGCGCTCCTGCGCCGCCTCTGGACCGAGGACGTCGTGGACTGGGAAGGCAAGTTCCGCACCCCGCTGCAGGGGTTCACGTCCACCCCGCGCCCGCTGGACGGGGTGCCGCCGTTCGTGTGGCACGGGTCGATCCGCAGCCCCGAGATCGCGGAGCAGGCCGCCTACTACGGCGACGGGTTCTTCCACAACAACATCTTCTGGCCGATGAGCCACACGCGGCAGATGGTGCAGTTCTACCGGCAGCGCTGGGAGCACCACGGGCACGGGCCCGCGGACACCGCGATCGTCGGTCTCGGCGGTCAGGTCTTCATGCGCAAGGACTCCCAGAAGGCGTGGGACGAGTTCCGCCCCTACTTCGACAACGCGCCCGTCTACGGGCACGGCCCGTCGATGGAGGACTTCACGCGCGAGACCCCGCTCACCGTGGGCTCGCCGCAGCAGGTGATCGACCGGTACGCCACGATGCGCGAGCACGTGGGCGACTACCAGCGCCAGCTGTTCCTCATCGACCACGCCGGCCTGCCGCTGAAGACGGTGCTCGAGCAGATCGACCTCCTCGCGGGCGAGGTCGTGCCCGTGCTCCGCCAGGAGATGGAGTCCGTGCGCCCCGCGCACGTCCCGGCGAACCCGCCGAGCCACGCCGAGCGCGTCGCCGCCGCCCGGGCCGCCGGGACCGACGGCGCCGCGCACGTCGGCGGCAGCGAGGACCGCTGGACCGGGCGCACCGCCGAGGACGACCCGCAGCCCGCGCCGGCGGGCGCCGCGTTCGGGCTGTAGCCCGCGACGCGCCCACCGCACCGCACACCAGGAGCACCAGGAGCACCGCATGACCACCAGCACCCCCGCCCCGGACCGCCGCCTCGTCGTGGTGTCCGCCGGGCTGTCCAAGCCGTCCTCCACGCGCCTGCTCGCCGACCGGCTCGGCGACGCCGCGGTGCGCGAGCTGCAGGGCCTCGGCCTGACCGCCGAGGTCGAGACCGTCGAGCTGCGCGACCACGCGCACGCCGTCGTCGACGCCATGCTCACCGGGTTCCCCTCGGGCGAGCTCGCCGGCGTCCTCGAGCGGCTCACCGCCGCGGACGGGATCGTCGTGGCCACCCCGCTGTTCACCACCACGTACTCGGGGCTGCTCAAGTCGTTCGTCGACGTCCTCGACAAGGACTCGCTCACCGGCACGCCGGTGCTGCTCGGCGCGACCGGCGGCACCGCCCGCCACTCGCTCGCGCTCGAGTACTCCCTGCGCCCGCTGTTCACCTACCTGCGGGCCGACGTCACCACGACGTCCGTGTTCGCGGCCACGGACGACTGGGCCGCCGCGGAGGGCGAGGACGGCGGCGGGCTGCCCGCGCGCATCACCCGGGCGGGCCGCGAGCTCGCGGAGAAGGTCGCGCTGCGCCGCAACGAGGGCCCCGCGGACCCGTTCGCCGGGACCCCGGACTTCACGGCCCTGCTCGGCGGGCTCTGACCCGCCGCCCCCGCACGCCCCGGCCGCCGGTGCTCCGGCCGGGGCGTCGCCGTGCCCTGACCTGCGCCGACGCCCACGGCGAGGCTTGCCCCGGGCGGCGACGCGCGGCAGGATCGGGGGACCGATGACGACGGGGGAGCACGATGGGCACGAGCGCGACCGAGCACCACGCGGCGACCTCCTCGACGGGGGCCGTCGCGACCGGGGCGGTCGCCCCCGAGACCCTCGCGGTGCCCGTCGTCGAGGCCCTCGCCGAGCGTCGACCCGCGGCGCCGCCCGAGCGGCGTCCCGTCGGCGTCGTCACGGTGCCCGGCCGCGCCCCGGACACGTCCCGCTTCGCCGCCGCGCCGCGCTACCCCGCCATGTTCCACGTCGCGGGCGGGCGCCTCGTGTGGGACGGCGCGCGGCTGCGCCTCGCGCGCGGGGACGGGACCGTCCTCGAGCCCGCCGGCGTGCCCGTCGTGACCGTCAGCGGGGACGGGCCGACCGTCGTCGTGACGTGGCGCGACGAGCGGCACCCGACCGCCCGCACGACCCGCGCCGTCCTCCTCGACGGGTCGTCGGCGCGCTTCGCCCGGTTCGCCCGGTCGCTCGCCGCCACCCGCCCCGGGAGCGTCGTCCTCGACGACCGCACCGTCCCGTCGCCGCGCGTGCCGCGCCTGCGACCCGGCCGGGCGGGCACCGCACGCCGGCCCGGCGTCTTCGCGCGCACCCTGTGGCGCGTCGTCGGGCGCGCCACGCCCGCCACGCCAGCCGCGAGCGCCACGACGGGCGACGGGGGAGCCGAGCTCGTCGCGCGCCTCGAGCGGCTCGCCGCCCTGCACCGCGCGGGCGACCTCACCGACGCCGAGTACGCGCGCGCCAAGCAGGCCCTGCTCGGCTGAGCACCCGCACCCGGGTCACGGGGTGGTGCGGTCCTCGTCCGCGACGGGGTCACGCACGTCGCGCAGCACCGGCAGGGACGTGTCGCCCGACGCGGGGACGAGACGCGGCGCCCACCACGCCAGCAGCGCCCCGCCGGTCAGCACGAGCGCGGCCGCGGCCGCCGTCGCGACGAGCCGCTCCTCACCGACGACGAGCCCCGTCCCGCCCGGGTCGAGCACGAGCATGAGGGTCACGGTGGTCGCCGCGGCGTTCGCCCACACCGGCCGCGTCACCGCGACCGTGACGGCGGCGGCCACGACCGCCAGGCCCAGCCGCACCGGGGTGGGCAGCACGAGCAGGAACACGGTCGCAGGGAGCCAGTACGCGAGCCGCGCGCCCCACTGCTGCGCCAGCACCGCGGCGAGCGCGACGACCGCACCGAGCAGCAGTGCGCCCGCGGTCGCGACCCGGCCCGGGACCCGGACGCCCTCGACCACGGCGGGCAGCCCCAGCAGACGCGCGACGACCACCGCGTACGCCGCCGCGCCCGCGACCCACGCGAACCGCAGCACCACGGACGCGTCGGTCGGCAGCGGGGGAGCGGACGCCGCGGCCGCCCCCACGAGCGCCAGGACCGGCAACAAGCCCCACCGTGCCGACCACCCGGCCGCGAGCCCGAGGGCTCCGAGCACCACGACCCACCACGCCGACCCGGCGGACAGCGCCGCCGCGACCGACACGACGACGAGGACCGGGACCACCGCGAGCGCCCGGCGCCACCCCGCGCGTAGCGCGAGCAGCACCCCGTAGACCGCGCCCACGGCCGTGACCGACGCCGTCGCCGCGTCCCCGAGCACCAGCCCCGCGGCCATGGGCACGGCGACCACCACGAGGAGCAGCACCACCGCCTGCCCCAGCGCGCGCACCGCCCCGCCGCCGGCTGTCACATCTCGAGCGTACGCACTCGACGTGCCGACGGCCGGGCACGCCCCCGGACGCGCACCGCGCCGTGATATCCATCGTCGATGGACCACCGCCACCGCCAGGCCCGGACCGTCACCTGCGCCGTCGCCGCGCTCGCCGCGCTCGCCGCCTGCGCCGGGCCCGTGACGCCACCTGACCTCGTGACGCGTCTCGCCGACGAGCCCACGTCCGCGGACTCCCTGCCCGGGACGCTGGTCCCCGCCGAGATGGACCCCGGCTCGGCGCGACGCCTGGGCGAGCTCGACGGCGTCGTCTTCTACGCCGGCTCCGGCACGCGTGACGGGGAGGATCTCGTCTGTCTCGTCGTCGCCCTCCCGGGGGCCACCCCGACGGGCGACTCCGGCGCGTCGACGTGCGGCCCGGTCACCGGCCTCGACGGCTCCGACCTCCCCGTCGACGTGCAGATGTCGGGGGTGCGGGTGACCGCGGCACTCGTCCCCGACGGGCTCCCCACGGACGGCGACCTCACCCGGGTGACGCCCAACCTCGCCGCCACGGTCGACCGCACCCCCTGACCCTCGCCCCGCCCGGGCTCACGCCCCGGACGCGCGCTCGATCGTGTCGAGGTCACGCACCGCGAACCGGTGGTGCTCCCACTCCTCCTCGAGAATCACGTGCAGGCACGACAGCGTCGTCTCCGGGTACTGCGGCGACCACGGGTTGGACCGCACCGCGGCGAGCTCCCCCTCCGTCACCCGCGCGAGGACGTCCCGCACCATCGCGACCCGGCCCGCCCGCGCGTCGAGCACGTCGCCGAACGCGGGCGTGCCCGTGACGAACAGCGACAGGTCCAGGCCGTCGTCCGCCGCCTGGGGGCCCGCCTGCCCGAGCGGGTGGAACGGGTGCTCCAGCCCCAGGACCGCGCGCCCCAGCCACGCGTCCGTCGCGAGCACCAGGTGCCGCAGCGTCTGCGCGAACGACCACTCGCCGTCGACCGACACGTCGACCGTGCCGGGCGGCATCGCCACCGCGCGCTCCACGGTCGCCGCCCACGTCGACTCGAGCGCCGCCCACGCCGCGCGCAGCCCCTCGGGGTCCGCCGCCCGGCGCAGCCCGCGCCCCGGGAACCGGCGGTCCAGCTCCGCCTCCACGAAACCCACCACGTCGACGCCGTTGACGCGCAACGGCACGTCGCCGTCCGGCAGCCACGGCGCGTCGACGTCCATGCCCTCCACCTGGACGCCGCGCATCACCACGCCCGCAAGATCCGCGTCCACGAACCGCGCACCCCGCAGGTCCGCACCCTCGAACGTCGCACCCCGCAGGTCGTCGGAGCGGGAGAACCGTGCCACGCGCACCTCCTCGCCTCGCGTCCGCCCCGCGCACCCCCAGCGGAGTGGGGGAGCGGCACCGGTGCGGCGACCGGCCGCACCGGCCCGGACCGGGACCGCTCCGTGCGGAGCCCCGGACCGGGTGACGGGACGCCTCGCACCGTACGCCCGCCCGAGCCCGCGCACCAGCACCCTGCCGGACGACCGCACGACGCACACGACCGGCCACACTTGGGGGAGCGACGCACCCGACACCGGGACCGTGGCACGACCGGAACGACTCGCCCGCGCACCGGCGCGTGCGGGACCATCGGGGCATGCCGATCCTGCCCGCCGACCGCGACCCCCGCCTCGTCACCGTCCGCCGCGGCGGCACCCTCACCGACGAGCACCACCACGACCTCGCCCGTTGGGCCGTCGCCTGCGCCGAGCACGTCCTGCCCCTGTTCGAGCAGGCCCGGCCCGACGACACCCGGCCCCGCGACGCGCTCGACGTCGCCCGCGCCTGGATCCGCGGCGACGTCCCCATGAAGACCGCCCACCGCACCGCGTTCACCGCGAACGCCGCAGGCCGCGACCAGCCCCCGCCCGTGAAGTACGCGGCGCTCGCGGCCGGCCAGGCGGTCGCCGTCGCGCACGTCGCCGCGCACGACCTCGGCGCCGCCGCCTACGCGATCCGCGCCGCCACGGCCGACGCCGCCGCACGCGGCGAGGACCCGGAGGCGGCGCGCCTCGCCGAGCGCGACTGGCAGCGCACCCGCGTCCCGGCGGCCCTGCGCGAGCTCGTGCTCGACGACCAGAGGCGACGCAGCGCCCTCTGCTGGCACGTGTTCGACGACTGACACCCCGCGGTGCGGGCGGTCAGCGCAGCAGGTCCTCGTACGCGACGAGCGGCACCCGGCCCTCCGCCGCGGCCGCCACGCCCGCGTCGCCCGCCACGAGCACGTCCGCCTGCAGCATCGCGACCGCCACGTACTCCGCGACCGCGGTGTCCGGCGCGTCGAGCTCGCGCGCGACCCGCCACGCCACCGCCCGGGACACGCGGTCACCGAGCAGACGCACCTTCAGCGTCGCCACACCGTCCAGGTGGGCGCGCGCCGTCGCCTCGTCCAGCACACCCCGGCGCACGTCGCCGTAAAGGATCGACAGCGCATGGCTGCGCAGCACCGACGGCCCCACGAGCGGGCGCCGCCCACCCAGACCCGGGTCCTCCCGCACGAGACGCAGCGCCGTCACCGCGTCGATCGCCCAGCGCGTCCCAGGGCCCAGCACCGGAGAGCTCATGGGACCTAGTAGACACCCCGCGACCGCAGCCGACGACCCCGCCACCCCCTACGCCGTGCCCGCCCCGCCCGCAGCGGCCAGCAGCGCCCGGCCCGCGTCCGTGAGCTCGTGCGTGACCGTGCGCCCCGCACGCGTGCTGTCCACCAGGCCCGCGTCACGCAGCACCGCCAGGTGCTCGCTCGCCGTCGACGCCGCCACCCCCAGCAGGCCCGCCACCGCCGTCGTCTGCAGGGGAGTGGCGAGCGACGCGAGGATCCGCGCCCGGCTCGCCCCCACCAACCGGTCCAACGACCGCGGCGCCGGCGGCGGCGACCACAGGTAACGCCCCGACGCCGGGTAGAACACCGCGGGCGACCAGTGGTCCGACGTCGCGCACTGCACCCGGTCCGTGATGAACAACGACGGCACCAGGACCAACCCGCCGCGCCCCGCGACCTCGACGTCCACCGCCGAGCGCACCGCGACCGTTCCCTCCGCGAACGTCAACGACCCGTGCAGCCGCGGCAGCACCGCCCCCAGCCCCTCACGACCCACCTGCAGCGCCCGGTCCACCAGCTCCGCACGCAACGCACGACGCATCGACACCCACTCCGGCTCCACCGCCGCCTCCCACAACCGGCGCACCGCGTCCGCAGCCGCCGACCGCGCACCCTCCGGGTCACCCAGCAGCCGAGCCCGCACCGCCGGCGCGCACCGCCGCGTCGCGTCCACCAGCTCCGCACGCACCTGCTCCACCGGCGCCGCCAGCACCGCCGCCAACCCGTCCTCGAACGACGGCTCGTCCGACGCCGGCGGCGGGTCCAGGAAGTCCGGCCGGTACGCGCCGTCCGCCATGAACACCGTCAACGCCGACAGGTCCAGACCCGCCCACCGCTCCCGACGCCGCCGCAACCACGGACCGAACCCCGCGTGCCGCCCCGGCTGCGTCAGCACCCGCGCCAGGCTCACCACCTCGTGCACCGGCGACATCGCCCACCGCACACCCGACGCACCAGGCCCCAGCCGATACCGGATCACCCGCACATTGTGCGGCCACGACCGAAACGAGCACCAGCACCCGCGCCGCACGCGAAGACTCCCACCATGACCCACACCGACACCCGCACCATCGCCCTCGGAGCCAACGGCTCCACCGTCGAGATCCTCGCCCGACCCACCCAGACCGGCGGCGCCGCCAGCCTCTACCGGTGGCGCCTCGCACCCACCAGCCGCGGCCCCGCACCCCACCGGCACACCACCTTCGACGAGACGTTCGTCGTCGAGACGGGGGAGATCGACTACTACGACGGCACCACCTGGCGCACCCTGCGACCCGGCGACACCGCCCACGCACCACGCGGGGGAGTGCACGCCCTGCGCAAGACCCGCCCCGAACCCGCCACGGTCCTCATGCTCCTCACACCCGGAGTCCCGCGCGAGGACTACTTCGCCGCGCTCGCCACCACCGACGAGCACGACCTCCCGCAGCTCCACGCACGCCACGACAACCACCCGGCTGACGAGCACCCGGCCGACGAGCACCACCGATGACCGGCACCACGACGCTCGTCCACGTCGCGACGGCGCTCGCGGGCCTGGTCGCCCTCGGCGTCGTCGCGCTGGGCGTGCACGGGTGGCGCGCGCCCCGCACGGCGGCCGGCTTCGGCATCCCCGGCACGACGACCGACGACCCCGCCGTGCGTGCCTGGCTGCGCGTCAAGGCCGTCCGGGACGTCGGCAGCGGCCTGCTCCTGCTCGTCGTCCTGGCCGCCGGGTCACCCGGCCTGCTCGGCGCGTGCCTCCTCGTCGCCGCGGCGATACCCGCCGGTGACGCGGTCGTCGTCGTGCACTCCGGTGGACCCCGGCGCACGGCAGCACCGCGGCGGTCATGGCCGCCGCGGCCGTGCCGCTGCTCGCCGCCTGACGCGCCGGGGAGGCGACGGGCGACGCCGCCGGTCGAGCAGGCGGACCCGGTGCGTGAGCACGGACGGACGAACCACGACCATCTGCTCGACACGAGAGAGGCCCGAGAGGGGCTCGTGGAGCGCTGCACCTGTTCTGACGAACCCTTCCGCGTTGCGCCGATAATGTACATTATGTCATTTCGGCGCATCGAGAGCCCTCGGAGCGCATCAGGCAGGCGGCTCGCGCGCTCCCCTTCAGGCATGAGCACGACGACCTCCGTACCTCGGCTCCCCGGCCTCGCGTCCCCGCGGGATCGCCGCTGGGCGACGCCCGGACGGCCGGTCCGGGCGTCGCTGGGCGCACCGTTCGCCACGTCGACCGTGACGGCGCCGTTCGCCAGGCTCGCTCCGGACGGCCGGCGGCGCCCGCGAGGCGTCGTCGTCACGGTGCTCGCGACGCTCGGATGGCTCCCGGTGCTCGCGCTGACCGTCGTGGCGTTCCTCGTCGTCGGGGTCGTCGCGGGCGTCGCGGCGGCGTCCGTGTGGGCCTGGCGCTCGGTGTCCCCCGGGCAGGCGCGACCTGCCGCGCCCGAGGGTGACGCACCGCGCCCGGCCTCCGCGCCGAACGGCTCGCAGGACCGCCCGCGGCGGCGCCTGGTGCGCGACCGCACCCTCGGCTACGATGCCTAGAATCGGACATACAGTTCAAACCATTGTGTTTAGGTCAACAGCGTGGTGACACGTAGGTCGTGACCGGTCGTGCTGCGAGACGGCGCAGCCCCCACGACGTGTCGACGTCTGACCGCCCACCGGCGCGGGCTCACCCACCAGGCTGGGCTCGCCCGTCACGCCGGGCTCGCACCGCGCCACCAGGTCACTCCCCGCGCACGTGCCGCAGGTGCGCCGTCCGCCCACCGGTCCCCCTCGGCTCCGTCCCCCTCGGCTCCGTCCCCCTCGGCTCCGTCCCCCTCGGCTCCGTCCCCCTCGGCTCCGTCCCCCTCGGCTCCGACCCNCGACCCGCTCCCCCGGATGCCGCGTCGGCGCAGGTCACGGCGCCGTGGGACGGTCCGCGCGTGTCGGTGCCCCGGCCTAGGCTGACGCCACGACCCGACACGCCGACGACCGACACGACGAGGAGGCCCCATGGTCGCCCCGCCCCGCCTCGAGCGGATCACCGTCGCCGAGGCCGCCGACCGCTACCTCGCGTCCGTCGCGGCGCAGACGCTGCGCGGCGTGCTGTCCCCGACGACGCGCCGCAGCTACGAGCGCGACGTCGCCGAGTTCGCCCGCCTCGCCGGGCCCGCGCGGGTGCTGGACGACGTCAGCGGCGAGGACGTCGACGACGTGCTCCTGCGCTACCAGATCACGCCCGACGGCCGGTACGCGGACGCGTCCCGCAAGCCCGGGACCACGGGTCGCTCCGCCGCGACGGTGAACCGCTTCCGCCAGTCCGTGACCCGCTTCTTCGCGCACGCCGCGCGCGAGGGCTGGGTGCAGGCCGACCCGATGCAGTGGGCCGCTCCCCCGGCGCGTCTGCGTGACGGGCTGCGCGTGGCCCGCACCGCGCTGTCCGCGGGGTCGGCGGCGTCGCTGCTGGAGGTGTCCGCCGCCCGCTCGCCCGGCACCGCGGCGGCGTCGCGGCGCGACCAGGACCTCCAGCTGCGCGACCGCCTCGTCGTCGCGCTCCTCCTCGTCCTCGGGCCGCGCGTGTCCGAGCTCGAGCGCGCGAACCTCGACGACTTCTCCCGCGGGCCGGACCAGACGCGGTGGCGCATCCAGGGCAAGGGCGGTCACGTGCGCACCGTCACGCTCTCGCCCCCGCTCGCCGACGCGCTCGAGGAGTACCTCGCGCGGCTGCGGCCCGCGCTCCTCGCGCGGCGCCCCGACGACCCGGACGCCCAGCGCGCGCTCCTGCTGTCGTGGCGCGGGCGGCGCATCGACGCGCAGGCCGTGCGGGGACTCCTGCGTCGGTGCGTCGAGCGCATGCCCGCGCAGTACCGCCGCGAGGCCACGCCGCACGCCCTGCGTCACACGACCGCGACGCTGCTCGCCGCCGAGGGCTGGGACGTCAAGGTCGTGGCCGAGCTCCTCGGGCACGCGTCCATCGCGACGACGGGCGTGTACCTCGACCGCATCGAGGGCGAGCTCGCGGCCGCGATCCGCGCCCACCCGCTGACGGCCGCGCTCGAGCCCACGCAAGCCTGACGTCCTGCACCCGCGGAGACGCAGCGTCGTCTCGGTGCGGCGCGGTCGAGGTGGAGCGGCTCGACCGACGGTTCACCGGGAGCGCAGGTCCGGTGCCGGTTCACGACGCGGGTGGTACCGACCGCGCGAAAGCGTGCAGGGCGACGTCCTCCCAGGGCACCGGTTGCGCGACCGGTGGAGCCGCGTCCCCCTCGAGCGCCAGCACCGAGGCCAGCGCCGCGTTGCACAGGTCGAGCCACCTCTGAGGCGTCACCAGGTCGTCGCCCGGGAAGGCGCCTGGCGTTCCTCGGTCGGACCACACCCCGGCCACGGCGTTGACCGAGAGGGAGCGTGACAGCGCACCGGACAACCACCGGCCGTAGGCGAACATGTCGTTCGACGACGACGCGGTGAGCAGCTCCACGTCGGGCCACTCGGCGAGCTTGAGGTACCGCGCGTGGAGCATGGACGGGTCGTACAGGTGGGCGTCCCTCGTCGCGATGAGCACCCCGTCGTCGAACACCCCCACCGCAGGTCTCTCCCGCGGCGGGAAACAGGTCTCGAGCAGGGGGCGCAGCCCCACCAGGCGGTAGGGGGTTCGCGGGAAGAGGCGCCGCATCACGGACTCGGCTTCCGCCTCGCCGGCAGGCCTCGTGAGGTCGAGCGCGCCGTCCCGCGAGTACGCCAGCAGAGAGAAGCTCAGACCCATCCGGAGAGCGTAGGGGACCGCACGTCGGCGTCGGGCGCACCCGGCCCGGACGCCGCGGCCCGTCGTCGTGCACGAGCGACCTCCGCGTGCGAGCACCACCGGTCGGCGAGAGCCTGGCGAGGAGCCGGCGCCGACCGGGTTGCCGGACCGACGGGAGGGAGGCCGACGTGCCGAAGCGCAAGCCGGGCCCGAGCGTGAAGGACCCCGAGCTGTACGAGAAGCTGCGCGACGAGGGCGACTCGAAGGAGAAGGCGGCCCGCATCGCGAACGCCGCAGCGGGGTCGTCCCGCTCGAGCGTCGCGCGCAAGGGCGGGAAGTCGGGCGACTACGACGACTGGACCGTCGACGAGCTGCGCAAGCGGGCCGCCGAGATCGGCATCGACGGCCGGTCCTCGATGCGCAAGGCGGAGCTCGTGCGCGCCCTGCGCTCGCACTGACGGTCGGGGCGCCGCACCGCGGCCGCGCGCGAGCCGCGGTGCGGCGGATCTCACCCGCGCCCCCGCTCGCGCCCGGGTCGCGCCGTGGAGGCCGCCCGCTACGGTGAGTGCGTGCACCTGTCCGCCGACGCCGTCCTGCGCACCACCCGCCGCCTGCTCTCCCGCGCGCTCGTGCTCGCCGTCGCGGCGCCGGTCACCGTCGCGGGCGTGCTCGTCGCCACCGACGCGGTGCGCAAGCGCCGCAACACGGTCGAGGCGACGTTCCCCCGCTCCTCCCCCGCCGACGTCGAGGTCGCGGGCACCACGACGACCGTCTTCACGTACGGCGAGGACGTGTACCGCGAGATGCTCGCCGCGATCCGCGGCGCCCGCCGCCGCATCCTCTTCGAGACGTACATCTGGAAGGCCGACGCGCTCGGCGAGGAGTTCAAGCGCGCGCTGGTCGAGGCGAGCGAGCGCGGCGTCGAGGTGTTCGTCGTCTACGACGGGTTCGCCAACCTCGTCGTGCCGCAGTCGTTCTTCGACCTGCCCGCCCCGATCCACGTCATCCGCTACCCCGTGTTCCGGCCCGGCGTGCTGCTGCTCAACGTGCGCAAGTCGGGCCGCGACCACCGCAAGATCCTCGTCGTCGACGACGAGATCGCGTTCGTCGGCGGGTACAACATCGGCGCCCTGTACGCGACGCAGTGGCGCGACACCCACGTCCGGCTCGTCGGCCCCAGCGCGTGGGAGCTGCGCAACGCGTTCGTCGACTTCTGGAACGCGAACCGCGCGTCCGACCAGCCGCTGCTCGCCGACCCGGGTTCGGTGCACTGGGAGCCGCGGCTGCGCGCGGCCCGCAACGCGCCGGCGCACCTCGTGTTCCCCATCCGCGGGATCTACCTCGACGCGATCGACCGCGCGAGCTCCCACGTCTACATCACGCAGGCGTACTTCATCCCCGACCGCGAGATCCTCGCGGCGCTCCTCGCGGCCGCGGCCCGCGGCGTCGACGTGCGGGTCCTCGTGCCGGAACGCTCCAACCACGTGCTCGCCGACTGGCTCTCCCGCGGCCTCTACACGGCGCTGCTCAAGGGCGGGGTGCGCATCCACCTGTACGAGGACGCGATGGTGCACGCCAAGACCGCGACCATCGACGGCGCGTGGACGACGATCGGGACGGCCAACATCGACCGGCTGTCCCTCACCGGCAACTACGAGGTCAACCTCGAGATCACCGACCCCGGCGTCGCCGAGCAGATGGAGAAGGTGTTCGAGGTCGACCTGTCGAACTCGCGCGAGCTCACCCTCGCCGAGTGGGAGTCGCGGTCGCTCGCCGCAAAGCTCAGCGAGATCGTCCTCACGCCGCTGCGCCCGCTCCTGTAGCACCCGGGCGCGGGCCGCAGCCCGTCGACGGCGTCACCGGGCGGGGTCGGACCGCGCCACGTCCGCGACGGCCTCCTCGGGGCGCGGCGGCACCGTCTCGTCCGCCTCGAGCAGGGCGACCTCCCCGAACTCGGGGTGCTCCCGCCGCAGGGCCCCCGCCGCGGCGTCCGCGGCGCCGTCCAGGCTCCCCGCCGCGACGTCGAGCGACTCCCCGACCGCGAGCGGGCGGTACGCGTACGTCCCGCCCGTGCGCTGCTCCCCCAGCAGCCGGTCCACGAGGGCGTGCCCCGCGTCCGACAGCACCGCGTCGTGGACCGGCACCACGACCCACGGGTCCAGGGACCGCACGAAGTCGATCGTCTCGCCGAGCCGGAGCCACGGCGCGGACACCGGCGCGAGGAGCACGTCGAGCCGCTCACCCCCGAGCAGACCGGGCGCGGGCTCGTCGAACGAGTCGCCCGGGTGCCACAGCGCGCCGCCGTCCCCGCGCACGAGGTACGCGAGGTTCGTCAGGCGCGGCACGTCGTCGTGGATCACGGCGTGCAGCCCGCCGCCCACCACGACCTCCAGCCCGCCGAGGTCGAGCCGGTCGCCCGGTGCGACGACGTGCACGCGCGACGTCGTGTCCGTCGCCAGCGCGCCGCGCAGCACGTCCGCGACCGCCTCGGACCCCCACACCGCGAGCGACGGCCGGGACGCCAGCGCCGCGCCGAGGGCCGCCACGTCGAGGTGGTCCGGGTGCTGGTGCGTCAGGAGCACCGTGTCCGCGTCGCGCAGCGCACCCGCGGCGTCGCTGAACGCGCCCGGGTCGACCGCGACCACCTGCCCGCCGTGGCGCACCGTGACGCACGCGTGGCCGTGGAACGTGACGCGCATGGAACCTCCTCGACTCGCCCTCTCACCCGGCCGGCCCGTCGCGAGCCGGCCGCCGTCCTGCTGCGGTCAGCCCACCACGAGGACCAGGTCGCCACCCTCGAGCTGCTGCACCGCACCCACCGCGACACGCTGGACCGTGCCCGCGACCGGCGTCGTGATCGCCGCCTCCATCTTCATCGCCTCGACCGTCGCGACCGTCTGGCCCGCCTCGACGACGTCGCCCACCGCGACCACCGGCGTCACCGCGCCCGCGAACGGCGCCGCGACCTGCCCCGGCTGCGTCGGGTCCGCCTTCTCCGCGGTGCGCACGTCCACGTCGACCGACCGGTCGCGCACCTGGATCGGGCGCAGCTGACCGTTCAGGGTGAACATCACCGTACGCATGCCGCGCTCGTCCGGCGTCCCGATCGCCTCCAGGCCCACGAGCAGACGCACGCCCTTGCCCAGCGAGACCGCGACCTCCTGACCCGGCTCCAACCCGTACAGGTACGTCGGGGTGTCCAGCACCGACACGTCCCCGTACGTCTGGCGCACCTGCTCGAACTCCTTCGTCGGCCCCGCGAACAGCAGGTGGTTGAGCCGACGACGGCGCACCTCCCCCGGCTGCGCGAGCTCCGCCTCGTCCTCCGGCGCCAACGGCGTCACGCCGCCGCGCGCAGCACGCCCCGCCAGCGCACGCGACCGGAACGGCTCCGGCCACCCGCCGGGCGGGTCACCGAGCTCGCCGCCGAGGAACCCGACGACCGAGTCCGGGATGTCGAACGCCTGCGGGTCCGCCGCGAACTCCGCCGGGTCCGCACCCACCGCCACCAGGTGCAGCGCGAGGTCGCCCACGACCTTCGACGACGGCGTCACCTTGACCAGACGCCCGAGGATGCGGTCCGCCGCCGCGTACATCGCCTCGACCTGCTCGAACTTGTCCCCCAGACCCAGCGCGATCGCCTGCTGCCGCAGGTTCGACAGCTGCCCGCCCGGGATCTCGTGCTCGTACACGCGCCCCGTCGGCCCCGGCAGACCCGACTCGAACGGCGCGTACACGCGGCGCACCGCCTCCCAGTACGGCTCGAGGTCCGCGACCGCCGCGAGCGACAGTCCCGTGTCACGCTCCGTGTGCTCCAGCCCCGCGACCAGCGCCGACAGCGACGGCTGGCTCGTCGTCCCGGCCATCGCGGCGCTCGCGGCGTCCACGGCGTCGACGCCCGCCGCGGCGGCGGCGAGGAGCGTCGCCATCTGCCCGCCGGACGTGTCGTGCGTGTGCAGGTGCACGGGCAGGTCGAACCGCTCGCGCAGCGCGCTCACGAGGCGCGTCGCGGCGGCGGGGCGCAGCAGCCCCGCCATGTCCTTGATCGCGAGCACGTGCGCGCCCGCCTCGACGATGCGGTCGGCGAGGCGCAGGTAGTAGTCGAGCGTGTACAGGTCCTCGGCCGGGTCGAGGAGGTTGCCCGTGTAGCACAGGGCGACCTCCGCGACCGTGGTGCCGGTCGCGCGCACGGCCTCGATCGCGGGGCGCATCTGGTCGACGTCGTTGAGCGCGTCGAAGATGCGGAACACGTCGATCCCGGTGGCCGCGGCCTCCTCGACGAACGCCTCGGTGACGCGGTGCGGGTACGGCGTGTAGCCGACGGTGTTGCGCCCGCGCAGCAGCATCTGGATCGCGAGGTTCGGCATCGCCTCGCGCAGCGCGGCGAGCCGCTCCCACGGGTCCTCGCCGAGGAAGCGCAGCGCGACGTCGTACGTGGCGCCGCCCCAGGCCTCGACGGACCACAGCTGCGGGGTGGCTCGCGCGACGTACGGCGCGACAGCCGCGAGGTCGTGGGTGCGCACGCGCGTCGCGAGCAGCGACTGGTGGGCGTCGCGGAACGTGGTGTCGGTGACGCGCAGCCGCTGCTCGGCGCGCAGGGCGCGGGCGAAGCCCTCGGGGCCGAGCTCGAGGAGCTGCTGGCGCGACCCGGGCGGGGGCGCGACGGCGAGGTCGAGCGCGGGCAGCTTCGTCGCGGGGTCGATCGTGCGCCGCGGCTCGCCGTGCGGGCGGTTGACCGTCGTGTCGCCGACGTGGGCGAGCAGGCGCGTGCCCCGGTCGGCGCTCTCGCGCGCGGCGAGCAGCTCGGGGCGCTCGTCGATGAACGACGTCGCGACGTTCCCGGCGACGAACTCGGGGTCGGCGAGGACGGCCTGCAGGAACGGGATGTTCGTCCGGATACCGCGGATGCGGAACTCGGCGAGCGCGCGCCGGGCGCGGCGCACCGCCGTCGGGAAGTCGCGCCCGCGGCACGTGAGCTTGACGAGCATCGAGTCGAAGTGGCCGGAGACGACGGACCCGGCGGTCGCGGTCGCGCCGTCGAGCCGGACGCCCGCGCCGCCCGGGGAGCGGTAGGCGATGATGCGGCCCGTGTCGGGGCGGAACCCGTTCGCCGGGTCCTCGGTCGTGATGCGGGTCTGCAGGGCGGCGCCGTTGACGCGCACGTCCTCCTGGCGGATGCCGAGGTCCTCGAGCGTCTCGCCGGACGCGATGCGCATCTGCGCGGAGACGAGGTCGACGTCGGTGACCTCCTCGGTCACGGTGTGCTCGACCTGGATGCGCGGGTTCATCTCGATGAACACGTGCTGCCCGGCGCGCTCCCCGACCGTGTCGACGAGGAACTCGACCGTGCCCGCGTTCTGGTACCCGATGTGGCGCGCGAACCGCACGGCGTCGGCGCACAGCGCGTCGCGGATCGCGGGGTCGAGGTTCGGCGCGGGCGCGATCTCGACGACCTTCTGGTGGCGGCGCTGCAGCGAGCAGTCGCGCTCGTACAGGTGCACGACGTTCCCGGCGCCGTCGGCGAGGATCTGCACCTCGATGTGGCGCGGGCGCAGCACGGCCTGCTCGAGGAACACGGTCGGGTCGCCGAACGCGCCGTCGGCCTCGCGCATCGCCGCGGCCAGCGCCTCGGGGAGCTCCTCGCGCGTGTCGACGCGCCGCATGCCGCGCCCGCCGCCGCCGGCGACGGCCTTGACGAACACGGGGAAGCCGATGGCGTCGGCGGCCGCGACGAGCTCGTCGACGTCGGACGACGGCTCGCTCGACGCGAGGACGGGGAGCCCCGCCTCGCGGGCGGCCTTGAGCGCGCGGACCTTGTTGCCGGCGAGCTCGAGCACCTCGGGCGGGGGTCCGACGAAGGTCAGGCCGGCGTCGGCGCACGCCCGCGCGAGGTCCGGGTTCTCGGACAGGAAGCCGTAACCGGGGTAGACGGCGTCCGCGCCGGCCTCGCGCGCGACGCGCACGATCTCGTCGATGTCGAGGTAGGCGCGCACGGGGTGGCCGGGCTCCCCGATGAGGTAGGCCTCGTCGGCCTTGAGGCGGTGCTCGGAGTTCCGGTCCTCCTGCGGGAAGACCGCGACCGTGCGGGCCCCCAGCTCGTAGGCGGCGCGGAACGCCCTGACGGCGATCTCCGCGCGGTTGGCGACCAGGACCTTCGAGAACACCGGGACTCCATCCCTCGACCGGCGGCGCCGACGCACCGGGGAGGGCGCGACGCACCACGTACCGGGCGATCCTCCCACGGCCTCGCAGGGCAGGCCGCCGCACCGGCTGTGACGTGGTCCACAGCCGTCGGGCGGGTCCGGGGCGCCCGACCGCAGCGGGCGCGGGTGGGCGGCGTCAGCCGGCGGAGCGCGCGCGACGGCGCTGGGCGAGCTCGTCCTGCGGGCTCGCCGTGGCGTCGTCGTCCTCGAGCGACTCGGTCGGCAGCTCCGCGAGCGTGCCCTCGACCTCGCGCCAGACCCGGCCGACCGCGATGCCGAACACGCCCTGCCCGCCCTGCACGAGGTCGACGACCTCGTCGGGCGACGTGCACTCGTACACGCTCGCGCCGTCGCTCATGAGCGTGATCTGCGCGAGGTCGTCGACCCCGCGCTCGCGCAGGTGCTCGACGGCCTGGCGGATCTGCTGCAGCGAGACCCCGGTGTCCAGGAGCCGCTTGACGACCTTGAGCACGAGGATGTCGCGAAAGCTGTAGAGCCGGTGGGAGCCGGAACCGGACGCCGGGCGCACGGTGGGCTCGACGAGCCCGGTGCGGGCCCAGTAGTCGAGCTGGCGGTACGTGATGCCGGCGGCGCGGCACGCGGTGGGTCCGCGGTAGCCCGTCGTGGTGTCCTGCTCGGTGATGTCCTCCCCGAAGAGGAGACCCTGCGCACCCTGCGGAACTGCCGCGCCGGCACCGACGCTCGCCTCACCGCTGCTGTTCACTGTCGCCTCCTGGGGTGATGTCCACGACCACGCTATGGGCGCCGCCGGGGGCCGTCAACGACCGACCGCCCGAGCGCGGGGGTGTGTCGCGCCCGCGCGTGCGCCGACCCGACCGCCCAACCCTCAACCTGAGGTCGAAGGTCCGCTTCGTCCGTTGTGCCCGGAGGTCTCGACCTGTCCTGGAGGTCGAGCGTGCCGGGCTCCCCTACTCGTCCACCGAGAAGTCCTCGGGCTGGACGTGGTCGAGGAAGTCACGGAACTTCTCGACCTCCTCCTGCTGGGCGACGTCCACGACCTCGACGCCCGCGGTCGCGACGACCTCCGCCGAGCACAGCACGGGGCTGCCGGTGCGGACCGCGACCGCGATCGCGTCCGACGCGCGCGAGTCGAGCCGCACGCCGTTGCTCAGGACGAGTTCGGCGAAGAAGATCCCGCCGTCGAGCGCGACGATCTCCGCCCGCTCGAGCCGGACCCCGACCGCGTCGAGGAGGTCGCGCAGCAGGTCGTGCGTCATGGGTCGCGGCGTGGGCAGCCCGGCCTGGGCCATCGCGATCGCGCTGGCCTCGCGCGGCCCGATGACGATCGGGACGACGAGCTCGGACGCGTCGTCGAGCAGCAGCACCACGATCTCCTGGTCGCGCTGCTGCTGACGGACCCCCAGCACCTCGACCGGGACCATCGGGACGTCGTCGCTCACCCCTCCACGGTACGACTCCGCCCGGCATCCGGCAGGGGGTGCGGCCGACTCGTCGTGACGCGGGCGCGTCCCGGCGGTCAGCGGGTGAGGTCGTCGATGCCCTGCCGCACGAACACGGTGTGCAGCTGGGCGCAGAGCTCCCCGACCTCCGACGCGACGGTCCCCGCGTGGGCGCGGGCGGACGCGCTCTGCTGGCCGCGCCACGGCGAGACGACCTGGTGCACGAGGCTCACGTGGCGGTCGGCGGCGGTGCGCAGGGAGCGCAGGTGGCGCGGCTCGATGCCGTACTCGGCGAGGCCCGCGGCGAGCACGACGACGTCGAGCGACCGCGCGTCGAGCTGACCGCCCGGCGCCTGCCGCAGCACGCCCGCCTCGATGAGGCCCTCGACGAGCTCGCGCTCGACGCCCGCCGCGGACACGAGCGCGTCGACCGTGTACCGCTGGCGCACGGCCGCGGAGCCGGGCTCGCCGTCGCTCGTCGCGAGGCGCGGGGCGAGCTGCTCGACCTCGGTGCCCGCGTCGAGCGCGGCGAGGCGCTCCTTGATGACCTTCAGCGGGAGGTACCGGTCACGCTGCTCGACGAGCACGAAGCGCAGGCGCTCCACGTCCGCGGGGCTGTACTGCCGGTACCCCGACGCGGTGCGCACGGGCTCGATGAGCCCCTGCTCCTCGAGGAAGCGCAGCTTGGAGTGGCTGACGTTGGGGAACTCGGCGCGCAGCGCCCGCAGCACGTCGGAGATCCGCATGGTCGCGCGCCGCGAGATGCCCTGCGGCCACGGCTCGGGGCCGCCCGCGGGCTCGGGCACCGTGGCGTGCGCGGCTCCCGTCGAGGCGCTCACGACCGCGGTGCCGTGCCGCCCGCCGGGGCCCCCGCGTGCGGGCTGGCGTGGAACGTGAGCCGGTACTTGCCGATCTGCACCTCGTCGCCCGTCGAGAGCGCGACGGCGTCGATGCGGCTGCGGTTCACGTACGTGCCGTTCAGCGACCCGACGTCGCGCACGACGAACCGCTCGCCCTCGCGCACGAACTCGGCGTGCTTGCGCGAGACGGTGACGTCGTCGAGGAAGATGTCCGCGTGCTCGGACCGGCCGGCGACGGTGCGCTCGGCGTCGAGGAGGAAGCGCGACCCCTGCCCGGGGCCGCGCTGCATGATGAGCAGGGCGGAGTGGCGCGGCAGGGCCGCGACCGCGGCGTGCTCCTCGGGGCTCAGGCCACCGGGCTGCACGCCCTCCTCGATCGGGGCCTCGATCCGGCCGAAGCTGACCGTCGTGTCGCTACCCGCCCGGTTCGGCACCTCAGGACCGCCTGGGACACTCATCTCGCCTCCTCGGGGCTCACGCACGTCGTGCTCGACCTCGGAAATCCCGCACCGGAGGGCACCGGCCCTCGTGCGGGGAATCGTGCTCGAAAACTACTACACCCGCAGGTCACACGGTGCACGCGACCCGCAGTCGTCCCAACCTACCCCGGCCCACGGGCTGCGTGAAGCCGCGGTCACTCGTCGGCCGGGACGGGGGTCGCGTACTCGGGCGCACGGGGCTCGACGGTCGCGCCGACCTCGACCCGGTCCTCCTGCGTGACCGTGGTGCGCGCGCCGTCGGCACGCAGCGACGCCATGGCGCCACCCGGGATCTCGAGCGCGGTCTCGAGCGTCGACGGGTCGCCGATCACCGACCACCGGTACGGGGACTCGATCGTCTGCCCGTCGACGACGACGCCGTCCGCCGAGTCCTCGAAGTAGCTGCTCGCGACGAGCCGGACCCCGTTGACCTCCATGGCCTCCGCGCCGGCGTTGCGCAGCTCCTCGAGCACGTTGAAGAGCGCGAACGCGTCGAGCGCCTCGGGACCCTCGACGACGTCGATCGTCACCCCCGGCCCCTCGGCGGGCAGGCGCCCCGACAGGATCCCGAGCGTCTGCGCCTGCTCCTCCGCGAGCTCGAGCGCCGCGCGCTCGCGGCCGGAGCCGGACTGCAGCTCGTCGCGCGTCGCCTCGAGCGACGACACCTGGTCCTCGAGCTCGCCCGAGCGCTGCGTCACGTCGTCGAGCAGTCGCACGAGGTCGCTCTGGCGCAGCGAGGACAGCTGGTCCTCCTGCGTCTGGCTCACCTGGACGACGAGCGCGAACCCGAGCAGCGCGCACAGCACGCCGACGACGATCTGCGACCGGGACGCGCGGGGCCGCAGCGCGCTGCCGAGGCCGCGCAGGCCGCGGGGCTCGGGCCGGCTGGGCGTGCCGTGCCGCCCGACCGCGCCGATCGCGCCCGTCGTGGCCGGCGGCTCCTCCGGCCGGCCCGGTGTCGTCGCGGCTGCGGGCTCCGCGGGCGCGTCGCCGGGCACGTCCGCGTCCGCGGCCTGCCGAGCGTCGGAAGGGTCCGTGGCGGCGTCGTCGTGCGTCGCGTGGTCGTCGACCGCGGTGCCGGGGTCGTCGTCCTCGGTGGCGGTGTCCACGTTTGCGGTGTGCACGTCCGCGGTGTCCACGTCTGCAGCGTCCGGTGCGGACGCGACCGCCCCGCCGTCCTCGCCCGTGTCCTCGTCGTCCGGGTCCGTCGGCGCCGGCTCCTGCGCCGGTGCGGGAGCGTCCGGCTCGGTGGCGGCCGTCCCCACGGCGTCAGCAGCCTCGTCGGCCGGCTCGGTCGCGGCGTCGGCAGCTTCGCGCGCGTCGTCGGGCGCGGAGCCGTCGGCCGGGACGTCCTCGTCAGGGGCCGGGGCGTCGTCCGAGGACGTCTCGGCGACGGGCGTGTCGGTGGTGCGGCCGTCGTCGGTCCGTCCCGCGTCGGGCGCGTCGGCCGTGGCGTCGGTGGGCGCGGGCGGGCCGGTCTCGGCCACGTCGGGGTCGACGGCGGCCGGGGTCTGGTCCTGGGGCGTGTCGGCGCCGGTCCGGTCGCGGGGGTCGGGGCTCACGCTCACGCCTTGAAGATGTGGCGCCGGATCGCGGCGGCGTTGGAGAAGATGCGGATGCCGAGCACGACGACGACCGCGGTGGACAGCTGGCTCCCGACGCCGAGCTGGTCGCCGAGGAACACGATGAGCGCGGCCACGACGACGTTCGACAGGAACGACACGAGGAAGACCTTGTCGTCGAACAGGCCGTCGAGCCGGGCGCGCAGACCGCCGAACAGGGCGTCGAGCGCGGCGACGACGGCGATCGGCAGGTAGGGCTGCAGCGACACGGGCACGGTGGGTTGCAGGACGAGCCCCGCGACGATGCCCACCACCAGTCCGACTGCTGCGATCATTCGACGATCTCCTGCCCTGTCTCGTGCGCGTCCGGGCCCGCCCCGGACCCGTCGGTCGTGGTGCCGTCGGTGGTCCCGGCGGGTGCGTCGGAGTCTACGGTCGCGTCCGGCGGCTGCGCGAAGAACAGCGTCGGGGCGGAGCGGCCCGGCAGGTCGATGCGGCTCTGCGTGGTCACGCTCGACCGGATGCCGTACTGGGTGCCGAGCAGCTGCAGGAAGTCGGACGTGCCGGAGCGCAGGAGCGAGGTGCGCAGCGCGTCGGGGTCGCCGACGGCCTCGACCCGGTAGGGTCCGACGAGCGGCTGGAGGTCGACGAGCACGGCGTCGCCGGCGCTGCGGATCGCGGACAGCCCGGTGAGGCGCTGGTCGTTGATGGCGACGGCCTCGGCGCCCCCGGCCCAGAGCGCGTTGACGACGCGCTGCAGGTCGGAGTCGTGCACGAGCGAGCTGGCGTCGACGTCGTCGGACGACAGGCCGCCGCTCGTGTCGTCGAGCGTGACGACGACGCCCTCCCCCTCGACGGCCTGCGTGCCGGTGAGCGCGCCCTCCGCCTGCAGGCCCTGCAGCACGTCGGCGCTCGCGCCGGTGAGCGCCTCGCCCTGCAGCTGCTCGATCTCCGCGGAGAGCGCCGCGCCCCGCACGGACAGCTCCTCGGCGACGCCCTGCCGGGTGAGGATCTCCTGCTCGAGCGTCTCGCGGGCGGCGATCACCCCGGGCTGCGGGGCGCGCAGCTGCACGGCGGCGGCCGTCGTCACGAGCCCGAGCACGACCGCGAGGGCGACGAGACCGACCGCGCCGGCCCGGCCGCGCGGCGGCGCTCCCCCGGCGGCGCGGCGCGCGGCCGCGTCCGCGTACCCGGGGTCGAGCGGGCGGAACATGACCTCGTTGAGCAGCGTCATGGACGCGTCGACCGGTGCCCGGCGCACGCCCGGTCGCTGCTCGGGTCGCTGCGGGGTCACGGCGCCTCCTCCGTCGCGGGGCCCGCGTCCTCGCCCCGGCGGGACGCGGCGCGGTCGCTGATCACGAGGGCCCGGGTCTGCAGCACGTACTGCGCGCCCGCGAGCCAGTACAGGCCGACGCCCCACCAGGTGAACGCCCACGCGGTGACGGCGGCGACGTCGCCGACCCAGCCCGGCATCTCCGCGAGCAGCAGCAGCGGGAACGCGTACAGCAGCGCGAACGTCCCCGCCTTGCCGGCGAAGCTCACCGGGAGCGGGCCGTACCCGTGGCGGGCGAGGAGCGGCATGAGGCCGGCGAGCAGCACGTCGCGCGCGACGATGACGACGACGAGCCACACGGGCACGACGTCGCGCCACGCGAGGCCGAGGAGGGTGACGAGGATGAAGAGGCGGTCCGCCGCGGGGTCGAGCGCCTGCCCGAGGCGGCTCACCTGGTCCAGGCGCCGCGCGAGCACGCCGTCGAGCCAGTCCGACGCCCCGGACACGGCGAGCACGACCAGCGCCCACACGTCGTGGCCGTTCACGATGAGCACCGCGAACACCGGCACGAGGAGCAGCCGCACGAGGCTGATGACGTTCGGGACGGTCAGGACGCGGGAGCTGACCTGCTGCCCTGCTGCCACACCCACCGCCCCGAGCTCACGTCGCGCCGCCGCGGCGACCTGCCGCGCGCGACCATCCTACGTACGGGCCCACCGGCCCCTGCCCCTCATTTCCCGGCGCGGCGCCCGGGACGGGGGAAATCACCCGCTTCGCCCGACACCTCCCTGCCGAGGCGACGCCCGGGCGCGGGTCGCGGTGAGGGACGTCACCGGGCCTCACCCCCGCGCGCCGCGCGCGCTCCGGTAGGATGGGTGGCACCTCTGGAGTTCGTCGCTCGTCCCGCGTGTGTCCGTGAGAGTGGCCGTCCCCGTCCGATCGTCCGATCGACGCGGTGCCCGGCCTGGTGTGTTCGGGAGTGCGACCTGCGAGAACCGACCCGGTGACCGCACGCCACTCCACACCCCGAAACGAACGGTCCTCACCCCTTCATGACTGCTGACGTCGTCGCGCCCACGCACGCCCTCGACCACTCCACCACCCCCGACACCCGCCCGGAGCCCGCCGCCCCGACCGGCCCCGTGTTCGCCGACCTCGGCCTGCCCGCGCCGCTCGAGCGCGCCGTCGCCGACCTCGGGTTCGTCACCCCGTCCGCGATCCAGGCCGAGGCCATCCCCGCGCTCCTCGCGGGCCGCGACATCACCGGCGTCGCCCAGACCGGCACCGGCAAGACCGCCGCGTTCGGCCTCCCGCTGCTCGCCGCGATCGACCCCGCGCAGCGCCGCGTCCAGGCCGTCGTCCTCACCCCGACCCGCGAGCTCGCGATGCAGGTCGCCGACGCCGTCGAGTCCTTCGCGACGCACCTGCCCAAGGTCGACGTCGTCGCCGTCTACGGCGGCTCCCCCTACCAGCCGCAGCAGCGGGCGCTCGCGGCCGGCGCGCAGGTCGTCGTCGGCACGCCCGGGCGCGTCATCGACCACATCGAGCGCGGCACCCTCGTGCTCGACGACGTGCGCTTCCTCGTGCTCGACGAGGCCGACGAGATGCTGCGCATGGGCTTCGCGGAGGACGTCGACACGATCTTCTCCCGCGCCCCGCGCGAGCGTCAGGTCGCCCTGTTCTCCGCGACGATGCCCGGCCCGATCCGCCGCGTCGCGAACGAGCACCTCACCGACCCGGTCGAGATCGCGGTCGCCCGCCAGTCCTCCACGGTGACGAGCGTGCGCCAGACGTACGCCGTCGTGCCGTTCCGCCACAAGACCGGCTCGCTCGTGCGCGTCCTCGCCACGTCCGACGCCGAGGCCGCGATCGTGTTCACCCGCACGCGCGGCGCCGCGGAGGAGGTCGGGTCCGCCCTCGTCGAGCGCGGCATCTCCGCCGCGACCATCTCGGGCGACGTCGCGCAGAAGGAGCGCGAGAAGATCGTCGAGCGCCTGCGCTCCGGCGCGCTCGACGTCCTCGTCGCGACCGACGTCGCCGCGCGCGGCCTCGACGTCGACCGCATCGGCCTCGTCGTGAACTTCGACCTGCCGGGCGAGCCCGAGGCGTACGTGCACCGCATCGGCCGCACCGGCCGCGCGGGACGCACCGGCGAGGCCCTGAGCTTCGTCACCCCGCACGAGCGCGGGCGCCTGCGCGCCATCGAGCGCACCACGCGCACCCCGCTCGAGGAGGTCGAGATCCCCTCCCCCGCGGACGTGTCCGCGCACAAGGTCCGCACCCTCCTCGGCCAGGTGCCCGCGCGCCGCGAGGCCGGCCGCCTGTCCATGTACGCCGACATGATCCGCACGTTCCTCGCCGAGCACGACGTCGACCCGGTCGACCTCGCCGCGGCCATGGCGGCGCTCGCGGTCGGGGACGACGGGCCGCGCGCCCGCGAGGAGCAGGAGCGGTTCGAGGCGGAGCGCGCCGCGGCGCGCGAGCAGGCGAAGGCGCGTCGCACGGAGCGCACGGGCGAGCGCCCGTCGCGCGGCGACCGTGCGTCGGGCCGGCGCGAGGGTGACGGGACGCGCGGCATCCGTCGCGACGCCGTCGGCACGCGCTACCGCCTGTCGGTCGGGCACAAGGACGGCGTGATGCCCGGCGGCATCGTCGGCGCCCTGACGAACGAGGCCGGCCTGGCCGGGTCGGACGTCGGCAAGATCGACATCTTCCCGTCGTTCTCCCTCGTGGACATCACCGCGCCGCTCGACGCCGACACGATGGACCGCATCTCGCGCGCCCGGGTCGCCGGGAAGGCGCTGAGCATCCGCGTCGACGAGGGCGCGCCCGCGTCCCGCGGCCCGCGTGCCGGGCACGGCCCGTCGGGTCGTCGTGACGAGCGGCGCGACCGCTTCGACCGCGCCGACGACCGCGGGGAGCGCAAGCCCCGCCACCGCGCGTCGTACTGACGGCCCCGGGCGACACCGTCGCCGCGAACGAGGACGGCCCCCGCACCCAGGTGGATGCGGGGGCCGTCCTCGTCGTGGTGGGATCGCCGTCCCCGGCGCCCGGTTCCGGAGCCCGCGCGGGCCGGGCGCGTCAGGGGCGTTCGGGCGCCTCGCCGTGCGCCTGCACGAGCGCGGCGAGGCGCCGCGCCTCCGCCTCCCCGCGGGCACCGTCCGCCCGCTGGATGCCCATGACCGCCAGGGTCGACCCGTCCGCGAGGTCCAGGCGCACCCACGCGTCACCGGAGCCGAACCGCACCGACACGACCTGCGCCCACGCGAGCCGCCGCGTGTAGATGACGTTGCGCACCCGCAGCCCCTCGCGCGTCGGGGCGGCGTGCACGCCGCCGAGCCGCCACAGCAGCCACGCCGCGAACAGCGCGAACGCCGCCAGGGACAACCGGTTCACCCACGACGTGCCGAGCGGGCCCGTCGCGGACACGCCCACCAGGACGCACCCGCCGACCACCACGACGCCCGTCGCCCACGCCGACACCAGCCCGAACCTCGGGCGGAACGTGCGGTACGGGTCGTCGTCGCGGTCACCCGGCAGGCCGGGGTCGGGGAACGGGTCGGTGCTCATGCCGCCACCGTCTCACACCCCCGCGCACCACGCGGCGGGCCGTCGCCCGTGGTCAGAGGCGCGACGCGTGGATCCGCGTCACGAGGATCGCGCGCGCCCCCACCTCGTACAGGGCGTCCATCACCTGGTTCGTGCGGTCCCGGCGCACCATCGCGCGCACCGCCGCCCATTCCCGGTCGTGCAGCGGCGACACCGTCGGCGACTCCAGGCCCGGCGTGATCGCCACCGCCCGCTCCACCAGCGCTACCGGCACGTCGTAGTCCATGAGCACGTACTCGTGCGCCGTCAGCACCCCCTGCAGGCGACGGCTCAGCACCTCCACGCCCGCCGGCACGTCCTCCTCCGCGACCGCGCGCGGACGGATCAGCACCGCCTCCGACACGAGGATCGGGTCGCCGAACACCTCCAGGCCCGCACCCCGCAACGTCGTGCCCGTCGACACCACGTCCGCGACGACGTCCGCCACCCCGAGCTGCACCGCCGACTCCACCGCACCGTCCAGGTGCACGACCGTCGCCTCCACGCCGTGCGCCCGCAGGTGCCCCTCCACGAGCACCTCGTACGACGTCGCGACCCGCAGCCCCTGCACCTGCTCCAACGACGTGATCGTCCCCGCCGGCGCCGCGTACCGGAACGTCGACCCCCCGAACCCGAGCTGCATGTGCTCCACCGCGTCCGCACCCGAGTCCAGCAGCAGGTCACGACCCGTGATGCCCACGTCCACCGTGCCCGACCCCACGTACACCGCGATGTCCCGCGGACGCAGGAAGAAGAACTCGACGTCGTTGTCCGGGTCGGCCAGCACCAGCTCGCGCGAGTCACGACGCTGGCGGTACCCCGCCTCGCGCAGCATCTCGACGGCGGGCTCGGACAGGGACCCCTTGTTGGGGACGGCGATACGCAGCATGACAGGACCTTCGCTTCAGGGGATCAGGGGAGACGGGGCAGGGACGAGCAGGAACGAGCGGCGCTCGCGGCCGGGCGCACGTCGCGCACCGGCGCGGGCCGCTCACAGATGCTCGTACACGTCCTGCAGGCTCAGACCCTTCGCCAGCATGAGGACCTGCAGGTGGTACAGGAGCTGCGAGATCTCCTCCGCCGTCTTCACGTCGCCCTCGTACTCGGCGGCCATCCACACCTCGGCGGCCTCCTCGACCACCTTCTTCCCGATCGCGTGCACGCCGGCGTCCAGCTCCGCGACCGTGCCGGAACCGGCAGGTCGCGTCGTGGCCTTCTCGGACAGCTCCGCGAACAGGGACTCGAACGTCTTCACACGTCCCAGGGTATCCGCCACCCGGACGAGGCCGGGGCGCGGTCCGCCCAGCGGGCACGCCCCGACCACCCCCGTCACAGGCCCCGCAACGCCACCACCGTCGCGACCGCGGCCTCCGCCGCCTCCGCGCCCTTGTCCTCGCGCGACCCCTCCAGGCCCGCACGGTCCAGCGCCTGCTGCTCGTCGTCGCACGTCAGCACCCCGAACCCCACCGGCACACCCGTGCGCACGCTCACCTCCGTCAGGCCCGACGTCGCCGCCTGGCACACGTACTCGAAGTGCGGCGTCCCCCCACGGATCACCACCCCCAGCGCCACCACCGCGTCCGCCCCGTGCTCCACCGCCCGCGCCGCCGCCACCGGCAGCTCGAACGACCCCGGCACCCGCACCTCCGTCACGTGCGACACGTTCGCCGCCGCCAGGGCGCGCCGCGCCCCCGCCAGCAACCCGTCCATCACCTGCGTGTGCCAGCTCGCCGCGACCACGGTCACCCGCAGCCCCGTCCCGTCCACGCTGATCGTCGGCGCACCCGCCCCGCTCATCCCTCGTCCTCCTCCGACTCGTCCGCACGAACCCCGTCCGGGACCCGCACCGTGTCCAGCAGATGACCCATCGCCACCTTCTTCGTCACCAGGTACGCCCGGTTGAACTCCCCGTGACCCACCTCGATCCGCTCCGTCCCCGCCACGTCGATGCCCGAGGCCACGAGCCCCGTCACCTTCGCCGGGTTGTTCGTCAGCAACCGCACCCGCGACAGGCCCAGGTCCGCCAGGATCGCCGCCGCCGCCCCGTACTCCCGACGATCCACCGGCCACCCCAGCTCCAGGTTCGCCTGCACCGTGTCCAGACCCGCGTCCTGCAGCTCGTACGCGCCGATCTTCGCCAGCAGCCCGATCCCGCGCCCCTCATGCCCCCGCAGGTACACCACCGCGCCACCCTCCGCCGCGACCCGCTCCATCGCCGCCCGCAGCTGCGGACCGCAGTCGCACCGCAGCGACCCGAACGCATCACCCGTCAGGCACTCCGAGTGCACCCGCACCACCGGCACGACCTCCCGCCCGACGGCGCTCGCGGACTCCGTGCCGGCCTCACCCCGATCCGCGGCACCGGGAGGGGGGACCGCCGGCACCAGGGCCACGTGCTCCGCCCCCGTACGCAGGTCCCGGTACCCGATCACCCGGAACCGGCCGTGCGCCGTCGGCAGGTCCGCCTCCGCCGTCCGGTGCACCCGCCGCGCCAGACCCTCCCGGTCCGCCGCCACCGGCACGTCCACCGGCACCGGGTCGTGCACCAGCCGCCACGCCACCAGGTCCGCGATCGTCAGCAGCACCAGACCGTCCCGCTCCGCCAACGCCGCCGCGTCCTGCAGACGCATCATCGTGCCGTCGTCGTGCACCAGCTCCGCGATCCCCCCGACCTCGCCCGCACCCGCCAGCCGCACCAGGTCCACCGCCGCCTCCGTGTGCCCCGCACGATGCAGCACACCCCCCGGCACCGCCCGCAACGGCAGCACGTGACCCGGCCGGATCAGGTCCACCGGACCCGACGCCGGGTCCGCCAGCACCCGCAACGTCCGCGCCCGGTCCTCCGCCGAGATCCCCGTCGTCACCCCCGTCGCCGCGTCCACCGTCACCGTGTACGCCGTCCGCCGCGGGTCCTGGCTGTGCGGCACCATCAACGGCAGCTCCAACGCATCAGCCCGCGCCGCCGGCATCGGCGCGCACAGGTACCCCGACGAGTGCCGGATCGTCCACGCCACCCACTCCGCCGACACCCCCTGCGCCGCGAACACCACGTCCGCCTCGTTCTCCCGGTCCGGGGAGTCCGCCACCAGCACCGGACGACCCGCCCGGATCTCCGCCAGCGCCTCCTCCACCGTGCCCAGCCGCACACCCGGCACCGCGGCGCTCGCGGACGGCTCGCGCGTCACGACGCCCTCCCCGCCACCACGCCCGACACGAGCAGGCGCTCCACGTACTTCGCGAGCACGTCCACCTCCAGGTTCACCCGGTCCCCCGGGGTCAGCCCGCCGAGGATCGTCGCCTCCAGCGTCGTCGGGATGAGCGAGACGCCGAACGTCTCCTCGTCCACGTGCGTCACCGTGAGCGAGACGCCGCTCACCGCGATCGAGCCCTTCTCCGCGACGTACCGCGTCAGGCCCTCCGGCGCCGAGAACACCAGGTCGTCCCAGCGCTCCCCCGGCGACCGGCTCACGAGCGCGCCCACTCCGTCCACGTGCCCCTGCACCACGTGACCGCCCAGCCGCGCGTCCGCCCGCACCGCACGCTCCAGGTTCACCGGCGAACCCGCCACCAGGTCCCCCAGCGCCGTGCGCCGCAACGACTCCGGCATGACGTCCGCCGTGAACGACCCGTCGCCACCCAGGCTCGTCACCGTCAGGCACACCCCGTTCACCGCGATCGAGTCACCCAGACCCGCGTCCGACGTCGCGAGCGGCCCCTCGACCGTCAGCACCGCGTCCCGCCCCGCACCGTCCGGGAACTCGATCCCCCGGACCCTCCCGATCTCCTCCACGATCCCCGTGAACATCAGCCGACCCGTCCTTCCACGCTCTTCCTCGACACCACCAGCGCGTCGTCCCCGACGCGCCGCACCTCGACCGTGCGGAACCGGTGCGCGTCGGCGATCGTCGCCACGCCCAGCCCGCCCACCACGCGCCGCCCGCCTCCCAGCAGCACCGGCGCCACGTACGCGTGCAGCTCGTCCACCGCCCCCGCGGCGAGGAACGCCGTCGCGAGCGTCGGACCGCCCTCCACGAGCACGTGCCGCACCTCCCGCTCCGCGAGCCGCCCCAGCACCTGCGAGACGTCACGCGACAGCACGTGCAGCAGCTCGCCCCCCGGCCCCCGCACCCGCGCCGTCGGAGGGATGCCGCGCAACCCCACGACCACCCGCAACGGCTGGTGCTCCGCGAGAGCCTCGGCGCTCGCGGCACCGTGCGCCCGGACGCGCGCGGTGAGGGCCGGGTCGTCCGCGAGGAGCGTGCCCGTGCCGATCGCGATCGCGTCGACCTCGGCACGCACGCGGTGCGCGTGCTCGCGCGCCGCGGTCCCGGTGATCCACCGGCTCGTCCCGTCCTGCGCCGCGACGTACCCGTCGAGGGTCGTCGCGGTCTTGAGCGTCACGTACGGCGTGTCGCGACGCACCGCGGTCAGCCACACCCGCAGGAGCTCCTCGCCCTCGGCGGCGCGCAGGCCCCGCACGACGCGGACCCCGGCGGCGCGCAGGCGGTGGGCGCCACCGGTCGCGGCGGGGTTCGGGTCGTCGACGGCGTGGACGACCTCGGCCACCCCCGCGGCGACGAGCGCGTCGGCGCACGGCGGCGTGCGTCCCGTGTGCGCGCACGGCTCGAGCGTCACGACGGCGGTCGCGCCCGTGACGTCGATCCCGCGGGCGCGCGCGTCCGCGAGGGCGGCCGCCTCCGCGTGCGGCGTGCCCGCGCCCTGGTGGTAGCCCTCGGCGAGCACCGCGCGGGGGTGTGGGTCGAGGGAGTCCGGGGAGGCGCCGTCGGGCAGACCCGTGCCGTGCGGTGCGGGTGCGAGGAGCACGCAGCCGACGCGCGGGTTCGGCCCGTGCGCGGGCCCTCGGGCCGCGAGCTCGAGCGCGCGCGACATCGCGGCGTCGATCGTCAGGGTGCGGGGGTGCTCGCCCATCGTCCTCCTCCCGGGCACGGGTGCTCCGGGGTGAGGGCGGGCGGCGTGCCGGGCGCTCGTGCGGCCCGACGGCGTCGCTCACCACGGCGAGGCCGTCGCCTCGGGGCCGGGTGCCACGGCGGGTCGCCGGAGCACCACGCCCCGGGGCGTGGCCGCGCCGCACGTGCTTCCTCCCATCCGGACTGTCACCGTCGGTCCTGGAGTTCCACCAGGTCAACCGCGCGTGGGCGCGGGTCGCGGACTGTCACCGCCGGCTCGGAATTGCACCGACCCCGGAGCACGTTCGTGCGTACTGCTGCTTCCAACGGAGCATGCTACTCGCGCATTCCCCCGCGTCCCGCCGGTCCACCGGTCGGACGCGCGTGAACGACCCCGCACCTCCCTGCCGGGTGGTGCGGGGTCCGCGGCGGTGGGACGGGTGAGGCATGCGCTTGGCACACTATTTTTTAGAAGGAGACGAAAGGGGCCCACGTCGCCGTGGGCCCCTCCTGCCAGGTCAGTGGGCGTGCGCGGCGTCCGCCAGCGCGCGCAGCGCCTCGATCTCGCCCGGGACGCTCTCGGCGCCGTAGACCGCCGAGCCGGCGACGAAGACGTTCGCCCCCGCGTCCGCGGCCCGCTCGATCGTCGAGCGCGACACTCCCCCGTCGACCTGGATCCAGACGTCGAGCCCCGACGCGCTCACCGCCGCGCGGGCACGGCGGATCTTCGGCAGCGTGCCCTCGATGAACGACTGGCCCCCGAACCCGGGCTCGACCGTCATGACGAGGATCATGTCGACCTCCGCCAGGAGGTCCAGGAAGGGCTCCACGGGCGTCGCAGGGCGCAGCGCGAGCCCCGCCCGGGCTCCGAGGCGCCGCAGCTCGCGGGCGAGCCGCACCGGGGCCGCAGCGGCCTCGGCGTGGAACGTCACGGACGCCGCGCCCGCCTCCGCGTACGCGGGCGCCCAGCGGTCCGGGTCCTCGATCATGAGGTGCGCGTCGATCGGGACGGGCGACACCTGGGCGAGACGCTCGAACACCGGCAGCCCGAGCGTGAGGTTCGGCACGAAGTGGTTGTCCATGACGTCGACGTGCGCGTAGTCGGCCGTCGAGATCGCGTTCAGGTCGCGCTCGAGGTTCGCGAAGTCGGCGGACAGGATGCTCGGTGCGATGAGGGCTGCCATGGGCCACAGCCTAGGGCGCCGGTCCCCGCGACGCGGCGCCCTAGGCTCCTGCCGTGAGCAGCCTCCCCTCCCCCGCCGGTCCCGTCCCGTCCCCGTCCGGACGGCCGGGCGTCACGGTGCGCCCCGCCGCCCGGGGCGACCTCGCGCGCGTGGCCTCGATCGCCGCCCCGTTCGTCCGCGACACGTGCGTGACGTTCGAGGAGGAGGTCTGGGACGTCGCGGCGTGGGAGCGCAAGCTCGAGGACGTCACGGGCCGCGGGCTGCCGTTCCTCGTCGCGGAGGTCGGCGGCCCCGCGAGCCCGGACGGCCACGGCACCCCGGTCGTCGTGGGGTACGCCTACGCGGCGCCGTGGCGTCCGAAGCCCGCCTACCGGCACACCGCCGAGGACACGATCTACCTCGACCCCGCGTACGCCGGTCGCGGCGTCGGCACCGCCCTCCTGGGCGCGCTCCTCGACGCGTGCGCGCGAGCCGGGGTCCGCCAGGTGGTGTCCGTCGTCGCCGACGTCCCCGAGGCCGCAGGGTCGCTCCCCCTGCACCGCCGGTTCGGCTTCGCCGAGGCCGGCCGCCTCACCGCCGTCGGCTTCAAGCACGGCCGGTGGGTCGACACGATCCTGCTCCAGCGCTCCCTCTGAGCGCCGAGCATGACCCTACCGGCCGTCCGGTGCCAGAGACGGGCGACGACCGCATGGTCGTCGTGACCGGGCGCCGCTCAGGCGACGAGGCCGCGGCGGAGGTCGGCGGTGCGCTGCTCGACCGTGCGCCACGCGTGGCGGCTCACGCCCGGGTGGGCGTCGCGGTCGACGTCCGCGAGCGCCGCGAGGAGTCCGTCGAGGGTCTGGGCGACGGCGCGCTGGGCGCGGCGTCGGGGCAGTCCCCAGGTGGTGCCTTCGGTGACGAGGTGGTCGGCGGTGAGGCGGTCCATGTCGCGTTCGCCGGCGACGTCCATGGCGAAGACGCGGGAGGCGTGGTCGTGGTGGAGGTGCATGGCGACGTCGTAGGCGGGGGCGAGGCGGACGGTGCCGTCGGCGTGGCGGAGGATCGAGATGTTCTTGGCGTGGGCGTCGGTGTTGCCGATGGCGAGGTTGAAGGTGGTGAGGGCGAGGAGGGGGTCGGGTCGGGTGCCGTCGTCGCGGAGGGTGCGGGCGATGGCGGCGAGGGAGGGGAGGCGGCGTCCGTGCTGGAACTTGCGTTCGGGGTCGCGGGTGTTGATGCCGAGGGCTTGTGCGGTGTCCTCCTGGTGGAGGCGTGCGGTGCCGCCGGGTGCGGTGGGGTCGGGGATGCGGTCGTAGCGGGTGACGACGATGGCGCGTTCGCCGTCGAGCTCGGTGACGTGGGCGTCGATGGTGGTGAGTCCGGTGCGGCGGGCGAGGTCGAGGGCGGCGGCTTCGGTGTTGACGAGGTCGGCGGTGGGTGAGTCGGAGGGTCGGGCGACCTTGAGGATGTGGGTGGTGGGGGCGGTGCCGTGGGGTCGGGCCCAGCCGTGCTCGTCGTGGAGGAGGGTGATCTTGGGTTCCATGCCGGGCAGGGAGCTGGTGAGGTGGTCGGTGCGTCCTTCTCCTCCGCTGCGGGCGACGGCGGCGCGCAGGAGGCGGGCGACGGCGGCGTCGTCGAGGCGTTCGGGTGTGCCGGGGGTGGGGAGGGGCTGCCCGTCGGGGGCGAGGAGGACGGCGCCGGCGGTGTCGTGGCCGTAGTGGACGAGGAAGGCGAGGGCGTCGTCGGGGTCGATGCCGGCGTCGATGGCCATGGCGTCGCGGGTGCGGCCTTCGGGGAGGAGTCCGTCGAGCCAGGCGGCGACGCGGGCGGGGTGGGGTCCGGGTTCGTCGGGTGGGGTGACGGGGAGCAGGTGTGACAGGACGCGGGCGTGGTGGCCCCAGCGGTGGAGGGCGTCGGGGGTCCAGGTGAGGGTGACGCGGGGGGTGCCGTCGGTGGTGCGGGTGGTGGTGGGTGCGAGGGTGGCGACGGGGGTGCCGTAGAGCCAGGCGGTGACGGTGGTCATCGGCGTTCCTGGAGGCGGAGGTCGACGTCGAGGGTGTCGAGGAGCTCGAAGAGGCGTTGGACCCAGAGGTTGTCGACGCCGTTCTCGAGCTCGGAGAGGTACTGGCGGGTGATGCCGAGCTCGTCGGCGACCTGGGCCTGGGTGAGGCCGCGGGTGCGGCGGACGCGGGCGAGGTAGGCGCCGAGGTCGCGGGGGCTGCGGGGGGTGGTCCAGGTGTCGGCCACGACTCCTCCGGGTGTCGGGTTTTCCTGTCATCGCGCAGCGTCAGGAAAACCTGACACCGCGCGTTGTCAGCATAGCCCGACATGCCCTGCCTGTCGACGGCAGGCGCCGGATGCCGCCCGGCGGTCAGCCCTCGGTACGGCGCAGGAGCGTCAGGTGCATGGCGTCGGTGCCGTGGACGTGCGGCCAGAGCTGGACGTCGCGCCGGTCGCCGAGTTCGATGGCGGCGCGCGCCCCGGGGCGCACGACGGCCCGCACGACGGCGGGCGCGTCGAGGACCTCGACGTCGTCACGGCGGCGCAGGACGTCGGCGACGACGACCTGCGTCTCGGCGAGGTGGGGCGAGCACGTGACGTAGCCGACCACTCCCCCGGGCCGAACGGCGTCGAGCGCGGAGCCCAGCAGTTCGCGCTGGAGGCCCGTGAGCGTCGCGAGGTCGGCCGGGGTGCGGCGCCAGCGCGACTCGGGACGTCGGCGCAGCGCACCCAGCCCGGTGCACGGGGCGTCGAGCAGCACGCGGTCGTACGCGCCCGGCTCCTCCTGGCCGACGGCGCGCCCGTCCCCCGTGCGCACGGCCTCCACGGCGTCGGCGGGGACGGCCGCGAGCGCCTTCTCGACGAGGCGGGCGCGGTGGGGCTGGACCTCGTTCGCGACGAGGCGCGCGCCGCGCTGGGCGGCGAGCGCGCCGAGGAGCGCGGCCTTGCCGCCGGGGCCGGCGCACAGGTCGAGCCAGCGCGCGTCGGGTCCGGCGGGCGTGGCGCCGCGGTCCCCGGTGAGGGGCGCCGCGGCGAGCGCGAGGGCGACGAGCTGGCTGCCCTCGTCCTGGACGCCGGCGCGGCCGTCGCGCACGGCGCCGTACGCGGCGGGGTCGCCGCCCTCGAGGCGCAGCGCGGTGGGCGCCCACCGGGCGGGGGTGACGCGGTCGTCGCCGTCGGCGAGCTCGTGCGGGTCGGCGAGGCCGGGACGCGCGACGAGCGTGACGCGCGGGGCGTCGTTGTCGGCGGCGAGGAGCGCGTCGAGCTCGGCGACGGGCCGCCCGTTGCCGGCGAGGGCGTCGCGCAGGGCGCGGGTGATCCACACGGGGTGGCTCTGGGTGGCCGCGAGCGCCGCGAGGGGGTCGGGGGCGTCGTCGGCGAGGGTGGTGAGCCACTGGTCGAGCGGGGTGCGGGCGACGCGGCGCAGGACGGCGTTGACGAGCTGGGCGCTGCCGGCGCCGGTGCGGGCGCGTGCGAGCCCGACGGTCTCGGAGACGGCGGCGTGCTGGGGCACGCGCATGCCGAGGATCTGGTGGGTGCCGAGGCGCAGGACGTCGAGGACGGGGGCGTCGAGACGGTCGACGGGGCGGTCGAGGCAGAGCGCGAGGATCGCGTCGTAGCGGCCGCGCAGGCGCAGGGTGCCGTAGGCGAGCTCGGTGGCGAAGCCGGCGTCGCGGCCGCGGACGCCGCGCTCGCGCAGGAGGGGCGGCAGGACGAGGTTGGCGTAGGCGTCGGAGCCGTCGACCTCGCGCAGGACGTCGAACGCGACGTCGCGCGCGGGGTCGGTGCCCTTGCGGCGGTGGGAGGGTGCGTTCGCGCTGCGGTGGGCGTCGCCGCGGGAGCGGGCTGCGCCGCGCTGGCGTCCGCGGGCGTCACGGCGCTCGTCGCCCGGGGTGGGCGCCGCGTCCGTCGAACGCGCGTTCGATCGGGTGCCCCGGTTCTCGCGGTCGTCGCTCGAACGCCTGTTCGACCCGCCGGTCCGGGCTCCGTCCTGACGCCCGTCGGCGGTCGAGCGTGCGTTCGAACCGCGGTCCGGGCGCTCGCCGCGGGAGCCTCGCCCGGCGCTCACCGGGCGTCCTCCGTCCCGAGCACGAGGTCGTCGGCGAGCCGGGCGCCGCGCGCCCAGTCGGCGGCGGGCATGTGCTTCTTCCCGACGGGCGCGACCTCGCCGAGCTGCACGGCGTGCGTGGCCGTCCCGACGAGCACCTCCTTCTTCCCCGCGCGCACCTGACCCGGTGCGAGGTCGGTGACGTCGGGACGCAGCGTGACCGGCCCGACGCCGAGCCGCGCGGGCGCGCCGTCCGGTCCGGGGAGGGTCGTCCAGGCACCCGGGGCGGGCGTGCAGCCGCGCACGAGCCGGTCGACCGCGAGCGCCGGGTGGTCCCACCGCACGCGGGCGTCGGCGGTCGTCAGCTTCGCGGCGTGCGAGACGCCGTCGGCGGGCTGGGGCTGCGGGCGCAGCGTGCCGTCCTCGAGCGCGTCGAGCGTCGCGACGAGCAGGCCCGCCCCGGACACGGCGAGGCGGCCCAGGAGGTCGCCGGCGGTGTCGCGTGGGCGGATGGTCTCGGTCGTCGTGCCGAGCGTGGGCCCGGAGTCGAGGCCCTCCTCGATGAGGAACGTCGTGGCGCCGGTGACCTCGTCGCCGGCGATGATCGCGCGCTGCACGGGGGCCGCGCCGCGCCAGGCGGGCAGGACGGAGAAGTGCAGGTTCACCCACCCGTGCCGGGGCACCGCGAGGACGTCGGGTCGCAGGATCTCCCCGTACGCGACGACGGGTGCCGCGTCGACCTCGAGGGCGGCGAGGCGCGCGAGGAAGTCCTCCCCGCGCGGGCGGTCGGTGATGACCGGGATCCCGGCCTCCTCGGCGCGCACGCGCACCGGGCTCGGGGTCAGGCGCCGGCCGCGGCCCGACGGGGCGTCGGCGCGCGTGAGCACGGCGACCACGTCGTGGCGGGAGTCGAGGAGGGCGTCGAGGGACGGGACCGCGGTATCCGGGGTCCCCGCGAACAGCAGGCGCATGGGCCCGAGTCTAGGTGGCGTCGCGCGGCCGTCCCGCGGCGCCCCGGGTCCCCGGCCATCACCTCAGCCGGGGTCCGGTGCCTCCGTGTGCCCGGGGCCGTCCACGGTCCGCGTGCCGAGCGGCGCGCCCAGCGGCACCTCGACGGTGCGCGCGGTCGCGACGTCCGGGCACGCCGACCCGGCGTCGGTCGCGCGCACGTCGACCCGCACCGTGATCGTCACCGCGTCGTCGCTCTCGACGACGTCGACGCCCTGGTACGTCTCGCAGCGGGCCCGGTGCTCGACCACGATCGGCACCGCGCTCGCCCCCGCGTCCGCGTCGGGCGCGACGTGCCACCGAGCGGTCCCGGTCGTCTCCTGGCCGCCGCACGCTGTGAGCGTCGCAGCAGCCAGCAGGGCTGCGAGCGCCGCGAACGGGCCGGACGAGCGTGCTCCCTGCGCGGCGGGAGGCCCGCCACGACGACCCCTGCGCGGCCGGCGGACGCCGGGGGTCACGGTCCGACGGCGACCCCGAGGTCGCGCAGCGCGGCGCGCAGGCCCGCGGTGCCCTCGAACAGGTGGGTGCGCAGGCCGAGCCGCGCCGCGGCGTCGACGTTGGCCGGGCTGTCGTCGGTGAACAGCGTGCGCGCCGGGTCTAGCCCGAACCTGTCGATCGCGAGCGCGAAGATCGCCGGGTCGGGCTTGGCCAGTCCCTCGCGGCCGGAGACGAGGACGTCCCGCATGAGGGTCGTCGCGGGCGCGGCGGGCGCGGCGTGGGGGTAGAGCTCGGCCGACCAGTTCGTCAGCCCGTACAGCCGCAGGCCGAGGTCGTGCAGCTCGCGCACGAGCTCGGCCGAGCCCTCGACCGGGCCGGTGAGCGTCGCGGGGAACTGCTCGACGTACCGGTCCAGGAGCGCCACGTGGTGCGGGTGCGACGCCGCGACCCGGGCCCGCGCGTCGGCCCACGTCGCGCCCGCGTCGCGCTCGTGGTTGAGCACGGGGAAGTCGACGTCGGCGAAGAACGCGTCCACGTCGCGGCGGTCCAGGCCCGCGAACGCGCCGTACGGGTCCCAGCCGACGAGCACGTTGCCGAAGTCGTACAGCACCGCGTCGACCGCGGGCTCGAGGGCGCCCTCGGGCGCGGGGACGGGGCGGTCGCTCACAGGATCTCCTTCGGGTCGAGCTCCACCCGCACGCTACCCGGCTCGCGCCGCGCGGACCGGACGGCGAGCGACGCGGCGAGCTCGCGCGCGAGGCGCCGCCCGTCACGCACCGGCACGCGCACGACGGCGCGCACGGGCGGGGCGTCGACCATCGCCGGGGCAGGACCGTCGCCCTCGCCGCGACCGCGCGCCGGCGCGGGCACCTCGACGGGTCCCAGCACGGTGTCCGGCCCCGCGAGCCCGACCCGCCCCAGGACCGCCGCGACCGCGGGACGGTCCCCCGTCACCGCCGCGACCCGCACCGCCGGGGGCAGCGCGAGCTCGGCGCGCTCGTCGAGCTCACGGTCGGCGAGGAGGGCCGGGTCCCAGCGCACGAGCGCGTTCGTCGGCGCGGGCGCGGCGTCGCCCACGAGCAGCACCTGCCCGCCCTCCGTCGCGGGCCGCACGAGCGCCGCGGCGGCGAGCCACCGGGCGAGCGCGTCCTGCGCCACGTCGAGGCCCACGTGCGCGGTGCTCACCGCCGCGTCGAGCAGGAGCGCGGCCGCGTACCCGCCCTCGGCGACCGGCTCGGCCCCCGGCGTCGCCACGACGAGCGCGGGCCGCGACGACACCGCGCCCAGCACGCCGCCCGCCGCCCCGGCGCCCGACACCTGCACCGGCACCCCCGCGAACGCGCGCCCCAGCTCCTCCGCCGTGCGCTGCGACCCCACCCGCACCGACCGCAGGCCCGTCCAGTGGCACTCCGCGCACGACCACCCGCCCGCGAGCGCCCCGCACCACGCGCACTGCGGCGTCGCCTGCGGGCCGGACAGCGCGAGCGGGCCGTGGCACACCGTGCAGCGCGCGGGGGTGCGGCACCGGGCGCACGCGACGACGGGCACGTACCCGGACCGCGGCACCTGCACCAGCACCGGCCCCTGCTCGAGCGCGGTGCGCGCCGCGCGCCACGCCGCCGTGGGGATGCGCGCCGCCGCGCCCGGGCCCTCCGCCGCGAGCTCGACCGACGTCAGCGCCCGCACGCGGGGCGCGCGGGCGCGCACGACGTCGCGCGGCGCCGCGAGGTCGTGCGCCCAGCCGCGCGCCACGAGGGCGTGCGCCGCGACCGTGCGCCCGTGCGAGCCGAGGAGGAACGCCGCCCCCTCCAGCTCGCTGCGTAGCGCGAGCACCTCGCGCGCGTGCGGGTAGGGCGCGCGCGGCTCGGCGAGCGTGTCCTCGCCGTCGTTCCAGCACACCACGAGGCCGAGGTCGACGACGGGCGCGAACGCGGCCGCGCGCGTCCCCACGACCACGCGCGCGCTGCCGTGCAGCACCGCGAGGAACGCGCGGTACCGGGGGGCGGGGCCCTCGTCCGCGGTGAGGCGCACGACCTCGCCGCCCGTCGCGGCGTCCCACGCGGGCAGCCCGGCCGCCGCGAGCGCCGCGCACACCTGGTCGACGTCGCGCGCGTCCGGCACGACGACGAGCGCCCCCCGCCCGCCGGACCTCGCCGCACGGACCGCCTCGGCGACCGCCGCCGCCCAGTGCGTCACGGGCGC
>NZ_WMKA01000019.1 GCF_009711085.1 Cellulosimicrobium composti
CGGCACGCCCGCCGGGGGCGGGTGGCGGGCCGCCGCCGCGCTGCGCCTCGCCGTGGCGGGCGTCCTCGCCGCGACCGCCGGGACGGTCGAGTCGCTGCACGTCGCGCACGTCGTGGGCGGGGGAGCGGTCTTCGCCGTCGGGCTGGCGTGGGCGCTCGCCGCGGGCGGCGTCGCGCTCGGCGCGGGCCTCGTCGCGGCCCGGGTCGCACCCGCTCGCGCGGCCGGTACCGTCCGCCGCTGGGCCGTGGCGCCCGCTGCCGTGCTCGTGGTGGCCGGGGCCGTCGCGAACGTGCGCCCGGTCTGGGGCGCCATCGCGACCGTGTGGGCCGTCGAGGTCGCGCTGCTCGTGCTCCTCGTGGTCGGGGTGCGGCGCGCCGTCCGCGGCGTGCACGACCTCCCGCCCGCGTGGTGCACGTGGCTCCTCGCGCTCGCCGCGGCGATCGGCGCGTGGTCACCGCGCGAGCTGCGCGTCGAGGTCTTCTCGCTCCCGCTCGGCGCCGGTCTCCTCGTCGCGGGCTACCTCGCGCTCGCGGCGGGCACGACGGCACGTGGCGCGGGAGGGGGCGGCGCGCCGGCGGGCGACGGTGCGTCGGGTGCGGGTGCGGGTGCGGGTGCGGGTGCCGGGCCGGACGGCGCGGTCCGGAGCGCGCCGCCGTCGCTCGCGGCGTGGCCCGTCGGGTTCGCCGGGTCGTGGCGCACGCTCGCGCCCGGGCTGCTCGCGGTCGTCGGGCCGTCGGTCCTCGCGACGTACACCGACGCGCGCACGTGGCGGGCGGTTCTCGTCGTCGTGCTCGCGCTCGCCGCGGTGCTCGTCGGCACGCGTGCCCACCTCGCCGCGCCGTTCCTGCTCGGCGTCGCGGTGCTGCCGGTCGAGATCCTCGTGGTGTTCGTGTCCCAGCTCGGCACACGCATCTCCGCGGGGCCGTGGATGCTCACGCTCGCCGCGGCGGGTGGCCTGCTGCTCATCATCGCGACGTACTCCGAGCGCCGGATCGCGGCCTCCGGGGGCGCGGCGTCGTACCTGCGCGACCTCCGCTGAGCACGCCGCCCCCCGACGAGGCGGATATACATCTGATCTATCATGCGTCATGATGCTCATCAACGACGCGGCATCCGGCAGTGCGCGCGAAACACTAGATCATTGATGCTCTGGAGGTTCCATGCCTGTCGACCGCCTGCTCGACCGCGAGGTCCCGCGCCGCCGCGCGCTCCAGCTCGGCGGCCTCGCCGCCGCCGTCCCGTTCCTCGCCGACCTGCTCGCCCCCGCCCCGGCCGCCGCGGCCACTGCCACCGCACCCGCCGCGCGCCGCGCGCCCGTCCCGCTCCCCGAGCTCTCGCCCCGCGCGCTGTGGTACTCGACCCCGGCGACGGACTGGTCGTCGCAGGCCCTGCCCGTCGGCAACGGCCGCCTCGGCGCGATGCTCTTCGGCCACCCGGACGAGGACCTCGTCCAGCTCAACGAGAACAGCCTGTGGGGCGGGCTCAACGACTACGACAACGCGCTCGCCGGCCAGCCCGACGGCGCGTACGACCTGGGCGTGCGCGGCTTCGGCTCCTACCGCGACTTCGGCCGGCTGCGCGTCACGTTCGGCGGGCGGCCCGTCGTCACCGCGCCCGGCGGCCCGTACCAGGACTCGGCGTCGAACGAGACGGTCGCGCAGACCTACGACGGCAGCAGCGCCACGAAGTGGTGCATCATCGAGCCGCCGCCGCACGTGCTGTGGCAGGCCGAGCTCCCCGCGCCGCGCGTCGTCTCGACGTACAGCCTGACGAGCGCGAACGACGTGCCCGAGCGCGACCCGCAGGACTGGACCGTGCTCGGCTCGCTCGACGGGACGACGTGGACCACGCTCGACACCCGCTCGCGGGGACCGTTCGAGCAGCGGCAGCAGCGCACGACGTTCACGATCGCGAACCCCGGCGCGTACCGGTTCTACCGGGTCGACTTCGCGCCGAAGCCGGGCGTCAGCCACTTCCAGGTCGCGGAGGTCTCCCTCGGCGACGTCGACCTCGCGCAGGGCGACGCCGTCTACGTGTCGTCCCCGAGCGGGCACGCGGGCGAGGCGGACGGCGGGCTGGTCCGCAGCGTCGACGGCGACCCGGCCACGGCGTGGCGCGTCGCCGACGCCGGGGCGGCCGCGAGCTGGCAGGTCGAGCTCCCCGCGGCGCGCGCCCTCACGGGGTACGCCCTCACGACGACGTCCGCCGGGGCCGACCTCGACCCGCGCTCGTGGCGGTTCGAGGCCTCGAACGACGGCGCCACGTGGACGACGCTCGACGCGCGCACCGACGTCGCATCCGGGCCGCGCGGCGGCGAGCGCGCGTTCACCGTCGCGAACACCGTCGCGTACGCGCTGTACCGGCTGACGATCACGTCGCCCGGCGCGTTCGAGGTCGCGGGCGTCGCGCTCACCGGCACCGGATTCGACTCGCGCACGCGCCGCGCCGTCGTGGGGTACCGCCGCGCGCTCGACACGGCCGTCGGCGTGCACAGCACGTCGTTCACGACCACCGCCGGCACGGTGCTGCGCGAGACGTTCGCGAGCCGCGCGGCCGACGTCGTGGTGCTGCGGTACACGACCGACGCCGCGGACGGGCTCACCGCGGACCTCACGCTCACGTCGGCGCAGGAGGGCGCCCCGACGACCGCGGACGCCGCGGCGCGGAGCCTCGCGTTCGCGGGCGAGATGGCGAACGAGCTGCGCCACGCGGCCGAGGTGCGCGTCGCGCACACCGACGGCGAGGTCACCGCGGCGGGCGCCGGCCTGCGCGTCGCGGGCGCGTCGACGCTCGTGCTCGTGCTCGACGCCCGCACGGACTACCGGATGAGCGCCGCGCACGGCTGGCGCGGCGAGGACCCGGTGCCGCGGCTCGCGGCGTCCCTCGACGCGGCGGCGGCGCGGTCGTTCGAGGACCTGCGCACCGAGCACGTCGCGCAGGTCGACGCGCTCATGTCGCGCGCCACCGTGCGGTGGGGGACGTCGCCCGCCGACGTCCTCGCCCTGCCCACCGCGCGCCGCCTCGCGCGCTACGCCGCGGGCGGCTCCGACCCGGCGCTCGAGCAGTCGCTCTTCGACTACGGGCGCTACCTGCTCCTCAGCTCCTCGCGCCCGGGCGGCCTCCCCGCGAACCTCCAGGGGCTGTGGAACGACTCGAACCAGCCGCCGTGGGCGTCGGACTACCACACCAACATCAACGTCCAGATGAACTACTGGGGCGCCGAGACGACGAACCTCCCCGAGTCCCACGAGGCGCTCGCGGCGTTCGTCGAGCAGGTCGCGGTGCCGAGCCGCGTGGCGACGCGCAACGCGTTCGGGCAGGACGTGCGCGGCTGGACGGCGCGCACGTCGCAGAGCATCTTCGGCGGCAACGCGTGGGAGTGGAACACCGTCGCGAGCGCCTGGTACGCGCAGCACCTCTACGAGCACTGGGCGTTCACGCAGGACCGCGAGTTCCTCGAGGCGACGGCCTACCCGATGATCAAGGAGATCTGCGAGTTCTGGGAGGACCGCCTCAAGGAGCTCCCCGACGGCACCCTCGTCTCGCCGGACGGCTGGTCGCCCGAGCACGGGCCCCGCGAGGACGGCGTCATGCACGACCAGCAGATCGTGTGGGACCTGTTCCAGAACTACCTCGACTGCGCGGCCGCGCTCGGTGCGGACCCGGAGTACCGTGCGCGCGTCGCGGACATGCAGGCGCGGCTCGCCCCCAACAAGGTCGGGCGGTGGGGCCAGCTCCAGGAGTGGCAGACCGACCGGGACGACCCGAACGACCTGCACCGGCACACGTCCCACCTGTTCGCCGTCTACCCCGGGCGGCAGATCACCGCGTCGACGCCCGAGCTGCGCGCCGCCGCGCTCGTCTCGCTCAAGGCGCGCTGCGGCGAGCGCGAGGGCGTGCCCTTCAGCGAGGCCACCGTCTCGGGCGACTCGCGGCGGTCGTGGACGTGGCCGTGGCGCGCGGCCCTGTTCGCGCGCCTCGGCGACGCGGAGCGCGCGCGCTTCATGCTGCGCGGCCTGCTGCGGTTCAACACGCTGCCCAACCTCTTCGCCAACCACCCGCCGTTCCAGATGGACGGCAACTTCGGGATCACCGGTGCCGTCGCGGAGATGCTGCTCCAGAGCCACGACGGCGTGCTGCACCTGCTGCCCGCGCTGCCCGCCGAGTGGGCGGCCGAGGGGTCGTTCACCGGGCTGCGGGCGCGCGGCGGGTACGAGGTGAGCGTCGAGTGGCGCGACGGGCAGGTCGTGTCCTACGACGTCGTCGCCGACCGTGCGCCGAGCGTCGCGCCCGTGCGCGTGCGGGTCGACGGCGAGGACCGCCGCGTCGTGCCCGCGCACGGCGGGGAGCCGATGCGCGACCTCGGGCCGTGGGCGACGCCGACGGTCGAGGTGACGGCGACGACGCGCGCGTTCGCGGGCACGGCGGTCGTCGCGGTGCGCGTCCTCAACGCGGGCGACGAGCCGGTCGACCTCACGGTCACGACGCCCTACGGCGAGAGGTCGTTCGCGGGCGTGGCGCCCGGGCAGAACGCCTACCAGTCGTTCTCCGCGCGGAGGGCCGACGTCCCGGCGGGCGAGGTGACCGTCGTCGCGACGGCCGTCGTCGAGGGCACGGAGACGTCGAGCACGACGACCGTCCCGTACGCCGCGTTCTCGGCCTGACGGCTCGTCGCGCGGGCGCCGGGGCTGCCCCTGGTCACAGGGCGCCCCGGCGCCACCTGTCGAGCGCCTCCTCGGTCGGGTACGCGGTGGGCGGCACGAACCACGGGCGGCCGTCCTTGGGGACGACCACCGGCCCCATGAGCACCTGCTCGGAGAAGTCCTTGCTGCGCAGATAGTCGACCGAGTTCCACATGACCACCCAGACGTCGCCGTGGTCGGCGACGGGCTCGACGTCGGGGTCGCCCTCCCAGAGCGCGAGCGGACGCCCCAGGTCGCGCTCGAGCTCGGCGAGCACCCCCGTGGCGACGGCCAGCGCCGCCGCGCGGTCCGCGACTGCCGGGGTGCCCGCGGCCGCTCCCTCGGTCGCGGCCCGCTCGTGGAGCAGGTCGGTCAGCCGGCGCGCGAGGTCGGCGCGCTGCTCCCCGAGGAGCGTCACGGCCTCGAGCGTCGACCGCTCGGGCGGCGGGGGCGCGAGCGGGTCGAGCCCCGGGGCGTCGAGGAGCACGTCGTAGAACGGCGCGAGCTCGGCGTCCGTGAACGTCAGCTGGCGCGCCAGCGTCATGAGCGGCGTGCCGAACCGCTCGTGCGAGCGGTTCGGGTCGCAGCCGCCGTCGAGCAGCCGGCGCAGGAGGGGTGCGTCCGTCGCCGCGTCGAGCCGCGCGCTGCCGAGCAGCACGTGCGCCGTCGTGGCGCCGGCGCGCGTCACCGCCGCGGCGTCCGCCCCGTCGTCGAGCAACCTCCCCGCGATCCGGGCCCGCTCGGGCGGCTTGTTGGCCAGCGCCGCGTGCAGCAGCGTGGAGCCGGTGCTGTCCGCCACGTTCGCGCGGGCCGGCTCGTGCACGGCCACGAACTCCTCGTACGTCCCTCTCCTGGCGGTGCGGAACAGATCCCCCACGGTCCTCTCCCCTGGCGTCGACGGTTGTCCCGGTCGACGTTATCGGGTGCGGCGCTGCTGCTCGATGAGGGGGCGCAGGCGGTAGGGGATGAGCTCGCCCATCGAGAGCGACGTCTCGGTGCGCTCGACGCCGTCGATCGCGAGGATCGCGGCGTCGATGCGGAACAGGTGATCCGTGTCGCGGCACGCGACGGTGACGCGCAGGTCCGCCGTCCCGCTGCGCCCGAACGCCTGCACGACCTCGGGGATGCGCGCGAGGTCCTCGACGATGCGCGCGAGCTCCTTCTGCCGGAGCTGCACCTCGACGAACGCGGTGAGCGGGTGCCCGAGCACGTGCGGGTCGATGCGCCGGTCCAGGTCGAGGAACGCGCCCTCGGCCTCCAGGCGCGCGAGCCGCGCGGCGACCGTGTTGCGCGAGAGGCGCAGGCGGTCGGCGAGCGCGACGATCGTGGCCCGCGGGTCGTCGGCGAGGGCGAGCAGGAGGTCGAGGTCGACAGCGTCGGCGCTGTGCATGCTGCTCACCCTAGCCGAGTGACCGCGATCACAGTGCACGGTGCGTCGGACGTCGGTGGAGCCATGTGCGCGCCGCGGGTTACGTTCGCCCTACCTCGGTCCTCGACGGAGAGGACCGGCTCCCCGAGGTGAGGTGGCGACGATGCCCAGCGAACCTGCGGTGCGGACCGGACCGACGGCGGCAACCCCGCCGAAGGCGTACGACGGTCACCGGGCGGCAACCCCGCGCGACGCACGAGCAGACCGGAAGAACGTGGTGCGCGACGTGCGCAAGGAGGCCCCTCCGCGGCAGGAACCGGAGGCCCCCGCGACGCCGACGCTGCGCCTGCTCGACGAGCAGGGCGCCCGACGCCCCGAGCCCGGGCTCGACCGCTGGCTCGCGGACCTCGACCCCACGGCCGCCGACGAGGCGGCACGCACCGCGGCCCGCGCGACCCTCGTGCGCCTCTACGAGGACATGGTCGTCGCGCGCCGCGTGGACGCGGAGGCGACGGCGCTCCAGCGGCAGGGCGAGCTCGCGCTGTGGCCCCCGCTGCTCGGCCAGGAGGCGGCCCAGGTCGGCTCGGCGCGCGCGCTGCGCGACGACGACTTCGTCTTCTCCTCCTACCGCGAGCACGCCGTCGCGCGCGTCCGCGGCGCGGCGCTCGTCGACCTCGTGCGCGTGTGGCGCGGCGTCGCGGTCTCCGGGTGGGACCCGTACGCGATCAACATGGCGTCGCCGCAGGTCATCATCGGCGCGCAGGCGCTGCACGCGACCGGGTGGGCGATGGGCGTGCAGCTCGACGTCGACGCGGGACGGGTCGACGCGGGCGCGGGCCTGCCCGTCGGCGTCGCGTACTTCGGCGACGGCGCGATGAGCCAGGGCGACGTCAACGAGGCGTTCGTCTTCTCCTCCACGTACCGCTCCCCGGTCGTGTTCTTCTGCCAGAACAACCAGTGGGCGATCTCCGAGCCCGTCGCGCTCCAGTCGCGCGTCCCCCTCGCCGAGCGCGCGCGGGGCTTCGGCATGCCGGGCGTGCGCGTGGACGGCAACGACGTGCTCGCGGTCCTCGCCGTGACGCGCGCCGCCGTCGACCGGGCGCGGCGCGACGGTGGCCCGACGCTGGTCGAGGCCGTCACCTACCGCATGGGCCCGCACACCACCGCCGACGACCCCAAGCGGTACCGCGACGCGGCCGAGGTCGAGGAGTGGACCGGGCGCGACCCGATCGCGCGGTACGAGGCGTACCTGCGGTCCGTCGGGGTGCTCGACGACGCCGAGGCCGCGCGCGTGCGGGGCGTCGCCGACGACGCGGCCGCCGAGCTGCGCGCCGGGTGCGTCGCGCTCGCCGACCCGCCGCCCCTGTCGCTCTTCGACCACGTGTACGCCGAGCCGCACCACGCGCTCGAGCGCGAGCGCGCCGAGTACGCGCACTACCTCGCGTCGTTCGGCGACGACGACGGGCCGGGGGACGACGGCGCGGGCGGGCCGGGTGCGCCGGGCGACCGGGCGGCGTCGGGCACCGGCGCGACGACGGGGGTGGCGCGATGACCGGCCAGACCCTCACGCTCGCCAAGGCCCTCGGCGCCGGGCTGTACCGCGCGATGACGGACGACGACCGCGTCGTCGTCATGGGCGAGGACGTCGGCCGGCTCGGCGGCGTCTACCGCGTGACCGACGGCCTCCAGGCGGAGTTCGGGGAGCGGCGGGTGCTCGACACGCCGCTCGCGGAGTCGGGGATCATCGGGACGGCCGTCGGGCTCGCCTACCGCGGGTACCGCCCGGTGTGCGAGATCCAGTTCGACGGCTTCGTGTTCGTCGCGTTCGACCAGATCCTGTCCCAGCTCGCGAAGATGCACGCACGCACCGGCGGGAAGGTGCGCCTGCCGATCACGATCCGCATCCCCGTGGGCGGCGGCATCGGGGCGGCCGAGCACCACTCGGAGTCTCCCGAGGCGCTGTTCGCGCACACGGCCGGGCTGCGCGTCGTGTCCGTCGCGAACCCGCAGGACGCGTACACCGTGCTGCGCCAGGCCGTCGCGTGCGACGACCCGGTGATCTTCTTCGAGCCCAAGCGGCGCTACCACCTCAAGGGCGAGGTCGACCTCGACCCCGTCGACCCGCTGCCCCTGGACCGGGCGCGCGTCGTGCGCGAGGGGACCGACGTCACGCTCGTCACGTGGGGCGGCCTGGTCGGGACGGCGCTCGACGCCGCGGTCGCCGCGTCCGACGACGGCGTGTCCGTCGAGGTGATCGACCTGCGCTCGCTCTCGCCGATCGACCACGACACCGTGGCGGCGTCGGTCCGGAAGACGGGCCGCGTCGTCGTGACGCACGAGGCGCCGCGGCAGGCCGGGCTCGGCGCGGAGATCGCCGCGACCGTGACCGACCGCTGCTTCGAGTACCTGGAGGCCGCGCCGGTCCGCGTCACCGGGCACGGCATGCCGTACCCGCCCGCGAAGCTCGAGGGCCACTACCTGCCGGACCTCGACCGCATCCTCGACGGCGTCGACCGCGTGCTGGGCCGGGTCGAGCCGTTCGTGCCGACGGCCCCGGCCGCGCCCCGGTCCGGTGCGGCGGACGCGCGTCCCGTCGAGGCGGTGGCCCGATGACGGCGCTGCGCGAGTTCCGCCTCCCCGACCTCGGCGAGGGCCTCACCGAGTCCGACATCGTGAGCTGGCACGTGCACGCGGGAGACCGCGTCGAGCTCAACCAGGTGATCGCCGAGGTCGAGACGGCCAAGGCGCTCGTCGACCTGCCCTCCCCGTACGCGGGCGTCGTCGCGTCGCTGCACGCCGAGGAGGGCCAGACCGTGAGCGTCGGCGAGCCGCTCGTGACGTTCGAGGTCGACGACGGCGCCGCGACCCCGAACGGTGCCGTCCCCACGTCGGGCGCCGCGGCCGTCCCGGACGAGGCGCCGGCACCGCCGGCACCGCCGGCACCGCGGGCCGCGGAGCCCGCGTCCGACGACGGACCGGAGCCGAACCTCGTCGGGTACGGCGCCCGTCCGGACCGGGTGGGCCGACCCGCGCGTCGGCCGCGCCGGGCGGCCGGTGAGACCCAGGTCTCACGACGCGTGACCTCGACCGCCGTGCTCGACCACGACACGCACGGTCCGGGGGGCGCGGGGGCGACGTCCGGCGCGCCCACCCGCACGACGGGCGAGCGTCCGCGGTCGACCCCGCCCGTGCGTGCCCTCGCGAAGAAGCTCGGCGTGCGGATCGACCGCGTCGAGGGCACCGGTCGCGAGGGGCTCATCACGCGCGAGGACGTCCTCGCCGCGGTGAGCTGCCACCGCGACGTCGTGCGACCGGCGCGCGGCGCGGCCCCGGCCGCCACGACGACCGCCCCGCCCGCGGCGGCGGCGCTCGCCGCGCCCGCCCCGGCGGTGCCGTCCGGGGCTCCGGCGGTCCCGCCCGGCGGTGCGCAGACCCCGGCCCCGGGCGACGCGGGGCTGCTCGGTGCGCCCGACGCGGAGGTCGTGCCGGTGCGCGGGGTGCGCAAGCACACCGCGGCGGCGATGGTGGCGAGCGCGTTCACCGCGCCGCACGCGACCGTGTTCCTCACGGTCGACGTGACGCGCAGCGTCGAGCTGCTCGACCGCCTGCGCACGCACCGCCTCGCGCGCGGCGCGCGGATCACCGTCCTCGCGCTCGCGGCCCGCGCCCTGTGCCTCGCGCTGCCGCGGCACCCCGAGCTCAACAGCGCGTGGCGCGACCTCCCCGACGGCTCCGCCGAGATCGTGCGGCACCGCCGGGTGAACCTCGGCATCGCGGTCGCGACGGACCGCGGCCTCGTCGTCCCGAACGTGCCGGACGCCCAGGACCTCGACCTGCCCGGCCTCGCCGCGGCGCTCACCGACCTCACGACGACCGCGCGCGAGGGCCGCACGACGCCCGGGCGACTCACGGGCGGGACGATCTCGATCACCAACGTCGGGGTCTTCGGGGTCGACGCCGGCACGCCCATCCTCGTGCCGGGCGAGGCCGCGATCCTCGGCCTCGGCGCGGTGCGCCGTCGCCCGTGGGAGCACGACGGCGAGGTCGCGCTGCGTGACGTCGTCACGCTGAGCCTGTCGTTCGACCACCGCGTCGTCGACGGCGAGCAGGGGGCGCGCTTCCTCGCCGACCTGGGCGCGCTGCTGGAGGACCCGGCGCTCGCGCTCGTCGGCGCCGCACCCGGCACGGGCCGGGGGAACGAGGTGACCGGATGACCGTGCTGACGACCGCCGTCGACCCGCGCTCGGACGCCGCGCGCGCCAACGACGCCGCGCAGCGGGCGCTCGCGGACGAGCTGCGCGAGCGCACCGCGACCGTCGCGCTCGGGGGCCCGGCGTCGTCGCGCGACCGGCACGTCGCGCGCGGCAAGCTGCTCCCGCGCGACCGTGTCGACCGGCTGCTCGACGAGGGCAGCCCGTTCCTCGAGATCGCGCCGCTCGCCGGGTACGGCGTGGACGACGGCGCGTGGCCGGCGGCGGGCGTCGTCGCCGGGATCGGCCTCGTGAGCGGCCGGCAGGTCATGGTCGTGTGCAACGACGCGACCGTGAAGGGCGGCACCTACCACCCGCTCACGGTGAAGAAGCACCTGCGCGCGCAGGAGATCGCGCTCGAGAACCGGCTGCCGTGCGTGTACCTCGTCGACTCGGGCGGCGCGTTCCTGCCCCGGCAGGCCGAGGTGTTCCCCGACCGCGACCACTTCGGCCGGATCTTCTACCACCAGGCCCGGCTCTCGGCCGCGGGCGTCGCGCAGATCTCCGCGGTGCTCGGGTCGTGCACGGCCGGCGGCGCGTACGTGCCGGCGATGAGCGACGAGACCGTCATCGTGCGCGGCCAGGGCACGATCTTCCTCGGCGGGCCGCCGCTCGTGAAGGCCGCGATCGGGGAGGTCGTCACCGCGGAGGAACTGGGCGGCGGCGAGCTGCACGCGCGCCGCAGCGGCGTCGTCGACCACCTCGCGGACGACGACGAGGACGCGCTCGACACCGTGCGCCGCATCGTCGCGACGCTCCCGCCCGACCCGGAGCCCGCGTGGGACGTCGTGCCGAGCGAGCCTCCCGCCGTCGTACAGGACCCGGGAAACGATCTGTACGGCGCCGTCCCGACGGACGTCCAGGCGCCGTACGACCCGCGCGAGATCATCGCGCGGCTCGTCGACGGGAGCCGGTTCGACGAGTACAAGCGCGAGTACGGCGACACGCTCGTCACCGGGTTCGCGCGCATCCACGGGCACCCGGTCGGCATCCTCGCCAACCAGGGCGTGCTGTTCTCCGCGTCCGCGCTCAAGGGCGCGCACTTCGTCGAGCTCTGCGACCAGCGCGGCATCCCGCTGCTGTTCCTGCAGAACATCTCCGGTTTCATGGTCGGCACCGACGCCGAGGCGGGCGGCATCGCGAAGGACGGCGCGAAGATGGTCACCGCCGTCGCGACGACGCGCGTCCCCAAGCTCACCGTGATCGTCGGCGGGTCGTTCGGCGCGGGCAACTACTCGATGTGCGGGCGCGCGTACTCCCCGCGCTTCCTGTGGTCCTGGCCCGCGAGCCGCATCTCCGTCATGGGCGGGCCGCAGGCCGCGTCCGTGCTCTCGACCGTCAAGCGCGACCAGCTCGCCGCGCGCGGCCAGACGTGGGACCCCGACGAGGAGGCCGCGTTCTCCGCGGGCATCCGCGCCGACTACGACGAGCACGGCAGCCCCTACTACGCGACCGCCCGCCTGTGGGACGACGGCGTCATCGACCCCGCCGACACGCGCCGCGTGCTCGGCCTCGCCCTCGGCGTGTGCGCGCGCACGCCCCTCGCCGACACCTGGACCGGGGACCGGTTCGGGCTCTTCCGGATGTGAGGCGCATGACCCCCCACGACCCGTCCGCCCCGTCCGCCGGGACCTTCCGCACGGTCCTCGTCGCGAACCGCGGCGAGATCGCGTGCCGCGTCGTCGGCACGCTCCGGCGCCTCGGCGTGCGGGCCGTCGCCGTGTTCTCCGACGCCGACGCCGACGCGCGCCACGTGCGCGAGGCCGACGTCGCCGTCCGGCTCGCGAACGGGACCGGCGCGGGCGACCAGCTCCGCGCCTACCTCGACGTCGACGCCGTCGTCGCCGCCGCCGTCGCGACCGGCGCCGAGGCCGTCCACCCCGGCTACGGGTTCCTCTCCGAGAACCCCGCGCTCGCCCGCGCGTGCGAGCGCGCCGGGATCGCGTTCGTCGGCCCCGGGCCGGCGGCGATGGAGGCGATGGCCGACAAGCTCGCCGCCAAGGGCATCGTCGCCGCGCGCGGCGTCCCCGTCGTGCCCGGCGCGGGCGCGCCCGGGATGTCCGACGACGACCTCGTCGCCGCCGCCGACGACGTCGGGTACCCGCTCCTCGTCAAGCCGTCCGCCGGCGGCGGGGGCAAGGGCATGGTCGTCGTCCGCGAGGCCGACGACCTGCCCGGCGCGCTCGCGTCCGCCCGCCGCGTCGCCGCGTCGTCGTTCGGCGACGACACCCTCCTGCTCGAACGGCTCGTCGAGGCGCCCCGGCACGTCGAGGTCCAGGTGCTCGCCGACGCGCACGGGAACGTCGTGCACCTCGGCGAGCGCGAGTGCTCCCTCCAGCGCCGCCACCAGAAGGTCGTCGAGGAGGCGCCGTCGCCCCTGCTGACGCCCACGCGGCGCGCCGAGATGGGTGCGGCCGCGTGCGAGGTCGCGCGCTCCGTCGGGTACGTCGGCGCGGGGACCGTCGAGTTCCTCGTCCCCGACGCGGCCCCCGACGAGTTCTTCTTCATCGAGATGAACACGCGCCTCCAGGTCGAGCACCCCGTCACCGAGATGGTCACCGGCCTCGACCTCGTCGAGCTCCAGCTCCGCGTCGCCGCCGGGGCGCCCCTCGGGATCGCGCAGGACGACGTCGTGCTCCGCGGCCACGCCGTCGAGGCCCGCCTCTACGCCGAGTCGCCCGCGCGCGGGTTCCTCCCCGCCACCGGTCGCGTGCTGCGGTACGACGACGGCGGCGTCCCCGCCGGGCCCGGCGCCTCGCCGCTGCGGCTCGACTCCGGCATCGGGACCGGGACCGTCGTCGGCGGGCAGTTCGACCCCCTGCTCGCGAAGGCCGTCGCCTGGGGCGAGACGCGCGAGGAGGCCGTCGACCGGCTCGACGCGCTGCTCGCGCGGACCGTCGTGCTGGGCGTCGAGACGAACGCGGCGTTCCTGCGCCGCCTGCTCGCGGCCCCCGACGTCCGCGCCGGTCGCCTCGACACGGGACTCATCGACCGGCTCGTCGCCGGTGCCGAGGCGTCGGGGGCCGAGTCCGGCGCGGTGGTTCCGCCCGCCGCGCGGTGGGTCGAGCTCGTGGCCGCAGCACTCTTCGTCGCCGAGCATGGGGTTGTGGCTCGTCCTGACGGCGGGACGGGCGGTAACCGCATGGTCGGCAGAGCGGCGGGTGACGACCCGTGGCGCGCCGGGGACGGGTGGCGGCTCAACGGGCCGGCGGCGGCGCGGCGGGTCGTGCTCGTCGACGCGGACGGGGCGGCGCACGAGGTGCGGGTGACCGGGACGGCGCGCGACGCCGTCGTGCAGGTCCCCGTGCCGCGCGACGACGGGTGGGAGCCCACCGCCGCGGACCAGCCGGTGCGCGAGGTGCGCGCGGCGCTCACGGCGGACCCTGCGGGGGCGGACGCGTGGTGGCTCACCGTCGACGGCGTGCGCGAGCGCGTACGGCTCGCGCTCGACGCGCCGACCGCCGCCGACGAGCCCGCGACCGTGTGGCTGTGGCACGACGGGCGCACGGTCGCCCTGGCCGCGCCCGACCGGAGCGCACAGGCCGCGCGGGCCCGGGCCGAGCGCCGTCGGGCCCGTGGCGACGCGCCCGGCGCGACGGACCCCGAGGTGCGCGCGGCGATGCCCGGCACGGTCGTCACGGCCGTCGCGGACGGCGATCCCGTCACCGCGGGGTCGGTCCTCGTCACGGTCGAGGCCATGAAGATGGAGCACCCGCTGCTCGCCCCGCACGACGGCGTCGCGAGCGTGCGCGTGCGCCCCGGCGACCTCGTGCGCCGGGACCAGGTGGTCGCCGTCGTCCACCCCCACGACTCCGGCGCGGCACAACCCGCCGCCCCGGTCCCGCAACCCGACACCCAGGGAGCATCATGATCGAGGCCGACGTCCTGCTCGACGACGAGCAGAGGAAGCTCAGCCAGGTGGTGCGCGACTTCGCCGACAGCGTCGTCGCGCCGGCCGCCTACCGGTACGACACCGAGCGCCGGCTGCCGATGGAGATCATCGCGCAGATGGGCGAGCTCGGGCTGTTCGGGCTGCCGTTCCCGCGGGACGTCGGGGGGCAGGGCCAGGACTACGTGTCGTTGTGCCTCGCGGTCGAGGCGCTCGCGCGCGTCGACCAGTCGATCGCGGTGACGCTGGAGGCGGGCGTCGGGCTGGGGATCGTCCCGATCTACCGGCACGGCTCGCGCGAGCAGCAGGAGACGTGGCTCCCCGACCTGCTCGCGGGCCGGGCGCTCGCGGCCTTCGGGCTCACCGAGGCCGACGCCGGCTCCGACGCGGGCGGCACGCGCACCACCGCGCGGCTCGACGGCGACGAGTGGGTCATCGACGGGTCCAAGCAGTTCATCACCAACTCCGGCACGCCCATCACGAGCCTGGTGACCATCACGGCGGTCACGGGCGAGACGCGCGGCCCCGACGGCGAGGTGCGCAAGGAGCTGTCGAGCATCATCGTGCCCGCGGGGACGCCCGGGTTCGAGGTCGGGCCGTCGTACGACAAGGTCGGCTGGCACACCTCCGACACGCACCCCCTCACGCTGACCGGCGTGCGCGTGCCCGCCGGGAACCTGCTCGGCGAGCGCGGCCGCGGCTACGCGAACTTCCTCCGCGCGCTCGACGAGGGCCGCATCGCGTTCGCCGCCCTCGCGACGGGCGCCGCCCAGGGCTGTCTCGAGGAGGCGCTGCGGTACGCGCGCGAGCGCGTCGTGTTCGGTCGGTCGATCGGGGAGAACCAGCACGTCGCGTTCACGCTCGCCCGCATGCAGGCGCGCGTCCACACCGCGCGGCTCGCGTGGCTCGACGCCGCGCAGAAGCTCGTGCGCGGCAAGCCGTTCAAGGCCGAGGCGTCGGTCGCGAAGCTCGTGGGCGGCGAGGCCGCGATGGCGAACGCGCGCGACGCGTCGCAGATCTTCGGCGGCTACGGGTTCCTCAACGAGAACCCCGTCGCGCGGCACTACCGCGACGCGAAGGTGCTCGAGGTCGGCGAGGGCACGACCGAGGTGCAGCTCATGGTCATCGCGAGGAGCCTGGGACTGGAGAGCTGAACCGGCCCGGCGCCGAACACGGGGTTGCTGCCGTTATCCGGCGCTTTCCGGCAGCAACCCCGTGCTCGACGGCGAGCAGGGTCGTTCTCGGCGCACGGGTGCCCGGGGCTGGGCGGGGCGGGCGAAGAGAGAGGGAGCAGGATGCGCGAGGTGGTCCAGCGGGGCCTGTACTACGACGAGCTCGAGCCGGGCGTGGTGTACCGGCACCGGCCGGGCCGCACGCTCACGGAGGCGGACGACGTCGTGTTCTCGACGCTCACGATGAACCACCAGGCGCTGCACCTCGACGCCGCGTGGGCGGCGACGCAGCCGTTCGGGCAGCGGCTCGTGAACTCGATGATGACGCTCTCCACGGTCGTCGGGCTGTCCGTCGGGCAGGTCACGCAGGGCACGATCGTCGCGAACCTCGGGTTCCGCGAGGTCGAGTTCCCGAGGCCCCTGTTCCACGGCGACACGCTCTACGCCGAGACGGAGGTCGTCGAGAAGCGGCTCTCGGCGTCGCGGCCGGGGCAGGGGGTCGTGACGCTCGAGCACCGCGGGCTCAACCAGGACGGCGTGCTCGTCGCGCGCGCCGTGCGCACCGCGCTGTTCTGGACGCGCGCGGCGCACGAGGCCGCGGGGCTCGGCACCGATCGCCCCGGGCCCGCGCGCGACGGCGCCCGCTCCGGTCCCGGCGGGCCCGACGCCGCCCGCGCCGCCCCCGGCGGGACCGCGTCCGACGGCGGTGGGGCGGCCGGGGCGGCGACGGGCCCCGGCGCGGGACACGGCGCGGAGCACGAGCCCGTGCTGGAGCGCGGCGACGAGGAGAGCGCGTGGTGACCGACGGCGTCGCGCACCTCGCGGACGCCCCCGCGCCCGGGGGCGGGTTCGACCTCGGGCCGGCGCTGCTGTTCTGCCCCGCCGACCGCCCCGACCGGTTCGCCAAGGCCGCCGACCGCGCCGACGCGGTGGTCCTCGACCTGGAGGACGCCGTCGCCCCGCACGCGAAGGACGCGGCCCGGCGCGCGCTCGTCGAGGCGTCCACGAGGCTCGACCCGCGTCGCACGGTGGTGCGCGTCAACCCCGTCGGGACGCCCGAGCACGCGCTCGACGTCGCGGCGCTCGCGGACACACGACTGCGCACGGTCATGGTCGCCAAGGCCGGGCCGGAGCTGCTGACCTCGCTCGGCGCGCTCGCGGTGACGCTGCCCGGGGTGCGGGTCCTCGCCCTGTGCGAGACGGCGGCGGGCGTCCTCGCGGCCCCCGAGCTCGCGCGCCGTCCCGAGGTGCTGGCGCTGATGTGGGGCGCGGAGGACCTCGTCGCGTCGCTCGGCGGGACGTCGAGCCGCCGCCTGGACGGCACGTACCGGGACGTCGCGCGCCACGCGCGCGCCGCGGTCCTCCTCGCGGCCGGGGCGGCGGGCAAGGCCGCGGTCGACGCGGTGCACCTCGACGTCGGCGACCTCGACGGGCTGCGCGCCGAGGCGGAGGACGCCGTGGCGTCGGGCTTCGCCGCGACTGCGTGCATCCACCCGAGCCACGTGCCCGTCATCCGGGCCGCGTACGCCCCGACGCCCGACGAGGTCGCGGCCGCCCGCGCGCTCCTCGACGCCGCGGCGTCGAACCCGGACGCGGTGTTCACGCACGAGGGCCGCATGGTCGACGGTCCGGTCCTGCGGCACGCCGAGGCGGTGCTGCGCCGGAACCGGGCGTGAGCCGCCCCGCGCAGCGCGCCGAGCGGGCTCTCGGGACGGTCGCACCCGCCCGGTCGGACAAATGCCTCGCCCCGGCCGTTCCGCTTGCGGGCTCCGGCATCGTATGGTCACTCGCGTGAACGTCTACGTCGTCCTGTCCCGCAGCCGAACGGTCCTGTCCCGGACGATCGCACTGGCGACGCGCGACGAGTTCACGCACTCCTCCCTGGCGCTCGACCCGGGCCTCGACCTCATGTTCAGCTTCGGCCGCCGCCGGGCGGGGAACCCGTTCGTCGGGTGCTTCCGGCGCGAGCGGTTCGACGACGGCCTGTACCGCGGCATGGACGTCGTGCCCGGGGTCGTGCTCGCCGTCCCGGTCACGCCCGAGCAGCACGAGGCGATCCGGGTGCGCATCACCGAGTTCCTGCTCGACTCGCACGCCTTCTCCTACAACGTGCGCGGCCTCGTCGGGGCGCGGTTCGGCCGCGGTCACGAGGCCGAGGACCGCTTCTTCTGCTCGGAGTTCGTCTACCACGTGCTGCACGGCGCGGGCGTGTGCGACCTCGGGGTCGAGCGCTGGCAGGTGCGCCCCCAGACGCTCCTCGACCTCCCGGGCCGGGTCGTGTTCCGCGGCGACCTCAAGGACTACGTTGCGGCCCACGGGTCGCTCGAGATCATGCCGTCGCTGACCTTCGGGCGGCCGCGCGAGCGCGAGCGCGTGCTCGGCTGAGCCCGCGCGCTCAGCCGACGCGCAGCGCCGCGACGATGTCGTCGACCCGCTGCTTCGCGTCGCCGAACAGCATCGCGGTGTTCTCGCGGAAGAACAGCGGGTTCTGCACCCCGGCGTAGCCCGCGGCCATCGACCGCTTGAACACCACGACCTGCCCCGCCTCCCAGACGCGCAGCACGGGCATCCCCGCGATGGGCGACCCGGGGTCGTCGAGGGCCGCGGGGTTGACGGTGTCGTTCGCCCCGATGACGAGCACGACGTCGGTGCTCGCCAGGTCGTCGTTGATCTCGTCCATCTCGAGCACGATGTCGTACGGGACGCGCGCCTCGGCCAGCAGCACGTTCATGTGTCCCGGGAGGCGGCCCGCGACCGGGTGCACCCCGAAGCGGACCTGGGTGCCGCCGTCGCGCAGCAGCTCGACGAGCTCGGCGACCGGGTACTGGGCCTTGGCGACGGCCATGCCGTAGCCGGGGGTGATGACGACGCTCCGTGCGTCGCGCAGCAGCACGACCACGTCGTCGGCGGTCGTCTCGCGGTGCTCGCCCGCTGCGACGTCGCCGCCGCCCGCGGGCGCCGCGCCCTCCTCGGCACCGAACCCGCCGAGGACGACGGACACGAACGAGCGGTTCATGGCCCGGCACATGATGTAGCTGAGGATGGCACCGGACGAGCCGACGAGCGCACCCGTGACGATGAGCAGGTCATTGCCGAGCATGAAGCCCGCCGCCGCCGCGGCCCAGCCGGAGTACGAGTTGAGCATCGACACGACGACGGGCATGTCGCCCCCGCCGATCGACGCGACGAGGTGCCAGCCCAGCGCGAGGGACACGACCGTGAGCAGCAGCAGCGGCCAGACCGACGGCGCGACGACGAACCACGCGACGAGCCCGAGGCTCACGACGAGCGCCGCGAGGTTGAGCAGGTTGCGGCCCGGGAGCTGGAGCGGGGCCGAGCGCGCGCGCCCCGAGAGCTTGAGGAACGCGACGACCGAGCCGGTGAACGTCACGGCGCCCACGAGCACGCCGAGCGCGACCTCGACGAGGTGCGCGACGTCGTCGCCCCCGGCCGCGTGCGCGGTGAGGTACGAGTTGAAGCCGACGAGCACGGCCGCGGCGCCGACGAAGCTGTGCAGGATCGCGATGAGCTCGGGCATCTGCGTCATCTCGACGCGCCGCGCGCGCCACGTGCCGACGGCCGCGCCCACGAGCAGCACGACCGCGACGAGCAGCGCGGTGACGAGCACGGGGCGCGCGCTCGTGCCGAGCGCGAGGACGATCGTCGCGGCGAGCGCGAGGACCATGCCGACCATGCCGAGGACGTTGCCGCGGCGCGCGGACTCCTGCTTCGACAGGCCCGCGAGGCTCAGCACGAACAGCACGGCGGCGAGGACGTAGACCGCCTGGGCGACGGACGTCGCGGTCATCGGGCCACCCCCCGCGCCGGAGCGTCCTTGCGGAACATGCGGATCATGCGGTTCGCGACGAGGAACCCGCCGAAGATGTTGATGCTCGCGACGGTCGCGGCGAGGACGGCGAGCGTCGTGACGACCCAGTCGTCGGACCCGATCTGCAGCAGCGCCCCGACGAGGATGATCCCGGAGATCGCGTTGGTCTGCGCCATGAGCGGCGTGTGCAGCGAGTGGGTGACGTTCGAGATCACGTAGTACCCGACGATCACGGCGAGCGTGAAGACCGTGACGTGCCCGACGAGCGACGGCGGCGCGAACGACAGCGCGAGCGTCACGAGGACCGCGGCGAGCGCCGCGCCCACGGTCCGCCGGCGTCGCCGCAGGGTCGCGGCCTCGGCCGCCGCGGCGGCGGCGCGCTCCCGCTCGGCCGCGTCGACCGCCGGGTCGGGTGGTGGCGAGGACACCGGGGACGGTGCGGCGCTCACTGCGACGGGCGGCGGCGGCCACAGGACCTCGCCGCCGCGCGCGACCGTCATGCCGCGCTGCACGGGGTCGTCGAGGTCGGGCACGAGCGCCCCGTCCCGCGCGGGCGTGAGGAGCTCGAGCAGGTGCACGACGTTCGTCCCGAGCAGCTGCGACGTGTGCTGGGGCAGGCGGCCCGCGAGGTCGGTCCAGCCGAGGATCACGACGCCGTTCGCGGTGACGACGCGCTCGCCCGGCACGGTGAGCGCGCAGTTGCCGCCGCCCGAGGCCGCGAGGTCCACGACGACGCTCCCCGGACGCATCCCCGCCACGGCCTCGGCCGTGAGCGTGCGCGGCGCGCGGCCGCGCACGAGCGCCGTCGTGACGACGACGTCGGCCTCGGCGGCCTCCCGCGCGTACACGGCGAGGGCCGCCGCCTCCTGCTCGGGCGTGAGCGGCTTGGCGTAGCCGTCGGCGGACATGCCCTGCTGCGCGGCGGGCTCGCGCACGGCCGTGCCGCCCATGGACTCGATCTGCTCGGCGGCCTCCGTGCGCACGTCGAACGCCCGTACCTGCGCGCCGAGGCTCGCGGCCGCGCCGACCGCGGCGAGGCCCGCGACGCCGCCGCCGATGACGAACACCGTCGCGGGCGGCGTCTTCCCCGCGGCGGTGACCTGCCCGGCGAACATGCCGCCGTACTCGGCCGCGGCCTCGACGACGGCGCGGTACCCGGCGACGTTCGAGAGCGTGCTCAGCACGTCGAGCGCCTGCGCGCGCGAGATGCGGGGCACGGCGTCGAGCGCGAGCGCGGTGACGCCGTGGTCCGCGAGGCGCTGCACGAGGCCGGGGTCGTTCGCGGGGCCGAGCATCGCGACGAGGGTGGCGCCCGGGCGCAGGAGCGCCACCTGCGCGTCGGTGGGCGCGTTCACCGCGGTCACGACGTCGGCGCCCCACGCGGTGGCCGCGTCGCCGACCGTCGCGCCCGCCGCCTCGTAGGCGGCGTCGGAGAACGTGGCCCCCGCACCGGCGTCGTGCTCGACGACGACCTCGTACCCGAGCGCCCGCAGGCGCTCGACCGTGCGCGGGGTCGCGGCGACGAGCCGCTCCCCGTCCCTCATCTCGCGGGGGACACCGATCCTCACGTGCGGGCTCCTCACCTCGTCGAGCATCGTCGGCACCCGTGCCGCCGCTCGTGCGCCGCGGGGTGCGCCGCGAGCCTATCGGGGGCCGCCCCCGCCGTCCCGGGTCCAACGTCCCCGCGCCGCACGCCGTCGGGACGGGGCGCACGGCGGGCGGGATGGGGACGAGTCCCCATCCCGCGGGCTGGCTCCGGGCGGCCGCGATCGGCGAGGATCGGGGCGCACATACCCACACGCACCCCAGGGGGCACCATGCGCCGTACCGCCACTCGTCCGATCGTCCTCGCGGCCGCCGCCGCACTGTGCGCGGTCGCGCTCGCCGGGTGCACCGCCAGCGCGAGCGCGAACCTCACAGTCCCCGCCTCGAAGATCGCGCAGGACGCCGAGGGCGCGCTCGCCGAGATCGGCGAGGCCGACGTGGACTGCGGCGACGGCACCGTGGACCTCGTGGACGGTGAGGTCGTCGAGTGCGAGCTCACCGACCCGGCGACCGGCACCGTGTACGACACGACCGTCACGCTCTCCGACGTCGAGGGCACGAACTACCACGTCGACGTCCAGGTCGCCGAGACCCCGAAGGCCTGACGCCCGGGCGGCGTCCGCGGCTCAGCGCGCCGCCCCGGCCTGCGCGGGGGCGACGACGCGGAGCAGGGGCGCCGCCAGCAGCAGGGCCGTCGCCGTGGCCGCGGCGGCGACCCACACCGGTCCGACCTCGCCGAGCCCCGTGGCGAGGGTCGCCGCCGCGACCGCCGGCCCCGCGGCCGCTCCGACGTTGAGCGCCGCCGTGGCGTAGGACCCGCCCATGCTCGGGGCCCGGGCCGCGGCGTAGAGCACGCGCGTGATCAGGGTGCTCCCGACGGCGAAGCCCAGGGCGCCCTGGACGAGGACGAGGCCGAGCAGCGCGGCCGGGTGCGCCGCGAACGCTGCCGTGGCGACCCATCCCAGGAGCAGCAGCACGCCGCCCACCGTGACGACGACCCGCGGGCTGCGGTCGGACACCCGCCCGGCGACGGTGACCCCGACGAAGGAGCCGACGCCGAAGAGCACGAGCGCGATCGCCACCCACCACGGGCTCAGCCCCGCGACGTCGGTGACGAGCGGCGCCAGGAACGTGAGCGCCGCGAAGGTGCCGGTGTTGACGAGCGCGGCGAGCACCATCGGCAGGACCAGCCGCAGCGATGCGAGCGCGGCGAGCTCCGCGCGCAGCGACGGCCCGCCGACCACGTGCACGGACGCGTGGGCACGGCGCGCCCGGGGGATGCCCCGGGCGATCCCGAGGGTTGCCGGGACGCACACGAGCGCGACCGCCCAGAAGGTCGAGCGCCACCCCGTGGCGGTGCCGAGGAGAGCGCCGGCCGGGACGCCGGCGACCATGGCGACGGTGGTGCCGGACAGGAGGACGGCGACGGCGCGACCCTTCCGGTCCGGGGCGACGAGCGTGGCCGCGGTGCTGAGCGCGACGGCGAGGAACCCCGCGTCGGCGACGGCCGCGACCAGGCGCGTCGTGAAGAGGACCGCGAAGCTCGGCGTGACCGCGCCGACGACGTGCGCGAGGGCGAACAGGACGAGACAGCCGAGGAGCGTGGCGCGCGCCGGCAGGCGACGCGTGAGCGCCGCCATGGTCGGTGCGCCCACCACCATGCCGAGGGCGAACGCCGAGGTGAGGAGGCCGGCCGTCCCGACCGGGACGCCGACGTCGGCGGCGATGTCCGGGACGAGCCCGGCGAGCATGAACTCCGAGGTGCCCATGGCGAAGACCGCCAGGGCGAGGACGTACAGGGCACGAGGCATCGAGGGCTCCGAGGTGAGTTGACGAGCGGGGAGGCGTCTCGTCACCACGGTCAGCGCCCGGGCGCGCGGCACCCGTCGCGGCCGTGCACGGCGGCAGGCGGGATGGTGTCAGGAGCTCAGCGGTCCGGGGCTGACGGTGCGTGACCGGCAGCCCCCGGAGTGGATGCCTCGGGGCTCGACATGCTCCCACCCTACCGAGCGCGGGCAGGGCGTCTCCAGCACCGCAGCCGCCCCCGGGGCGACGACCATCAGAGGTCGCCGGTCTTCTGCAGGTAGCGCATCGCGAACCACCCGAGCGGGATGCGCGCCCAGTACGTCGCGACACGGAAGAGCATCGCGACGGACGTCGCGATCGCGGGCGGGACCTGCGCGGCGGTCAGACCGGCGATGAGCGCGAGCTCGATCGCGCCGAGGCCGCCCGGCGTCGGGACGGCGGCGCCGGCGGCGTTGCCCACCAGGTAGATCACGGCGACGTCCACGAGGTCGAGCTGCTGCCCGAACGCGGCGAGCGCGGCGTCGAACGCGAGCACGTACCCGAGCGTCATGACGATGTTGCCCGCGAAGCCGAGCCCGAGACGCCCCGGCTGCCCCAGCATCTCCGACAGGCGAGGCCACACCTGCTGCACCGTCGGCCGGATCTTCGCGAGCGCCCACGTGCGCACCGCGGGGACGAGGAGCGTGGCGAGGACCGCCAGGGCGACGCCCCCGATCGCGAGCAGGACGGTGGTCGACGGGAGCTGCACGAGCCCGCCCTCGCCCGTGAAGACGGACAGCACGACGAGGATGAGGATCGTCACGACGAACTGCGACACCTGCACGAGGCCCACGGTCGCGACGGCCATGGGTGTCGAGATGCCGCGCCGGGTGAGCAGGCGCAGGTTGAGCGCGGCCGGGCCGATGCCCGCGGGCGCGGCGAGCGCGATGTAGGAGCCCGCGGCCTGGGTGAGGTTGACGCGCCAGAACGGCAGGCGCTTGGGGGAGAACGCGGTGAGCGTGAGCGCCGCCCCGACCCACGTGAGGACGCCGAGCGCGAACGACAGGACGGCGAACCAGGGGTTGGCCTCCGTGACGGCGGTCGCGATCTGGTCGAAGTTGAACGACGTGACGAGCGCCGTGACGGCCGCGATGACGAGGACGAGCGTGAGGATCGTGCGCGCACCGAAGCGGGTGATGCGCTGCGGGTCGACGTCCGCCTCCGGCAGCCGCTCGACGAGCGCGGCGCGCAGCTCCTTGAGCAGCTCCTTGTCCTGCCGGATCTCCTCGCGCGTGCTCGGCGGCAGCGCGACGGACTGGAGCAGGGGGCCGATCGCGGCGATGTCGTCGTCGGGCAGCACGCTCACCGCGGACTCCACGGCGCGGCGCGCGCCGACGCGCAGCGCGAGCAGCGCGACCATCTGCGCGAGGTCCAGGCGGCGCGCGAGCTCGGACGACGCGATGTCGCCCTGCTCCCATCCCGTCAGCCAGACCTGCGGCGCCCCGGTGGCGGGCTCGCGCGAGACGAGCATGACGTCCGACGTCAGCGCGCGGTGCGCGATCCCGGCGGAGTGGGCGAGGCGGAGCTGGCGCCACGCCTCGTTGAGCACGGAGTCGGTGAGGTCGCCGACAGGGAGGTCGCGCAGCGACACGGCTCCGGTCGCGTGCTCCTGCACCAGGACCATCGAGTCCTCCGACTCGGCGACGCCGAGCAGCCGCGGCGTGCGCACGCCCGCGGCGCGTGCCGCGTAGGAGAGCAGCGCGGTGCGCTCCGCGGCGGCGCGCAGCGAGATCGCGGCACGTCCCTCGCTGCCGCGCAGGCGCAGGGACCGCCAGAGGCGGGTGAGGGAACCGACGACCTGCCGGTCGCCGTCGAGCACGACGACGTCCCGCCGCACGCCGTCCTCCGTGAGCATCGCGTAGACGCGGTTGTCGCCCGCGCGCGTGAGCGCGATGGCGGCCGGGTCCGACGGGGCGTCCGGGGCGTCGTCCTCGGCCGGCGCCCCGGCCGGGCCGGCCGCCGTCTCCCGGCCGGGCGCCGCGGGCGTGCCCAGGTGCTGCGCGGCGAGCGCGGCGTCGGCGGTGAGGACCGTTCCCGCGTCGTCCGTGGCGCCGGGGGCGCGCAGGACGCCGACGTGGACCTCCGCGGTGATGCGACCCTCCGCGTCGACCTCGGTGATGGGGTCGTCCGCGGCCTCGGCGAGCTCCTCGTCGTCGGTGACGTCGCGGACGCGCACGAGCGCCGTGGGGGAGAAGCCGGCGCGCCGGACGCCCGCCACGAGGTCGGGGCCGTAGGCGCGCTCGCTGCGCACGCCCGAGACGTAGCGCACCGCCAGCCCGGCGATGCGGCCGAGCAGCAGCGTGATGATGATGCCCGGCAGCGAGACCTGGCCCGTGACGAGCACGACGCCGATCGCGACGAACAGCAGGTTCCACGACCACTTGACCGTGCGGCGCCGGGTCCGGGTCCCGGCGGCCGTGAGCAGGCCGCCGATCGCGGCGACGTACCCGGGGACGGTGAGCCGCCACTCGCCCTGCGTGAAGACCGACAGGCCGCGCACGAGCTCGTCGGAGCCCCACGTGCGCAGCGCGAGCACGACGAGGACGCCGAGGAGCAGCCCGAGGGCGGCGGCGACGATGGACTCGACGACCTGCCGGCCGAGCCGGCGGACCCCGAGCTCGGTGAGGACCGCGATGGGCACGAAGAGCGTGACGAGGCCCTCGAGCACCGCGACGGGGACGAACAGGATCCGCGCGAGCAGGTCGGAGAAGTTGCGCACGTCCTCCGCGACGCCCGCCGTCGTGCCGTGCGCGTAGACGGTCATGAGCAGCACGACCACGACGCCCGCCGCGCACAGCACGAGGTTGACGAGGTCGACCGGGTGGCGCACGCGAGGCTCGGCCGTGTCGACGACGCGGACGGTGCCCTCCTCGTCGCGGTCCCGCGGTGCGAGGAGCGCCTCGAGCGCGCCCGTCTGCGGCCGCGGTTCCGGGCGTCCCTGGCTCACGAGAGAGCCGACCTCGACGACCGCGCCGACGTGGGACGCGTCGCGCGCGGAGGGCTCGGGCGCGGGGGACGACATGCGAGCGAGTCTAGGTGCGGGGGTGTTGGCGGGCGCGGGATTTGGCCGGTTCCTCCGGGTGATTCGCCCCGTTCGCCCGCATGCCGGACGCCCGTGGCGGCCCGTTCGGCGGGCGGGTGTGAGCAAGCCCTCCCTAGCATGGGGCGGAGCACCCAGGAGGCCGGCATGGCACGAGGCACGACGACCGAGCGTCCCGCCGCGGGCGACCCCGCGACGCCGGACGAGGACGGCCAGGAGCGCAACCCGTTCCGGAAGGTGTGGTGGCTCCCGGTGGTCCGGGGGACCCTTCTCGTCGTCCTGGGCCTCCTCCTCATGATCGAGCCGCTCGAGCGGCTGGGGACGCTCCGGGTCGTGCTGGGAGCGTTCCTCGTGGCCGACGGCGTGCTGGTCGCCGTGCAGGGGTTCGTGCACCGGCGGCAGGTGGGGTCCGCGTGGTGGCTCGCGCAGGCGGGCGTCAACGTCGTGTTCGGCGTGGTCGTGGCGTTGTGGCCGGACCTCACCGCGACCGCGGTCTACTACGTGCTGGCCGTGTGGGTCCTCGTGCTCGGTATCACGACGATCGCGGGTGCTGCCGCGCTCGCGCGCAACCGCGACCTGGGCTGGGCGTGGATGCTCGCGGTCGGGATCGTCTCGGTGCTGTTCGGGGTCCTGCTCGTCACGCGCCCGCTCGACTCCTTCGACGTGCTGCGCCTCGTGACCGTCGTGTTCGCGCTCTACGCCTTCGTGACGGGCGCGATCCACGTGGTGTCCGGGTTCGCGGTCCGGGCGGTCGCGCGCGAGCTCGCCGACCTGCGCGCGCAGGCCGTCGCGGCGGGCGTCGTCGTGACGGGGGGCTCGGTGCTCGGTGCCGCCGCCGACGGCGCGGACCCGGCGGGCCCGTCGGTGCCGGCCGCGGACTCCTGAGGCCGCCCGGAGAGGGGCGGACTCTACACCTGCGCCGTACGTCGCGACGATGTGTCTCACGTCACGACCGTTGCCCGGGGCGCAGGGTTACGACCGGGTAACAACACTGGCGTTCTGTCCAGGTTTTTACCGATCCTGAGCCCGGCGCGACATCTCGTCGTGCTAGAAATCACGACACTCCGCCGACAGGTCGGGGTCCTGGTGCGTGCAGCGTCGCACCACCGGTGTCTCGCACCCCGAGAAACCCACGAAAGAGGTAGACACAAGACAGCGGTGTCCAGGAAGCGGCTCCTCGCCGCGGCCGCCGGCATCACGGCGGTGACGCTGACCCTGACCGCATGCGGCGGGGGCTCGGACGACGGCGAGGGCGACGGCGGCGACGGCGGCAGCTCGGCGAGCGGCTCGCTCGTCATCGGCACGACCGACAAGGTCACGGTGCTCGACCCGGCCGGCTCGTACGACAACGGCTCGTTCGCCGTGATGAACCAGGTCTTCCCGTTCCTGCTGAACACGCCCTACGGCAGCCCCGACGTCGAGCCCGACATCGCGGAGTCGGCCGAGTTCACGTCGCCGACGGAGTACACCGTCAAGCTCAAGCCGGGCCTCAAGTGGGCCAACGGGAACGACCTCACGTCGTCCGACGTGAAGTTCACGTTCGACCGCCAGATCGCGATCAACGACCCGAACGGCCCGGCGTCGCTGCTCTACAACCTCGACAGCGTCGAGACGCCGGACGACACGACGGTCGTCTTCCACCTCAAGAGCGAGAACGACCAGCTCTTCCCGCAGATCCTGTCGAGCCCCGCGGGCCCGATCGTCGACGAGGAGGTGTTCGCGGCCGACGCGCTCACGCCCGACCAGGAGATCGTCGACGGCAACGCGTTCGCCGGCCAGTACACGATCACGGGCTACAAGTTCAACGAGCTCGTCTCCTACGAGGCGTACGACGGCTACGAGGGCCTGCTCGGCCCGGCGAAGACCGACAAGGTCGCGGTGAAGTACTTCGCCGAGGCGTCGAACATGAAGCTCGAGATCCAGCAGGGCAAGATCGACGTCGCGTGGCGCAGCCTCTCCGCGACGGACATCGAGGACCTGCGCGGCAACGACGACGTCAAGGTCGTCGACGGCCCCGGTGGCGAGATCCGCTACATCACGTTCAACTTCGACACCCAGCCGTACGGCGCGAAGACGCCCGAGGCGGACCCGGCGAAGGCGCTCGCGGTGCGTCAGGCGGCCGCGTCGCTCATCGACCGCGACGAGCTCTCCGAGCAGGTCTACAAGGGCACGTACACCCCGCTGTTCTCCTACGTCCCGGCGGGCCTGACCGGCGCGATCGAGCCGCTCAAGGAGATGTACGGCGACGGTGCGGGCAAGCCCGACGCCGCCAAGGCGGAGCAGCTCCTGGCCGACGCGGGCGTCGAGACGCCCGTGACGCTCAACCTCCAGTACTCGAACGACCACTACGGCCCGTCGTCGGCCGACGAGTACGCGCTCATCAAGGACCAGCTGGAGAAGGACGGCCTGTTCACGGTCAACCTCCAGACGACCGAGTGGGTCACCTACGCGGAGGAGCGCACCGCCGACGTCTACCCGGCCTACCAGCTCGGCTGGTTCCCGGACTACTCGGACGCCGACAACTACCTCACGCCGTTCTTCCTCACGGAGAACTTCCTGGTGAACCACTACGCCAACCAGGAGGTCAACGACATGATCCTCCAGCAGGCGGCGACGCCGGACGCCGACGAGCGCACCGCGCTCATCGAGGAGATCCAGACGAAGGTCGCGGCCGACCTGTCGACCCTGCCGTACCTCCAGGGTGCGCAGGTCGCGGTCGTCGGCGCGGACGTGGAGGGGGCCGAGGACACGCTCGACCCGTCCTTCAAGTTCCGCTACGCGGCGCTGTCCAAGGGCTGACGTCCCCGCCCGGCCATCCCCGCGCGATCCGCGGGGAGGGCCGGGCGCCGCTCGTCCGGCGCCGGCACACCGGCGCCCGGGCACCTGACGAAGAGACGACATGACGACCACCACCACCGGCACGCCGGTCGGCGAGAGCACCGGGGCCGACCCGGCCTCGGCGACCCCCCGCCCACGACGGCGCCGCGGGGGCGGCGGCGGGCTCGGGAGCTACGTCCTGGTCCGCGCGCTCCTCATCCTCCCCACCGTCTTCATCCTCGTGACCACGGTCTTCGTGGTCATGCGCGCCACGGGCGACCCGATCACCGCCGCGCTCGGCGGCCGCCTCACGCCCGACCAGCTCGCCGAGCGCATCCACGAGGCCGGCTACGACCGCCCGGTCCTCGTGCAGTACCTCGAGTACCTCGGCGGCATCGTGCGCGGCGACTTCGGCACGACGATCAGCGACAACCGGCCCGTGACCGAGGTGCTCGCCACGTACGGGGCCGCGACGCTCGAGCTCGCGACGTACGCGCTGCTCGTCGCGTTCGTCGTCGGCATCCCCCTGGGCATGCTCGCCGGCTACCTGCGCGACCGCGTGCCCGACGCGATGCTGCGCATCTCCGCGATCCTCGCGTACGCGACGCCCGTCTTCTTCGCCGGTCTCATGCTCAAGCTCGTCTTCTCGGTCTGGCTCGGCTGGCTGCCCGTGTCCGGGCGTGCGTCGACCGACGCGGAGATCGAGCTGCAGTTCCTCGACGACTCCACGGGCTTCTACCTGGTCGACGCGATCCGCACGGGCGACCCCGCGATCGTCGGGGACGTCCTGGAGCACGCCGTGCTCCCCGCGCTCGCGCTCGGCCTGCTCACCGCGGGCGTGTTCCTGCGCCTCGTGCGCACCAACGTCATCGGCACGCTCTCCACCGACTACGTCGTCGCGGCGCGCTCGCGCGGCGTGCGCGAGTCGCGCCTCGTGCGCGCCCACGCGTGGCGCCCCGCGCTCATCCCGATCATCACCGTCATCGGGCTCCAGGTCGCGATGCTCCTCGCGGGCGCCGTTCTCACCGAGACGACCTTCGAGTGGAAGGGCCTCGGGTTCCAGCTCGCCGAGTACCTCCAGGCGCGCGACTTCGTCGCCGTGCAGGGGATCGTCGTGCTCATGGCCGTGATCGTCGCGGTGACCAACTTCCTCGTCGACATCATCGCGGCGCTCATCGACCCGAGGGTGAGGTACTGACATGGTCGCGGAGACCGTCGTCCCGGCCGGTCCGGGCACCGGGAGCCCCGGCCCCGTCGTCGTCCCCGAGCGCGGTCGCGTCGCGTGGTGGAAGCGCCTGCCCGTCGTGCACCAGCTCCGCCAGAGCGTGGGCCTGCAGCGCGGCATGCTCGTCGCGGGCCTCGTCATCACGGGGATCTTCCTGCTCACCGCGGCGCTCGCGCCCGTGCTCGCGCCCTACGGCTACAGCCAGCTCCGCTCGGCGGACGGGCCGTTCGGCGCCCAGCAGCCGCCGTCGGCCGAGCACCTGCTCGGCACGACCTTCGGCGGCTATGACGTGCTGTCGCGCGTCATCTGGGGCGCGCAGACGGCGCTGCTCGTCATCGTCGTCGCGATCCTCGCGTCGATCGTCCTCGGCGTGCTGCTCGGGCTCGTGTCCGGGTACGTCGGCGGGTGGGCCGACCGCCTCCTCGTCGTGCTGTGCGACGCGATCTACGCGTTCCCGTCCCTGCTCCTCGCGATCCTCATGGCGATCGTCATCTCCGGCGGCCAGTCGAGCATGTGGGGCGGCATCCTCGCCGCCGCGCTGTCCATCACCGTGGTGTTCGTGCCGCAGTACTTCCGCGTCACGCGCGCGGAGGTCGTGCGGATCAAGGGCGAGGCGTTCGTCGACTCGGCGCGCGTGCTCGGCACGCCGCACCGGCGCATCATGTTCCGCCACGTCCTGCGGAACTCGACCCGCACCCTCCCGCTCATCGTCACGCTCAACGCGTCCGAGGCGATCCTCACGCTCGCCGGTCTCGGCTTCCTCGGGTTCGGCATCGAGCCGACGGCGGCCGCGGAGTGGGGCTACGACCTCAACAAGGCCGTGTCCGACGTGACGAGCGGCATCTGGTGGACGGCGCTCTTCCCGGGCCTCGCGATCGTGCTCGTCGTCCTCGGCATCACGCTCGTCGGGGAGAGCCTCAACGACCTCGCCGACCCGCGCCTGCGCTCGCGGCGCGCCGCGGCCGAGGTGTCGGGCGAGGTCGCGGAGACGTCGGTCGTCCCCGGCGGCACGCTGACCGCCGGCCCGGGCGGGCTCGACGCGATCGAGGGCGCGGGCTCGCGCTCCGACGAGCTCGCCGCCGCTCCCGCCCTGCCCGACCCCGACGCCGTCGGGCTCGACGGCCGGCCGTCCGGGTCCGCGGACGACCCGCGCGACGGCGCACCGCACGACGAGACGGAGGACCGGCGATGAGCGCCGTGACGGACGAGACGACCCGCGCGGCCGCTGCCGCGCGCCCCGTCGTGACGATCCGCGACCTCGCGGTGTCGTTCGCGACCGACGCCGGCTCGGTCCGGGCGGTCGACGGCGTCGACCTGGAGGTCGCGCCGGGCGAGGTGCTCGCCGTCGTCGGCGAGTCCGGCTCCGGCAAGTCCGTGACCGCCAAGACGATCCTCGGCCTGCTGCCGTCGACCGCGACGGCGCGCGGCGCCGTCGTGCTGACGAACAAGGCCGGGACCGCGGAGCACGACGTCGTCTCGCTCGCGGGCGAGCGGCTGCGCCAGGTGCGGGGCACCGACGTGGCGATGGTGTTCCAGGAGCCGTCCGCCGCGCTCAACCCCGTGTACACGGTGGGCTGGCAGATCATGGAGGGCATCCGGGCGCACGGGAAGGTGTCGCGGCGCGAGGCGCGCCGGCGCGCGGTCGACGTGCTGCGGCGCGTCGGCATCCCCGACCCGGAGACGCGCGTCGACCACTACCCGCACCAGTTCTCCGGCGGGCAGAAGCAGCGCATCGTCATCGCGATGGCGCTCGTGCTCGACCCGGGCCTCATCGTCGCGGACGAGCCGACGACGGCCCTCGACGTCACCGTGCAGGCGGAGATCCTCGACCTCCTGCGCCGGTGCCGCGACGAGTTCGGCACCGCGATCGTGCTCATCACGCACAACATGGGCGTCGTCGCGGACCTCGCCGACCGCGTCGCGGTCATGTACCAGGGCAAGGTCGTGGAGCAGGCGACCGCGCGCGAGCTGTTCGCCGCGCCGCAGGCCGCGTACACGAAGGCGCTGCTGGAGTCCGTGCCGCGCATCGGCGAGGGGACCGCGCGCGCCGTGGCCCGCGCGTCGGTCCGCGCGGACGGCTGGGCGGACGCCGAGCCCGTCGTCGCGGCGCAGGGGCTGACCGTCACGTACCCGGGCCGCCTGCGCCGCCCGGGGTTCACCGCCGTCGACGACGTGTCGCTGACGATCCGCCCCGGCGAGGTGCTCGGCCTCGTGGGCGAGTCCGGCTCGGGCAAGACGACGTTCGCGCGCGCGGTCGCCGGCCTCACCAAGGTCACGGGCGGGTCGCTGCGCGTGCTCGGCGTCGAGATGAACGGCGTCAAGGAGCGCGACCTGCGCCCCGTGCGCCCGCGCATCGGCTTCGTGTTCCAGGACCCCGCGACGAGCTTCAACCCGCTGCTCACGATCGCCGACTGCGTCGCCGAGCCGCTCGTCGTGCACGGGCGCGCGGAGTCGCCCCAGGCGGCGCGCGGCCGGGTCGACGAGCTCCTGGAGGCCGTCCAGCTCCCGCGTTCGTACGGCGACCGGTTCCCGCACGAGCTCTCCGGCGGGCAGCGCCAGCGCGCGTCGCTCGCCCGGGCGCTCGCGCTCGACCCGGAGCTGCTCGTGGCCGACGAGCCGACGTCCGCGCTCGACGTCTCCGTGCAGGCGCGCGTGCTCGAGCTGTTCGCCGAGCTCCAGCGCGAGCTCGGGTTCGCGAGCCTGTTCGTCTCGCACGACCTCGCCGTCGTGGACCTGCTGGCCGACCGCATCGCGGTGCTCTACCGGGGCCGGCTCGTCGAGGAGGGGACGGGTGCGGAGGTGCTGGGCGACCCGCGCGGGGAGTACACGCGCCGGCTGCTCGCGTCGCTGCCCGTCCCGGACCCGGTGCTCCAGGCCGAGCGCCGCGAGGAGCTGCGCGCCCTGCGCGGCGCCTGACCGGTCCCGCCCGGGCCGGTGACGGCCCGGGCGGGGTCACGCGAGGCCGAGGGACTGCTTCCACTCCAGGGGGAGCAGGGCGTACCCGACGAACGCGACGACGTCGAGCAGCGTGTGCGCGACGACGAGCGGCATGACGCGGTGCCGTTCCCAGCGGGACGTGTAGAACCACGAGAACACGACGCCCATGACGACGTTCCCGAGGAACGGCCCGAACCCCTGGTACAGGTGGTACGACCCGCGCAGGAGCGAGCTCCACACGACGAACTTCACGCGGCCCCAGCCGAGGTCGCGCGTGCGCTCGAACAGGTAGCCGACCGCGACGACCTCCTCGAGCAGGCCGTTCTGCAGCGCTGCGAGGATCAGCACGGGCACCGTCCACCACGCGGCGTTGAGCGCGGAGGCCTGGACGTCGACCGTGATGCCGAGGGTGCGGCCCAGGAGGTAGAACCCGAGGCCCGGGATGCCGATGGCCGCGGCGAGCGCGAAGCCCCACCCCACGTCCCTGAGGGGGCGTGACCCGTCGAGCCCGATCGCGCGGACGGCCGAGCGCCCGCGCGCGCTGAGCAGGTACAGCGCGAGCGCGACGGGCAGCACCGCGAAGAAGATCCCGACGAGCTGGTACGTGAGGTCGAGGTAGGGGCGCGCGGACTGGCTGACGTTGAGGCTCGCCGACTGGTCGCGCAGCGGCGTCCCGGCGGTGAGCCGCGCGACGATGTTGATGATCGCGTAGACGGCCGACTTGCCCAGGCTCAGCCCGAGCACGATCCAGATCTCCGCGCCGATGCGTCGCCGGGTCGCGCGGTCGGGGCGCGCGGGCGTGACATCGGTGGCGTCGGCGGCGCGCGCGGGGGCGGCGGTCGAGCCGGGCGCGGCGGTCGTCGGGCCGGGTGCGGCCGGGGAGCCGGGAGCGGTCAGGTCGGGCACCGTCCGGTTATAGCACCGCACCCCGGGAGCGGCCTCGACGCCGCCTGGACGTCGGCTGTTCGCCGAGCACGAGCCTCCTCGCCGGCGAGCACGGGATTGCTGTCGTTCTCGGCCCGATGGCGACAGCAACCCCGTGTTCGGCGGGAGAGGTCAGGTGCGGGGCGGGCGGCCCGGGCGGCGGGGCGGGCGGACGTCGCGGGGGAGGCGGCCGGCGTCGTCGAGCGCGCGGCGCAGCAGCATCTCGATCTGCGCGTTGACGCTGCGCAGGTCGTCGCCGGCCCAGCGGGCGAGGGCGTCGTGCACCGCGGGGTCGAGGCGCAGGAGCACCGACTTGCGCTGCGGTCGCTGCGCGCGGCCCGTGCCCGCGGCCGGCCGCTCGCCCGACGCCGGCCGCTCGCCCTGCGCGGTCGCCTCGCCCCCGGGCGCGTTCCCAGCGGTGGGCACGCCGCGGCCCGGCGACGGCTGCTCGCCGTCGCCGGGTGCGTCACGCTCGTCGGGCGGCGTGGGCCCGGCGGCGGTCACTGGTACAGGGACCCCGTGTTGACGACGGGCGTCACGCGGCTGTCCCCGCAGAGCACGACGAGGAGGTTCGAGACCATCGTGGCGCGGCGCTCGTCGTCGAGCGTGACGACGTCCTCGGCCTCGAGGCGCGCGAGCGCGTCCTCGACCATCGACACCGCACCCTCGACGATGCGCGAGCGCGCGGCGATGATCGCGCCCGCCTGCTGGCGCTGGAGCATCGCCTGGGCGATCTCGGGGGCGTACGCGAGGTTGGAGATGCGCGCCTCGATGACCTCGACGCCCGCGACGACGACGCGCGCCGCGACCTCGGCGGCGATCTCCGCCGACACGACCTCCGTCGCGCCGCGCAGCGACTGCTCGCCCGCCTCCGCGTCGTCGTACGGGTGGGACATCGCGACGTGGCGCAGCGCCGACTCCGCCTGGACGCGGACGAAGTCCGTGTAGTCCTCGACCGCGAAGCTCGCCTTCGCCGTGTCCGCGACCTGCCAGACGACGATCGCGGCGATGTTGATCGGGTTGCCGTCGGCGTCGTTGACCTTGAGCTCGCTCGTCTCGAAGTTGCGCACGCGCACGGACACGCGGCGGCGCGTGCTGAGCGGCACGGTCGCGACGAGCCCCGTGGTGCGCACGGTGCCGAGGTAGCGGCCGAAGAACTGGACGACGACGGTCTCGCCCGGGTTGATCACGGCGACCCCGGTGGGCACGAGCACGCCCAGGAGGAAGAGCAGCACGCCGAGCGTGACGAGCGGACCGGCCGGCCCGACCTCCGCCGCGGCGGCCACGACGGACGCGGCACCACCGGCGAGCAGCAGGACGCTCAGGGCGATGACGGCCGCAGCGCCGCCGGCACCGAGCGACCAGGCAGGGCGCTCCACGATGTCGACGCGCGTGCCGTCGTGACCGACCGGACGGCCGGTCGGCTCGCCTCCGACGGACTCCTGCGGGGGTGCTGCGCTCTCGGTCACGGTCTCGTCCTCTCCTGCGGCGCGGGGCGCGTCGGGTGTATAGCAATGTGATATCACATTATCGCGTCGCGGCGCGAGCGTGCGTCACCGCGACGCTGTCGCCGCGCAGGGATGTGCGCGGTGTGCTGCACGCGCGGGTGAGGCCGACGTCGGGAAAGGGGGTTGTGCGATGGCGCGCTCGCGTGTCACCCTACAAACAGGTTTGCAACGCAGAGTAGTTTTCGACACCACCGAGAGGTTCCCATGACGACCGACGACGCCGACGCCCCCCGCACCGGGACGGACGAGCCGGACGAGCGCGCGCTCGACGTCGCCGAGACGCTCCGCCTGATCCGCGAGCAGCAGGACCAGGCGCGCGACGCGACCGAGCCGGACACGCGGCTGCTGTGCCTCGCGTGGGGCGTCGCCTGGCTCGTCGGCTACCTGTGCCTGTGGGTGAGCGCGGTGCGCATCGCCGACGGCGCCGACGTCGTGCGGCTCCGCTCCGGGGCCGGCCAGGTCGTCGGGGCCCAGCCGGAGCCGTGGGCGTTCTGGGTCTTCTTCAGCCTCATCGTGGCCGCGACCGTGCTCACCATCGTCCACACCGTCGCGCGGACCGCCGGCACCCGGGGCGTCAGCGCCCGGACCGGCGCGATGTACGGGTGGTCGTGGATGCTCGGCTTCGCGTGCTACGGGTTCGTCCTCGGCGGGCTCGCCCGCGCGGGCGCGTCCCCGGAGGTCATGGCGCTCGCGAGCAACGCGCTGGCGAGCATCGTCGTGGGCCTCCTGTACCTCGGCTGCGCCGTCGCGTTCGACTCCCGCGGGCTGTTCGTCCTCGGGGTGTGGATGCTCGTCACCGCCGGCGCCGCGACCTTCGCGGGCCTGCCGTACACGTACCTCGTCATGGCGCTCGCGGGCGGCGGCGGGTTCCTCGTCATGGCGGGGATCGAGCACCTCCTGCGCCTGCGCCGTCGTCGGCTCGCCGACGGGCCCGCGCTCGCCGGGCGGACGGGAGCCGTCGATGCCTGAGACCGAGCTCGACCCCGTCATCCACGCCCCCGCGCGCCTGCGCGTCGTCGCGACGCTCGCGGCTCTCGGGAGCGGGGACGAGCTGTCCTTCCCCAAGCTCCAGAAGCTGCTGGGGATGACGGCGGGGAACCTCTCCACCCACCTGCGCAAGCTCGAGGACGCGGGCTACGTCACCGTCACCAAGACGCACGAGGGTCGCACGCCGGCGACCTACCTCGCCCTCACGACCCGCGGCCGCGCGGCGTTCGAGGACTACACGGCCGCACTGAACACCCTCCTGAGAGGAGCTGGAGCATGAGCGCCCAGCGCACGAGCCCCACCCGGGCCGCCCGGCCCGAGACCGCGCCTCCGGACGCGGACGCCGCCCGCCCGGTCGTCGCCGTCGACCACGTGACCCGCCGCTTCGGGCAGGTCGTCGCGCTCGACGACGTGTCCCTGCGCGTCGGGGCGGGCGAGCTCGTCGGCCTCCTCGGCCCGAACGGTGCCGGGAAGTCCACCCTGCTGTCCCTCGTGAGCGGGCAGCGCCGTCCCGACGCCGGGACGGTCCGGCTGCTCGGCGGCGACCCGCGCGACGCGCGCAGCCGCGTCGGCCTCGGCCTCACGCCGCAGGAGACCGGCCTGCCCGCGACGCTCAAGGTGCGCGAGGTCGTCGACTTCGTCGGCGGGCACTACCCGAACCCGGTCCCGACCGGCGAGCTGCTCGACCAGTTCGGCCTCGCCGACCTCGCCCGGCGCCAGACCGGGGCGATGTCCGGCGGGCAGAAGCGCCGCCTCGCGGTCGCGCTCTCGCTCGTCGGGCGCCCGCGCGTCGTGCTGCTCGACGAGCCGACCACCGGGCTCGACGTGAGCGCGCGCCAGGCGCTGTGGGACGCGATCCGCGCGTACCACGCGGGCGGCGGGACGGTGCTGCTGACGAGCCACTACCTCGAGGAGGTGCAGGCGCTCGCGCAGCGGGTCGTCGTCATCGACCAGGGCGTGGTCAAGGCCGACGACTCGCTCGACGCGATCCTGCGGCGCGTGTCGCTGCGGCGCGTCGTCGTCGGGTCGCCCGCCGACCTGAGCGACCGCCCCGGCGTCGTGCGGGCCGACCGCCTCGGCGACGGCCGCCAGGAGCTCTACACGCCCGACGCCGACGCGCTCGTGCGCGAGCTCGTCACGTCGGGCGTCGACTTCCACGACCTCGAGATCCGGGGCGCGAGCCTCGAGGAGGCGTTCGAGCAGATGGTCGCGCGCGGCGCGGCCCCGACGACGGAGGCATCGGCACGATGACCACGACGACCCCCCGCGCGCCCGCCGCGGCGCTGCCCGGCCCGCTGCGGATGACGTGGCTGCACCTGAAGTACCAGTTCCTGGAGACGGTCCGCGTACCCGTCGCCGTGCTGGGCAACCTCCTGTTCCCGGCGCTCGCGATGTTCTTCTTCGTCGTGCCGCAGAAGGAGGTCGCGCAGGACCCGCTCGCGGCGACCATGGCCGTGGCGTCGCTCGGCCTGTTCGCGATCTGCTCGGCGAGCCTGTTCACGTACGGGCTCGGCGTCGCGGAGGACCGCCAGCTGCCGTTCGACCCGTTCGTGCGCACGCTCCCCGCGGGGCCCGCGCCGCGCATGGCCGCGCGCGTGCTCAACGGCGGCGTGTTCTCGCTGTTCGGGCTCGTGCCGCTCGTCCTCATCGCGTGGCTGTTCACCGACGCGAGCGTCACGTGGGGCCAGCTCCTCGCGGGCGTCGGGACGGTCCTGCTGGTGTCCGTGCCCTTCGTCCTGCTCGGCATGGCGATCGGGTACTCGCTGTCGGCGAAGGCCGCGCTGCCGGTGGTGCAGGTGATCCTGTTCCCGCTCGCGTTCGCCGGCGGCCTGTTCCTCCCGCCGTTCCTCTTCCCGGACTGGCTGAACACGATCTCGATGGCCACCCCGACGCGAGCCGGCCGCGACCTGCTCGTCCAGGCGCTCACCGGCGAGCCGGCGTACGGGGGCGCGTGGTTCGTCCTGCTCGGCTGGACGGTGTTGTTCGCCGCCCTCGCGGTGGGCGCCTACCGCCGCGACGAGGGCCGCCGCTTCCGCTGACCGCCACTCCCTCCCGCCGAACACGGGGTTGCTGTCGTTATCCCGCGGATAACGACAGCAACCCCGTGCTCGACGCCGAGGAAGGGCGGGTCGGCTCAGGCGGCGCGGCGCAGGCGCAGCGAGTTCCCGACGACGATCACCGAGCTCGCGGCCATCGCCGCGCCCGCGATCATCGGGTTGAGCAGGCCCGCGGCCGCGAGCGGGATCGCCGCGACGTTGTACGCGAACGCCCAGAACAGGTTCTGCTGGATGATCCGCAGGGTCCGGCGCGAGAGCCGGATCGCCGTCGCCGCGGTACGCAGGTCGCCGCGCACGAGCGTGAGGTCGCTCGCCTCGATCGCGACGTCCGTCCCCGTGCCCATCGCGAGCCCGAGGTCCGCCGTCGCGAGCGCCGCGGCGTCGTTCACGCCGTCCCCGACCATCGCGACGACGCGCCCCTCGCGCTGGAGGCGCGCGACGACGTCGACCTTCTGGTCCGGGAGCACGCGCGCGACCACGTCCTGCTCCGCGATCCCGACGGCGCGCGCCGCCTCGCGGGCCGCGCCCTCGCCGTCACCCGTGAGCAGGTAGGGCCGCAGCCCGAGCCCGCGGAGCTCGCGCACCGCCTCGGCCGACGTCGGCTTCACCGGGTCGCGCAGCACGAGCACCGCCCGCGCACGGCCGCCCCACGCGACGACGACCGCGCTCGCGCCCGACGACTCCGCCGCGGCGAACGCGTCGTCGAGCGCCGGGTCCGGTGCGACGCCCTCGCGCGCGAGCCACGACGGCTGACCCACGAGCACGCGCCGCGCGTGGAGCCCTGCACCGCCGTCCGTCCCGAGCGACAGCCCCGAGTGCGCCGTGCGGACGACGGCCTCGACCCCGCCGCCCGGCGCGCTGCGGAAGTCGAGCGCCTGCAGCGACCCGACGACGACGCCGTCCGCCCCGACCCGGGGCTCCGTGCCCTGCGCGTCGACCGGCGCGGAGACCTCGCGCGCCGCTGCCGCCACCGCGCGCGCGATCGGGTGCTCGCTCAGCGCCTCGACCGCCCCCGCGTGGCGCAGGGCGTCGAGCGCGGCGGTGTCGCCCGCGAGGTCCGCGAGCGCGGTGCGGCCCGACGGCGTCACGACCGCCTCGAGCGCCATCGCACCCCGCGTGACCGTGCCCGTCTTGTCGAGCACGACCGTGTCCACGCGGCGCGTCGACTCGAGCACCTCCGGCCCCTTGATGAGCACGCCGAGCTGCGCCCCGCGCCCCGTCCCGACGAGCAGCGCCGTCGGCGTCGCGAGCCCCAGCGCGCACGGGCACGCGATGATGAGCACCGCCACGGCCGCCGTGAACGCGAACTGCGTCCCCGCCCCCGCGAGCAGCCAGCCCACGAGCGTCGCGACCGCCAGCACCAGCACGACCGGCACGAACACCGCCGAGATGCGGTCCGCGAGCCGCTGCACCGGCGCCTTGCCCGTCTGCGCCTGCGTCACGAGGCGCCCGATCTGCGCGAGAGTCGTCTCCTCGCCCACGCGCGTCGCGCGGACCAGCAGCGCGCCCGACGCGTTGACCGTCGCGCCCGTCACGTCGTCGCCCGGGCCGACGTCCACCGGCACCGGCTCGCCCGTGAGCAGCGACGTGTCGACAGCGCTCGCTCCCTCCAGCACCACGCCGTCCGTCGCGACCTTCTCGCCCGGCCGCACCACGAACACGTCACCCACCGCGAGGCCCGCGACCGGGACGCGCTCCGTGAGCCGCGTGCCGTCCGGACCGGTGCGCGGCGCCCCGTCCGGCCCCAGGACCACGCGCTCCGCGTCCTTCGCGCCCAGCTCCAGGAGCGAGCGCAGCGCGTCGCCCGCCCGGCGCTTCGACCGGTGCTCCGCGTACCGGCCCGCGAGCAGGAACGTCGTGACGACCGCCGCGACCTCGAAGTAGAGCTCCGGCGGACCCATCTCGTCGCGCGACGGGACGAGCGTCGGCTGCATCCGCATCCCCAGCTCGCCCGCACCGCCGAGCAGCAGCGCCCACAGCGACCACAGCGTCGCCGCGACGACGCCGAGCGACACGAGCGTGTCCATCGTCGACGCACCGTGGCGCGCCGCGCGGAACGCCGCCGTGTGGAACGGCCACGCGGCCCACGTCACGACCGGCAGCGCGAGCGCCGCGACGACCCACTGCCAGCCGGTGAGCTGCAGCGCCGGGACCATCGAGAGCGCGAGGACCGGGACGGTGAGGACGGCCGCGACGCGGAGCCGTCGCCGCAGGTCCGTGCCGCGGTCGGGGCCCGGGAGGGGGTCCGCTCCGTTCGCGAGCGCGGCTTCTCCGCCCTTCGCGTCCGACGCCGCCCCCACCGCCTCGTCGTTCGGCTCGCCCCGGTCCGCCGAGGTAGGGGCCCGGTCCGCGGAGGCAGAGGCCTGGTTCGGCGGGGTGCCGGCCTGGTTCGCCGAGGGAGAGGCGTGGTCGACCGGGGTGCGGCGAGTGGTGACGCGGGCGGTGTAGCCCGCCTTCTCGACGGCGGCGACGAGGTCGGCGTCGCTGACGTCGGCGGCGAGGACGACGTGCGCGCTCTCGAGCGGGAGGTTGACGGTGGCGGTGGCGCCGTCGACGCGGTTGAGCCGCTTCTCGACGCGCGCCACGCACGACGCGCACGTCATGCCCTCGATCGCGAGGTCGACCTCGGCGAACGGTCGGCCGTCGGCGGGGCCGGAGGCGGTCGGGGTGGGCGTGGGCTGGGCGGTCATCGGCGTGACTCCTCGACGGGTGCTCGGGTGGAGGTCACCGGCAGCGGCCCGGGGTGGCGGGCGTCGCGGCGGGGGCGTCCGTCGGTGCGGGCGGACGCGGCGCGGAGGGCCCGGGTCGCGGTGGCGACGGTCGGCGGGCGGTCCGCGGGGTGGTGCTCCGGGGTGCCCGACGGCGGAGGTGACTCGCGTGCGCGAGGCGGGCTCCGGCGTCGGGCACCCGGGCGGTGGTCGTGGCGCTCGTCCTGCCGGGACGGGCGTCGCGGGGTCGTGCCGGGTGCGCGGCGTGACCGGGGATCGTGTCAGGCGCGGGGCGGGACCTGGAGGTCGTACGTCTTCGTGGCGGGCGCGGACCCCTCGGACGGGGCCGTGCCGCAGCCGCACGCGCACGAGTGCGCCTCCTGCTTCTCCGCGGCCTGCTCGGCGTACTGGGCGGCGAGGGCGTCCTCCTGGACCTCGAGCGACGCGACCTCGTAGCCGGCCTCGTCGACCGCCTCGCGCAGCGCCGCCTCGTCGAGCGGGTCGTCGGAGAAGACCGTGACCTCGGACGCGCCGCCGACGCGCAGCTCGACGCTCACGTTCTCGACTCCGGGCACGGCCTCGAGGTCCTTCGTGACGTGCGCGACGCAGTTGCCGCAGGTCATGCCGGTGACGCCCAGGGTGGTGACGGTGCTCATGGTGCTCCTCGGGTGGGGATGGGGGGTTCAGCTACGGACGAGGCGGGCGATGGCGTCGGCGGCTTCCTTGACCTTCGCCGCGCCCTCCTCCTCGGACTGGCGGGCCGCGTCGACGACGCAGTGGCCCAGGTGGTCCTCGACGAGGCCGATGCTCACGGCCTGCAGCGCCTTCGTGACGGCGGAGACCTGCGTGAGGATGTCGATGCAGTAGACGTCCTCGTCGATCATGCGGGCGATGCCGCGCACCTGCCCCTCGATGCGGCGCATCCGCTTGAGGTACGCCTCCTTGTCGGACGCGTAGCCGTGCGGGCCCGCGTGGTCCGCGTGCTCGACCGCGACGGCGGGAGCGTCGGTCATGTCGGTCATGCTCTCCTCCTCGTCAGGCGCGGCGTCCGCACCGCGGTGGGACCGCCTCATCCATACCCCACCAGGGTACCTGAAGCATACCCCCTTCGGGTATACCTCTTGCCGGCTGGCACGGCGCGGTCATCGCCATGACACGTGTCACCGCCGGGGCGTGAGGTGCCCACGCGACCCGGTGACACCGCGCACTGCCGAACCCGCGACATCGGCGGGAGTGTGGACGCATCCCACCGACGAGAGGCACACCATGACCGACATCGTCTCCTGGCTCCAGGAGCTCACCCAGGCACTTCCGCCCTTCCTGCGCTGGGTCGGCGTGCTCGTCGCCGGCGCCGTCCCGTACGTCGAGGCCGAGGGAGGGGCGGCCCTCGGCGTCGTCGCAGGGCTCGACGTGCGGATCTCCATCCCCGTCGCGATCGTCGGCAACGCGCTCGCGCTCGCGGCCGTCGTCTGGCTCGCCGGCGCGGCACGCGCGGGCGTCACGCGCGGCCGCACCAAGAGCGCCACTCCCAAGATGCAGCGCGTGCGCCGCGTGTTCGACCGCTACGGCGTCCCGGGCGTCAGCCTGCTCGGGCCGCTGCTCCTGCCGAGCCACGTCACCGCCGCCGCGATGGTCGGGTTCGGCGCGCCCCGCACCCGCGTCTTCGTCTGGGGTGTCGCCGCGGTCGCGGCGTGGGCCGTCGTCTTCGGCGTCCTCGTCCACCTCGGCGTCTCCGCCGCCGTCGCCTGACCCTCCCCGCGACGGCCCGTGCCGGGTGACCGGTCACGGTGCTGTCACGGGCCCATCACGATTCGACGCTCGGCGCGCGCCACCCCCGGGGCGCTCCTACCCTCCCAAGCATGGGCAGGGCAGCACGAGCACCACGGGCGGTGCGCGCGGCGGCGGTCGCTCTCGCCCTCGCGGCAGGGACCGTCGTCACGGCGCCGCCCGCGGGGGCGTGCGCGTGCGGCGGCCTCGTGGACGGCCCCGCGTACGACACGTCGGTCTCGAGCGAGACCGCCGTCCTCCAGTGGGACGGCACGACGCAGACCGTGCTGCTCGAGCTCGACGCGCTGTCCAACGCGCCGGAGGTCGGGCTGATCCTGCCGACGCCCGCGCCCGCGGAGGTCGCGCTCGCCGACCCCGAGGTGTTCCGCGAGCTCGACGCCCTCACCGCGCCGCGCGCCGTCGTCTCCGACCACCGGTGGTGGCCCGAGCTCGGGTTCGGCTCCGGGAGCGACGGCGCCGGGGGTGCCGCCGGCGTCGCGGTGCTCGACGCGGTCCGCCTCGGGCCGCTCGACGTGACGACGCTCGGCGCGAGCGACGCCGGCTCGCTCGGGGCGTGGCTCACCGAGCGCGGCTTCCAGCTCCCCGAGACGATCCAGACCGCGCTCGCGCCCTACGTGCAGGACGGGTGGTCGTTCGTCGCCGCGCGCCTCGCACCCGAGGAGGCCGCCACGTTCGACGGGACGCTCCAGCCGCTGCGCGTCACGTTCCCCAGCGGCTCGCTCGTCTACCCGATGCGCATGTCCGCCGTCGCGGACGGCACGCAGAGCACCCGCACGTACGTGCTCGCCGACCACCGCGTGGACCGCGTCGACCCGACCGCCGAGGCGCACGAGCCGACGGTGCGGTTCGCGGGTCGCGTGGACCCGGCGACCGTCGAGTCCGCAGAGCTCGCCGCGCTGCTCCGGGCGGGCGGCTTCGTCACGTCCCACGAGCAGGTGTTCACCGAGCCGGGCACCGAGATCGTCTCCGACTTCGTCTTCGCGCCCGCCGCCGCCGACGTCGCGTACACGCCGACGTACTCCGTCGTCGCCGACCGGCGCATCGGCCCGTTCTTCGCGGGCCCCGTGCTCGCGTTCGGCGGCGTGCTCGCGCTCGCCGTGCTCGTGATCTGGTCCGGACGACGCCGGCGCGCCCCCGCGCCGACGCTCGCCCCACGGCCCGCCGGGGCCTGAGACCACCGGCGCGCAGGCCCCGCGCGCGGCTCGCCGCGACACGCGTGACCTGCGGGTGTTCCATGGAGGCGAAGCGGGAGGCGCCACGGGCCGCCGGGCGGCCGGTGCGCCCGGCCCGTCACCTCGGCACGGGGAGTGACCATGACGACGCAGGACCCGATCCTCACCGCGTTCTCGGCCACCGCGAGGCAGGTCTGGTACTGGCCGGTGCTCCGCGGCGTGCTCGCCATCATCTTCGGCATCGTCGCGTTGTCGTGGCCGGACAAGACCGCGGCCGTCATCATCTGGGTCGTCGGGATCTTCGCGGTCGTCGACGGCGTCGTCGAGATCGTCGAGGGCATCCGGCGCCGGGGCACCGGCAACGGCACCGCCGTCCTCGTGACGATGGGCGTGCTCAGCCTCGCCGTCGGCGTCGTGCTGCTCGTGTGGCCGGGCAAGACGGCGATCGTCCTCACGTGGATCGTCGGCTTCTGGGCCGTCGTCTACGGGCTCTTCCAGACCGTCGCGAGCCTCGACCTGCGCAAGGTGCCGGGCAGCGGCTGGGGGTGGGGCGTCGTCGCCGGCCTGCTCGGCATCGTCTTCGGTCTGCTCGTGCTGTTCAACGTGAACGCGGGCCTCGTGTCGATCGTCTGGCTGCTCGCGCTCTTCGCGATCGTCTGGGGCGTCATGCTCGTCGCGTTCGGCTTCCAGATCCGCTCGCTCGGCCGACGGGCCGGCCGCGCCGCGACCTCCTGACCGCCACCCACGCCGCCCAGCACGGGGTTCCGCGCGGCCGAGCACGGGGTTGGTGTCGCTATCCGCCGGATAACGACACCAACCCCGTGCTCGGCGCAGGCGCGGGTCGCGGCGCGGGCGCGGGTCAGGCGGGCGTCGCCTCCGCGGCGGCGCGGGCGGCCGCGGGGAACGCGTCGAGGACGCGCGCGACGGCGTCGTCGTCGTGCGCGGCCGAGACGAACCACGCCTCGAACACCGACGGCGGCAGGCTGACCCCGGCGTCGAGCATGGCGTGGAAGAACGCCCGGTAGCGGAACGTCTCCTGCGCCTGGGCCTGCGCGTAGTCGCGCACGCCCGCGCTCGCGGCGAGCTCGCCGAACATCACGGAGAACAGCGAGCCCGCGCGCTGCACGCGGTGCGCGACCCCCGCGGCGTCGAGCGCGGAGCCCACGGCCGAGGACAGCACGCCCGACACCTCGTCGACGCGCGCGTACACCGCCTCGTCGGCGAGGCGCAGCGTCGCGAGGCCCGCCGCGACGGCCACCGGGTTCCCGGACAGCGTGCCCGCCTGGTAGACGGGTCCGAGCGGCGCGAGCTGGTCCATGACCGTCGCCGGTCCGCCGACCGCCGCGACCGGCATGCCGCCGCCCACGACCTTGCCGAACGTGAACAGGTCGGGCGTGTACCCGTCGGCGCCCTGCGCGCGCAGGGTCGCGTTCTCCAGGCCCCACCAGCCGCTCGGCCCGACGCGGAAGCCCGTGAGCACCTCGTCGAGGATCAGCAGTGCGCCGTGCGCGGCCGTGATGCGGCGCAGGCCCTCGTTGAAGCCCTCCGCGGGCGGCACGACGCCCATGTTCGCGGGCGACGCCTCGGTGATGACGGCCGCGATCTCGGAGCCGCGTTCCGCGAACGCCGCCTCGACCGCGGCGAGGTCGTTGTACGGGAGCACGAGCGTCTCCGCCGCCGTCGCCTCCGTGACGCCGGCCGAGCCGGGCAGGGCGAGCGTCGCGACGCCGGAGCCCGCCTCGGCGAGCAGCGCGTCCACGTGCCCGTGGTAGCAGCCGGCGAACTTCACGACGACGTCCCGCCCGGTCACGCCGCGCGCGAGCCGGATCGCCGTCATGGTCGCCTCGGTGCCCGTCGACACGAGGCGCACGCGCTCCGCGGCGGGCACGCGGCGGCGGATCTCCTCGCCGAGCTCGACCTCGCCGAGCGTCGGCGCGCCGAACGACAGCCCGCGCGCCGCCGCCTCCTGGACCGCGGCGACGACGTCGGGGTGCGCGTGCCCGAGCAGGGCCGGGCCCCACGAGCACACGAGGTCGACGTACTCGCGCCCCGCGACGTCGGTCACGTACGGGCCGCGCGCCGAGGCGAGGAACCGCGGGTCGCCGCCCACGGACCCGTAGGCGCGCACGGGCGAGCTCACGCCGCCCGGGAGCACGCCCTGCGCGCGCACGAACGCGGCGTGGTTGTCCGCGCCGCCCGGCTCCCCGAAGAGCGCCGCGTTCTCCGCCTGGACGGCCTCCGCCGTCCCGAAGCCTCCGGTGTCCGTCATGCCCGCGTCCTTCCGTCGTTCTCGTCCAGCCAGCCCGCGAGCTCCGTCGCCCAGTAGGTGAGGATCACGTCCGCGCCGGCACGCTTGATGCCGAGGACGGACTCCGTGACGGCGGCGCGCCGGTCGATCCAGCCGTTCGCCGCGGTGGCCTCGATCATCGCGTACTCGCCCGACACCTGGTACGCCGCGACCGGCACGGGCGACATCTCCGCGACCGCCGCGAGCACGTCCAGGTACGACCCGGCGGGCTTCACCATGACCATGTCCGCGCCCTCGGCGAGGTCGAGGTCCGCCTCGCGCAGCCCCTCGCGCGCGTTGCCCGCGTCCATCTGGTACGTGCGGCGGTCGCCCTGGAGCGCGGAGTCCACGGCCTCGCGGAACGGCCCGTAGAACGCGCTCGCGTACTTCGCGGAGTACGCGAGGATGCCGACGTCGTCGAACCCGGCGGCGTCGAGCGCCTCGCGGATCACGCCGACCTGGCCGTCCATCATCCCGGACGGCGCGACGACGTCCGCGCCCGCGCGTGCCTGCGCGACGGCCATCGACGCGTACCGGTCGAGCGTCGCGTCGTTGTCGACGACGACGGAGCCGTCGCGCCCGGTGGTGAGCACCCCGCAGTGCCCGTGGTCGGTGAACTCGTCGAGGCACGTGTCGGCCATGACGACGGGCCCGCCGCCGGCGTGCTCGCGCGCCGCCTCGACCGCGACCCGGATCCCGCGCTGCAGGATGCCGTCCTCGGCGTCCGCCTGCGTGCCGGTCGCGTCGCGCTCGGCGGGGATGCCGAACAGCATGACGCCGCCCACCCCGGCGCGCGCGGCGTCGCGAACGGCGTCCGCGAGCGTCGCCTCGGTGTGCTGCACGACGCCCGGCATCGACGAGATGGGGCGCGGCGCGTCGAGGCCCTCCTTGACGAACAGCGGGAGCACGAGGTCCGACGCGTGCACGCGCGTCTCGCTGACGAGACGCCGCACGCGCGGGCTCGTCCGCAGCCGGCGGGGCCGGTGGTGCCCGGCGGGGAGCTGGTGGGTCACGAGGGGTCTCCTTGGTCGCTCGGGTCGGCGCCCCCGGTCGAGGGCGCGTGACCGTCCGACGGGACGGTGGTGAGGGCGGTGCGCACCGCGGTCGCGAGCGCGGCGTCGGTCGGGCGGTCCGCGACCACGTCGAGCCGCAGCCCGACCTCGCGCGCCGCCCGGGCGGTCGGGTCGCCGATCGCGACGCCCGCGACGTCGTCGCGCGGGCCGAGCTGCCGCGCGACCTCGCGCGCGACGCTGCCCGACGTCAGCACGACGGCGTCCACCTCGCCCTCGCGCCAGGCTGCGACGACCTCCGGCGCGAGCGCGTGCGTGACGGTGCGGTAGGCGGTGACGACGTGCGGCACGTACCCGAGGTCGTGCAGGCCGTCGTGCATCGTCGGTGCGGCGAGGTCCCCTTGCGGGATGAGCACCAGGCCGGTCGGGTCGGCCCCGGCGGCGGGGCGGCCGGAGGTGCTCGGGCTTCCGTCGGAGGCGAGGGCTGCGAAGGCGGCGACGAGGCCGCGGGCGGAGCTCTCGTCGGGCTCGAGGTCCACGGCGATGCCGACCGCCTCCAGGGCGCGGCGGGTCGCGGGCCCGACGGCGGCCCAGCGGGCCCGGCGGGCGGCGTCGCCGAGGGCGACGCCCTGGCGGGCGGCGCTCGCGACGAGCTCGTCGATCGCGTTGACGCTCGTCACGACGACCCACGCGAAGTCGCCGTGCACGAGGCGCGCGACGGCGTGGTCGACGGGCGCGCGGTCCTCGACGGGGGCGCGCTCGATCGCGGGGCTGACGAGGACGCGGGCGCCCGCGTCGCGGAGCGCGGCGGCCAGCCCGGCCGCGCGCTCGGGCGAGCGCGGGACGAGGACGGCGCGACCCGCGAGCGGGCCACGGGCGTCCGACGCGGGTCGGTCGGACGCGGCGTCGCGGTCGCGGCGCCCCGTTCTCGCCGGCGGGGGCGGCACGACGGGGGCGGGGCCGCGCGACGGGTCGCGCATCGGTCCGGGCGTCATCTGGCCTCGCCGCGGTAGCCGCCGTCGCGCAGCTGCTCGCGGGCGGCCTCGACCGCCCGGGACGACGAGGTGGGTGCGCCGGAGGGGGCCTCACGGGCCTCGCGGCTGCCCTCGGGCCCGGTCTCGCGCAGCGGGGCGAGGCGTGCGGCGCCGTCGGCGAGCAGGGCGTCGGCGACCCGCGTGCCGAGCCCGCGTGCGGCGTCGTCCCGGGCGGCGCGCGCGGCCGCGGGCGAGCCCGTCCCCGCGGGCAGCGCGACGCGGGCGGAGTGCGTGAGCTGCTCGGCGCCGTCGACGCGCGCGACGACGGCGGTCAGCACCACCTCGTCCTCCTCGACCAGCGCGTGCGCGCCGACGGGCGCGGCACAGCCGGCCTCGAGCCGGGCGAGCAGCGACCGCTCGGCAAGGACGGCGAGGCGCGTCGGCTCGTGGTCGAGGTCGCGCAGCGCGCGGGCGAGCACGGGGTCGTCGAGCGACGACGTGCGGACCTCGACGGCGAGAGCGCCCTGGCCGGCGGCGGGCGCCATGATCGCGGTGTCGATCACCTCGGAGACGACGTCGAGCCGGTCGAGGCGCGCCAGGCCCGCGTACGCGAGCACGACGGCGTCGAGGTCGGCGTCGGGTCCGAGCGCGCGGGCGAGGCGCGTGTCGACGTTGCCGCGGATGTCGACGACGTCGAGGTCCGGCCGCACGGAGCGGAGCTGGGCGGCGCGCCGCGGCGAGCCGGTGCCGACGCGCGCGCCGCGGCGCAGCGTCGTGACGGTGAGCCCGTGGCGCGCGCACAGCACGTCGCGCGGGTTCTCCCGCTCGGGCGTGACGACGGTCAGGCCCGGCGCCTGCCCGGTGGGCAGGTCCTTGAGCGAGTGGACGGCGACGTCGCAGCGGCCGTCCAGGAGCGCCTCGCGCAGCGCGGTCACGAACACGCCCGTGCCGCCCATCTGGGCGAGGGACCCGGTGAGGACGTCGCCGTCGGTGCGGATGCGCACGATCTCGACGTCCCGGCCGGTCAGCTCCTCGAGGCGTCGGGCGACGTGCCCGGTCTGGGTGGTCGCAAGGGCGCTGCCGCGCGTGCCCACGCGGAGGGGAGGGGTACCTGCAGGGGTCACGGTCCCAGTCTCTCCCCACTTCGGCATTCCACGAAAATGCGCACGTCGGAGAACACGTCCGCCGCGTGGGGTGACGTGGTCCTGACGACCGGTCAGGAAAGATCAGGACGAGTTGTCAGGTCGATTTCACCGCGTTTTTCCGCACGGCATTCCCGGGATTGTCCGGAGGGATTCCCTCACCGCTCGGCGGCGAGGCGCTCCGCGCATTCCTGGGCGTGGCCCACGATCGACGCGAGCCCGGTGCCCGCGATCCAGCCGCCCGTGACGGCGAGCCCAGGCATCTGGTCCACGCGGGCGACGAACGCCGCGACCTCGCGCCGGAAGGCCGGCGTGGGCGGGGGGAGCGCGCCGTTCCAGCGGGTCACGCGGTGCCCGAGGACGCGGCCCCGGAGGTCGACGCCGAACAGGCGCGACGCGTCGGCGACGACGCGGTCGAGCTCCGGCTCCGACGTCGCCCCGATGCGTCCGTAGCTGAGGCGCACCACGTGGTGGCCCGGGCCGGCGGCGGCGCGCACGCGCTCGCGCAGCCACGGCCACTTGGCCGTCGAGTGGGTCAGGGCCTTCGCCTCGACGTCGGGCGGCGGGGCCGCCCGGCCCGCGTCCCGGTGCGGCGGCGCGACGAGCATGCCCGTGCCGCGCGGCGCGTCGTCGAGCTCGGGCGCGCGCAGGAGGAGGGTCACGATGCGCACGTCCGCGCCGGGCTCCGGGTCCGGCAGCGGGTCGGCGGCCGTGCCGACGAGCGGCCCGACCGCGTCGACGAGCGCCGGGGTCGTCACGACGAGCCGCGGTGCGACGACCTCGACCGGCCCTGCCGCGGACTCGGCCCGGACCACCCACCACGGGGTCGCCGCGCCCGGCGGCGTACGGCGCGAGAGGGCCGTGACCTCGTGCCGCAGGCGCACGTCCGCCTCGGCGGCGAGCTCCTCGACGAGGCGGTGCAGGCCGCCGTCGATGCCGCGCACGGCGGACCCTGCGGGGGCGAGCGCCCGCAGCGACGCCACGGCACGCGCGAGCGACCCCTCGCGCTCGAACGCCTCGCGCAGCCCGGGCGCGACGGCGGCGACGTCGAGCCGGTCGAGGGGCGCCGAGTGCACGCCGCCCGCGACGGGCGCGACGAGGCGCTCGGTCACGCGCGCGCCCATGCGCGAGCGGGTGAACGTCTCGAGCGTGCGCAGGTCCGTGAAGCGGCGCGGCAGCACGCGGTCGAGGCTCGCGCGCACGGCACCGCCGAGGCCGACGGCGCGGCGCACGTCGCGCGACCACGGGTGCGCGGGGATGCCGAGCACGCCCGCGCGCGGCAGGGGGTAGGCGCGGCCCGCGGCGTAGCCCCAGGCGCCCGCGCCCGAGGGCTCGACGACGTCGAGACCGAGCTCGCGCACCAGCGCGCCGACGGCCGTCCCGCGCACGGCGAACGACTCCGCGCCGAGGTCCACGCGGACGCCGTCGAGACCGGGCAGGTCACCACCGCGGACGGGACCGCCGGGGACGTCCGCGGCCTCGAGCACGACGACGCGCAGGCCGCGCGCACGCAGCGACCGGGCCGCGGTGAGGCCGGCCACTCCCGCGCCGACGACGACCGCGTCGGCGCTCTCGACCCCCTCGCGGGTCGCGGGGGCGGGCTCCGGGGTGCGGGACGTCGTCGGCTCGGTGCTCACCGTCCGGTCGCCTCCTCCGTGGCGTCGTCGCGCTCGGAGGCCTCGCCCGAGAGCGCGTGGACGAGCCCGACGACGCGCGTCAGGACGTCCGGGTCGGTGTCCGGCGGGACGCCGTGGCCGAGGTTGACGACGTGCCCCGGCGCGGTGCGGCCGCGGCGCACGACGTCGCGCACGTGCGCCTCCAGCACGTCCCACGGCGCGGCGAGCAGCGCGGGGTCGACGTTGCCCTGCACCGGGACCGGGGCGTGGCCGTCGGCGAGGAGACGCGCCGCCTCGTCGATCGGGGTGCGGTAGTCGACGCCGACGGCGACGTCCCGGACCCCGGCCGCGGTGACGGCGTCGCGCATGGCGGGCAGGAGGTGGCCCGTGCCGGTGCCGAAGTGGACGACGGGCACGCCGAGGTCGGCGACGTGACCGAGCGCGCGCGTGCTCGCGGGTGCTGCGCCGGCCGCGTAGTCGGCGAGCGAGAGCGAGCCCGCCCACGAGTCGAAGAGCTGCGCCGCGCTCGCGCCGGCCCGCACCTGCGCGCGCAGGAACGTGCCCGTGAGGTCGGCCGCCCAGTCGACGAGGCGCTGCCACGTCTCGGGGTCGCCGCGCAGCAGGGCCCGCGCCGCGAGGTGGTCGCGCGACGGCCGGCCCTCGACGAGGTAGGCGGCGAGCGTGAACGGTGCCCCGGCGAACCCGATGAGCGGCGTCGTGCCGAGCGCGTCGACGGTCAGCGCGACGGCCTCGACGATCGGGGCGAGCGACTCCTCGGTGAGCTCGGTCTCCACGAGGCGCGCGACGTCGTCGGGCGTCCGGTACGCCTGGCCCATCACGGGACCGACGCCCGGCGCGATGTCGACCTCGACGCCCGCGAGGCGCAGCGGCACCACGATGTCCGAGAAGAAGATGCCCGCGTCCACGCCGTGCCGGCGCACCGGCTGGAGCGTGATCTCCGACGCGAGGTCCGGGCGCAGGCACGAGTCCAGCATGCTCACGCCCTCGCGCGCGGCGCGGTACTCCGGGAGCGAGCGGCCCGCCTGGCGCATGAACCACACCGGTGTCATTTCCGGGCGATTTCCCGTCGTGCCCGCGCGCAGGGCCTCCACGAGCGGTGAACGGTCCGTGCGGCCGTCGGTCAGGGGATGGCCCGCGGAAAGGGCGACAGGAATCACAGCTACCGATTCTGCCTCTCTCCCCGGTGAATGATTAAATCGGAGGCACTGTGGCTCTTCTCTCCCTCACGGCCAGCCACCACGAGCTCGACCTCGACGCCCTGGAGCGACTCTCCGCCGGGGCCCACTCGATCGGCGGCTCCGCGGTCGCGGCGTGCGACGTGATCACCGGTGCCGTCGTCCTGGCGACGTGCAACCGGTTCGAGCTGTACCTCGACGTGGACGCCCCCCTCGACGGGACGGGCGTGCAGCACGCGACCGAGCACGTCGCGCGCATGGTCGCCGACGCGTCGGGCGTCGCGGTCGACGAGGCGCTCGCGTCGTTCCGCACGCGCGCCGGCACCGAGGTCGCCGAGCACCTGTTCGCGGTGGCGTCGGGGCTCGACTCGATGGTCGTGGGGGAGCGCGAGATCGCCGGCCAGGTCAAGCGGGCGCTCGAGACGGCGCACGCCGACGGCGTGACGTCCTCGACGCTCGAGCTCCTCTTCCAGACGGCGTCGCGCACCTCCAAGAAGGTCAGCACGCAGACGACGCTCGGCGGCGCGGGCCGCTCCGTCGTCGCGCTCGGCCTCGACCTCGCCGCCGCCGAGCTGCCGCCGTGGCACCAGGTGCGCGCGGTGCTCATCGGCACCGGCTCCTACGCGGGCGCGAGCCTCGCCGCGCTGCGGGCGCTCGGGTGCGACGACGTGCGCGTGTACTCGCAGTCCGGGCGCGCCGAGGAGTTCGCCGCCGCCCGCGGCGTCGAGGCCGTGACGGACCTCGTCGCCGCGCTCGAGGACGCCGACCTCGTGGTGTCGTGCAGCGGCGCGCGCGGGCGGGCGCTCGCGGCGGACGCCGCACGTCCGGGCGCCGAGCGGCGCGAGCAGGCGATCGAGCACGTGCTCGACGCCGCCGCCGTGGTCCGGGCGCGCGAACGCGCCGCGGTCCGGGCCGGGGACGAGCCCGAGGCCCGCCCGACGGTCGTGCTCGACCTCGCGCTGCACCGCGACGTCGACCCGCGCGTCGCCGACGTCGAGGGCGTCCTGCTCTACGACCTCGCGACGCTCGCCGCGCACTCGCCGTCGATCGCGTCCGACCTCGTCGCCCAGGCGCGGGCCATCGTCGACGACGCGACGCGCGCGTTCGAGGAGACCCGGCTCGGCCGCGCCGCGGACACCGCGGTCGTCGCGCTGCTCGCGGACGCGGAGCGGCGCATCGCGCTCGAGGTCGCGGACGTCGTCGCGCTGCGCGAGGCCGACGGCGAGACCGTCGAGCCGGACGAGGCCGAGGAGATCGCGCGCGACGTGCGCCGCCGCGTCCACGCCGACCTGCACCGCGCGATCGTCGCCGCGCGCGCCGAGGCCGTCGAGGCCGCGCGCGCCGAGGAGCGCGCCGTCGTCGCGGACGCCCAGGCGCTCGCCGACGCCGCAGCCGGCACCACGCCCCCGGCGCACCCCGGACCGGTCCCGGAGCCCGCCGCGCGCTGAGCGGCGGGTGGTGGCGCCACTAGGCTCGGCGCGTGAGCCCCACCACGCGACTCGGCGTCCTCGACATCGGCTCGAACACCGTGCACCTCGCCGTCGTCGACGCCGCGTACGCGGCGCGACCCGTGCAGGCGGCCGGCGCGCGGACGGTCGTCCGCATCATGCGGTACCTCCAGCCCGACGGCTCGCTGTCCGCCGAGGGCGTGGCCGCGATGCTCGCCGCCGTCGACGACGCGATGGCGCTCGCGCGCGAGTCCGCGGTCGACGAGATGCTCCCCATGGCGACGTCGGCGCTGCGCGACGCGACCAACGGGCCCGAGGTGCTCGCCGCGATCGGCGAGCGTGTGGGGCAGCCGGTGCGCGTGCTGTCGGGCGAGGACGAGTCGCGCCTGACGTTCCTCGCGGCACGCCGGTGGCACGGCTGGGCCGCCGGACGCCTCCTCGTCCTCGACATCGGCGGCGGGTCGCTCGAGATCGCGTCGGGCGTCGACGAGGAGCCCGACCTCGCGGTCTCGCTCCCGCTCGGCGCGGGGCGCACGACCATGGCCTACCTGCGCGACGACCCGCCCGCCCCCGAGCACGTCGACGCGCTGCGCGAGCACGTGCGCGCGACCCTCGCGCCCACGGTCGAGGCCTTCGCCGCGCTCCCGGCGCCTGACCACGTCGTCGCGACGTCGAAGACGTTCCGCTCGCTCGCGCGCCTCGCGGGCATGCAGGTGGAGTCCGTCGGCCCGGACGACCGGTGGCGCATGCGGCGGTCGCAGCTCGCGGACTGGGTGCCGCGGCTCGCGCGCATCAGCGCCGAGGGGCGCACCGCGCTGCCCGGCATCACGCCCGAGCGCACGTTCCAGATCGTCGCAGGCGGCGTCGTCGCCGTCGAGACCATGCGCGCGCTCGGCGTCGACGAGGTCGAGATCTGCCCGTGGGCGCTGCGGGAGGGCGCGATCCTGCGTCGCCTCGACCACTTCTGACCCGCCGCGCCGCCGCGCCCGGCCCGCGAGCCGGTGCGCCCGGCCCGGCGGGAGGCGCGTCAGGCGGGCCAGGCCGGGTCGTCCTGGCCCCACCGGCGCGCGGGCGCGGGGTAGTCGTCGACCACCTCGCCGGCGAGGCGGTCGGGCGCCGGCCGGGTCGTCGTCAGGGTGACCCCCCGGCCGTCGAGCAGCGCCCGGTGCGCGACGACGCAGCGCGGCCCGGGCGTGCGCGGCTCCCCGTGCGCCGGGTCGCGTCGGGGCGCGACGAGCAGCGCGTGCGCGGTGCGGGCGAGGGCGCCGTCCACGTCGCGCCCGCGGCCGTCGGCCGCGCGCCCGGCGAGCGCGTCGACGACCGCCGCGGCGACGAGGTACCCCGTCGCGTGGTCGAGCGCCTGGGCGGGCAGCGCGCCGGGTGTCGCGTTCGCGGGCGGGCTCGTCGCCCCGTCCCGCGAGCCCTCGACGAGCGCGATCCCGCTCGCCGCCTGGACGATCGAGTCGAAGCCGCGACGCCCGGCCCACGGGCCGTCGTCGCCCCAGGCCGTGACGCGCGCGCGGACCGCGCCGGGCGGGAGGCCCAGCCCGAACGCCTCGACCGCCCCGGGCCGGTAGCCCGTGACCAGGACGTCCGCCGCGTCGAGCAGCTCCTGCGCGCGGGTGCGGCCGTCGCGGGTCGCGAGGTCGAGCAGCGCGGACCGCTTGCCCTGGCCCGTGTCGAGGTGCTGCACCTCGATCTCGGGGAGCCTCGGCGGGTCGAGGCGCAGCACGTCGGCGCCGAGCAGCGCGAGCGTGCGGGTCGCGACCGGACCCGCGATGACGCGCGTGAGGTCGAGCACCCGGACCCCCGCGAGCGGGCGCGGTCCGCGGTCGAGCGGTCGAGCGGCGCCGTCGTCGTCGCGCACCGCCGTGCGCACCGGAGTGCCCGACGCCGCCGCCCGGCCGGGTGCCGACGCGCGCCACTCGTCCTCGGTGCGCACGCGCACGGCGATCGCGCCCGTCGCCGCGGCGGCGTCCTCGACGTCCTGCGCCGACCGCTCCGCGAGCGCCGCGGTCACGTCGTCGCGCGTCGGGTTCGCGGCGGTGCCGTGGGGGAGGACGAGGAGCGCGAGCAGCCGCGCGCGGTGGTGCGGGTAGTTGGCGTGCGTGCGGACCCAGCCGTCCGCGGCGCGGAAGAACCCCGAGAGCGGCGCGAAGCCGTCCACAGGCTCCCCGTCGACGCGCAGGAGGCGGTCGCTCGCGAACGCCGCCGCGACGCGCTCCGGGTCGGGCGGCGGGGCGGGGGCGGTCCGGCCCGCGCGCGCCGCCGCGTCCTGCACCGCGGCCACCGACGCGACCGCGAGGTCCAGGACGGGCAGGGTCGCGGCGAGCAGCCCGGGCGTGCCGGGACCCGACGTCGTCGTCATGGCCCGACGGTACCCCTGGCCGCGGCCACGATTCACCCGCGCTCGCTGCGCGCCGGTGTGAACGCTCACGTACCGTGCTGACGGCGTGTCAACCCGACACGCCGGACGAACGGGTGCTTTTCAGGGGGACGAGATGGTGCGGAGAACGAGGCGCTGGACGGGCGTCGGCCTGGTCATGGCGACGGCGCTGGCCACGGGGGTCGGGACGGCCCTCGTGGCCCCGAGCGCGAGCGCGGCCGCGACCACCGTGGTCTCGCCCCTCGCGGCGCGCGCGTACTCGGTCTCGTCGTCCTACGGCCCGCGCTGCATGCCGATCCCCAACGCCTCGACCTGGCACCTCGGCCAGGACCTCGGCGCGACCTCCGGCACGCGGATCAACGCGATCGCCGACGGGACGGTGCTCAAGGCCGGCAGCGTCACCGGGTTCGGCCAGTGGGTCGTGCTGCGCCACACCGTCGGCGGCGAGACCGTGTCGAGCGTCTACGGGCACGTGCTCGACGGCGACAAGTACGTCAAGGTCGGCCAGAAGGTGAAGGCGGGCCAGCGCATCGCCGACGTGGGCTCGACCGGCACGTCGACGTCCCCCCACCTGCACCTCGAGGTCTGGCGCGGCACCTACGGGTCCGGGGCCGCGCACGTCGACCCGCTCGCCTACCTCAAGAACAAGGGCGTCGACCTCGGCCGGAACGCGACCCGCGTCGCGGCCCGCTCGACCCCCGCGTCGTGCACCTACTACGCGACGACGGCCGTGAACCTGCGCAAGAGCGCGTCCACGAGCGCCGCGGTGCTCGCCCTCGTCCCGCGCGGCGCCGCCGTCGTCGGCAAGCCCGGCGACGGCTCGGGGAGCTGGCGCAAGGTCACCTACGGCAAGACCACGGGGTGGGTGTCGGCCGCGTACGTCGGGCCGACGAAGCCCGCGCCGGTCGCCACCCCGGCCGCCGCCAAGCCCGCCGCGACGACGACCCGGTACGTCACCGCGAACCCGCTCAACCTCCGGGCGTCGGCGACGACGTCCTCCGCGGTCCTCGCCCGGCTCGCCAAGGGCACGAAGCTCTCCGTGCTGTCCACCTCGGGCGGCTGGCTCAAGGTCACCGCGAACGGGAGGACGGGGTGGGTGTCGGCGCAGTACACGTCGACCAGCGCTCCGGCCGCCGCGGCGGCCAAGCCGGCGCCCAAGCCGACGCCGGCGCCGCCCAAGGCCGCCGTCTCGTACGTGACGGCCTCCGTGCTCAACCTGCGCAAGAGCGCGTCCACGTCGTCCGCCGTGGTGGCCAAGCTGCCCCGCGGGACGGCGGTCACGCACGCGGGCACGGCCTCGAAGGGGTGGCTCAAGGTGACCGTGGGCGGCCGGACGGGCTACGTCTCGACCACCTACCTGTCGGCCACGAAGCCGCGCTGAGCCCGCGTGGCCCGGGCGGCCCGGCCGGCGGGCCGGGGCGTGCGGGCGTCCCGCGGGTGCGCGGTCAGTCGCCGACGCTCACGGTCCCCGGGAAGCGCGCCGACGACCCGTCGGTGATCGACCCGTCGCCCGCGGCGTTGATCTCCGCGATCATCATGACGAGGTCGAGGTCGGAGCTCGCCGCGCGGGCGAGGCCCGTCGCGAGCTGGTACGGGTCCGTGACGGGGTTCATGTCGTAGTCCGTGACGATCGCCCGCGTCCTGAGGTTCAGGGCGTCGTTCTCGACCGCGGTGCGCACGCTCTCCGAGAGCCGGCTCATCTGCGACTCCGTGAGCGTGAGCGTCACCTGCTGGCCCGGCGCCACCTCGCCCGACGGCGAGAACCCGGAGAACTCCGGGGTGTTGAAGTACTGCGACGACGTGTCGTCCGCCGTGACGTCGAACGCGTACGTGCGCGCCGAGAGGTCCTCCGTCCCGGACGCGTCGAACGCCTGCGTGAGCCGGAAGTCCCCGCGCTCGCCGTACGTCGCGGTGAGGAGCTGCTCGGTGCTGCCGTCCGGGTAGGTCGTGGCGACGAGCGACCCGGTGTTCTGCCCGATCTCCCACTTTGCGCCCCCGACGGGCGTGTCAAAGCCGACCGTCGACGTCGAGTCGTACTCCAGGCGCTCGATCGTCGTGGTGCCCGAGACGCCGGTCGACGGCTCCGACGGGAGCTCGCCCGTGACGAGGTACGCGTCGTAGGCGGCCTGGCCCTCGGGCGTCGAGAGGTCGAGCTCGGCCGTCCGCAGCGACGCGCCGTCGAGCGACGTCGTGTTGCCGAGCATGACCTTCACGACGTCGAGGTCGAGCCCGAGGCCCGCGTGGTTCGCGACGGCCTCCGTCGGGCCCGCGGTGACGCGGACCGTGTCCTCGCCCGTGCGCTCGACGAGGCTCGTCACGCCGCTCGCGTCCTTGACCGACGACTCGACGGCGATGTGCCGGAACGCCGCGTCGAGGTCCGTCTTCGTGTAGCTGCCGCCGTCCATCGTCACGGACGACCCGACCGGCATGCTGCGGGGGTCGAACGGGTTGATGGACCCGGGGTCGGTGACGTTCGCGTCGTCGGGCACCCGCACGGTGTACGCCGACGTCAGGCCGGTCGTGTACCCGCCGCTGATGCCCGTGCCGCCCTTCGAGACGCCGCCCTCGACGCCGATCGAGACGTCCGCCTTCGACGTGTAGGTGGTGAACCCGTCCGCGGTCTTCTCGCCCTCGGTGTACGCGGCGCCCCCGGTGACCCCGAACGAGACCTTCGCCCCGTTCGACGCGGTGAACCAGTCCTTGAGCGAGCCGGTGCCCGAGACGGTCGTCGAGCCGGCCTCGGGGTCGTGCGAGACGCCGACGCCGACCTTCGCGTCCGTGCCCTCCGTGGCGGGTCGCCCGAGGCTCGAGTCGTCGGTGCCGGCGGTGCGGTCGCCCTTGACGGTGACCGTGGGGCCGCCCGGGGTGCCGCCGCCGTCGTCCGCGCCGGTGCCGCCCGAGCCGCTGCCGCCGGGACCGCTGCCTCCGGCGCCGGGGCTCCCGGACCCGCCCGGCCCGGTGCCGCCGGACCCCGTGCCGCCGGACCCGGGGCCGCCCGCCGCGCCCGGCCCGCCGCCCGGGCCCCCGGTGCCGTCGGTGCTCGCGGACTCCTGCTGGTCGGCGTTGCGCCGCACGGCGTCCGCGGCGTCGCGCAGGGCCGCGGCCGCNGGCCCGCCGCCCGGGCCCCCGGTGCCGTCGGTGCTCGCGGACTCCTGCTGGTCGGCGTTGCGCCGCACGGCGTCCGCGGCGTCGCGCAGGGCCGCGGCCGCGGCGGTGAGGGCGGGACCCAGCTCGGCGGTCCACCGGCCGCGGAGCTCGTCGCCGTCCGGGCCCGCCCAGCGCGCACCGCTGACCGTCGTGTCGAGGGCGCGCCGTGTCGACTCGAGAGCGCCGGTCGCGGTCGTGAGGCTCTGCGCGAGCCGGCGCAGCTCGCCGATGTCGGCGCCGTAGAACCCCATGGTCGTCCCTCTGTCGCTGCGGTCCGTGCCTCCGGAGCGTACGTGGGGGAGACGCGCCGCGTCGCGGGAGGCGGATGGGGCGAGGTCCCCATCCCTCCCCACGTCCCCGTGGCGTCAGCCGGCGAGAACCCCGGCGAGGCGGTCCAGGACGATGCGGCCGGCGGGCGGGACGCGGTGCGCGTCCGCGGGCGTGAGCCACGCGAGCTCCGCGATCTCCGCGCTCGGCGCGGGCTCGGGCGAGCCCGGCTCCGGCTCGGCGTACATGCAGTGCATGCGCACGACGCGCCCGCCCAGCCCGTGGCCCGGAGCCTCGGCCACGAAGCCCGGACGGACGGACGCCGGGTCGAGGCGCACGCCCAGCTCCTCGTGGATCTCGCGCACGAGGGCGTCGGCGTCGGACTCGCCGGGCTCGACCTTGCCGCCCGGCATGAAGAAGCGGTCCTTGCCCGTGGTGCGGACGGCGAGGAGGCGTCCGTCGCGGACGTTGACCCACCCGACCGTCCGCAGCGGCGGCAGCGTGGCGTCGTCCGGTGCGAGGTCGCCGGGCGCGGGATCGCCGGGCGTGGGGTCTCTCGTCGCGGCGGCGCGGGCCGCGGCGACGCCGCCGGCGTCCGGCCGGGGTGCGGTGGTGGTGCTCGGGTCGGGGAGGGGGCGTGCGGTCACGCCCCCACTGTGCCATCCGTGCGACGCCGACCCCGTACGTCTCCGGCCCCGGTGACGTCGTCCCGTGCGACGGCGACGAGCCGCCGGGGACCCGCGACGGCGCGTGGCGCACCCAGCGAGCCACGCGCCGTCGGGCCTGCCCCTCGCGCGGCCCCAGTTCCGGCGAAGGGCGATCGTGCCGGGCCGAGGCCCGGCACGACGATCGTCACACCGACCAGCGGACCTTGCTCGGTGCGGACTCGTTCCAGACCCGGTCGAGCGCGGTCACGGCGTACGTGTAGCGGCGCCCCCGCACCGCCGTCGGGTCGAGGAAGTCCTGGACCACCCGACCCTCCGCGCGCTGCGTCGCGACGAGGTTCGCGGGGTTCTCGGTGTCCACGTGCTTCACCCACCCGTCAGCACGGTAGATCGCGAACGACGTCGCCGCGAACCGACGGCCGCCCGCGTCGGTCCAGTGGACCCGGATGCCGTCGTCGCGCCACCCGGCCCACGCGAGGACGGGCGTGCGGACGGGCGTGCTCGGCAGGTGCGGCATCGCGGGCACGATGGCCGGGTAGCGGTAGTGGTCGTCGCGCACCCGGGTCATCGCGCCCTGCGGGTCGGCGGGCACGTGGTTGGCGGAGAAGTACACGTTGCCGTGCACCGGGTGCTCCTGCTCCTGGCAGAACGTCAGGTGGTTCGAGAGCTCCGCCGGGTCGGTGAAGACGCCCGACGTCACCTTGTACAGCGCCTCGCCGACGTACAGGTGCGTGCCCGACTGGGCGGCCACGTCGGCCCACCACGGCACGAGCTTGGCGTAGTCGGCGACGGCGAGGCCGAACTGCCAGTAGATCTGCGGGTTGATGTAGTCGAGCCAGCCCTCGAGCACCCACTTGCGGGTGTCCGCGAACTGCATGTCGTACGACTGCGAGCCGCCCGTCTGCGAGCCGCGCGGGTCCGTCGACGCGTTGCGCCAGATGCCGAACGGGCTGATGCCGAACTTGACCCACGGCTTGGTCTGCTTGATGCGCTGCGAGATCGTCCGCACGAACGTGTCGACGTTGTGCCGGCGCCAGTCCTCGATCCGGTCGAAGCCCGCCCCGTGCGTCGTGAACGTCTCCGCGTCCGGGATCGTCTCGCCCGCGACCGCGTACGGGTAGAAGTAGTCGTCGAAGTGCACGCCGTCGATGTCGTAGTGCTCGACGCTGTGCAGGATCGCGGTCGTGATGTGCTCCTGGGCCTCGGGCAGGCCCGGGTCGAAGTACAGCTTGCCGCCGTACGCCCACACCCACTCCGGGTGCTGCCGCGCCGGGTGCTCGGGCACGAGCTGGGTCGGGTCCGCCTGCATCGACACGCGGTACGGGTTGTACCAGGCGTGGATCTCGAGGTTGCGCTGGTGGCACTGCTCGACGACGAACCCGAGCGGGTCGTAGCCCGGGTCCTTGCCCTGGACGCCCGTGAGGTACTGCGACCACGGCTCGTACGGGCTCGGCCAGAACGCGTCCGCCGTCGGGCGCACCTGGACGAACACGGCGTTGAGACGGAAGTCGCGCGCGACGTCGAGCCAGTGCAGCAGCTCGGCCTTCTGCTGCTCGGCCGAGAGCCCGGACGCCGACGGCCAGTCGATGTTGACGACGCTCGAGATCCACATCGCGCGCAGCTCGCGCTTGCGGGGCGTCGGGGCCGTGCCGCCCGCGGCGAGCGTCGTGCCGCCGGGCGCGGTGAGGGCCGCCGCGGGCGTGAGCGAGCCGACCGTGACGGTGAGCGTGCTCGCCGCGACGCCGGCCGTCGCGAGGGTGAGGAACTGCCGTCGTCCGACCCCGGCCGGCGCCGGGGCGGGGGACGTGGGGGAGCCGTCGAGCGTCATTGCTGATCCTCCGGGTCGTCGAGGTGTCTGGCAGATAGTTTCACAGAACAGCGGATCTGTGAAGGTTTCCGCCAAGCCCGTCCTCACCCTTCCCGCCGAACACGAGGTTGCTGCCGGAATAGAGCCGATAGCGCCAGCAACCCCGTGCTCGACAGCGCGCAGGTCCGTGGTCGACGCGCCGGGGCCGGCGGGTCTCCCGGATACCATCGTGACGAGAGTATGGTCGACGGCATGGCATCCAAACCGCTCCAGGAACCCGCGTTCCTCGTGCTGTCCGCCCTCGCCGCAGGGCCGCTGCACGGGTACGGCATCGCGCAGGACGTCGAGTCGAGCTCCGCGGGACGCGTGACGCTGCGCGCCGGGACGCTCTACGGCGCGATCGACCGGCTCGTCGCCGCCGGGCTCGTCGAGGTCGACCACGAGGAGGTCGTCGACTCCCGTCTGCGCCGCTACTACCGGCTCACCTCCGAGGGCGGTGAGCGCCTCGCCACCGAGGCCGAGCGCGCCGAGGCCCAGGCCCGTCGCGCGCTCGAGCGTCTCGCCGCCCGACGCCGCACGGTCGGGTCGGCAGGGTCGGGCGCGACCGCGCGCCCGACCCGGGAGAGGGCCGACGGCCTCTCCGGAGGGGCGGTCCTGGCATGAGCGGGCACGACGGTGCCACCGTCACGCCGGACGACGGCACGCCGGCGGCGTCCGCCACCACGGCTGGGCGTCACAGCCCGACGGCGGTCCCCGCCACCACGGCGGAACACCACGGCCCGACGGCGGCGCTCGCCGGGACGGTGCCTGTGCCGCCGGTCCTCGTGCGGGACTACCAGCGGCTGCTGCGCCTGTTCCCGTACACCTACCGGCGCGCGCACGAGGCGGAGATGCTCGGCCATCTGCTCGACGGCGCGCGGCCCGGACAGTCCCGTCCGACCCGTGCCGAGCGGTGGGACCTCGTGCGTGCCGCCGCCCGGGAGTGGCTGCTCGCGCCCTTGGGGGCGACCGAGCGGCAGAGGTCGTCGGCGAGTGTCGTGGTCGTGGTCGCCCTGACGGCGCTGCTTGCCGGTCCCGCGACGCAGGCCGTCGTGCAGGCGGTGCTCGCGGGAGCTGCCGATCCGCGCGACCTGTCGCTCGGCGGCGCCTGGTCGGCGTGGGTGCCCGTCGTCCTCGCGGTCGTCGCTGTCCCGCTCGCGCCGGCGTGGGTGCTGTGGTGGGGCGCCGTCGTGTCCCTGTTCGCCGGCCTGCGGCGCACGGCTCTGGTGCTGTCGGGTCTCGCGGCGGCGGCGGGCGTCGTGGCCGCAGGCGCCCTGGTCTCGGCCGAGCGCGCGTCCGTCGCGTTCCAGGCGACGGGTTGGGCCGTGGCTCTCGCGGCCTACGTCCTGGCGGTGCTCAGCATCACCCGGCGCACCTCACGCGCCGTGGGGGCTCGTGCCGCGACGGCGACGGTCTGGCTGACCGCGGCCGTGCTCGCGGCCTCGGTGCCGCGGAGCGTCGCCGACACCGCGGAGGAGGGCGTCTGGGTGTCGGCCCCGGGCTACCCCCTGACCCTGGCGGCGACCGTCGCGGCGGTCGTGGGCGCCGTCGCGGCGCTGGTGGCGGTGCGGCCGGTGCGCCAGGCCGCTCCCGTGCTCGGGGGCGTCCTGGTCGCCCTGGTCGTCGCGCACTCGGACCTCCTGTGGTCCGGCGCGCTCGACACGACGGCCGTGGACCTGGGCAACGTGCTCGGCGTGGTCGGGCTGTCCCTGGCCGCGACGCTCGTCGCGCGGTGGGTCGTCAACCGTCTCGACGAGCTCGCCGAGTCCCGCGCAGCGCACCGTGCACTCATCGGCGCTGCGGGCGCGGGCAGGGGCGCGTCGCGCCCGGGCGAGTGGGCCGCCGTCTGACACCCGCGCCGTCGAGCACGACCCTGCGCGCGGACGAGAACGGGGTTGCTGTCGTTATCCGCCGGATAACGACAGCAACCCCGTGCTCGGCGCGGGGCCGGGTCAGTCCAGGTAGTCCGCCACGAGGCGCGACGCGAGGCCGGTGTAGGCGGCCGGGGTGAGGTCGGCGAGGCGCTGCGCGACGTCGTCGGGCAGGCCGAGGCCCGCGACGAACTCGCGCAGGCGCGCGGCGTCGACGCGCTGGCCGCGCGTGAGGTCCTTGAGGCGCTCGTACGGGTTCTCCATGCCGGGCACGCCCGCGACGGACGCCGCACGCATGGCCGACTGGATGGGCTCGCCGAGCACCTCCCAGTTCTCGTCGAGGTCCGCCGCCATGAGGTCGGCGTTCGCGGCGAGGGCCTTCAGGCCGCGGCGCACGTTGTCGATCGCGAGGAGCGAGTGGCCGAACGCGGGGCCGATGTTGCGCTGCGTCGTGGAGTCGGTGAGGTCGCGCTGGAGGCGCGACGTCACGAGCGTCGAGGCGAGCGTGTCGAGCAGCGCGGACGAGATCTCGAGGTTCGCCTCGGCGTTCTCGAACCGGATCGGGTTGACCTTGTGCGGCATGGTCGACGACCCGGTCGCGCCCGGCACGGGGATCTGCGTGAAGAACCCGAGCGAGATGTAGGTCCACACGTCGGTCGCGAGGTTGTGGAGGATCCGGTTGAACCGCGCGACGTCGCTGTAGAGCTCGGCCTGCCAGTCGTGCGACTCGATCTGGGTCGTCAGCGGGTTCCACGTGAGGCCGAGGCCCTCGACGAAGTGCTTCGAGACCGCGGGCCAGTCCACGCCCGGGACCGCGACGGTGTGCGCGCCGTACGTGCCCGTCGCGCCGTTGAGCTTGCCCAGGTACTCCGCAGAGCCGACGCGGCGGAGCTGGCGGCGCAGCCGGTGCGCGAGCACGGCGAGCTCCTTGCCGAGCGTCGTCGGGGTGGCGGGCTGGCCGTGCGTGCGCGAGAGCATCGGCACGTCGGCGTGCTCGCGCGCCATGCCGGCGAGCTGGTCGGCGAGCGCCGTCGCGGCGGGCAGCCACACCTGCTCGACGGCGCCGCGCACCATGAGCGCGTACGAGAGGTTGTTCACGTCCTCGCTCGTGCACGCGAAGTGCACGAGCTCGCCGACGCCGGGCAGCACGGTGTCCGAGCCGAGGGCGTCGGGCGCGGCGGCGAGGCGGCGCTTGACGAAGTACTCGACCGCCTTGACGTCGTGCACCGTCTCGCGCTCGATCGCGCCGAGCTCGGCGATCTCGTCGGCGCCGAACGTCGCGGGGATGCGGCGGAGGTAGGCGACCTCCGCGTCGGAGAGGTGGGGCGCGCCGGGCACGACGGGACCGTCGGTGACGCCCGGGACGCCGTTGCACAGCGTGATCAGCCACTCGACCTCGACGTGGATGCGCTCGCGGTTGAGCGCGGCCTCGCTCAGGTGGTCGACGAGCGGCGCGACCGCCGCGCGGTAGCGGCCGTCGAGCGGGCCGAGCGCGATGGGCGGGGTCACCTCGGCGAGGGACACGCGGGCAGGGGTGTCTGCGGCAGGGTTCTCGGGCACGCCCCTGATTCTCCCACGCGTGCCCGACGGCGGCCCGCCCCTCCCGCAGTCCGGGCACCCGAGGCGTGGCGCCGGGCCGGGCCGTCCCCAGGACGGTCCGTGTACGAGGCCGTCCACACCTGCGCACGAACCCGGCAGGAGAGCGCGGCGTCCTTCCGTACGGTCCCCGTCATGACCGCCCCGCCCTCCGCGCCACCACCGTGCGTCGCGGCCCCGTTCGAGATCACCGCCGCGCGCACCGCCGTGCTCACCGCGTCCGACGACACCGTGCGGGCCGGCGCCGCGCTCGTCACCCCGGACCTGCCGTGGGCGGGCCATGCCCGGCAGGCGTACGACGACGCGACCGCCACGTGCCGCAGCGGGCTCCTGCGGCTCGGCATGCTCCTCGACAGCTGCCTCCTGCGCCTCGACGCGCTCACGGTCGCCGCCGAGGCGGAGGTCGCTCGGGTCCGTGCCGAGGCCGCCGCGGCGGTCGCGTCGTGAGCGACCCTCGCCCGGCGCCGACCGTCGTGGTGCGCGGCGGCACGGAGCCCACCGCGATCGAGACGGCGGCAGTCGTCGCGCAGGCCGTCGCGCTCACCGTGCGGGCCGACCTCGTCGGAGCGAGCCTCGCGGCGCTGCGCCGTGCGCGCGAGTCCGTGTCCGCCGCTGCGGCGAGCCCGACGACCTGGGGCGGACGCCTCGGCGCGCCGTCGACGACGCTCGCGGCCGCCGGCGGGTGGAGCACCGACGCGGTGCGCGTCTGGCCCGCCGAGGTCCGCGCCGCCCGCGCGGCCGCGCTCGAGGCGTTCGACCTCGCGATCGGCGTCGCGCAGGAGCAGGAGCGGGAGCTCCGTCGTCTCGGGTCGCGGCTGCACCAGGCCGTGCGCGTCTACGACGACGCCGACGCGACGGCGAAGGCCCTGTGGCAGGACGCGGGTCTGCTCGCGCTCGGCGGCTTCAGCCCGATCGGGGCCGCGGCGGCCGGGGTCAACGCCGTCCTGGCCGCGGGAGTCCTCGGGTTCGTGGACTCGCTCCTGCGGGGGCGACCGTCCTGGGGGCGGCTCGTCACCACGGGGGCGTCGCTGCACCCTGCCACCGTCCGCGCGCTGAGCCGGGCGGTCGGCCTGCTCGACGTCGACCGGCCCTGGTACCGCATGCCGACCGTCGGCAACGGGGCCTCGGTGCTGCGGGGGATGCTGCAACCGCTGCGGGCCCGGTTCCTGCCCGATCCCGAGGTCCGGCTGCTCGGCCCGTCCCCCGACCTGCCGACGCCCACGGACGTGCGGTCCGCGCTCGGCGCCGTGGACGCGCTGGAGAAGGACTCGACGCTCAGCATCCAGCGGATCGTCAAGGACGACGGCACGCTCACGTGGGTCGTCGCGATCCCCGGCACGCAGCTTCTCAACCCCGGGTCGGTCTACAACATGACGTCGAACTACCAGCTCATGGACGACGACCCGGCGGTGCGGGCGGACGCGGACAGCGCCCGCGCCGTGATGGAGGCGATGCGGCAGGCCGGGATCGGGCCGGACGACGACGTCGTGCTCGTGGGGCACAGCCAGGGCGGCATCATCGCGGCGACGGTCGCGGCGGCGACGGTGGGGACGTACCAGGTGCGGCACGTCGTGACGGCCGGGTCGCCCGTCGCGGGGCACCTCCTTCCGCCGGGCATCACAGCCACGCACGTGGAGGCCCGTGAGGAGGGAGTCTCCGGCGTCGACGGCGCCGAGAACCGCGCGACGCCGGACCAGGTCACGGTCACGGGGACCTTCACGGCCCCGGGCGGCGGCCCACCGCTCGAGATCCCGCACGGCGTGCACTTCCACCAGGAGGTGCTGGACGCCGCGACGGAGGTGGGCGACCGGGGGCTCGAGGAGCACCTCGCGGACGTCGAGCTGCTGCTCGACGGGGACGCCGACGAGCCGCTCCTCTACGAGTCGCGCCTCGTCCCCGACCCCGACACCACGTTCTGCATCGGGGACGTGGCGGTCCCGAGGCCGCTCGCGCCCCCGTGGGCCCCGGCCGTGCCGTTCCCCGGCGCGCCCGGGTTCCCGGTCCCCAGCGTGACGACGCCCGGGTCACCGCCCGCGGTGCCCGGGTTCCCGACGACGGGGGGCTTGGGGGCCGGCGACCTCACCGCGCCGGGCCCGGACGGCGAGGAGGGCGACGGTGACGTGCGGTGACGACGCCCGCTCCCGTGAACCGGGCCCCGCCGGTGTCAGCGCTTCTTCGCCTTCGGCACGACGGCCGAGATCGCGAAGTTGAGCACGGCGATGACGAGCGCGGCGAGCAGGGCCCACCAGAACCCGCCGACGATGCGGATGCCCCAGTCCGTCTGCTCCGTGATCCACGCGGTGAGCATGAGCATGAGCGCGTTGACGACGAGCGAGAACAGGCCGAGCGTGAGGATGTAGAGCGGGATGGACAGGACCTGCACGATCGGTTTGATGACCGCGTTCACGAGCGAGTAGAGCAGCGCCACGACGAGGATGATGACGACCTTCCCGCCGGCGGTGTCGGACCCGACGATCTGGAAGTGCTCGTCGATGAGCAGGCTCGTGAGCCAGATCGCGAGGCCGGTGACGAGGACGCGGACGACGAAGCTCATGCCGCCATCCTGTCATCACCCGCCGACGATCACCGTGGGACATCCCGGTCCGACGACCGTGCCGCGGCGGACGGTCCGGTCTCCGACCTGGTCGGCGGCGGGAAGGGCGCGGCGGCTGTCGCACACGGGTGGTTGGTCCGACGCGTCCGCCCGCAGCGCCCACGGCCGCCGGATGCTGGCATGATCGAGGACCGTGGCCCACGAACCCCGCGTCCCCCTGCGTCCCGCCGTCTCCGCCCTCCCGGCCTACGTCCCGGGGGCGCGCGTCGCGCCCGGCGCGGCGGCGTTCAAGCTCTCCTCGAACGAGAACCCGTACCCGCCGCTGCCGTCGGTGCTCGCGGCGATCGCGGACGCCGCGGCGGACGTGAACCGCTACCCGGACATGTACGCGACCGAGCTCACCGAGGCGCTCGCGGACCACCTGGGCGTGGGCGCGGACGAGGTCGTGGTGGGCAACGGCTCGGTCGCGGTGCTCGCGCACGTGCTCCAGACGGTCGTGCAGCCGGGCGACGAGGTCGTGTACCCGTGGCGGTCGTTCGAGGCGTACCCGATCGCGGTCGCCGTCGCGGGGGCGACGTCCGTGCAGGTGCCGCTGCTCACCGGCGCGGACCAGGGGCGGCTCGACCTGCCGGGCATGGCGGCGGCGGTTACCGACCGCACGCGCGTCGTCATGGTGTGCTCGCCCAACAACCCGACGGGGCCCGTGGTCCACCGCGACGAGCTCGAGACGTTCCTCGACGCCGTGCCGTCCGACGTGCTCGTCGTGCTCGACGAGGCGTACCTCGAGTTCGTCCGCGACCCCGAGGCGCCCGACGGCCTCGCCGTGTACGCGCAGCGCCCGAACGTCGTGCTGCTGCGCACGTTCTCCAAGGCGTACGGCCTGGCGGGCCTGCGCGTGGGGTACGCCGTCGCGCGCCCGCGCCTCGCGGCAGGGATCCGCGCCGTCTCGACGCCGTTCGGCGTCTCCCACGTCGCGCAGCGCGCCGCGCTCGCGTCGCTCGCGGCGCGCGAGGAGCTCCTGCAGCGCGTCGAGCACCTCGTGGCGGACCGCGCGCGCCTCGTCGAGGGCCTGCGGGACCAGGGCTGGTCGCTGCCCGAGTCGCAGGCGAACTTCGTGTGGTTCGACCTGGGGGAGCGCACGCTGCAGCGCGCCGAGGAGGCCCGCGCGGCCGGGGCGATCGTGCGACCGTTCGCGGGCGAGGGGCTGCGCGTGAGCGTGGGCGAGCCGGAGGCGACGGACCTGTTCCTCCGTGTGAGCGCCACCTGGCTCTGAGCCCTCCCTCCGGGCGGGCGCCCGAGCGGTCCTGTTGCCGGACGCCGTCGGCGCGAGAACACTCGCGAGCATGGACACCATCGACTCGAACCAGCTCGCGGAGGACTACGGCTGGCTCTTCGGCGGGGTCGCGGTCGTCGCCTACGTGGCGGTCGCGGTGATCTTCCTCGTCGCCTACGTCCGGATCATCCAGAAGGCCGGCTACTCCGGCTGGTGGGTCCTCGTGGGGCTCGTGCCGATCCTCAACGTCGTCATGTTCCTCGTGTTCGCGTTCTCCCGGTGGCCCGTGCTCCGGGAGCGCGACGCGCTGCGCGCGGGAGGCGTGTACCCGCGGTAGGGCCCACCCCCGGCCGGGCGGGGGAGCCCCGGTGGGGATTGGAGGTTCCCTACAGGCCCCTGCCGCAGACGTTGGGCGACACGTCGGCAGCGCAACCTACGGGGACGTAGCCTACGCTTGCGTAGGCTACGGAGACGTAGGTTCCGACGGCGCCCTGCGAGGTGCCTCCTGCCCCCGAGCGGGCCGGCCGCCCCGGCCGGGCCGTACTGAAGGAGAGTCGCGTGACCGAGAACGACGCGAGGACCAGCGGCGCGAGCACGCCCCCCGACCTTCCCGACGTCGCGGGCGGTCCCGACGACGCCCCCCTCGTCCAGCTCGTGACCCCGGCCGGTGCCCGCGTCACGACCCCCGAGGCCGACGCCTACCGCGAGCGCGTGGCCCACCTCGACGCCGACGCGCTGCGCGGGCTCTACCGCGACATGGTGCTCACGCGCCGCTTCGACGACGAGGCGACGTCGCTCCAGCGTCAGGGCGAGCTCGGCCTCTACGCGCAGGCGAAGGGTCAGGAGGCGGCACAGATCGGCTCCGGCCGGGCGCTCGCCCCCCAGGACTACGTCTTCCCGTCCTACCGGGAGCACGGCGTCTCGCACGTGCGGGGCGTCGACCCGACGGCGCGCCTGCGCCTGTTCCGCGGCGTGGACCACGGCGGGTGGGACCCGAAGGAGCACAACCTCCACCTGTACACGCTCGTCATCGGGTCGCACACGCTGCACGCGACCGGGTACGCGATGGGCGTCCAGCGCGACGGGCTCGTCGGCTCGGGCGACCCGGAGCGGGACACGGCGGTCGTCACGTACTTCGGCGACGGCGCGACGTCGCAGGGCGACGTCAACGAGGCGCTCGTGTTCGCGGCGGTCAACAACGCGCCGGTCGTCTTCTTCTGCCAGAACAACCAGTGGGCGATCTCGGAGCCGACGACCAAGCAGTCGCGCGTGCCGCTCTACCGGCGCGGCAGCGGGTTCGGCGTCCCGAGCGTGCGCGTCGACGGCAACGACGTCCTCGCGTGCTACGCCGTGACGGCGGAGGCGCTGGAGCGCGCGCGCAGCGGCGGCGGTCCCACGTTCGTCGAGGCGTTCACCTACCGCATGGGCGCGCACACGACGTCGGACGACCCGACGAAGTACCGGTCGCGCGCGCAGGAGGAGTACTGGCGCCGCCGCGACCCGATCGAGCGGCTCGAGAACCTGCTGCGCGCCGAGGGCGCGTGGGACGACGCGATCGCGGCGGACGTCGAGGCCGAGGCCGACGCGCTGGGCGAGCGCCTGCGCGACGAGGTCCGAGCGCTCGGCGCGCCCGACCCCTCGACGATGTTCGACCACGTCTACGCGACCCCGAACGCCGTGGTCGAGCGCGAGAGGGCGTGGTTCGCCGACTACCAGCAGTCCTTCGAGGAGCCGGTCGCGGAGGTGGCCCGATGAGCGAGAGCAAGAACCTGACCCTCGCCCGCGCGATCAACGAGGGCCTGCGCCGGTCGCTCGAGACCGACCCCAAGGTGCTGCTCATGGGCGAGGACATCGGCGCCCTGGGCGGCGTGTTCCGCGTGACCGACGGGCTGCAGAAGGACTTCGGCGAGGACCGCGTGGTGGACACGCCGCTCGCGGAGTCGGGCATCCTCGGCACGGCGATCGGCCTCGCGCTGCGCGGCTACCGCCCGGTGTGCGAGATCCAGTTCGACGGGTTCATCTTCCCGGCGTACGACCAGATCACGACGCAGCTCGCGAAGATGGGCTACCGCTCGGGCGGGGCGCTCCAGGTGCCCGTCGTGATCCGCGTGCCGTACGGCGGCGGGATCGGCGCCGTCGAGCACCACAGCGAGAGCCCCGAGGCGCTCTTCGCGCACACGGCCGGCCTGCGCGTCGTGTCGCCGTCCACGCCGCAGGACGCGTACACGATGATCCAGGAGGCGATCGCCTCCCCGGACCCGGTGCTCTTCTTCGAGCCCAAGGGCCGCTACTGGGAGAAGGGCCCGGTCGACGTCGCGGGCCGCGGCGAGGGCGCGACCGTGCTCGACCGCGCGCGCGTCGTCCGCCCCGGCACCGACCTCACGCTCGTCGCGTACGGGCCGACGGTCGTGACCGCGCTCCGCGCCGCCGCCGCGGCCGAGCAGGAGGGCCGCAGCGTCGAGGTCGTGGACCTGCGCAGCATCTCCCCGCTCGACACCGCGACCGTCGTGGAGTCCGTCCGCCGGACGGGGCGCTGCGTCGTCGTGCACGAGGCCCCCACCTACCTGGGCTCGGGCGCCGAGGTCGCCGCACGCGTGACGGAGGAGTGCTTCTACTCGCTCGAGACGCCCGTGCTGCGCGTCGGCGGCTTCCACACGCCGTACCCCGTCGCGAAGATCGAGCACGACTACCTGCCGAGCCTCGACCGCGTGCTCGACGCCGTCGACCGCGCGTTCGCGTTCTGACGCGGCGCACCCACGCCGAGCGGGACGACCGGGACCACCAGGAGGACCACGCAGTGCCCACCTTCGAGAAGTTCAACCTCCCCGACGCGGGCGAGGGCCTCACCGAGGCCGAGATCGTGCAGTGGCACGTCGCCGTGGGCGACGCCGTGACGGTCAACCAGACGATCGTCGAGATCGAGACCGCGAAGTCGCTCGTCGAGCTGCCGTCGCCGTACACGGGCGTGGTCAGCGAGATCCTCGCGCCCGAGGGCACGACGGTCGAGGTCGGCGTGCCGATCATCGTCGTGGACACCGACCCAGCGGGCGATGCGCCCGCCGCCCCGTCCGCCCCGGCGGCGACCGTGCCCGACGGCGCGGACGCCCCGGCCGCACCGGGCGCGGAGGCCGCGGCGCCCGCCGCGTCGGGCTCGGGCTCCGTGCTCGTCGGGTACGGCACGGTCGAGCCGGGGACCGCGCGCCGTCGCCGC
>NZ_WMKA01000002.1 GCF_009711085.1 Cellulosimicrobium composti
CGTCGCCCGCGGAGATCGCCGCCCAGCTCGACCGGTGGGCCACGTCCACGGCGGGCTTCGGCAACGGGCAGATCCCCGCGGACGCGCTGTGCGAGCTGTCCTTCGCGGCCGGCGAGCAGCTCCGCTGCGACGCCGCGCACCAGATCGAGGCGCTCAACGCGAAGTACAAGGAGACGTTCGGCGCGAACCTGTCCGTGACGGACTCCTACCGCTCCTACGCGTCGCAGGTCGCCGTGAAGGCGTCCCGCGGCTACTTCGCGGCGCCGCCCGGGATGTCGAACCACGGCTGGGCGCTCGCGCTCGACCTGGGCGGAGGCATCCAGAGCTACGGCACCGCGCAGTACGAGTGGATGCGCGCCAACGCGCCGGCCCACGGGTGGGACAACCCCGAGTGGGCTCGCGCCGGGGGCAACAAGAACGAGCCCTGGCACTGGGAGTACGGCGACATCTCCTGACCGTGCGCCCTCGACGGCCCCGGCACCGCGACGACCTCGCGGGCCGGGGCCGTCGTCGTCCCCGCACGTTCCGACGGGACGCGGCGCGGCCGGGCGGCGCGTCAGACGAGGGCGCCCGCGATGAGCAGCATCGTCACGAGGAAACCCGTGACGAGGTTGAGCCACAGGAACGTGCGCCACCCGGCGTTCGCACGCTCGCAGTCGTCGTCGCGCACGTCGCGGAACCGCAGCACGTTGACGGCGTACGGGATCGGCAGGAGCGCCGCCAGGACGCCCGGCCACGGCAGGACCGCGAGCACGGCCGCGGCGGCGACGTACGCGGCGGCCGCGCCGAGCACCGTCGCGTGCGCGCCGACCGCCGTCGCGACGGACGCGATCCCGCCCTCGCGGTCCGCACGGACGTCCTGCACCGCGCCGAACGCGTGCGAGGCCATGCCCCACAGGACGAAGCCGACGAGGACCGGCCAGACCGAGCGCGCGGCGAGGTCGGCGTCCACGAGGACGAGCGCGTACAGCAGCGGCCCGGCGAAGTGCATCGCCGACGTGAACGAGTCGAGGAACGGGCGCTCCTTGAACCGCAGGCCCGGCGCCGAGTACGCGACGACGCCGAGCACCACGAGCGCGAGCACGACCCCGGCGAGCGGGTCGCCGAGCAGCAGCAGCGCGACGAGGAACGGCACGTTCGTCGCCACGCACGCGCGCAGGATGCGCCGGTGCGTGACCCGCGCGGTCGCGGGGTCGGCCAGCGCGCCCTCGATCCCGCCCTTGCGCGGGTTGCGCAGGTCGCTCGCGTAGTCGAACACGTCGTTCACGCCGTACATGAGCAGGTTGTAGGGCACGAGGAAGTAGAGCGTGCCGACGACGAGCGCGACGTCGACCCGGCCCCCCGTCGCGACGAGGTAGCCCGCGGCGAAGGGGTAGGCGGTGTTGATCCACGAGAACGGCCGCGACGCGGCGAGCACCGCCCTCACCGGGCGTCCTCGTCGGCCCGGTCGCGCGGACCGCCGCCGGCGGCGCGTGCCCGGCCGCGGTCGCCGAGCACGGTCCACAGCACGGGCATCCCGAGCGCGGCGGCGAGCGCGTACGCGAAGTCCTCGAGCGGCGCGCCCCACAGGTAGACGCCGAGGATCTTCCCCGGGTCGAACACGTAGAGGTCGGCCGCGATCATGAGCGTGTCGAACACGAGGGTGAGCACGCACAGCACGACGGCCGTCCACACGAGCGGCCCGGGACGCAGCCGGCGCAGCACGCGCCAGGACACGACGACGAGCAGCGCGAGGACGACCGCGTTGAGCACGATGTTCGTCACGCGTCGCCCCCCGCCCGGGCGCGGCGCGCGGCGAGGACGTGCTCGGCACCCCGCCACACGAGCAGCGCGTTGTAGCACAGGAGCGTCAGGAAGACCGCCTCCTCGACGGGCAGGTCGGGCGCGAGCAGGAGGCCCGTCATCCAGGGGCTCTCGCCGCGCGCGAAGATGCCGAGCGCGAGCCCCGCGACGTCCCACGCGAGGAAGCCGACGACGCCCAGGCCCACGGTGAGGCCCGCGCGGCGCGGGTCCGCCCAGAACGCGAGCCGGAAGCGGCGGTCGAGCACGGCGAGGCCGCCGAGCGACACGGCGAGCGCCGCGAGGTAGGCGAGACCGGTCACCGGCGGACCACCGCCGGCGCCCCCGACGGGTGCAGCCGCTCGGGTCGCCGGCTCGCCGCGAGGAAGCCCTCGCGCAGCGGGGCGGGCAGCGGGCGCGCCGAGGTCTCGCCGAGCAGCCGCTTGGCGACGAGCTCGGCGCTGATGAGGCACATCGGGAGTCCCACGCCCGGGATCGTGCCACCCCCGGCGTGGTAGAGCCCGTCGACACGGCGGGACGCGTTCCCCGGGCGCCACAGCGCGGACTGCCGCAGCGTGTGCTCCATGCCGAGCGCGCTCCCGCGCCACGACGAGAGCTCGGTCGCGAAGTGGGCCGGGCCGAGGACGCGCCGCGTGACGACCCGCCCCGGCAGGTCGGGGACGCCCGCCCAGCGGCCGACCTGCGCGAGGTAGCGGTCCGCGAGCGCCTCGAGCAAGCGCTGCGACTCGGCGTCGGCACCGAGCGTCGGGTCGGCGGGGAACGGGACGAGCACGAAGAGGTTCTCGTGGCCGGGCGGCGCCGCGGGGGCGGACGACGACGGTCCGTCCGTCGCGGACGTCCGCGACACGTACAGCGACGCCGGGTCGGGCACCCGCAGGCCGCGGGGGTCGCTGGGCCCGTCCGTGCCGAGCACGGCGTCGAAGTTGGCCGGCCAGTCGCCCGTGAAGAACAGCGAGTGGTGGGCGAGCTCGGGCAGCTCGCCGCGCACCCCCGCGAGCACGAGGAGCGCGGAGATCCCGGGGCCCTTCTGCTCCCACGCGGCAGCGGGCAGGTCTGCCCGGTGCGGCGCGAGCAGCACGGTCTCCGTGTGGTGCCGGTCCGCGGCCGAGACGACGACGTCCGCCGCGACGCGCTCGCCCGACGCGAGGCGCACGCCCGTGACCCGGCCGCGGCGTCGCGTGCCGGGCGCGACCTCGATCTCGGCGACGTCGGCGCCCGTGCGGACCTCGACGCCCTCGGCGCGCGCGAGCCGCTCGACGGCCTCGACGAGCGTGTGCATGCCGCCGCGCGGGTACTGCACGCCGTCGACGAGGTCGAGGTGGCTCATGAGGGAGTAGAGCGCGGGCGCCCGGTACGGCGAGGATCCGAGGAACACGGCGTGGTAGCCGAGGAGCTGGCGGAGCCGTGGGTCGTCGACGGCGCGCGCGGCGCGGTCGGCGAGGCTCTCGCGCAGCAGCCCGGCCAGCCGCGGGAGGCGGCGCAGGACCGACGGGGACAGGGCCCGGTCGGGTCGCTCGAACGTCGTGTAGAGGAAGTGGTCGAGCGCGAGGCCGTACGCCTCGCTCGCGTCGGCCGCGTACGCCGCGAGGCGCGCGCCCGCGCCGGGCTCGATCGCGTCGAACCGCGCGCGGTTCACGCCGGGGCTCGCCGAGAGCTCGAACGCCGGCGCCGGGGCGTCGCCGTCGGGCTCGAAGAACACGCGGTAGGCGGGGTCGAGCGGCACGAGGTCGAGGTGGTCCTCGACGCGCGCGCCGAGCAGCGCGAAGAAGTGCTCGAAGACCTCGGGCATGAAGTACCAGGACGGGCCGGTGTCGAAGCGGAAGCCGTCGACCTCGAGCGTGCCCGCGCGGCCGCCCACGACGTCGTGGCGCTCCAGCAGCGTGACGCGCGCTCCCCCGCGCGCGAGCAGCGCGGCGGTGGCGAGCCCGGCGATCCCTCCTCCGACGACGGCGACGCGCGGTGCCCTCACGCGAGCACCTTCCGGGGCCGCGGGGAACGGGCGGACGCGACGTGCCCGAGGAGCTGGCCGCCGGCGGCGCGCGCCGCGAGCGCGACCTTCATCGTGTCCGGCACGCGCACGCGCGCGCGCAGGATGTCCTCGGGCGGCGTCGCGGCGAGGCGCGCGAGGAGCCGCTCGTACACCGCGACGGTCGCGGCGACGGCGATGCGCGGACGCACCGGGAGGCCGGGCAGCGCGGCCCGGGCGGCGGCGAGGTCCGCCTCGACCTCGCGGCAGAACGCCTCGACGTCCCGGCGGCGCAGCCGGCCGGGCACGACCCCGGGGAGGTACGCGCGCCCGAGCTCGTCGTGGTCGGTGCGCAGGTCGCGCAGGAAGTTGATCTTCTGGAACGCGGCGCCGAGCGCCCGGGCGCCCCGCACGAGCACCGTGTCGGGCACGCGCAGGGGCTCGCCGGGGCGGCGGCGGGCGTTGAGGAAGACCGCGAGGCACATGAGGCCGACGACCTCCGCGGAGCCGTACACGTACCGCTCGTAGCTCTCGCGGTCGTGCACGCGCACCGTGAGGTCGGTGCGCATCGACGCGAAGAACGGGTCGACCTCGGCGTGGCCGAACCCGCACCGGCGCGCGGTGAGGGCGAACGCGTGGACGACGAGGTTGGTCGACCACCCGCGTTCGAGGGCGCGACCCGTCTCGGCCTCGAGCTCGTCGAGGAGGTCGGCGGCGCCGTCGCCCCGTCGTGTGTCCACGACCTCGTCCGCGATGCGCACGAGCCCGTAGACCGCGTCGATCCCGGCACGGGTCGGCGCGTCGAGGAGCCGCGCGCCGAGCCCGAACGAGGTCGAGTACGCGGCGAGCACCACGCGGCTCGTGCGTGCGGCGGTCAGGTCGTACAGCCGTCCAGGGTCGCTCTCGTCGCCCACGTCGTCGTCCCGTCTCCCGTCACCGGGGCACCTCCCCGGCCATTACTCAGCATGCTGAGGAACGTAGGGTCGCACGAGACGGCGACCCTCACATCTCGGGAGCGGACCCGGCCGTCGCACCGGGTGCGCGGTCGATGCGACGGGGACCCGCCTGCCACGCCTCCCACGCCGACCCGATGATCTCCGGCAGCCCCTTCGTCGCGCGCCACCCGAAGAGCTCGTTGATGCGACGCGGGTCGCCCACGAGCTGCGGCGGGTCGCCCGCGCGGCGCGGCAGGACCTCCGGCGTGACGTCGAGCCCGCTCACGCGCCCGATCTCGTCGATGACCTCGCGCACCGACGAGCCCTGGCCGGTGCCGACGTTGAACACGTCGAACGGGCGCTCGGCGACGTCGAGATACTCCAGCGCCGCGAGGTGCGCCTGCGCGAGGTCGAGCACGTGGATGTAGTCGCGGATGCACGTGCCGTCCGGCGTCGGGTAGTCGTCGCCGAAGACCTTGGGGCGCTCGCCGCGCTCGAGCCGGTCGAGGACCATCGGCACGAGGTTGAGCACCGCCGGGTCGCCGAGCTCCGGCCAGCCCGCGCCCGCGACGTTGAAGTAGCGCAGCGCGACGAACCGCAGCCCCCAGGACCGGCCGGCCGCGCGGCCGAGCCACTCGCCGACGAGCTTCGTCTCGCCGTACGGGTTGATCGGCTCGGCGTGCAGCTTCTCCTCGACGAGCGAGACCGACGGCATGCCGTACGTCGCGGCCGACGACGAGAACACGAGTCGGTCCACGCCCGCCGCCTGCATCGCCGTGACGAGGTTCGTGAAGCCGCCGACGTTCTGCTGGTAGTACCAGGCCGGCTTCTCGACCGACTCGCCCACCTGCTTGCGCGCCGCGAAGTGGATCACGGCCCGGACCTCGTGCTCGGTGAGCGCGCGCGTCAGGACGTCCACGGCCTCGGGCGAGGCCACGTCGACCTGGACGAGCGTCGCGTCGCCGACGCGGTCGGCACGGCCGGTGCTGAGGTCGTCGACCACGACCACCTTCTCGCCGCGCTCCTGCAGGAGGCGCACCACGTGCGCGCCGATGTACCCGGCTCCGCCGGTCACGAGGATCGTCATGGCCCCACCCTAGTGGGGCGGCGAGGGCTCCCGGCGGCAGGCGGCGCGACGGTCCGCGGCCTCGCCGTCGCTACGCGTGGCCGTGCGCCTCGCGGTCGCGCAGGGCCGCCGTCTCGAGCTGGAACGTCGAGTGCTCGACCGAGACGGGGAAGTGGTGCGCGACGCACGTGCGCACCCGCTCGACGATCTCGAGCGCGTGCCCGTCGCGGAAGCACGCGTCGTCCACGACGACGTGCGCGGAGATCGTCGGCAGGCCGGTCGCCACGGTCGAGGCGTGCAGGTCGTGCACGTCCTCCACGTGGTCGAGCGAGAGGATGTGCGCCCGGACGTCGTCGAGGTCGAGCCCCTCGGGCGTGAACTCCATGAGCACGGCCGTCGCCTCGCGCAGGAGCCGGAACGCGCGCGGGACGATGAGCGCGGCGATGACGAGGGCGGCGATCGTGTCGGCCCGCTGGTACCCGGTCGTCGCGATGACGACGGCCGCGACGACGACCCCGACCGACCCGAGCGCGTCGTTGACGACCTCGAGGAACGCGGCCCGCAGGTTGAGGTTCGCGCGGCGGCCCGACGCGAGCACCGCGATCGCGACCACGTTCCCCACGAGCCCGACGACGCCGAACACGAGCAGCTCGGACGAGGGCACCTCGGGCGGCGCGACGAGCCGACGGACGCCCTCGACGACCGCGTACACGCCGACCGCGAGCAGGAGCGCCGCCTGCGCGAGCGCCGCGAGCACCTCGACCCGGCGGAAACCCCACGTGCGCCGCTTGGTCGCGGGTCGCAGCGCGAGCGACACGGCGACGAGCGCGACGAGCAGGCCGGTGGAGTCGGTGAGCATGTGCGCGGTGTCGGTGAGGAGCGCGAGGCTGCCCGTGAGGACCGCCCCGACGGCCTGCGCGACGAGGATCGTCGCCGTGATCCCGAAGGCGACCCCGAGCCGCGCGCGGTGGTCGGGCGCGGCGCCCCCCGCACCGTGGTCGTGACCGGTTCCCATCGGCCCTCCATTCATCGGCAGTTATCGATGATATCGCCAGTCACCGATGTTTTCCAGGGTGCCCGGGGTGAGGTCGGCCACCCGGGGTCCGCCGGGCGTCAGGGCGCGAGGGCGACGTGCTCGGCGTCCGCGAGCAGGTGGGCGACCTCGGGCCGCGCGAGGCGGTACCAGGAGGAGCGGCCCTCGCGCCGGACCCCGACGACGCCGGCGTCGCGCAGCGTCGTGAGATGGGCGGAGACCGTGGACTGCGCGAGCCCGAGCTCGCGCGTGAGGTCGACCACCCGGCGCTCGTCGCGCGCGAGCAGGTGCACGATCGCGAGGCGGCTCGGCTCCGCGAGCGCGTGGAGGAGGCGGGCGACCGCCTCGTGGTCGTGCGCGCCGGCGTGGGCGGGGTCGCTCGCGGCGCTCGTCGTCACGCGTCGATCGTAGCGAGCCGCCGTCGCGCCGCGCCCGCGCTCAGCCCCAGCCGAGCTCGTGCAGGCGGTCGTCGTCGATGCCGAAGTGGTGCGCGATCTCGTGGACGACCGTGACGGCGACCTCCTCGACGACGTCCTCGCGCGTCTCGCAGATCGCGAGGGTCGGGTTGCGGAAGATCGTGATGCGGTCGGGCAGCGAGCCGGCCGCCCACAGGTGGTCGCGCTCGGTGAGCGGCACGCCCTCGTAGAGGCCGAGGAGGTCGGGGTCGTCCGCGGGCGCGTCGTCCTCGACGAGCACCACGACGTTGTCCATCTGCGCCGCGAGGTCCTCCGGGACGAGGTCCAGCCCGTCCCGCACGGCGTCCTCGAACTCGGCCCGCGTCATCTCCACCACGCGACCATCCTCCCCCGGTCCCGCGCGGGACCACGACGCGGGCACGGCTGTACACTGGCCGACGTTCTGAGCCCCCATCGTCTAGCGGCCTAGGACCCCGCCCTTTCACGGCGGTAGCACGGGTTCGAATCCCGTTGGGGGTACGCGAGCTCGACCCGGGACCGGTGGCCACCAGCGGATTTACGGATCGGCTCATCGGTACGGTACGATCCTCTCGGTTCGAAAGCGGGCCGCCACAACCCCCGGTGAACGGGTGTTAGGGTGTTCCACGCTGAAGAAGCAAGGCCCTGTAGCGCAGTTGGTTAGCGCGCCGCCCTGTCACGGCGGAGGTCGCGGGTTCAAGTCCCGTCAGGGTCGCGTGAGGCGAAGAGCCCGGTCGGCATCGGCCGGCCGGGCTCTTCCCCCATGGCTCTGTAGCTCAGTTGGTAGAGCGTTCGACTGAAAATCGAAAGGTCACCGGATCGACGCCGGTCGGAGCCACCGAGAGACCCCCGTCCGGGATCCGGGCGGGGGTCTTCTGGTCTCCCCCGACGCCGCCCCACCGCGCCGCGCGCCCCGGCCCACCGTCGGCCCCCGGGAAGTTGCGCGCCGCCGCGGGTCCCGGTTGAGTGGTGGGGTCACCTGCGGAAAGGCGGAGAGATGAGCGACTGGATCGACGGGCGCATCCCGCCCGAGGAGCAGAAGCCGACGGTCGGGCAGCTCGTCGAGCGGCTGTCCGAGCAGGCGACCCGCCTCGTCCGGTCGGAGATCGCGCTCGCGAAGGCCGAGCTCGCGACCAAGGCCAAGCACGCCGGCATCGGCATCGGCATGCTCGTCGTGGGCGGGGTGCTCGTCCTGTACGGCCTCGGGTTCCTCCTCCATTCCGCGATGGAGGGCCTGGCGACCGTGATGCCCCTCTGGCTCGCGGCGCTGATCGTGGGGCTCGCGCTCGTGCTCGTCGCAGGTACGCTCGCGTTCGTCGGCGTCAAGCAGCTGCAGCGCGGCGTGCCGCCCACCCCGACCGGCGCGGTCGAGGGCATCAAGGAAGACGTGGCGACCATCAAGGAAGGACTGCGCTCGTGAGCGGATCCGACGGGGCTCCGACGCCCCAGCTGTCCCAGTCCCAGCTCGAGGACGAGATCGCCCGCACGCGGGCCGAGCTCGCCGGGACGATCGACGAGCTCACGACGCGCCTGGACCCGCGCGTCCAGGCCAAGCAGGCCGCGCACCAGGCGAAGCAGGCCGCCTCGGACACGGGCACGTTCCTCAGCGGCGGCGGGCTGCCGGAGGAGGACCCGGACCGCTCGCGCAACGTCAAGCTGCTGCTGGGTGCCGTCGTGGCGGGCGCGGCGCTCGTCGCCGCGGCCGTGCTCCGCCGCCGGTCGTAGCGCGCCCTCGTCGGGGCGCGCACATCGGGCCGCTCGGCCCGTGTCTCTCTCCGCGCGGGCCGGTGACCGGCCCGCCGCGTCCTCCCCGTCCGCCGTCGCGCCGCCGCGCGGGCGGCGCGGCGCGGCGCGGCGCGGCGGATCAGGACTTGTCGGTGCCCTCGGCGGGCTCGCTCGCGGCGCCGAGGAGCGCACGCACCTCCGACTCGCGGTAGCGGCGGTGTCCACCGAGCGTGCGGATGGACGAGAGCTTTCCGGCCTTCGCCCAGCGGGTGACCGTCTTGGGGTCGACGCGGAACAGGCTGGCGACCTCGGCGGGCGTGAGCAGAACCTCGGACTCTCCGTGCATGGACATCACGACACCTCCTCCTGGTACGCGCTGGTCCGGCTCATGCCCCGGATCACGACGACAGCACGACGCCAGTACCCTCCATTGTCGCAGCATGCGGATTTCGGGCGACTTGACGGACGGGTGAATTAGGCGGTCTATGGGTCGGAACGGCCGGATAGGCGTCCGTGCGGCATACGGACGTGTTCCCGACGCCGGCACGCGGGACCGCAACCGCCCGCCGGTCCCTCGGCGCGTGGAGACTCTGTGACGACAGGCACGTCCGGGGCTCCGGCCGGGCTCCTGAGTGGATGGAATAGGCCCGGACCATGTACCGTTGGACCCTGAACAGACGAAACTACACCCCGGGGCCGCACGTCTGAGCACGTAGCCGCCCCGCTTCTACGTTGAGGGGGTCGGAGCCATGGGCCGCGGCCGTCAGAAGGCAAAGCAGACCAAGGTCGCTCGCGCGCTGAAGTACTACAGCCCCGAGACGAACTACAGTGCGCTCGAGCGTGAGCTCACCGGTCACAGCCACACGGATGTCGTGACGGACTCGCGCTTCGGCGCCGAGTCGTCGGACGACCTCGAGCGCTACGACCAGCGCTACAACGACTGGTCCGACGACCGCTGACGGTTCGTCGACCACCTCTCTTCCGCGGTCCCGCGGACGCACGACCCCGGCTGCGCCGTCGCCTGCCCTGCAGGCGGCGGCGCCGTCATGTCGGGGGCCGGTGACCGCGCCGCGAGCACGCGCCGACCGCCACCCTGCGCGTCCGCGTCGACCCGCGTCCGCGCCGACCGTCGTCCGCGTCGACCGCTGAGCGCGGGGCGCGGGGCCGGCGCGACCCGCCGACCCCGCGGGCGTCAGGCCCTGTAGTCGCCGACGAGGCGCACGGCCCCGGCCTGGACGCCCTTCGTCCCCGCCACGAGGTCGCCGTCCGCGACGTCGGTCGCGGCCGCGTCGAGCGCCTCGACCGAGCCGAGCACCCAGGCGGGCACGCCCAGCGCCGCGCACCGCGCGAGGGCGGCGTCGACGCCGTCCGCCCCGACGACGGCGACCATGCCGACACCGAGGTTGAGCGTGCTCTCGAGGTCCCCGCGCGGCACGTCGCCCAGCTCGCGGACGAGGCGGAACACCGGCGGGACGTCCCAGCTCGCGCGTTCGACTACCCCGACGAGCCCGGCGGGCAGCACGCGCGCGAGGTTGGCCGCGAGGCCGCCGCCCGTGACGTGCGTGAACGCGTGCACCTGGGCGGCGTCGTCCGCGGCGAGCGCCAGGCAGTCGCTCGCGTAGACGCGGGTCGGCGTGAGGAGCTCCTCGCCGATCGTCCGCCCGAGCTCGTCGACGTGGCGCTCGAGCCCCCAGCCGGCGTGCTGGAGCACCGCGCGCACGAGCGAGTAGCCGTTCGAGTGCAGGCCCGAGGACGCCATGGCGACGAGGACGTCGCCCGCGCGCACGCGGTCCGGGCCGAGCAGCGCGTCCGCCTCGACGACGCCGGTCGCGGCGCCCGCGACGTCGTACTCGTCCTGGCCGAGCAGGCCCGGGTGCTCGGCGGTCTCGCCGCCGACGAGCGCCGTCCCGGCGACCTCGCAGGCCGCCGCGATGCCGCGGACGATCCCGGCGATGCGCTCGGGCACGACCTTGCCGCACGCGATGTAGTCGGTCATGAAGAGCGGCTTCGCGCCCACCACGACGATGTCGTCCACGACCATGCCGACGAGGTCGAAGCCGATCGTGTCGTGCACGTCGAGCGCCTGCGCGATCGCGACCTTGGTGCCGACGCCGTCGGTCGACGTCGCGAGGAGCGGGCGGCGGTAGGTCGCGACCTCGGAGAAGTCGTACAGCCCGGCGAAGCCGCCGACGCCGCCGAGCACCTGGGGACCGTGCGTGCGGCGCACGGCGTCCTTCATGAGCTCGACGGCCTTGTCACCGGCCTCGGTGTCGACGCCCGCGGCGGCGTAGGTGAGGCCCGTCCGGGGCGCGTCGGCAGTCATCGTGTCGGCTCCAAGGGTTCGTCGCGGCGCGCGCGCCGGTGGTCGTGCAGGTGAGGTGGTCAGGGGTGCTGGAGTGCGCCGGAGCCGCCCGCGGAGACGGACAGGCTGCGCAGGCCGTCCTCGGGCGCGCCGAGCGGGAGCTCGGCCTGCTCGAGGAGGTGCTTGCCGAGCTGGTCGTCCGGCGGCAGCTCGATGGGGTACTTGCCCGTGAAGCACGCGGTGCACAGCTGCGACGACGGCTGCTCGGTCGCCGCGATCATGCCCTCCGTCGAGATGTACCCGAGGGTGTCGGCGCCGAGCGACTGGCCGATCTCGTCGGGCGACAGCCCGTTCGCGATGAGCTCGGCGCGCGACGCGAAGTCGATGCCGTAGAAGCACGGCCACTTGACCGGCGGGGAGCTGATGCGCACGTGCACCTCGGCCGCCCCGGCCTCGCGCAGCATGCGCACGAGCGCGCGCTGGGTGTTGCCGCGCACGATCGAGTCGTCGACGACCACGAGGCGCTTGCCGCGGATGACGTCGCGCAACGGGTTGAGCTTGAGGCGGATGCCGAGCTGGCGCAGGGTGTCCGACGGCTGGATGAACGTGCGGCCCACGTAGGCGTTCTTGGTGAGGCCCTGCCCGAACGGGATGCCGGACTCGGCCGCGTAGCCCACCGCGGCGGGCGTGCCGGACTCGGGCACCGGGATGACGAGGTCCGCGTCGACGGGGTGCTCGCGCGCGAGCTGGCGGCCCATCTCGACGCGCGCGGCGTGCACCGAGCGGCCGTTGATCGTCGTGTCGGGGCGCGCGAGGTAGACGTACTCGAAGACGCACCCGGCGCGCTCGGCGGGGGCGAAGCGCTGCGATCGCAGGCCGTCGGCATCGATCGCGATGAGCTCGCCCGGCTCGACCTCGCGCACGTAGGACGCGCCGACGATGTCGAGCGCCGGCGTCTCGCTCGCGACGACCCACCCGCGCTCCAGGCGGCCGAGGACGAGCGGGCGCACGCCCTGCGGGTCGCGTGCCGCGTAGAGGGTGCGCTCGTCCATGAAGACGAGCGAGAACGCGCCGCGCAGGCGCGGGAGCACCTCGAGAGCCGTCGCCTCGAGCGTGTGGTCGGCGTCGCCCGCGAGCAGCGCGGTGACGAGCGCGGTGTCCGTGGTGTTGCCGCGCGCGAGCTCGCCGCGACGCTGGCTGCCGTAGCGCTCGGCGACGAGGTTGACGAGCTCGGCGGAGTTGGTGAGGTTGCCGTTGTGGCCGAGGGCCACCGTCCCGGACGCCGTCGCGCCGAGCGTCGGCTGGGCGTTCTCCCAGGTCACGCCGCCCGTCGTCGAGTACCGGCAGTGACCGACGGCGATGTGCCCCGTCAGGGCGTTGAGCGCCGTCTCGTCGAACACCTGGGAGACGAGTCCCATGTCCTTGTAGACCAGGATCTGCTCACCGTTGCTGGTGGCGATGCCGGCCGACTCCTGGCCTCGGTGCTGCAGCGCGTACAGACCGAAGTAGGCGAGCTTGGCGACCTCCTCGCCGGGCGCCCAGACACCGAAGACGCCGCAGGCGTCCTGGGGGCCTTTCTCGCCGGGCATGAGGTCGTGGTTGAGAAGTCCATCTCCGCGGGGGGCCACGTACCTCAGTGTCCCACAGCAGGCACGCCCGGACCGAAGCGCGTGCTCAGGTGGACACCTGCGCCCGGCGGCGCCGTTCACGGTGGCGTTACGTCGTCCCAGCAGTCGGTCGGGGGTTTCGGAGGGTGGGAATGCCGCGCTTGAATCTCGACTTACCCGACCGCGGCAGTCCACTATCACGCCGCGGACCGGGACCCCGACCGCTCCCCCGGACCCTCCGGGCCCCGACGAAGGACGACACCATGCGACGCCTCCGGACGACGATCACCCTCGCGGCTGCCGCGGCAGCCACCTCCCTGGTCCTCACCGCGTGCGCGCCGACCGCCGTCGACGGGTCCGGCGGCGACGCGGGCGGCGACGGCTCCGTCGAGCCCACGACGCTCTCGCTCGTCGGGTTCGCCGTGCCCAAGGCGGGCAACGACGCGGCCCAGGAGCTGTGGGCCGAGACGGAGGACGGCCAGGGCGTCACGTGGGAGACGTCGTACGGCCCCTCCGGGGACCAGAGCCGCGCCGTCGCGGACGGCCTCGAGGCCGACTACGTGCACTTCTCGCTCGAGGGCGACGTCACGCGCCTCGTCGACGCCGGGATCGTCGCCGAGGACTGGAACGCGGGCGAGCACCAGGGCATCGTCAGCCAGTCGGTCGTCGTGCTCGTCGTGCGTGAGGGCAACCCGAAGAACATCCGGACCTGGGAGGACATCGTCCAGCCCGGCATCGAGATCGTCACGCCCAACCCCGGCTCGTCCGGCTCCGCCCGGTGGAACATCCTCGCCGGCTGGGGCAGCGTCATCGCGAACGGCGGCACGGAGGAGGACGCGACCGAGTTCCTGCGGAAGTTCTTCACGAACGCCGTCGCGCTTCCCGGCGGCGGCCGCGACGCGACGACCGCCTTCACCGCGGGCACGGGCGACGTCCTGATCTCCTACGAGAACGAGGCGATCCTCGCGCGGCAGAACGGCGAGACGTTCGACTACGTCGTCCCCGACCAGACGCTCCTCATCGAGAACCCCGCCGCGGTGACCGTCGACGCGGACCCGCGCGCGCAGAGCTACCTCGACTTCGTCCTCACGCCCGAGGGCCAGGCCGCGTTCGCGAGCAAGGGCTTCCGCCCGCTCACGGGCGACCTCGACGTCGAGGTCGAGGGCGCCAACGACCCGAGCGAGCCGTTCCCGGCGGTGCCGACGCTCCTCACGATCGCCGACGACTTCGGCGGCTGGCCCGCCGCGAACGAGAAGTTCTTCGGCGACGAGGGCATCGTGACGAAGGTCCAGACCGAGACCGGGAAGCAGTGACCCGTGTCCCCGACCCTCGCTGAGCGACCGGGCCGGACCGCGCGCGAGCGCGGCCCGGCCCCGGCCGCGCCCGCCCGCCGCCGACGCCGGACGCCGAACGGCCCCTACCGCCTCACCGCGACCTCCGGGCTCGGGCTCGGCGTGGCGCTCCTGTGGTTCTCCGCGCTCGCACTCGTCCCGCTCCTCGCGGTGCTCGTCGAGACGTCGGCCGGCGGGTGGCCCGCGTTCGTCGCCGCGGTCACGCAGCCCCAGACCGCAGCCGCCCTGACCCTCACCGTGACGCAGGCGCTCGCCGTGACGGCCGTGAACGTCGTCATGGGCACGCTCGTCGCGTGGGTGCTCGTGCGCGACCGCTTCCCCGGCAAGCGTCTCCTCGAGGTCCTCATCGACATCCCGTTCGCCCTGCCGACGATCGTCGCGGGCCTCGTGCTGCTCGCGCTGTACGGGCCGTCGGGTCCGCTCGGGATCGACGTGGCGAACACGCGCGCCGCCGTCTTCCTCGCGTTCTGCTTCGTCACGCTGCCGTTCGTGGTCCGCAGCGTCCAGCCGGTGCTGGCCGAGCTCGACCGCGACGTCGAGGAGGCGGCGGCGTCCCTCGGCGCGACCCGCTTCACGACGTTCCGCCGCGTGGTCCTGCCCGCGCTCGCGCCCGCGATCACGGCGGGTGCGGCCCTCTCGTTCGCGCGCGCGATCAGCGAGTACGGCGCGCTCGTGCTGCTCTCGGGCAACCTCCCGATGCGCACCGAGGTCGGCTCGGTCCGCATCCTCAGCTACCTGGAGAACGGCCAGCCCGAGCAGGCCGCGGCCGTCGCGTCGGTGCTCCTGCTCGTGTCCCTGCTCGTCATCGCGACGATCCAGCTCCTCCAGCGAAAGGTGGCCCGCCGTGGATAGCTCTCCCTGGGTGCGCCGCACGCTGCGCGCCGTCGTGGTCGTCTACCTCGTGCTGCTCGTCGGCTGGCCCGTCTCGCTCGTGGCGAAGAACGCGTTCGCGGACGGCCTCGAGACGTTCCAGCGTGCGTTCGCCGACCCCTCGGTCCTGTTCGCGCTCCAGCTCACCGCGGCGGTCGCGGTGCAGGTCGTGCTCCTCAGCACCGTGTTCGGCGTCGGGATCTCGTTGCTCGTCGTGCGCTACGACTTCCCGGGCAAGGCGCTCCTCAATGCCCTGCTCGACCTCCCGCTGTCCGTCTCCCCGATCGTCGTCGGGCTCGCGCTCGTCCTCGTCTACGGGAAGAACGGCTGGTTCGGCGGCGCGCTCGAGGAGGCCGGGTTCCGGGTGATCTTCGCCCCGCCGGGCATCGTGCTCGCGACGGCGTTCGTGTGCCTGCCGCTCGTGATCCGCGAGATCGTGCCCGTCCTCACCGAGCTCGGCACCGACGAGGAGCTCGCGGCGACGAGCCTCGGCGCGAGCCGGTTCCAGACCTTCCGGCGCATCACCCTGCCGGCGATCAAGTGGGCCGTCGTGTACGGCGTCGTCCTCACCCTCGCGCGGGCGCTCGGCGAGTTCGGCGCCGTCAAGGTGGTGTCCGGCAACTTCGAGGGCCGCACCCAGACCTCGACGCTCCTCGTCGAGCAGCGCTACCAGGACTTCGAGCAGGGCACGGCGTACGCCGTCGCGTTCCTCCTCGCGTCCGTGTCCGTCGCGTGCATCGTCGCGGTCACCCTCCTGCGGTCCGACGACGCCGCCCCGGCCCGCCGCCCGGCCCGTCCTGCCACCCGCCCCGCCACCCCCTCGGAGGTCGACGCATGAGCATCGAGATCCGCAACGTCCGCAAGACCTTCGGCGACTTCGTCGCGCTCGACGACGTCTCCGTGTCCGTCCCGACCGGCCGCCTCACGGCGCTGCTCGGCCCGAGCGGGGGCGGCAAGTCGACGCTCCTGCGCGTCGTCGCCGGGCTCGAGGTGCCCGACTCCGGCGCGATCGAGATCGAGGGTCGTGACGCGACGAACCTGCCCGCACGACGCCGCAACGTGGGCTTCGTGTTCCAGCACTACGCGGCGTTCAAGCACCTGAGCGTCGCGCGCAACGTCGCGTTCGGCCTCGAGATCCGGCGCACGCCGAAGGCCGAGATCGCCGAGCGCGTGGACGAGCTCCTGCGGCTCGTGCACCTCGAGAGCTTCGCCCACCGGCTGCCGTCCCAGCTCTCGGGCGGCCAGCGCCAGCGCATGGCGCTCGCGCGCGCCCTCGCGATCCGCCCGAGCGTGCTGCTGCTCGACGAGCCGTTCGGCGCGCTCGACGCCAAGGTCCGCAAGGAGCTGCGCGACTGGCTGCGCCGCCTGCACGACGAGATCCCCGTGACGACCGTCTTCGTCACGCACGACCAGGAGGAGGCGCTCGAGGTCGCGGACGAGATCGTCGTCGTCAACGAGGGTCGCATCGAGCAGGTCGGCACGCCCGACGACCTCTACGACCGTCCCGCGAACGACTTCGTCATGGGTTTCCTCGGCCCGGTCACGCGGCTCGGCGGCGTCCTCGTGCGCCCGCACGACGTGCACGTCGAGGTGCTGGCCAGCGTCCCGGCCTCCGACGACGCCTCGTCCCGTCCGGGTGGCCCCGTGACCGGGGTCGTGACGCGCACGACGCGCGTCGGCTTCGAGGTGCGCGCCGAGGTGAGCGCGGGCGACGAGGTCGTGTCCGTCGTCGTGACCCGCGCGGAGGCGCGCACGCTCGGGCTCGCGGCGGGCGTGGCCGTGCGGCTCGCGCCTGCCCAGGGCGCGCCGACGGCCCCCGCGGCCGAGCCCGTCGCGGCGGCCGCCCCGGCCTGACCCTCGGGCGACGTCGCGCTCGCCTATCCTGCCCCGGTGCCTCCCCCGCGCGCCGACCGCCCGTCCCGCGACCGCGACGGCCGAGCGCGGCACCGGCGCGAGCGCGACGCCTACCGCTTCGTCGAGCTCGTGCCCGGCACGCGCCTGGCGGTGTGCGACGGGCTCGCGACCGCGAGCGGGGCGCTCCTCGCGGGCGCCGTCGTCGGGTTCCTGCTCCTCCTCGGGGCCGCGCTCGTCGGGGCGGAGGTCCTGCCGTCGTGGGAGCACGAGGCCGACGAGGCCGTGCGCACGACGATCGGCTGGTGGGTCCTGACGCTGCTCGTCGCCGCGCTGGCCGTCGTGCCGCTGCGCGCGGCCACGACCCTCGCCGTCGCGAGCGCGCTCACCGCCGCGGACCGCCCGCGCACCGACGTCCCGCCGCTGCCGCTCCGGCGGCGCGTGGCGGGCTCGAACCCTCCGGCCGCGCTCGCGGGGCTGGCCTGGACCGTCCTCGCCGTCGCGGTCGTCGCGGGCGGCGTCGTCGCGCCCCTCGCGATGGGCCCCGACGACGCCGAGCGCGCACCCACGGTCGTCGTCTCCGCCGTGGTCGGCGCCGCGGCGGTCGTCGGTCTCGTCGCGCTCCGGGCGCTGCGCGCGCGCTGGACCGCGGCGCGCGACGCGGTGCGCTCGGCCTGGGGGCCGAACGAGGTGCGCGCCGCCGAGGCCGCCGAGCGCCGCCGTCGTGCCGCGCTCCCCCGGACCGCCCTGGCGACGGAAGCCGGTCGCGAGGTCCGGAGCGGTTCGTCCGTGCGACGCCGCGACCGCGTGACGACCGCGCTCGGCGTCGCGGGCGGCGTGGGGTTCGTGCTCTTCCTCGTCGGCGTGACGATGCGGCACCCGCGCCGGCGCGGACCCGACGCGCACTACGGGCCCGTGGGCGAGACGGCGATCGACGTGCTCGTGGGCACCGGCGGCGCGCTCCTGGGCGCGGCGCTGCTCGCCGGGGCGCTGTGGTTCGTCCTGCCGACCCGGCGGCGGGCCCGGCAGCGCCGGGAGGCGCTCGCGCGCCTGCGCTCCCCCGACCCGGGTCCGCCGCCCGTCGACGACGTCGTCCAGGAGCTGCTGTCCCCGTGGTACGGGGGCGCGGCGGTCGCGATCGGGGTCCTCGCCGTGACCGGGCTCGTCGCCCCGTCCGTGCTCGCCGGCGTGCGGGGCGACGGCGTCGCGCTCGTGGCCCCGGGCGTGCCCTACGGACCGGTCGGCGTGGTCCTCCTCGTGGCCGCGGTCGCGGCCGCCGCCGTGCTCGTCGACGACGTGGGCCGCTCGGCGTGGCGTCGTGCCCGCGTGCGAGCGCAGTGGCACGTCGGCGACGCGACGGGCTGACGGCGCGTCACCGCCGCCGGCGCCCGGAGGGGGGTCGGGTCAGCGCCGCCCACGCAGGCTGCGCCGGTCCGCGACGACGGCCCATACGCCCGCGACCCCCGCGCCGAGCGCGGCGCACGTGACGACGATGACCGTGAAGTAGACACCGGGCTTGAAGACCGGCTCCGCGGCCGGCGACTGGAGCCACGCGCCGCCGAGGCCGAGCCCGAGCACGGTGCCGAGCACGACGCCCACCGTGAAGAACGCGCGGTAGCGCGGCGCACGGCGCACCGTCGTCGGGTCCACGACGCTCTCGATCTCGACCTCGCCGGCCGTGCCGCCGGCAGCCGTGGTCGCGTCGTCCGACGCCCCGTCGGTCGGCGTCTCGTCCGCCTCTGCCCGGGCGGCGTCGGCGGCGGTGGGCTGCGCGGGCACCGCGTCGGGCGCGCCCGCGTCAGGGGCTGCGGAGGGGTCGGGTGCCGCGCCGTCGGGCGCGGAGGACTGCTCGGGGCTCACGACCACGACCCTACCCGGGGAAGCCGGGGACCCCGCCCGGGTGCCGTGGTGCGGGCCGTGCGGGAGGAGCCCCGGACGCACCGCGGCCCGGGTCCGTCGGACGGAACCCGGGCCGCGGTCTCACCTCCTCGTGATCAGCGCGGGATCACCCGCACGAGAACGCGTCGAACGCGACCGGGTACTCGCGCACCCCGGTGCCGTCCGCGAACGACCCGGTGACGGTCACCGAGCCCGCCGGGACGGACGTCGCGCGCGACGCGAAGGACTGGTACGCCGCCGCACCGGGGGCGACGCCCGTGAAGGTCCGCTCCCCGTACGGCGTGCTGAGCACGACGTCGACCGGGACGTCGTCCCCGTTGACCGCCTTGACCGCGAGATAGACCTTGCCCGCCATGCAGCGCGGGCTCACGACCACGTCGGTCAGCACCGCGCCCTCGGCCGCGCCGGCCTCGACCGTGACCGGGATCCGGGCGGTCGTGCCGCTCGGCTCCGCGACCACCCAGAGGTCGTACTCGCCCGCCGCGGCGTCGGCCGGGACGGGCACCGTGAGCGTCGCGGCACCCGCGGTCACCGTCGCGGTGCCCGCCGGGTTGCCCGGGTCGGCCGGGTCGAACTCGCCGTCCGCCGGCACGAGGTAGCCGTCGACGGACGTGTTGCGCGGCGAGCCGAGGGACGTGAGGTCGAGCGCCGAGAGCTCGACGGTCATGTCCGACCCCGCGGTGACGGTGCCGGGCAGCTCGTCGACGACCACGCGCGAGCGGTCGAACGACGGCGACACCGGCGAGCTCGTCTGCAGGTACGCGATCCACGCGTCGCGGTCGACCAGACCGGAGTCGCGCGGGTCCGTGCCCTCGGTGAACACGCGGAAGTTGTCGCCGCCGGTCGCGAGGAACGAGAACGTCGCGACGCGGTACTCGGCGTCGAGGTCGATCGGCTCGCCGTTGATCGTCACCGACGAGACGTTGTCCCCCGGCGTCGCGTTCGGGTCGGCCGTCGAGGCCGTCCACGACACGTTGTCCGAGAGGCCCAGGGCGAGGTACGGGCGGGTCGGGCGCTCGCCGTCCTCGTCCGTCTGCCACTGCTGCTCGAGCATCTCGACGACCTGCGCGCCCGTGAGGGTCACGGTCCACAGGTTGTTGACGAACGGCAGGACCGCGTTGGCCTCGGCGTACGTGATGACGCCGTCGCCGTCGAAGAAGAGCTCGTTGCGGAGCCCGCCCGGGTTGACGACGCCGATGTCCGCACCGCCGCGCGCCGGGTCGGCGAGCGTGGCGAGGAGCGAGTCGGCGACGAGGTTGCCGAGGGTCGACTCGGACGCACGGTCGTCACGGCCGGTGCTCGGCAGGGGGCCGGAGCCCACGTACGTGCCGCCCGGGCCCGTGTACGACCCGCCCGCGTACGCCGTCGTGATGTCGGCCGTGACCGAGCCGACGGGCTGCGCACCGATGATCTCGGCCTCGGCGAGCGCGGCGTCGACGATCGTCTTGACCTCCGCGACGCGCGGGTACGTCGCGACGAGCGTCGCGTCGTCCGTCGTCGTGCGCGCGACGTTCTGCGCCGTGTACGCCGTGACCTCGTGGGTCGCGGTGTCCACGGTGAGCGACACGTGGCCGACGAACTCGCCGTAGTTGCCGGTCTGGACGATCGGCCGGGTCTTGCCCGGCACGCCCGGGACGGGCGCGTCCCACGCGTACTGCTTGTGCGTGTGACCCGTGAAGATCGCCGCGACGCGCGCGTCGGTCTCGGTGACGATGTCCGCGAAGGCGCCGCCCGCGGCGACCTCCTCCTCGAGCGTCGCGCCGTCGGGCGTGCCCGCGGACGCGCCCTCGTGGACGAGGCCCACGACGAGGTCCGCCTCGCCGTTCGCCGGGTCGCCGTCCAGGAGCTGGTCGGTGACGCGGTTGAGCGCCTCGACCGGGTCCCCGAAGTCGAGGTCCGCGATGCCCGACGGCGTGACGAGCGTCGGGGTCTCCTCGGTGACGACGCCGACGAAGCCGACGTCGAGACCGCCGACCTCGACCACCTGGTACTCCGGCAGCGCCGGGTTCGTCGTGCCCTTGTCGTAGACGTTCGCGCCGAGGTAGGCCCAGTTCGCCTCGTCGGTCACGCGGCCCGTGAGGTCCGCGAAGCCCTGGTCGAACTCGTGGTTCCCGACGGCCGACGCCTCGAGGTCGAGCGCGTTGAGCACGTCGATCGTCGGCTGGTCCTCCTGGAGCGCCGACGCGAACAGCGACGCGCCGATGTTGTCGCCCGCCGAGACGAAGGCCGTCCCGTCCGGGTTCGCCGCGCGCAGCTCCTCGATCGTGCCCGCGAACTTCACGGTGTTGGCGTCGATGCGGCCGTGGAAGTCGTTGATCGCCAGCAGGTCGAGCTGCGTCTCGCCCGGCTCGGTGCCGCCGGCGAGGTCGAGGCCCACGAGGACCGGGTCGTGGTCGGACGACCGGAACGGCGTCGTGTCGTAGAGGATCGACGCGTTGTAGTTGTACCGGCTGTACTCGTTCGCGATGGGCTCGACCGAGTTGATGTTCCACACGTCGGTGCCCGTCACGGCCGCGGCCGCGGCCGGCGAGGCGAACACGTGGTCGAGCGACCCGACGTACCCGTCGAACAGGTAGGTCTGCTCGCCCGTGGTGTCGCCCAGGTCGACGTACCCGGCGTCCTTGAGGACCTCCAGCGGGTCCTCCTGCGAGTAGGAGTTGAAGTCGCCCGCGAGCAGGACCTTGTCCGTGCCCGCGTCCGCGGCGACGTCCTCCGCGAAGCCCACGAGGGCCGTCGCCTGCGCGACGCGCGACGCGTTGAACGCGCCCTGGCCGTCGCCCGAGTCCTCGTCGCCGGGCAGCACGGCCGTGCCGGAGCCCTTCGACTTGAAGTGGTTCGCGACGACGAGCACGTCGTCGGTGCCCGCGTCGTCGCCCTCGGTGATGCCGCCGACCGGCTGGAACACCTGCGCGAGCGGCTCGCGCGCGTTGACGAACGCCGGGTCGTCGAGCAGGATCTGCGACTCGCCGACCGGCTCCGCCGCGTCGACCTGGTAGATGTACGCGAGACGGATGACGTCCTCGTCGTCGGGCAGCGCGGACGGCGAGGGCACGAAGGCCCACTCGTCGGCGCCCGCCGCCTCGTTGAGCGCGTCGACCAGGTCGGAGAGCGCCTGGTCGCGGTCCTTGCCGAACGGCGTCGAGTTCTCGATCTCCATGAGCGCCACCACGTCGGCGTCGAGCGCGTCGATCGCCGCGACGATCTTCGTCTCCTGGCGCTCGAGGTTCTCGGCGTTCGCCGCGCCGCGCGCGTCGCAGCCGCGGTTGACCGTGATCGGGTTGCCCGCACGGTCGGTGTAGTACGTGCAGCCCGTGAGCTGGTCACCCGTCGTCGTGAAGTAGTTGAGCACGTTGAACGTCGCGACGGAGAGGTCGCCGCCGACCTCGACGGGCGCGTCCTCGCGCGTGTTCTCGAACGTCGCCGGCTGCACGGAGGCCGCGTTGCCCGAGTCACCCGCGGTGAGGTGGGTGAGCGGCTGGAACGTCCACGCGTCGTACCGGTAGTCGAGGATCACGGGCGTCGTGAAGTCCACGCCCGCGCCGACGCGCGCCGGGGCCCCGCCCGTCAGGTACGGGAGCGGGATGCCCTTGTTGGCGGCGTTGTTGAAGTTCGTCGTCGCGCCGTCGTCGAGCATGACGCCGCGGGCCGCGCGGTCCGCGACCGCCGCGGCGGCCTCGGCGCTGCCCGGCCGCCCGGCCGACGTCGGCTGGAGGAACGGTTCCGTCCCGGCCGCGAGGAGGAACGACCCGTAGTAGTTCGTGTCGTAGTTGTCCGCGATCACGTACTCGCCCGCGGGTGCCACGAGCATCCCCTCGAGCACCTCGCGCGCCGCGTCGGTCGCGGGGAACGCGACGTTCGCCGGCTTGACCTCCTCGGCGGGCTCGTCGAGGACCGTCCACCCGCCCGCGGCGGGCGTGATCTGCGTCAGCGTGAAGTACTCGGAGACGGCGCCCGTCACCTCGACGTGGTCGCCGATCTCCACGGCGGCCGCGCCGGCCTGGGAGTAGACGAAGATCGCGTCCGACGCCGTGTGCGAGGCGTCGAGGTCGCCGCCCGTGCCCTCGGTCTGGAGGTAGAAGCCGTCGTAGCCGCCGGTGGGGTACGTCGCGGTCACGACGCCGCGCGTCGTCACCGTCTGGCCCACGAACGGGCTCGTCGCGCCCGTGCCCTGGATCTCCGCGATCGGCACGACCTCGCCCGGCTCCGGGCCGGGGCCCCCGCCCTGCCCGCTGTTCTGGGGCGTGACGGTGCTCGAGAGGGAGAAGTCCTTGCTGTTGTCGTCCGTGTCCGCGAACCCGGTCCGGTTGATCGAGGCGGGCACCGTGTTGCCGGACGGCGCGGGGCCCACCGCGGTCTCGAACGTGTTCGAGGTCCCGTACCCGACGAGGTCGACGACGTTCGCCGCGCCGGCGGCGTCCCCCGCCGGGAGCGTGACCGCCGTGGTGGAGCTCACGAGCGCGATCGTGCCCGTCGTGCCCGAGGGGTTGAGGCTGCCCGTCGCGTCGGGCGTCGGCAGCGCCGCCCCGTTCGACCCGTTGGACCCGCCCTGCACGAGGAAGTAGCCGCCGGGGGCGACCGTGCCGCTGAGCGGGGTGACGCCCGTGAAGGCTCCGGTGCCCGTCGCCGAGCGGTACTGCAGGGACATGCCGGAGAGGTCGATCGCCGACTGCGTGGGGTTGTACAGCTCGACGAACTTGTGGGTGTAGGGGGCGTTCGCGCTGCCACCGCTCAGGTAGGCCTCGTTGATGACGAGGCCCGACCCGTCGGGAGCCGCGCTCGCGGCGGTGGCGGCCGCGACGGAGAAGGGCACGGCGAGCGCCACGGTCAACGTGCTCGCCACCACCCTCCGTCGCCGCAGGTGCTGGTGGTCGGTCACGCTGACTCCTTCATCTCGTGCGGACGGCCGGGCAGCAGCCGCGCTCGTCCACGCACCGGACGGCGCGACGCCCTGCCTCCGCGGGACATCGCACCGCACGTCGGTGAACGGGCGGTTGCTGCCGTGTCACCGCCACGAGAACGTCGCCGCACGTCGTCGTGCCGCGGGCGTCCGCGCGAGCGGCGGCCGGTCATCCACGGACGCTAGCCCTCCGTACCCCGGTCCGCCAGACCTGGCGGCGAGAACGTTACGGACCAGTAACACGCACGCGCGGCACCGTCGCGCGCGGGTCCGTCAGCGCGGCCGCGCGGCCTGCAGCGGGAGCAGCCAGGACAGGTCGGAGCGCTCGCCCGACGCCTGGACGCGGCCGTCCGCGACGGCGTCGGCCCACGCGAGCGCCCCCGTCACCAGGGCCAGCCACGTCTGGGGGTCCGTCTCCACGACGTTCGGGGGCGTCCCGCGCGTGTGGCGCGGACCCTCGACCGCCTGGACGGCGCCCGCCGGCGGGACGCGCACCTCGACGGCGTGCCCCGGCGCGACGTCCGCGAGCTCCTCCAGTGTGAACCGGACCGCCGTCGTGACGGCCTTGCGGTCCGCCCGGTCCTCGCGCCACGCGGCGAGGGCGAGGCGGCCGGCGGCCGGGTCGGTACGTCGTCGAGCGCTCACGGGGACAGGCTACGACCGGCCGCCGACCGTGAAGAGCACCCGGCGCCCCGGCACCGACGCCTCGCTCAGCGTCGCACGGACCGGGTCGCCCAGCGGCAGGTCCACGCCCTCGACCGGGGCCCGGACCGCGGGGTCGGTCAGCACCACCTGGCCGCGCTGCACGGCACCCGCGTCCCCGCCCTCGCGCTCGACGCGCCGGGCACGCTCGCGGTCGTCCTCGACGTCGACGACGACGCCGTCGAACTCCTCACCCTCACGCCCCGCGAGGAGCGCCGCCTCCACGACGTCGACGATCGCGCGCTCGTACGAGCCCGCGCGCTGGCCCGTCCGGGCCATCGTGCGCGGCAGCCCCGGCAGCGCGTCGAGCACCCATCGCGGCACCTGCTCGCCCGCGCACAGCGCGAGGCACACCTCGGTGCCGTAGCGGTCCACGAGCCGGCGCAGCGGCGCGGTGACGTGCGCGTACTCGGCGCCGATCGCGGCGTGCGCCGCGTCGTCGGGCACGCCCGGCTCCTGGCCCGTCCCGCCGAACGCCTCGTACGACGCGCCGCGGAAGAGCGACGTCGCCTCGTTGAGGAACGCGGCGTGCCGCGGGACGCCCGAGTCGAGCGTCGGCACGAGCTCCGCGTACGACGTCTCGCGCGGCCAGTCGATGCCGAGGGCGCGGGCCGTGCGGCGCAGGCGCGCGAGGTCGCGCGGGTCGGCATCGGGCAGCGCGCGGAAGACGCCGACCCCGCCCGCGCGCATGAGGCGCGCCGCGGCGATCCCGGTGAGGAGCGAGATCTGGGCGTTCCACGCCTCCGCGGGCAGCGTGGAGCGGAACTCGAGCCCGAACGTGCCGTCGTCGTGCGCGACGATCTCCTGCTCCGGGACCTCGAGCGACACGCCGCCGCGGTCGCGCTCGAGCGCGAGCCGCAGCTCGCCGACCTCGCGGAGCAGGAGCAGCGCGTCGGCGGGGTCGCCGGCGTCGACCCGCGCCTGCGCCTCGTCGTAGGTCAGCCGGGCCGTGGAGCGCACCACCGCGCGGCGCACCGTCGCGTCGAGGATCTCGCCGCGGGCGTCGAGGACGACGCGCCACGCCGCCGCCGGGCGGTCCTCGTCCGGCAGGAGGCTCGCCGCGCCCTCCGAGAGCACGGGCGGGTGCAGCGGGGTGCGCGCGTCCGGTGCGTAGAGCGTCGTGCCGCGCACGTGCACCTCGGCGTCGATCGCCCCGCCGGGCTCGACGAACGCGCCCACGTCGGCGATCGCGTAGTGCACGACGTACGCCGCGCCCTCGGGCGCGCCGGGGTCGTGCGCCGCCCGCTCGAGGTGGAGCGCCTGGTCGAGGTCCATCGACCCGGGCGGGTCGATCGTCACGAACGGGACGTCCCGCAGGTCGACACGCCCGTCCCCGACGACCGCGCGGTCCGCGCGCACGGCGGCCTCGGCCTCGGCGAGCACGTCGGCGCGGAAGTCCTCGGGGACCTCCATCTCGCGCCGCAGCGCGTCCAGCGCCTCGGCGATCGCGACGGCGGGGCTCGGGGCGGGGGTCTCGGCAGGTCGCACGAGGCGCAGCTGACGCGTGGGCACGAGCCCGACCCTACCGACCCCCGGGACCGCGGGCCCGTGGGAGGACCGCGGGCGGCGGAGGGTGCGCGCGGGCCAGGGCGTCCGACAGACCTGGCCCGCGCGCCGGGCGCACGCCACCACCGGCGCGCGCGTCCGTCGGGCCGCACCCGCCGCGGGGGACGGGTGCGCCGGGATCAGAGGCCGCGCGTCCCGAACCGGTCGCGGTCGGCGGGCTCGCCCGCCCCCGCGGCCGCGAGCTCGCGGCGCACCTCCTCGCGGAGCCGGCCGTGGTTCGCGGGCTCCGGGGCGGCGCTCAGGAGGAGCTTGGTGTACTCGTGCTGCGGGTCGAGGATCACCTGGTCCGACGGCCCGCGCTCGACGACGTTCCCGCGGAACATCACGAGGATCTCGTCGCTGAAGTGGCGCGCGGTCGCGAGGTCGTGCGTGATGTAGAGGACCCCGAGGTTCTCCTCGCGCTGCAAGCGCGCGAGCAGGTTGAGCACACCGAGGCGGATCGAGACGTCGAGCATCGAGACGGGCTCGTCGGCGACGAGGAACCGCGCCCCCGGGGCGAGGGCGCGCGCGATCGCGACGCGCTGGCGCTGCCCGCCGGACATCTCGTGCGGCTGCTTCGCGGCGAAGACCGGCGCGGGCGTGAGGTTCACGCGCTCCAGCAGCTCGTGGATGCGCGCGTCGAGCGCCTCGCGCCCGCGCGCGACCTCGTGCAGGCGCAGCGGCCGCTCCAGGTGGTGACCCACCGTGTGGAACGGGTTGAGCGACGCGAACGGGTCCTGGAACACCATCTGCACGTCGTGGCGGTAGGCGTCGAGCCCCCGCCCGCGGGTCGCCGAGGGCGTGCCGTCGAGCAGGATCTCGCCCGACGTCGGCGTCTCGAGCTGCGCGATCATGCGCGCGACCGTCGACTTGCCGGAGCCGGACTCGCCGACGACCGCGATCGTCCTCCCCGGCTCCAGCGTGAAGGACACGTCGTTCACCGCACGCAGGCGTGTGCGGCGCAGACCCTTGCGGATCGTGAAGTCCTTGACCAGGTTGCGGACCTCGAGGGTGCTCATGCGTGGGGACCTTCCTGGCTCTCTCCGGTGCCCTCGCCCGTGCGGACGAACGCGCCCCGGTCGCCCGTGAGGCTCGGGAACGAGCCGAGCAGGCGTCGCGTGTACGGGTGCTGGGCCGCCTCGAAGACCGCCTCCGCCGTGTCGATCTCGACGATCTCGCCGCGCAGCATCACCGCGATCCGGTCGCTGATCTCCAGGAGCAGCGGGAGGTCGTGCGTGATGAACACGACCGCGAACCCGAGCTGCTCGCGCAGGCGCATGATCTCGCGCAGGATCCCGCGCTGCACGACGACGTCGAGCGCCGTCGTCGGCTCGTCCATGATCATGACCTGCGGGTCGAGCGCGAGCGCCATGGCGATCATGACGCGCTGGCGCATGCCGCCCGAGAGCTCGTGCGCGTAGCTGTCGAGACGCAGCGGGTCCACGCCGACGAGCTCGAGCAGCTCCGCCGACCGGCTCGCCCGCTCCGCGCGCGACATCCCGGGACGGTGCGTCTTGAGCACGTCGCCGAGCTGGTCGCGCACGCTGATGACGGGGTTGAGCGAGTTCATCGCCCCCTGGAAGACCATCGAGACCTTGTCCCACCGGAACGCGCGCAGCGCGTCGCCCGTGAGGGCCACGACGTCCACGTCGGGTCCGTCCTGGTCGTGGAACGTCACGGTCCCGCTCGTGAGCAGCGCCGGGGGCTTGAGGAGCCGGTTGAGCCCGTACGCGAGCGTCGTCTTGCCGCAGCCCGACTCGCCCGCGAGGCCGAGGATCTCGCCGCGGTGCAGCGTGAGCGACACGTCCTTGACGGCGTGGACGACCGGTTCGACCTCGTAGTCGATCGAGACGTGGCGCGCGGTGAGGACCGGCTCCTTGCCGACGAGGTAGGCCGCGTGCCGGTCGCTGCTCAGCGGCTCGGCAGTCGTGGTCGTGGCGGTCATGCGGCCACCGTCTCCTTCGGGTCGTCGCCGGCCCCGACGCCGGCCTTGCGCGCCTTGCGCACGCTCTTGACGGCGGCCGGGCCCAGACGCAGCCGGGGGTTGATGATCTCGTCGAGGCTGAAGTTCACGAGCGCGAGGCCGCACCCGAACAGCGCGATGAGCAGGCCCGGCGGCACGAACCACCACCACAGGCCGAGGCTCAGGGCGTTGTTGGCGCTCGCCTGGTTGAGGATCGTGCCCCACGTGATCGACCCCGAGGGGCCGAGCCCGAGGAAGGACAGGCCCGCCTCGGCGAGGATCGCGAGGAGCACCGCCCCGAGGAACTGCGCCGTGAGCAGCGGGAGCAGGTTGGGGAAGATCTCCACGAGGATGATCCGCGGCGTCCTCTCCCCCGCGACGCGCGCGGCGGAGACGTAGTCGCGCGAGCGCAGCGACTTGGCCTGCATGCGCAGGACGATCGCCGCCCCCGGCCACGCCGTCAGGCCGAGGATCACGGCCACGACGAGGAGCGAGCGCGTCTGCAGGTAGGCCGAGATGACGATGATCAGCGGCAGTCCGGGGATGACGAGCATGATGTTCGTGACGAGCGAGAGCGCCTCGTCGGTGAACCGGCCCCGGTACCCGGCGACGATGCCGAACACGATCGACAGGACGAGCGCGATCGCGCCGGCGACGAGGCCGACCATGAGCGACCCCTGCCCGCCGTAGGCCACCTGGGCGAAGATGTCGTTCCCGATGTGGTTCGTGCCGAGCAGGTGCTCGGCGCTCGGCGGCAGGAACCGCTCGTTCGCGGTCGAGCGCGGGTCCTGCGTGAAGAACGGCGCGACGAACGTGAACAGCAGGATCGCGACGACGAGCACGATGCCGGCGGTGAGCTTGCCGGACCGCCGCGGGAGCAGGGCCCGCAGCCCGCGTCGCGCCGGGACGGGCGGGACGCCCTGGTCCTGGCCGGGCGGGACGTCGGGCACGACGCCGGGCGTCGTGTCGGGCGGGGCGATGCCGTCGACGACGACGGTGGCGGCCGGTGCCGCGTCCGCCGCGGGGGTGACGAGCTCGGCCTCGCGGGTGTCGTCAGCCATGGTTGCGCGTCCTCGGGTCGATGAATCCGTAGATGAGGTCCATGAGGAAGTTCGCGGCGAGCACGGCGAGCGTGATCACGAGGAACGTCCCCTGCATGAGCGCGAAGTCGCTCGCCTGGACCGCGTTGAACAGGAGCTTGCCCAGGCCCGGGTAGCTGAACACCTGCTCCATGACGACCGAGCCCGCGACCACGAACCCGAGCGCGACGCCGAACCCGGCGAACGACGGGAGGGCCGCGTTGCGCGTCGCGTAGGTGAGGGCCACGCGCATCCGGCGCAGGCCCTTGGCCTCGGCCGTCGTCACGTAGTCCTCGGACAGCGTCGAGACCATCATGTTGCGCATCCCGAGCAGCCAGCCGCCGACGGACGACAGCACGATCGTCAGCGCGGGCAGGAACCCGTGGTAGATCACGCTGCCGACGAACGCCCACGACCACTCCGGCCCGTTGTCGAAGCCGAAGATGTCGTAGCTGCCGATCCGCGGGAACCACCCCGTCGAGACCGAGAACACCGACACGAGGATGAGCGCGAGCCAGAAGTACGGGACGGCCTGGAGCAGCGTGGACGCGGGGATGATGCTGTCCACCCACGTGCCGCGCTTCCAGCCCGCCCACGCCCCCAGCCCGACGCCGAGCGCGAACGAGATGATCGTCGCGAGCCCCACGAGGCCCACGGTCCAGGGCAGCGCCTGGCCGATCAGCTCGGTGACGGGCTGGGGGTAGTAGGTGATGGAGATCCCGAGGTCTCCCGAGAAGAGACGCCCCCAGTAGGACACGTACTGGTCCCAGAGGCCGGCGTCCCCGTCCGCGCCGAAGAGGAGGTCGATGCTGTTCTGCATCTGGGGCGTCAGCTCGCCGCCCTTGCGCAGGAACTTGTCGATGAAGATCTGCTTGGGGTCACCCGGCATGAGCTTCGGGATGAGGAAGTTCAGCGAGACCGCTGCCCAGAGGGTGATCACGTAGAACGTGATCCGCCGGACGTAGTACCTCATGATGCGTGTCCCTCGTTCCTCGGTCCTCCTCCTCGGCGCGCGGACATCAGCTCGCGGGCTCGAGCTTCGAGAGCACGACGCCGAGCGAGACGGTGCTCCACGACGGCGGGAACGCGTAGAGGTCGTCCTGCGTCGGCCAGCCCGTGAAGTCCTGGGTGTCCATGAACGTCTGCGACGCGTTCACGACGACCGGGATGTAGGGCAGGTCGCGCACGATCTCCTGCTGGATGATCGCGTACTGCTCCTTCTTCACGTCCTCGTCGTTCGTCGAGGCGGCCGCCTCGACCGCGGCGTCGACCGTCGGGTTGGTGTAGCGCACGTAGTTGAAGAGGCCCGACTCCATGACCTCGCCGACCGGTCGCGTGTAGTCCGTCGTCATCCACTGGCGGTAGATGCTGAACGGGTCGTCGAGCGAGGGCCCGGTGATGCCGCCGACCATGAGCTGGTAGGTGCCCGCGACGCGCGCGTCGGACATCTCCTGCTGCGTGACCTTGTTGTGGACGATCGAGATGCCCGCCGCCTTGGCCTGCTCGACGAGCAGGTCGCCCACGGCGTTGTAGTCGTTCCAGCCGTCGACCGTGATGAGGGTCAGCTCGACCTTCTGGCCGTCCTTCTCGTAGATGCCGTCGGCGCCCTTCGTGTACCCGGCGTCCTCGAGGACCTGCGCGGCCGCGGCCGCGTCGGGCGTCTGCGGGCTCTTCTCCTCGACGTCGGGCGAGATCCAGCGGTCGTCGCGGCCGAGCAGCGCGAACGTCGGGGACGCGGTCGCGGCGAGTCCGGCGAACGCCTTGTCGTTGATCTCCTGGCGGTTCATCGCGAGGTTGATCGCCTGGCGCACGGCGACGTCGGTCTGCGGACCGGTGCAGCCGAGGTCGACCGAGACGCACGTGTAGATCGTCGTCGGGTCCTGCGGCGTGTTGATCATCGACAGGCGGCCGTCGGCGGTGATCCGCTCCGGGTCGGCCACGAACATCGCGGTCCAGTCGACCTTGCCCGTGGTCATGAGGTCCTCGGCGCTCTGGTTGGCGTCGATGCCGAGGTAGCGGACCTTCTTGACCTTCGGGGCGCCGGCCCAGTAGTCCTCGTTCGCGACGACGGTGTACGCCGCCTCGGTGACCGCGTCGGCCTTGTACGGACCGGTGCCGACCGGGTCCTCGTTCGCGAACGTCACGAGGTCGTCGACCTGGGACCAGATGTGCTCGGGCACGACGAGCGACGTCCCGAGGAGCTGGACCTCCGACGTGAACTGCGGCGAGTCGAAGACCCACTTCACGGTGTGCGTGTCGAGCGCCTCGACCGAGACGACGAAGTCGCGCTTCGCGGCCTCGTTCGTCTGGGAGAAGACGACGTCCTCGGCGTCGAACGCCTCGCCGTCGGTCCAGGTGACGCCCTCGCGGAGCTTCACGGTGAGCTCCGTGCCGTCCTCGGACCACTCGAAGGACTCGCCGAGGCGCGGCTCGGGCGGGCCCGCCTGGGCCTTGTTGTAGTAGAAGAGCGGCTCGTAGATCGCGCCGTTGGCGGCGTGCAGGGGGTTCGGCGAGTACGGGTTGAAGTTCGCGACGATGGGCGTCTGCGTCCCGGCCCACACGTTGAGCGTGCGCCCCTCGCTCGTGCCCTGCTCGCTCTCCCCGTTGCCCGAGCCGGAGCAGCCCGCCGCCATGAGGGTCACGCCGGTCACGAGCGCAACCGCCGTGAGCAGGCGCTTGCGCGCCGTGCTTCGAATCATCATCGGTCCTTTCGCATGGACGACGCGTCCTCGCGTCGTTCGTCGTGGCGCCCCTGGGGCGTGTGGCAGGAACACTAACTAATTCCTGAGCGCGCTCTCCCGAATACAACAGGAAAGTTACCTAACTGAGACATCGGATGGTTCGACCTGCACGACGACGGCCGGTCCCGCACGAGCGGGACCGGCCGGGAGCGTCAGGGAGGGCCGTCGGCGACGGCGCCCGGAGGGTGGAGGCCGGGCGTCAGCGCGCGGCGTCGAGCGCTGACCGGGCCGCCGCCGCGACCTCGCGGTCGGTCACCTCGTAGCCCGCGTCGCCACCGCCCCCGGGGCCGGCGTCGTCCGCGACGACCCGCTTGGCGGACAGGTGCACCGCGTCGACCCCCGCGGCGACGAGCGCGCCGACGTCCTGCGGTCGCACTCCCCCGCCCGCCATGACCTGGACGCGCCCGCCGAGCACCTCGCGCGCGTGCGTCGCCATGGCGCGCAGCCGCTCGACCCCGTCGATGCTGCGCGGCGCGCCGCCCGACGTGAGGACGCGCCCCACCCCGGCCCCGGCGAGCACGTCCAGCGCGGCGAGGGGGTCGGCCACGACGTCCACCGCGCGGTGGAACGTCACCTCCCGCCCGTCAGCGGCGTCGACGAGCGCTCGGACCGCCGCGGCGTCGACCACGCCGTCCGGCGTGAGCGCGCCCACGACGACGCCGTGCGCGCCCGCCGCGACCGCGGCGCGGACGTCGCGGACCTGGACGTCGAGGTCGTCGGCAGACAGGACGAAGCCCCCGGGCCGGTGCCGCACGAGCACGTGCACCTCCACGGGCGTCTCTCCCGGACCGGCCGCCGCGCGTGCCGCCGCGACGGCGGCCTCGACGAGCCCGGTGCTCGGGGTGAGGCCACCGGTCGCCCCGAGGGCGACGCACAGCTCGACGCGCCGGGCGCCGACGGAGGCCGCGACGCGGACGCCCTCCGCGTCCTGCACGGCGAGCTCGAGCGCGGTCTCGCGGCGCGCGTGCGGCGCGCTGCCCGCGGGGTCGGTGGTCGTCACTGGGGTCTCCCGTCGTCCGGTCCGGGGCCGGCACGTCGGGACAGGTCACGACGGCGGCCGTCGGCCAGGGTAGACGACCCGCCCGGCCGCGGGGCCCGGCCGTGCGCACGGCGCTGCGGCCGAACGCGACGGACCCGTCGGCGCGACGCGCGCACCGACGGGTCGTCCGGTCGGGTCAGATCACGCCGAGCGCGAGGATCGCGTCGGCGACCTTGGTGAAGCCGGCGATGTTGGCGCCGAGCGCGTAGTTGCCGGGTGCCCCGTACTCGTCGGCCGTCTCGACGCACCGGTCGTGGATGCCCGCCATGATCTGGGCGAGGCGGTCCTCGGTGTACTCGAACGACCACGCGTCGCGCGACGCGTTCTGCTGCATCTCGAGCGCCGACGTCGCGACGCCGCCCGCGTTGGCCGCCTTGCCCGGCGCGAACAGCACGCCCGCGTCCTGGAGCAGCGCGACGGCCGCCGGCGTGGTGGGCATGTTCGCGCCCTCCGCGACCGCGACGACGCCGTTCGCCACGAGCTGCTTGGCGGCGCCCTCGTCGAGCTCGTTCTGCGTCGCGCACGGCAGCGCGACGTCGCACGGCACGTCCCAGATCGAGCCGTCGGTGACGACGCGCGCACCGGGGCGGCGCGCGGCGTAGTCGGCGACGCGCCCGCGCTCGACCTCCTTGACCTGGCGCAGCAGGTCGAGGTCGACACCGGCCTCGTCGACGACGTAGCCGGACGAGTCGGAGAACGCGACGACGTGCGCGCCGAGCTCCTGCGCCTTGGCCGTCGCGTAGGTCGCGACGTTCCCGGAGCCCGAGACGACGACGCGGCGCCCCTCGAGGTCCTGCCCGCGCGTCGCGAGCATGTTCTGCGCGAACAGCACCGTGCCGTAGCCCGTGGCCTCGGTGCGCACGAGCGACCCGCCCCACGAGATGCCCTTGCCCGTGAGGACGCCGGACTCGTACCGGTTGGTGATGCGCTTGTACTGGCCGAACAGGTAGCCGATCTCGCGGCCGCCGACGCCGATGTCGCCCGCGGGGACGTCGGTGTGCTCGCCGATGTGCCGGTACAGCTCGGTCATGAACGACTGGCAGAACCGCATGACCTCGCCGTCGGAGCGTCCGCGCGGGTCGAAGTCCGAGCCGCCCTTGCCGCCGCCGATGGGCATGCCGGTGAGCGAGTTCTTGAAGATCTGCTCGAACCCGAGGAACTTCACGATGCCGAGGTAGACCGACGGGTGGAACCGCAGGCCGCCCTTGTACGGGCCCAGCGCGGAGTTGAACTCGACGCGGAAGCCGCGGTTGATCTGCACGCGGCCCGAGTCGTCCACCCACGGGACCCGGAAGATGATCTGGCGCTCGGGCTCGCAGACGCGCTCGAGGACGGCGGCCTCGACGTAGCGCGGGTGCTTGCGCAGCACGGGGCCGAGCGAGTCGAAGACCTCGCGCACGGCCTGGTGGAACTCGGCCTCGCCGGGGTTGCGACGCAGGACCTCGTCGTAGACGGACTGCAGTCGGCTGTCCATGGGCACTCCTCGTCTGGACTAGGACGGAGCCTCCGACGGTACGCCTGTGCCAGAAGTTCTCGTACCGCCGTCTCATGTCCGCGAGGTGGCGACGCGTCGCGGCACCCCCTCGATGACCCCCCACGGCCCGACACATCCGTCCACCCACTGAGAAACCTGACCGGTCTGGTTCAGTTTCTCGGCGCGCTTGCTATACCCGTCCCCAGGTCACGAGCGCCAGCGCCAAGCCCCGGCTCGCTGGCCGGCAACCCCCAGTCACGGCGGGGTGCTCCGGGAGATGACCAGGCCGCACGCGACCGACCTCGTGACCCGCGAGGACGGCCCGGCGGCAAGCGTGATCGACGACTACTGCGAGGTGCACATGACCCACCAGAACACCGGCCCGACGGTCCTCGCCGTCTCCGGCAACCCCCGGCCCGGCTCACGCACGCTGACGGCCGCCGAGACGCTGGCCCGCCGCGTCGCCGCGCTCGTCGGCGCGCCCGACGTGGAGACGATCGACCTCGCGTCGCTCGCCGGCGAGATCCTCGGCCCCGAGCACGCCGCGGCGGACGCCGCACGCGAGCGGCTCGCGTCCGCGACCGTCGCCGTCGTCGCGACGCCGGTATACAAGGCCTCCTACACGGGGCTCCTCAAGGCCTTCCTCGACCTGTACGGCCCCGACGGGCTCGCCGGCGTCGTCGTCGTGCCGCTCGTCGTCTCCGGCAACCCCGCGCACGCGCTCGTCGGCGAGGTGCACCTGCGGCCCGTCCTCGTGGAGCTCGGCGCCGTCGTGCCGACGCGCTCGTTCGCGGTGACCGAGGACCGGCTCGCCGACCTCGGGCCGGTCGCCGACGCGTGGCTCGCGCGCGAGGGGGACGCGCTGCGCCGCGCGGTGACGCCGCCCGACCCGGGTGCGGGCGCCACGCCCGACCGCGCCGTGGCCGACGCGTTCGCGGGGGCCGCGCGATGACCGCCGAGCTGACCCACCTGGAGGAGCTCCTCGCGGAGCAGGACGAGCCGCAGCTGTCCCTCGACGAGTACAAGGCCGTGTTCCGCGGCCACCCCGCCGGGGTCGCGGTGATCGCGCTCGAGCACGACGGCCGCCTCGTCGGGTTCACCGCGACGTCCGTCATCTCCGTCTCCGCCGCACCCCCGCTGCTCGCCTTCTCGCTCGCGTCGACGTCGTCGTCGTGGCCCGCGGTCTCGGCGGCGCGCACGCTCACGGTGAGCTTCCTGGCCGACCACCAGGACGACGTCTCGGCGCGGTTCGCGACGAGCGGCGTCGACCGGTTCGCGGACGGCGGCTGGTCGCGCCTGCCCACCGGCGAGCCGGTGATCGACGGCGCGCTCTCCTGGGTGCGCGGCCGCGTGGTCCAGCGCACCCCGGTCGGCGACTCCTACCTCGTGTCGTTGCGCGCGCTCGCGTCGAGCGTCGGCGACGACGCGCGGCACGAGGCGACCGCCACGCGGTCCCCGCTCGTCTACCACGACCGCACGTACCACCGGATCGGGGACCACTCGGCGCTCTGAGCGCTGCCCCGCGGACCGAGGGGCCCGACCGGCGGACGTACCCGCCGATCGGGCCCCTCGTCGCGTGGTCGTGCTGAACGGACGTGCCGGTCACCAGCTCCAGCCGCGCGCGCTGAGCTCGAGCTCCTCGCGGAACCGCTCGTCGTCGCCGGTGCGGAACCCGGCGCGCAGCGGCGCGTCGTCCACGGGGAGGCCCGTGAGCCGGCACGCCTCCCGCAGGAGCGCGTCGTAGGCGCCCTGGACCGCGAGGTAGTGGTGGGCGCGCGCGTAGACGTCGGGGTCGGCCTCGATGCGCCGCATCTCCGCCGCGAGCTCGCTGAGCCGGAGCTGGAGCGCGAGCGTCGCGAGCGGGTCCGGGGGCGGCGTGCGACGCCGGCGGCGGCCGGGACGCCCGGACGCCTCGTGGCTCGGCGGGCGGCCGGCGCGGCGCAGCACCCACCACGCGGCGGCGGCCGTGCACGCCGTCGCGCACCAGATCATGAGCAGCCACGACATCGGAGCCGACCTCTGCGCGGGGAGACCCACAGGACCGTTCCAGTCTAGGTCCGCGGCGGGGCCCGAGCCACGGGTTATACCGCCGGTCGTGGCGCTCCGTCACCCGGCGAGGAGGTCGGGCTGCGGGTGCCGCACGCCCTGGACCGCGCCGCGCGGGATCGCCGCGCCGACGGCCGCGACCTCGTCGGGCGTCAGCGGGAGCGACGCCGCCGCGACGTTCTGCTCGAGGTACGCCAGGCGCTTCGTCCCGGGGATCGGCACGACGTCGTCGCCCTGGGCGAGGAGCCACGCGAGGGCGAGCTGCGCCGTCGTGACGCCGCGCCCCGCGGCGATCTCCTCGAGCGAGCGGACCAGCCCGCGGTTGTGCTCGAACGCCTCGCCCGCGTACCGGGCGTGGGACCGGCGCACGTCGTCCTCGGCGAATCCGTCCGTCGAGTCGACCGTGCCCGTGAGGATGCCGCGGCCCAGCGGCGAGAACGGCACGAAGCCGATGCCGAGCTCGCGCAGCGTGGGCAGGACCTCGTCCTCCGGGTCGCGCGTCCACAGCGAGTACTCGCTCTGCACGGCCGTGACCGGGTGGACGGCGTGGGCGCGGCGCACGGTCGCCGCGGACGGCTCGGACAGCCCGATCGCCCGCACCTTGCCCGCCGCGACGAGCTCGGCGAGCGCGCCGACCGTCTCCTCGACCGGCACCTGCGGGTCGATGCGGTGCAGGTAGTACAGGTCGAGGTGGTCGGTGCCGAGTCGGCGCAGGCTCGCGTCGATCGCGGCGCGCACGTACGCGGGGCGGCCGTCGACCGGCCGGCCGTCCGGGTGGCCCTCCGCGGGCGGGAGGCCGAACTTCGAGGCGAGCACGATCTCGTCGCGGTGGGCGCCGAGCACCCGGCCGACGAGCTCCTCGTTGCGCCCGTGGCCGTAGACGTCCGCCGTGTCGACGAGCGTCACGCCGAGCTCGAGCGCGCGGCGCAGCACGGCCTCGGCCTCGGCGGCGTCGGCGGGGCCGTACGCGTCGGTCACGGACATGCCGCCGAACCCGACCGCGGACACGGTGAGCGCGGCGTCGCCGGAGCCGAGCGTGCGCTGCGGCAGGCGGTTCGAGGGTGCGGCGGGGGTGCGGTCGTCGGTCATGACGCCAGCGGACCACCGCGAGCGCCCCGGGGCAAGGGGGAGACGGCGTCCTCTCACCAGGTGGGAGAAGGTGACGACGCCGCAGGTCAGGCACGCCTGTCCTTGCTGGCGAGCGCGGGGAATGGTCCCTACTCTGGAATGGTTCAAGAAAACGGCACCGACGGAAGCCGGGTGACCGCCGCACGTTCCGGGCGACCCCCGAGAGAGCGAGGAGCACCATGACCGCACCCACCATCCACCGCACCACCGCGCGCTTCGAGGCGTCGGAGCAGCTCCGCGCCCACCTGCAGCGCGTGCTCGTCGCGCTCGTCGACCTCCACGTGCAGGGCAAGCAGGCCCACTGGAACGTGACCGGCCGCGGGTTCCGCGACCTGCACCTCCAGCTCGACGACGTCGTGGACGCGGCGCGCGAGCACAGCGACACCGTCGCCGAGCGCATGCGCGCGCTCCAGGTCGTACCCGACGGCCGCACCGAGACCGTCGCGACGACGACCGAGCTGTCCCCGTACCCGGCCGGACTCGTGTCGGTCGGCGACACGGTCGACGCGGTCGTCGAGCGGATCGCGCAGACGGTCGAGGTCGTGCGCGCGGTGCACGACGACGTCGACGCCGAGGACCCGACGAGCGCGGACCTCCTCCACGAGATCATCGCGGACCTGGAGAAGCAGGCCTGGTTCCTGTCCTCGGAGAACCGCGAGGCGTGACGGCGCGCGGCCACGGGCCGCGCGACCCCGGAGGCCGCGGGCCGGAGCACGTGCTCCGGCCCGCGGCCTCCGCGCGTCACGGCCGGGGTCTGCGGTGCGTCACGCCCCGGCCGACGTCGCCCTCCGCGGTGCGGCGCTCCGGGCGCGCCCGGGGGCGCCGGGGATGGCCGCGACGAGCTCGCGCGTGTAGTCCTCGCGCGGGTCGAGCAGGATCTGCTCCGCCGTGCCCTGCTCGACGACGCGCCCGCGGTGCATGACGCCGACGTGGTCGGACACCTGCCGCACGACCGCGAGGTCGTGCGAGATGAACAGGTACGCGAGCCCGTGCTCGGCCTGGAGCCGCACGAGGAGCTCGAGGATCTGTGCCTGTACGGACACGTCGAGCGCCGAGACGGGCTCGTCGAGCACGACGAGCGACGGGCGCAGCGCGAGCGCCCGCGCGATGGCGACGCGCTGGCGCTGCCCCCCGGACAGCTCGCGGGGGCCGCGGCGCAGTCGAACCCGAGCTCCTCGGCGAGCACCGCCGTCTCGACGACCCGGTTCAGCCGGTCGGACGGCGCGACGGCCTCCCCGGTCACCGGGTGGGGCGGGTTGAAGACGATGTCGAGTACCTGGAAGCGCACGGTCCTGCTCCTTGCGTGTGTTCGGGGGGAGGGGAAGAGCGAGATCGGCAGTTCTCGCCGAGATCGGCAGGTGCACGTGCCGATCCCGGCAGGAACTGCCGATCTGGTCCGGAACTGCCGATCAGGCCGCGGCGACCTCGGCGGCGGCGTCGCGCTTCGCGACCTCCTCGCGGACGATCGGGATGACGTGCCGGCCGAAGTCGATCGCGTCGTCGAGAAGGTCGTAGCCGCGCGCGGAGATGACGCGGACGCCGAGGTCGTAGTACGCGAGCAGCGCCTCCGCGACCTGCTCCGGCGTGCCGACGAGCGCGTTGGAGTTGCCGGCGCCGCCGGTGGCCCTGGCGGTGGCGGTCCACAGGGCGGTGTCGTACCGCTCGCCCTGGGCCGCGATCTCCAGAAGTCGCTGCGAGCCCGCGTTCTCGGGCTTGTCGATCGGGTGCCGACGGCTGAGCTGCCCGCCCGCGGCGGCCTTGCGCGCCTCGATGCGGTCGAGGACGCGGTGCGCCTTCTCCCACGCGAGCTCCTCGGTCGGCGCGATGATCGGGCGGAATGCGGCGTGGATGCGCGGCGGCGTCGCCCGGCCCGCGGCGGCGGCCTCGGCGTGCACGCGCTCGATCTGCTCCGCGGTGCGGTCCAGCGGCTCGCCCCAGACGGCGTAGACGTCCGCCTCGGCGGCGCCCACGCGGAACGCGGCGTCCGACGACCCGCCGAACGAGATGGTCGGCGTCCGCCCCTCGAACGGCTTGGCGTCGAGCACGAAGTCGGCGAAGTCGTAGAACCGGCCGTGGTGGTCGAACGGCTCGTCGCTCGCCCACGCCTGCTTGACGACCTGGATGTACTCGTGGGTGCGGGCGTACCGCTCGTCCTTGGTGAGGGTGTCGCCCTCGCGACCCTGCTCGCGGTCGTTCCCGCCGGTGATGAAGTGGACGGACAGGCGGCCGCCGGAGAGCTGGTCGAGCGTCGCGAACGTCTTGGCGGCGTACGTCGGGTAGGACACGTTGGGCCGGTGCGCGAGCAGCAGCTCGATCGACTGCAGACGCGCGGCGGTGTACGCGGCGAGCGCCGCCGGCTCGGGGCCGGACGAGCCGTACGCGAACAGGACGCGCGTCCAGCCGGTGTCCTCGTGCGCGCGCACGAGGCGCTCGAGGTAGGCGGGGTCGAACGGGGCGGTCGTGCGCGCGGTGGTCTCCGACGCGTCGTTGGTCGTGGCGATGCCGAGGAACTCGACGGGCATGAGGGTCTCCGTGGGTGAGGTGGGCGGGTGGGTCGTGCGGCTCAGGCGGGGGCGTCGGTCGGCTCCGCGGGAGCCTCGGCAGGGTCGGTGGCCGGGAGCCCGGCGTCCTTCCAGGCGGGGAAGCCGCCGTCGACGTGGGACACGTGCGCGTACCCGCGCCGCGCGAGCGCCTCGGCGACGGGGCCGGAGCCGTTCGGCGACCCGCACACGACGACGACGGGCGTGTCGAGCGAGATCGCCGGGGCGTCGGCGGGACCGAAGAGCGCGTCGAGGTCGTCCCGGTCGACGAGCGTGGCGCCGGGGATCTCGCCGTGCGCGGCACGGCCCTGGGCCGAGCGCACGTCGACGAGCAGGGCGCCGTCGGCGACCTTCGCGGCGGCGTCGGTCGCGGTCTGCAGGGGCGGGGTCGTCATGGGTCTCTCCTTCGAGGGGATGGTCAGCGGGTGGCGGCGAGCGCGGGGGCGACGTCGGCCGGGGCGTCGTCCGTGCCGGTCGCGGGGGCCGGCGTCGGCCCCGCGAACCAGTGCTCGGCGAGCAGCTCGAACGAGCGGCGGGCGTCGTCGGGGTCGTGGGTCGCGGTCGTGACGAGGAGCTCGTCGGCGCCGGTCGCGCGGCGCAGCGTCTCGAGCCGCTGGACAACCGTCTCGGGGTCCCCGACGATGCGGGTGTCGACGCGGTCGGCGACGAGCGCGCGCTCGGCCTCGGGCCGCTCGTCCCACGCGGGTGACGTGCCGGGCTCGGGGTAGGCGATCGCGCCGTCGGCGCCGCGACGGATGGACAGCACCCAGTCGGCGAACGGCGTCGCGAGCTCGCGGGCCCGCTCGACCGTGTCCGCGACGAGCACGTCGGCCGACACGACGACGTACGGCGCGTCGAGCACACCGGGCCGGAACGCCGCGCGGTAGGCCGCGACGGTGTCGAGCGTCGCCGACGGCGCCACGTGGTAGTTCGCGGCCAGCGGCAGGCCGAGCTCGCCCGCGACGCGCGCGCTCTCGCCCGGGCTCGACGCGAGCACCCACAGGTCCCAGTCGGCGCCCTCGACGGGCGGGCTCACGTACGCCGTGCCGTGCTCGTCGCGGTAGGTCCCGGCGCGCAGCCCGAGCACGAGGTCGAGCTCGTCGCGGAAGCTCGCCGGGGTGCGCGACGCCCCGACGATCCGCTTCTGCGCGAGGATCCGCTCGCGCAGCACGGAGTCGTTGCCGCCCGTCGGCGGTGCGCCGGGCACGTACAGGCCGTCGACGACGCGCGGGCCGGCCGCGGGTCGGGCCGCGGGCCGTGGTCCGGCCGTGCCGGACCCCTTCGGCGGCGTGAACGCCCGCCCGAGGCCGAGGTCGACGCGGCCGGGGTGCAGCGCGGCGATCGTCCCGAACTGCTCGGCGGCGACGAGCGGGCTCGTGGTGCTGAGCAGCACGGCTCCGCTGCCCACGCGGATGCGCTCGGTCCGGGCCGCGACGGCGGCGGCGAGCACGGCGGGCGACGCCGAGCCGACGCCGGGCGACAGGTGGTGCTCGGCGTACCAGACCCGGTGGTACCCGAGCCGGTCGAGGTCGCGCGCGAGCCCGACGGCGCGGCGCACCGCGTCCTGGCCAGTGGATCCCTCGGGGACGATCGCGAGGTCGAGGACGGACAGGGGGACGCGGCCGGAGGCGGGGCGCGGCCCGCCCGGGGCGGTCGGCTGCGGGTGCTGGTGGGACGACATGGCTTCCTCTGGTGGTGGTGCGGTCGGACTACTTGGACGGGAACCCGAGCGCGGCGAGCGCAGCCCGCAGGTGGGCGCGCCCGCGCAGCGCGCCCGGCACGCGCAGGCGGTCGACGACGCGCTCGCGCCACCCGCCGTCGAGTCCCTCCGCGCGGTAGAAGGGCTCGATGCGCTTCTCGTAGGCCGTGACGTGCTCGGCCTGCCCGGCGGACCGGTACCGCTCGGCGTGCAGGACGGCGCCCTGCGCCAGGCGCGGCTTGACGCGCTCGCCGCCCGCGGGGTCCGGGTGCCCGACGACGAGGCCGACGGCGGCCACGACGCCCTCGGGCAGCCCGAGCTCCGCCGCGACCTGCGCCGGGTGGTTGCGCAGCGCGCCGATGTACACCGTGCCGAGACCCAGCGACTCGGCCGCGACGACCGCGTTCTGCGCGGCGAGCGCGGCGTCGAGGAACGCGGCGAGCGTGGTCTCGAGGTAGTCGGTGGCCTCGAGCCGCACGCCCTCGCGCGCCCCGAGGGCGCGCACGCGGGAGAGGTCGGCGAGCCACACGAGCAGGAGAGGCGCCGTGCGGATGTGCTCCTGGTCGCCCGCGAGCGCCGCGAGGCGCGCCTTGCGGGCCGGGTCCGTGACGGCGACGACGCTCCAGAGCTGGAGGTTCGAGGACGTCGGGGCGGACTGCGCAGCGGCCACGAGGGTCGGGACGACGTGCTCGGCGAGCGGGTCGGTGAGGTAGCGGCGCACGGTGCGGTGCGCGAGCAGGGTGTCGAGCACCGGGTGTGCGCCCGGGCGTCCGGCCGGCCCTGTCGCCGCGCCGGGCGCGACCTCGTCGACGGCGGCCGGTTCGACGCCGTAGCGCGCAGCGAGCGCGACGGGGGCGGTCGGCGGCGCGGCCGGGGCGGCGACGGGAGCGGGAGCGATCGTCATGAGGCGGTCCTCTCGGGGAGTGCGGCGAGGCGGGCGAGCGCGAACCGCTCGGCCGCCGAGACGTCGTCGGGTGCGGTGGCGAGGTCGGCGAGGACGCGGCCGACCGCGGGGGCGAACTTGAAGCCGTGGCCGGAGAACCCCGCGCCGACGACGACGGGTCCGCGCCGGTCGAGCACGAAGTCGCTGTCGGGCGTCGTGGTGTACGTGCAGCTCACGGGGACGTACGCGTCCGGGTCGAGCCCGGGCAGCCACGTGCGCACGTAGTCGCGCAGCGTGGCGAGCTGGCCGGGCTCGGGCCGGTAGGAGCGGCGGTCCGGGTCGACGACGGGTCCGACGCCGTGGAATCCGACCTTGACGCCCTCGCCCGGTGTGGCGAGGCCGTAGACGCCGCTCGGCCACGCGGTGCCGGGGCCGACGTCGTGGGTGAACGCGGGCCAGCCGTCGGGCGTCGCACCGGGGCGCAGCGCGAAGTGCGCGGGCTGCTCCTGCGTGACGACGAGCGGCAGGTCCGCGCCGAGCAGGCCGCCGTCCGCCCCGCCGAGGAGGCCCGCGCTCCATGCGCCGACGGTCACGACGACGACGCGCGCGAGCACGTCGCCGCCGTCGGTGACGACGCGCACGCCCTCGGCCGCGCGCTCGACGTGCCGGACGGCGACCTCGTGGCGCACGTCGGCGCCGCGCGCGGCGGCCGCGCCCTGGAGGGCCGCGACGGCGCGGTCGGCGTGGAGCCGTCCGGCCGTCGCGACCTCGTGCAGCACCCGGCCCTCGAACCGCAGGCCGGGCCACCGCTCCGCCGCGGCCGCGGGGTCGAGCCACTCGTGCGCGATCCCGCGCGCGGTGAACGCGGCGGCGATCGCGTCGGCTCGCCGCTCGGCCGTGGCGTCGCGACGCCCGTGGCTCACCCCGCCGGTGACGGCGAGGAGCTCGGTGCCCGTCTCGTCCTCGACCTCGCGCCACAGCGCGAGCGCCTCCTGGGCGAGGTCGAGGTACTCGGGCTCGGCGTACGTCGTGCGGTAGATGCGCGACGTGCCGTGCGAGGCGCCGTGGGCGTGCCCGGGCGCGAAGCGCTCGAGCAGGACGACGTCGCGCCCGCGCCGGGCGAGCTGCCAGGCCGTGGCGGAGCCCATGACGCCGCCCCCGACCACGACGTGGTCGACGTACCGGGTGCTGGTGGTCATGCCGGGGTCACTCCGTCTTCGGCAGGCCGGGCGGGTTGGTCTGCGACTCCTCGATCGCCTCGGACTCCAGGCCCCAGCGCTCGAGCACCTGGAGGTAGGTGCCGTCCTCGACGGCGTGGTTGATCGCGGCCGTGATCGCCGGCGCGGCCTCCGCGCCCTTCTTGGTGGCGACGGCGATCTGCGCCGTGTCCGGCCAGCCGCCGTTGAGCGTGCCGGCGACCCGGAAGTCCTGCGGGGAGGTCGCCGCCTGGAAGGCGAGCGTCGCGTTGGGGCCGACGTACGTCTCGATGCGCCCGGACTGCAGCGCGAGCAGGGCGTCGGCGAACTGCTCGTAGTACTCGGGGCCCTGGATCGGGTCGAGACCGTCCTCCTGGTTGAGGCGGTCCCACTCGAGCACGATCTTCTCCTGGTTCGTGCCCGACCCGACGGCGACGACCTTGCCCGCGATGTCCTCGCGCTTCGTGATCTCGGTGATGTCGGAGTCGGCGCCCACGAGCCAGCCGAGCTCGTCGTTGCGGTACGTGGAGAAGTCGATGGTCTCCTTGCGCTCCTCGGTCACGGTGACGTTGGAGATCACGGCGTCGACGTCGCCGGACTGCAGCGCGAGCGGCCAGTCGGCCCAGGCCTTGACCTCGAGGCGCAGCTCCTTGCCGAGCGCGTCGGCGACGAGCTGGGCGATGTCGGTCTCGTTGCCGATGGGCGTCTCGTCGTCGTCGGCGAGGAAGCCGAGCGGGGGGGCGGAGCCGGCGGAGACGGCGACGACGATCTCGTCCTTGTCCTTCCAGGAGTCGGGCAGGAGCGCGATCGCCTCGGCGGACTCGGTCGTGCGGATGCGGTCCTGCTCGGGGCTCGTGCTGACGTCCAGCGCCTCGGCCACGGAGGCCGCGCCGTCCTCGGTGGCCGTGCCCTCCGCGGCGGCCGGTGCCTCGGTGCTCACGCCCGCGCAGGCCGTGAGCGCCAGGAGGGGCACGGCGGCGAGCAGGGCGAGCGCGCGCGAGGCGCGGGCGCGGGTGGTCGTTGCGGTCACGGGGTGTCCTACCTCTCGGGTGGTGCGTCGGGGTGACGCCGGGAGTGCGGTGCGGGTCCGGCCGGCGGCCGGTCGCGGGTGCGGTGACGACGGTGGGTGCCCGCCGGGCGGGCGGGTCACAGGACCTTCTGCAGGAAGGCCCGGGTGCGCTCGTGGCGCGGGTGGTCGAGCACCTCGGCGGGCGTGCCCTGCTCGACGACGACTCCCTCGTCCATGAAGACGACGGTGTCGGCGACCTCGCGGGCGAAGCCGATCTCGTGCGTGACGACGACGAGGGTCGTGCCGGTGCTGGCGACGTCCTTGATGACCTCCAGCACCTCGCCGACGAGCTCCGGGTCGAGCGCGGACGTGGGCTCGTCGAACAGGAGCACCTTGGGTCGCAGCGCGAGCGCCCGTGCGATGGCGACGCGCTGCTGCTGCCCGCCGGAGAGCTGGCGCGGCCGCGCGTCGGCCTTGTCGGCGAGCCCGACGCGGGCGAGCAGCTCGCGGGCCTCGGGCTCGACGTCCTCGCGGCGTCGCCGCTGCGCGGAGACGGGCGCCTCGACGACGTTCTCGAGCGCGGTGAGGTGCGGGAACAGGTTGAAGCTCTGGAAGACGAACCCGATCTGGGTGCGCTGCCCGAGGATCTCGCGCTCCTTGAGCTCGCGCAGGGTGCTGCCCTTGCGGCGGTACCCGACGAGCTCGCCGTCGATGGAGATGAAGCCCTGGTCGACCTTCTCCAGGTGGTTGATCGCGCGCAGGAGCGTCGACTTGCCCGAGCCGGACGGGCCGAGCACGACCGTCACGGACCCGGGCCGGACGGTGAGCGACACGCCGCGCAGCACCTCGAGGGTGCCGAAGCTCTTGTGGACGCCGTGGATCTCGACGAGCCCGGCCGCCCCGGCGGCCGGGGTCGTGGTGTCCGTGACGGGGGCGCTCATGCGGCACCCCCCGCCGTGCGCGCGGTGCGCGTGAGGACGCCGACCCGGGCGCGGGCCGCGTAGGCGGGCGGGACGGACGGCGGCACGGGGCGTCCGGAGAGGCGCGACGCCCAGACGAGCACGGTCCAGCGCGCCTTCTGCAGGGGTGTCGGCGGGAGCGTGCGCACCGCGCCCTTCGCGTAGTGCCGCTCGACGTAGTACTGGACGACCGTGATGAGCGTGGTCAGCACGAGGTACCAGATCGACGCGACGATGAGCAGCGGCACGACCCGCCCGTTGCGGCCGTAGATGACGCTGACGATGTAGAAGAGCTCGCCGTACGCGAGGACGTAGACGATCGACGTGCCCTTGAGCAGGCCGATGACCTCGTTGACGGCGGTCGGGATGATCGAGCGCATGGCCTGCGGCAGGATGATGCGGCTGACCTGGCGCCGCCGCGGGATGCCGAGCGACGCCGCGGCCTCCTGCTGGCCCTGGTCGACCGAGAGGATGCCGGCGCGCACGATCTCCGCGGAGTACGCGGCCTGCGACAGCCCGAGGCCGAGGATCGCGGCCCAGAACTTGTCGATCACGGACAGCGTGTCGAACCACACGAGCTCGGGCCCGAACGGGATGCCGAGGCTGAGGTGAGGGTAGAGGTACGCGAGGTTGTACCAGAGCAGGAGCTGCAGCAGCAGCGGCACGGACCGGAACACCCACGTGTAGGTCCACGACACCGACTGCAGGAGCGGGGAGCGCGAGAGCCGCATGAGCGCGAGGACCGTGCCGAGCGCGAACCCGACGACGGACGCGACGAGCGTGAGCCGGATCGTCGCCCACGCCCCCTCGAGGACGGAGGGCCACGTGAGGTAGGTCGCGACGACGTCCCACTCCCAGCGCTCGTTCGTCACGAGCGAGCTGACGACCATCGCGAGCAGGACCGCGACGACGGCCGTCGCGGCCCACCGTCCCGGGTGCCGGGCGGGGACGATGCGCAGGCTCTCGAGCGGCAGCGCGTCCTCGACGCCCGGGCGTCCGTGCGGGTCGGCGGGGTGCCGGCCGGACGGCGGCGCGAGCTGTCGGGACTCGTCCTGCGGGAGCGACACGGTGCTCACGGCGCGACCTCCAACCACTTCTCGAACGCGAGCGGGCCGATCTCCTCGGGGTCGGTCCCGGTGTCGAACAGGGGCGTGTAGCCCGTCGCGAGGTACAGGCCCGCGGCCTCGGGCTGGCGCGGTCCCGTCGTGAGGTACACGCGCCGGTACCCGCGCTCGGCGGCGCGGCGCTCGAGCTCCGCGATCACGACGCGCGCGAGCCCGCGGCGACGGTGCGACGAGTGCGTCCAGATGCGCTTGAGCTCGGCGGTGCGCACGGCGGGCGTGCCGTCGGGGCGCCGCGCGGACGCGCGCGCGAGGCGGGCGGGGTCGCCGACCTCGGGCTCGGTCCGGCGCCGGAACGCACCGCCCGCGACGGGCGCGCCGTCCTCCAGCACGAGCACGAGGTCGCCGTGCGGCGCCGCGAACTCGTGCGCCGGGTAGTGCTCCATCTCGGCGCGGAGCTCCTCGGCCGTCAGGACGCGCTGGTACCGCGTCCAGTACTCCTGGGACAGCTCGTCGAGCAGCGGCCGCACGAGCGGGTCGTGCATGGCGACGGACCGGATCTCGCGCGCTCGCCGGGCCGCCCCCGGGGCGGCTGGGCGCGCGGCGACCGCGGTCATCGTGGCGCCCTCTCGCCCGCGGTGACCGCGAACGGCACGTGGTTGCCCTCGACCGGCGCGGGGCACGTGCCGTGGTCGCTGAACGCGTACGGGAGGTTGATCGCGCGGTTGAGGTCGAGCCGCACGCGGCCCGTGGTGCCCGGCGCCACGTCCGCGTCCACCGTCAGCACGCGCCACGGCGCGACGTCGTCCGCCTCGTCGCTGAACAGCAGCGCCGCCCCGCCGCCCGGCGCGCCGGTGAGGACGAGCGTCGCGGCGCGCCGGCCGCCGTCGCGCTCCACCACGAGGTCGACCTCGCCGACGGCGAGCGCGTGGTGCACGAGGCCGGGCCGCGCGGCGCCGACGACGACGGGCCGCGGCGCGTCGTACCAGCGCACGTCCGCGTCGAGCACCCAGGCGGGGTCGTGCGCGAACGTCGGGACGCCGTCGAACGCGAGCCGCGCGGGCGCGAGCGGGTCGCGCAGGCGCACCGCGTACCGGCCCGTGCGTCGCACGACCTCGACGGCGACCTCGCGCGTCTCCCCCGTCGCGCCGCGGTCGGCGTCGGCCGCGGGGTCGCGACCGTCCGGCAGGAACGTGCCCGCCACGGACGAGCCGCCCTCCGTGACGACGACGGTCGTCACGTCGTCCCCGGTCGCCGTGCGCACGGCGCGGCCCTCGCTCGCGCGGTGGTGCGCGCCGTCGGCGTCGGCCCACCAGAGACCGGGCACCCCGGGCAGGGCGGCGGGCTCCGCCGGGAGCCAGTGGTACGCGACGAGGCTCAGCCAGCCGTGCGGCGGGCGCAGCGCCTCCTCTCGCTCGGCGTGCCACGCGGCCCAGGCCGCGGCGTCGGGGTTTGCGGTGACGGCGCCCGTGGCGGTCAGCGTGCTCGTGCTCATGGGTCCTCCGGGGTCGGTGCGGTGGGTGGGCGGGGCGATGCGTCAGCCGACGAGCTCGGCCGCGGGCTCGTCCTCGGCGGCGGACGCGGCGCCGGGCCGGGCGAGGCCGAGGTGCTCGCGCAGGGTCGTGCCCTCGTACTCGGCGCGGAACGAGCCGCGCTCCTGCAGGAGGGGGATCACGCGGTCGAACACCTCGTCGAGCCCGCCCGGGGTGAGGTGCGGCACGAGGATGAAGCCGTCCGACGCGTCCTCCTGGACGTGCCGGTCGATGTCGTCCGCGACCTGCTCGGGCGTGCCGACGAAGCCGCCGCGCGAGGTCACCTGGATGACGAGCTCGCGGATCGACCAGCCGTTCGCCTCGGCCTGCTCGCGCCACGCGGCGGCGACGGCCGCGGGGTCCTTCGCGTGCCGCACGCGGCCCCGGGTGATCGAGACGTTCTCCGTGTCCGGCTCGACGTCGGGCAGCGGGCCCTCGGGGTCGTACCCCTCGAGGTCGCGGCCCCACACCTGCTCGAGGAACGCGATCGCCGTCGGGCCCGAGACCTGCTGGAGCCGGATCTCCCGGGCGCGCTCGGCGGCCTCGTCCGGGGTGTCGCCCAGCACGACGACCGTCGCGGGGAGGATCTTCAGCGAGTCCCGCGAGCGACCGTGCGCGGCGAGCCGGCCCTTGACGTCCTCGTAGAACGCGCGCCCGGCGTCGAACGTCGAGTGCGCGGAGAACACGACGTCGGCGGTCGCGGCGGCGAACTCGCGACCGTCGGCGGAGTCGCCGGCCTGGAACAGGACCGGGTGGCCCTGGGGACCGCGCGGCGTCTCGAAGAGGCCGACGACGTCCGCGTACGTCCCGTGGTGCGTGACGGGCCGCACGGCGCCGGGACGCAGGAAGTCGCCGGTGATCCGGTCGGCGAGGACCGCGTCGTCGTCCCACGAGTCCCACAGGGCGCGCGCGACCTCGACGACCTCGGCGGCGCGCGCGTACCGCTCCGCGTACGGCAGGTAGCCGCCGCGGCGGAAGTTCGCGCCCGTGAAGGCGTCGGGGCTCGTCACGAGGTTCCACGCGGCGCGGCCCTCGGAGAGCAGGTCGAGCGTCGCGAACTGCTTCGCGAGCTCCCACGGCTCGTTGAACGTCGTGTTGATCGTGCCCGCGAGCCCGAGGCGGTCGGTCACCGCCGCGAGCGCCGCGAGGACGGGCAGCGTGTCGGGGCGTCCCACGACGTCGAGGTCGTGGATGCGGCCCTTGTGCTCGCGCAGGCGCAGGCCCTCGGCGAGGAAGAAGAAGTCGAGCTTCGCGGCCTCGGCGCGGCGCGCGAGGTGCTCGAACGAGGAGAAGTCGATCTGGCTGCCCGAGCGCGGGTCGCTCCAGACGGTCGTGTTGTTGACGCCCGGGAAGTGGGCGCCGAGGTGGATCTGCTTGCGGGGTCGGGTGCTCATGGGGGTCCGTCCGGGCTCAGGCGATCGCCGCGTAGCGGTTCGCGGGGTGCGGGAGGCCGAGGGTGTCGCGCAGGGTCGTGCCGGGGTAGGCGGTGCGGAAGAGGCCGGCGCCCTGCAGGAGGGGCACGACGCCGTCGACGACGGCGTCGAGGTCGGTGCTCAGCGACGACGGCCGCAGGAGGAAGCCGTCCGCCGCGCCCGCGCTCGTCCACTCCTCGACCGTGACGGCGAGGTCCCGCGCGGTGCCGACGTGCGTGAGCGAGTCGGTGTCCCACGAGACGCCCTCGAGGTCCTCGAGGAGGTCGAGGCGCGCCTGTGCGCTCGCCCGCGTGTCGCCGACGACGACGTACGCGTCGACGAGCACGCGCAGCGCGTCGGGGTCGCGCCCGGCGTCGGCGGCGGCGTCGCGCACCTGGGCGCGCAGCGCGACCGCCTCGTCGCGCGTCGCCGCGCGGACGCGCACGACGTCGGCACGGCGGGCCGCGAGGTCGAACGACGCGGGCGAGTCGGCCCGCACGACGACGGGCGGCTGGCCCTGCGGCGGCCGCGGGGTGATCGACGGGCCCTTGACCGCGAACCGGATGCCCTCGTGGTCGACGTAGTGCAGCTTCTCGCGGTCCACGAACCGGCCGGTCGCGACGTCGCGGATCTCGGCGTCGTCCTCCCACGAGTCCCACAGCCGCGTGACGACCTCGACCGCCTCGTCGGCCTCGGCGACGGCGTCGGGCTCGTCCTGCGCGGCCTTGCGGCCGAACGCGGCGGCCTCTGCGGGCGTCGTCGACCACCCGACCTGCCACCCGGCGCGGCCGGCGCTCACGTGGTCGATCGTCGCGATCGCCTTGGACACGTGGAACGGCTCGGTGTGCGTCGTCGTCACGGTGGGGACGAGGCCGACGCCCCCGCTGCGCGGCGCGAGGCGCGAGGCGACGAGCGCGGCGTCGAGCCGGCCCCGCACGGTCCCGGTGCGGCCGGGCCGGAGCGTGAACGCGTCGTCGAGGGTGACGAGGTCGAGCAGGCCGCGCTGGGCGGTGGCGACGAGCTCGACGAGGCGCTTGGCGTCGAAGAGGCGCTGCGCCTGCGAGCCCGTGGTCCGCCACGCGGCGGGGTGCGCGCCGGCGTCGGTGAGGTCGACGCCGAGGTGGACGGTGCGGGCGGGGGCGGTGTCGGGCATCGCGGGATCCGTTCTCGGTCGGGCGCCGGGCGCGCTCGGGGCGCGGCCGGGTGCCGGAGGGTGGGCAGGGGTGTCCCGCCGCGCGGCGGCAGGGACGGGACCGGGGAGGCCGGAGGGACCCGGTCGGGGGCGTGCGCGCGGGGGCGCGGCGTCAGGGGGTGGGCGTCAGCGACGACAGGTGGCGCGCGCGGGACCCGCGGTCGCGGGCGGACAGGGGCACGTCGGCGCGTGCGGGGTGCTCACCGCGGTGCTCGACTCTCGCCGGTCCATCGTCCGTCTCCTTCGTGCCCGTCTCCGGGCTCCGCGTCGTTGCCCCGCGCCGCGCTCCGCGACGCGAGACCTGGTCCTCACCCGGGGCACCCCGCCGCGCGGGAGGGTTGCCGTCCGACGAGCCGGGGCTTGGCGTCGGAGCTCATGACCGTGTCTGGTGGCCGAGGTGCTCGACCTCGGTTGCGCGGGAACTTACGAGCGCCCTCGGGGGGTGTCAACGCGCCGTCGAGACCTTCCCACATACTGGACTCAATCGGTCGACTTTGAGCGTCCGGTCGTAACGTTGCACCAAGTGCATCGATGCACCTAGTGTCATCGGGTGCCCCTGGCCCCCGACCCCGCCACGACTGACGCGTCGTCCGAAGCGATCACCGCGTCGTCCGGCGCGCCCGCCGGCGTCGACCGCCGCGCCGCGCTGCGCGCCCGGCACCACCGCGCCATCGTCGACGCCGCGGCCGCGCTCATGGCGGAGAAGGGCGGCTCCCGCTTCACCGTCGACGAGCTCGCGGCGCGCGCCGACGTCGCCCGGCGCACCGTGTTCAACCACTTCGCGTCGCTCGACGACGTGGTCGTCGAGGTGTGCGAGGACGTGCTGGGCGCCGTCGTCGACGCGCTCGGCGCGAGCGCCGCGGCCCCCGGCACCGACCGCGCGACGCCGCTCGACGACCTCACCGCCGCGCTGCGCGGCACCGACCTCGTCGGCCCCATGGCCTCCCTGACGCGCGCCCTCGGCGGCGGCGCGAACGAGCCGACGCCGCGCGTCACGACGATGGTCGTGCGCGCGTTCACCCACCTCGCCGAGCGCCTGGTGGCCGAGACCACGCGCCGCCACCCGCACGTCGACCCGCTCGAGATCGAGCTGCTCGTCGGCGCGCTCATGGCGGGCCTCATGGTCATCCAGCGCCGGTGGTGGGCCGCGACCGGCGCCGCCGACGACGAGGCCTCGCGCCGCGTGTGGGCCGCGCTGCTCGACCGGCTCGTCGAACGCACGCGCGCCGGCTGGGCGACCCGCGCCTGACGCCCCACCCCCGCACCTGTCACCACCCCGGACCGGACTCCCACCGAAGGACTCTCATGGCCGAACTGCTCTACCGCCTCGGGCGCGCGTGCGCGCGCCGCGCGCGGACCGTCCTCGCCGCGTGGCTCGCGGTGCTCGTGCTCGCCGGGGCGGCGTTCGTCGCGTTCGGCGGCACGCTCGCGAGCAGCTTCTCGATCCCCGGGACGCCCACCGCGGACGTCACCGAGCGGCTGCAGACCGCGCTGCCCGAGGCGTCGGGCGGCACGGGCACGATCGTCCTCACGACCGAGGACGGCGCGCCGTTCACGCCCGAGCAGGAGGCGCAGGTCGCCGACCGGTTCGCCGCGGCCGAGGACGTCGACGGCGTGGAGTCCGTCGTCGACCCGTTCGCCACGCAGACCGAGCTCGCCGACCAGCGGCGGCAGGTCGAGGACGGCCGCACCCAGATCGCCGCGGGACGCGAGCAGATCGAGGACGGCCGCGCGCAGCTCGCCGCCGGGCAGGAGCAGCTCGACGCGGCGCGCGCCCAGCTCGACGCGGGACAGGAGCAGCTCGACGCCGCGCGCGCGCAGGCCGAGGACGCGGGCGCGCTCGCGCAGGTCGGGCCGCAGCTCGACGCCCAGCAGGCCGAGCTCGACGCCGGGCGCGCCGAGCTCGACACGCAGGCCGCCGCGCTGGAGAAGCAGGTGTCCGCGCTCGAGGACCAGAGCGCGACCCTCGAGGAGCAGTCGGCGCAGCTCGAGCTCTCCGCGCCGCTGCTCGACATGGCGGCCGACATCCGCCTCGTCTCCGAGGACGGCAGCGCCGCGGTCGCGAGCGTGGTCTTCAGCGAGCCGAACCTCAGCATCGAGCAGGAGACCAAGGACGCCCTCGTCGCGGTCTTCGACGAGCCGGTCGACGGCGTGCGCGCCGACTTCTCCTCCGACATCGCGCAGGGCGTGCCCCAGGTGTTCGGCGTGGGCGAGGCCGTGGGCCTCGTCGTCGCGGCCGTCGTGCTCGTCGTCATGCTCGGCACGCTCGTCGGCGCCGGGCTGCCGATCCTCACGGCCCTCGTCGGGGTCGGCATCGGCGCGCTCGCCGCGATGTCGCTGTCCGGCGTCGTCGAGATGTCGTCCGTGACCCCCGTGCTCGGGCTCATGCTCGGGCTCGCCGTGGGGATCGACTACTCGCTGTTCATCGTCAACCGGCACCGGCGCCAGCTCAAGCAGGGCGACGACCTCGCCGAGTCGATCGCGCTCGCGAACGGCACGTCGGGCAACGCCGTCGTGTTCGCCGGCGCGACCGTGCTCATCGCGCTGCTCGCGCTCAACGTCACGGGCATCCCGTTCCTCGGGCTCATGGGGACGGTCGGCGCGCTGTGCGTCGCGATCGCGGTGCTCATCGCCGTGACCCTCACGCCCGCGCTGCTCGGCATGATCGGCCCGCGGATCCTCAGCCGCCGCGAGCGCGCCGCGCTCGCCGCGACGGGCGCCCCCGCGGGCGCCCCCGCGACGTCGGGCGCCCCCGCCGCGTCGGGCCCGGGCGCCGACCCCGCGGCGCCGGTGCGGCCGACGTCCACCGTGCGTGCCGTGGCCACGGCGCTCCTCGCCGTCGTCGCGCTGGGCGTGGTCGCGCTGCCCGCGCTCGACCTGCGCACCAACCTGCCCGACGGCTCGTCCGAGGCCCACGACTCCACGCAGTACCGCGCCTACGCGACGGTCGCCGAGGAGTTCGGCGAGGGCACGAACGGCCCGCTGCTCGTCGTCGCCGACCTCCCGGGCGAGCCCACCGAGGCGGAGTCGCTCGAGCAGCAGGTCCGCATCGCGCAGGAGCTCTTCGCGCAGGACGACGTCGTCGCGGTCGCCCCGATCGGCACCTCGGAGGACCGCACGGTCGCCGCGTTCCAGGTGATCCCCGCCGAGGGCCCGACGAGCGAGTCCACCGAGCAGCTCGTGCACGACCTGCGCGCGCTCGAGCCCCTCGACGGCGACGCGACGCTCGGCGTCGCGGGCTCGGCGAGCGGCAACATCGACATCTCCGACAAGCTCGCCCAGGCGCTCCCGGTCTACCTCGCGGTGGTCGTCGGCCTGTCGCTCGTCATCCTCGTGCTCGTGTTCCGGTCGGTGTTCGTGCCGGTCGTCGCGACGCTCGGGTTCATCCTGTCCTACTTCGCGGCGCTCGGCGGGGTCGTCGCGATCTACCAGTGGGGCTGGCTCGCGGGCGTGTTCGGCGTCGAGACGCCGGGCCCGATCCTCAACTTCCTGCCCACGATCCTCGTCGGCATCCTGTTCGGGCTCGCCATGGACTACCAGCTCTTCCTGGGCTCGGGCATGCGCGAGGCGTACGCGCACGGCGCCCCCGCGCGCGTCGCGATCGTGCAGGGCGTGCGGGCCGGGCGGGCGGTCGTGACGGCGGCGGCGATCATCATGATCTCCGTCTTCGGCGGGTTCGTGTTCTCGCACAGCGCGATGATCCGGCCCATCGGGTTCGCGCTCGCGTTCGGCGTGCTCGTCGACGCGTTCGTCGTGCGGATGCTGCTCGTCCCCGCGCTCATGCACCTCGTGGGCGACGCGGCGTGGTGGCTCCCGCGCTGGCTCGACCGCCTGCTGCCCGACGTCGACGTCGAGGGCGCGGCCCTCGAGCGCCGGCACCCGCACCACCACGACGACCCCGAGGCCGACGCCGCGGACGCCGCGGCCACGGACCCGGACGCGACCGAGCCGGAGCCCGCGCACCGCTGACCCACCCCGCCGGACCCGCCCGCTCCCCGCACCGCGCCGCGGACGGGGAGGGGCCGGGTCCGGCGGCCGTCAGGCGTCGTGCGGGGCGAGCGCGCGGCGCAGCGCCGCGAGGCGCGTGCCGACGATGCGGCGGCTCAGCTCCGCGTCGGGGACCATCGCCTCGCTCCCGTGGAACGCGCCCGGGTACACGTGGAGCTCGGTCGGCACGCCGGCGGCCAGCAGCGCGGAGGCGAACGCGACGTCCTCGTCGCGGAAGAGGTCGAGCTCGCCGACGTCGACGAACGTCGGGGGCATGCCGGCGAGGTCCGTCGCCCGCGCGGGCGCCGCGTAGGCGTCGGCCGGACGCCCGGCCAGGTACCACTCCCACGCCTCGACGTTGAACGCGCGGTCCCAGACGAACCCGCCGAGATCGGCGAGCTCGCGCGACGACGGCGTCTCGTGCCGGTCGTCGACCATCGGGTAGACGGCCATGAGGAGGCGGATCGCGGGCCCGCCCAGGTCGCGCGCCCGCAGCGCCGTCGCGATCGCCAGCCCGCCGCCGGCGCTGCCGCCGAAGACCGCGAGCCGCGCCGCGTCGACCCCGAGCTCGCGCGCCGAGCCCGTGACCCACCGCAACGCCGCGTAGCAGTCGTCGGCGGCTGCGGGGTACGGGGACTCGGGTGCGAGGCGGTAGTCGACCGAGACGACGACGGCGCCCACCGCCTCGGACAGCCGGCGGCACAGGTCGTGCTCGGACTCGAGGTCGCCGAGCCACATCCCGCCGCCGTGGACGTGGAGGATCACCGGCAGGTCGCCCGTCGCACGCGCCGGCCGGTAGACGCGGACGCGCAGCGCCGGGGCGTCGTCCGGCCCGGGGACCACGCGGTCCTCGTGCTCGACGTCGTACGCGCCGGGCGGCGGCGCGACGGACCCGCCGATCAGCGCGAGCGCGGCACGGCGCTCGTGGACGTCACCCGTGCCTCCGCGCGCCGGCACGACGCCGGTGAGCGCGGCGACGACGTCGCGGTAGGCAGGATCGACGCGGTCGGCGAAGGTCATGGCGCTCCGGAGGAGACGGAGGGGCGGAGGTACGACGGAGGGCGCCGTCCCCGGCGCCCTCCGTGCAGGTGTGGTCCGGCCGCGAGCCGACCCCGGCGTCAGCCGAAGATGGCCGGCAGCGTGCCGCGGAACGCCGCGTCGGCCTCGCTCAGCGGGATGGTGAACAGGCCCGCGACGTCGAGCGCCTCGCCCGACTCGGCGGCGGCGGCCGGCTCCGTGCCGGTCTCGCCGATCTTGAGCACGGGGACGCCCCGCGCGACGCACGCGTCGACGAGCTTGGACTCCTCGCCGCGCGGCACGGCGACGATCGCGCGCGCCGTCGACTCGGAGAACAGCGCCTCGAACGGGGTGACGCCGTCGCGCTCGGTCAGCGCGTCGAGCGACACGGTGGCCCCGACGCCGAAGCGCAGCGACGCTTCGAGGAGCGCCTGCGCGAGCCCGCCCTCCGAGAGGTCGTGCGCGGCGGACACGAGGTCGTCGCGGCTCGCGTTGACGAGCACGCCGGCGAGCGCCTTCTCCGCCGCGAGGTCGACCTGGGGCGGGAGGCCGCCGAGGTGACCGTGCTCGACGTCGGCCCACGCCGAGCCGTCGAGCTCGGCGCGCGTGGTGCCGAGCAGGTAGATGCTCTCGCCCGTCTCGCGCCAGCCGGACGGGGTCGCGTGCGCGACGTCGTCGAGCACGCCGAGCACGCCCACGACCGGGGTCGGGTGGATCGACGAGTCGATCTGCCCCGGCTCGCCCGTGCCGTTGTAGAGCGACACGTTGCCGCCCGTCACGGGCACGCCGAGCTCGCGGCACGCGTCCGCGAGGCCCTCGATCGCCTCGACGAGCTGCCACATCGAGTCCGGGTCCTCGGGCGATCCGAAGTTGAGGCAGTCGGTCACGGCGAGCGGGCGGGCGCCCGTCGTCGCGACGTTGCGGTAGGCCTCGGCGAGCGCGAGGCGCGCGCCCGTGCGCGGGTCGAGCTTGCCGTAGCGACCGTTCGCGTCCGTCGCGAGCGCGACGCCGAGGCCGGTGCTCTCGTCGACGCGGATCACGCCCGAGTCGTCGGGCTGCGCGAGCGCCGTGTTGCCCTGGACGAACCGGTCGTACTGGTTGGTCACCCACTCCTTGGACGCGAGGTTCGGCGACGCGAGGAGGCGCAGGGCCGTCGCGCGCAGCTCGTCGCCCGTCCCCGGGCGGGCGAGCGCGTCGGCCTCGACCGTGCGGGCGTTGAGCCCGTCCTGCCACGCGGGTCGCGCGTACGGGCGGTGGTACACCGGGCCCTCGTGCGCGACGGTCCGCGGGTCGACGTCGACGATGCGCTCGCCGTGGTGGTCGATCGTCAGGCGGCCGGAGTCGTTGACCTCGCCGATGACGGCGGTCTCGACGTCCCACTTGCGCGTGATCGCGAGGAACGCGTCGAGCTTGTCCGGCGCGACGACCGCCATCATGCGCTCCTGCGACTCCGACATGAGGATCTCGCCCGCGTTGAGCGTCGGGTCGCGCAGCAGGACGTCGTCGAGCCACACGTGCATGCCGCCGTCGCCGTTGGAGGCGAGCTCCGACGTCGCGCACGAGATGCCGGCGGCGCCGAGGTCCTGGATGCCCTCGACGACCTTCGCCGCGTAGAGCTCGAGGCAGCACTCGATGAGGACCTTCTCCATGAAGGGGTCGCCCACCTGGACGCTCGGGCGCTTCGCGGGCACGCCGTCCTCGAACGTCTCGGACGCCAGGATCGAGGCGCCGCCGATGCCGTCGCCGCCCGTGCGGGCGCCGAACAGCACGACCTTGTTGCCGACGCCCGAGGCGTTGGCGAGGTGGATGTCCTCGTGGCGCAGCACGCCGAGGCACAGCGCGTTGACGAGCGGGTTGCCCTGGTACGACGGGTCGAAGACGAGCTCGCCGCCGATGTTCGGCAGGCCGAGGCTGTTGCCGTACCCGCCGACGCCGCTCACGACGCCGTGCACGACGCGCGCCGTGTCCGGGTGGTCGACGGCGCCGAAGCGGAGCTGGTCCATGACGGCGACGGGGCGCGCGCCCATGGAGATGATGTCGCGCACGATGCCGCCGACGCCCGTCGCGGCGCCCTGGTAGGGCTCGACGAACGACGGGTGGTTGTGCGACTCGACCTTGAACGTCACGGCCCAGCCGTCGCCGATGTCGACGACGCCGGCGTTCTCGCCGATGCCGACGAGCAGGTGCTTCCTCATCTCGTCGGTGGTGGCCGCGCCGAACTTCGACAGGTGCACCTTGGACGACTTGTAGGAGCAGTGCTCGGACCACATGACGGAGTACATGGCGAGCTCCGCGGCCGTGGGGCGGCGCCCCAGGATGTCGCGGATGCGCTGGTACTCGTCGGGCTTGAGGCCGAGCTCGGCGTACGGCTGGACCTCGTCGGGGGTCGCGGCGGCGTGCTCGACCGTATCGAGCGCGGGGCGTGCAGAAGCCTGGGATGCGGGGGCGGTCATCGGTTCCCTCGGGTGGGCGCTGAGCGGGGAGCGCACGACGGCGCACGGCCAGTCTACCGGCGCGACGGCACGGCCCGGCCGCGCGTCTCGCCCAGGGGGCACGCGCGGCGGGGCGCGGCGGTCGACGCCCGCACGCTCAGGCGGTCAGCCCGACGACGACGGCGAGCACGCCGAGCGCGGGCGGCACGAGCTGGACGAGGGCCGCGCGCGCCTTCGACGGCGACGACACGAGCAGCACGACGCCGGCCGCGGCCATCGACCCCGCCCCCGCGACCACGAGGGTGAGGCCCACGTCCTGCCGGTCCGCGGCGTACAGGACGATGCCGAGCACGACGAGCACCGCGAGGAACAGGTTGTAGAAGCCCTGGTTGAACGCGAGCTCCTTGGTCGCCGCCGCCTCGTCGGGGGACGTGCCGAAGGTCGCGCGCGTGCGCGGGCTCGTCCAGGTCAGCGACTCCATGACGAAGACGTACCCGTGGATCGCCGCGGCGACCCCTGCCAGCACCAGCCCGACCACGATCATCGTCGGCCCCTCCCGGTCCGCGAGGCCGCACGGTGCCGGACCCGGCGCACCGCGCGGGACCGCTGCCTCAGCGCTCCTCAGCGTTCCACAGCAGGGGCTCCGCCGCCGCGAGCGCCACGGCGAGCGCGCCGAGCACGAGCCCGACGCGCGTGTGCGGCAGGCGCGTGCCGCGCGCCCGGAGCCGCTCGCCGCGCCGGTAGGCCCACCGCTCCCCCGCGACGACGGCGGCCGTGGCGAGCGCGAGCCCGGTCGCGACGCCCGCGACGGCGACGCCGGTCGGCACCGGGGCGACCTCCTCGGCGTCCGCCGCCCACGAGTTGTCCTCCTCGGGGCGCCCCGCGACGGCGGACGTCGCGGCGTCCGCACGGTCCCCGATCGGCGCGCCGTCCACGCCGGTCCCGACGTCCGCACCGGTCGTGCCGCCACCGGCCGCGCGGACCGCCTCGCGCAGCGAGCGGACGCCCTCGCGCGCCTGCTCGCCCTCGTCGGTGGACGTGAGCGTGAGCGCGACGCCGGCCGTGGCGACGGCGGTCTTGGCGAGCGCGCGCGCCCAGCGCGGCCCCACGACGTCCGGGACGGCGTACCACGCGAGGGTGGACAGCCCGGCGATCGCCGCGGTGCGCGGGTCGACGGCGCGGCGGGTCGGCGCGTGCTCGGTCATCGTGCCCCTTCGTCGGGTGGCGGGTGCGTCCCTCGGTGCCAACGCCCCGGCGCGGCCGGGAGTTCCGACGTCGTCGCGGGCCCGGGCCGGTCAGCGCCCGGCGGTGCGCAGACGCTCGCGCAGGTAGCGGACCGCGGGCGCGTCGGTCATCGTCGCGCGCCACACGACCGTCACGGGGCGGGTCGGGACGGGCTCGCGCACCGGCACCGCCACGACGTCGGCGGGCAGGGGCCCGCGCCCGAGCCGTGGGACGAGCGCGACGGCGAGGCCCTGGGCCACGACCTCGACCTGCGACGCGAACTCGAGGCACCGGAAGTCGATGCGCGGGACGCGCGGCTCGCGCGCGAACATGTGGCAGAACCACTCGTAGCAGATCGTGCCGTCCGGGGTGCAGACCCAGGTCTCGTCGACGAGGTCCGCGGGCGTGAGCGCCGACCGGCCCGCGAGCGGGCTCGACCGGTGCACGAGCACGTCGGCCTCGTCGCGGAACAGCTCCTCCGCGCGCAGGCTCGGCGGGAGCGCGAGCCCCACGCCCTCCCAGTGGTGCACGAGCGCGAGGTCGAGCGTGCCCGCCGCGACGGCGGCCACGGCGTCCCACGGCTCGGCCTCCTCGACGACGAGCCGCAGGTCGGGCACGTCCTGCCGGACGGCGGCGACGAGCGGCGCGACGACGCCGCGCACCGCCGTCGAGAACGACCCGAGGCGCACGGTCCCGGTGGGGCGGGCGCCGGCGTCGTGGAGGCGGGCCCGCAGGGACTCGACCTGCTCGCGCAGGAGGCGCCCCTCCTCGACGACGCGCCGCCCCGCGGCGGTGAGGACGACGCCGCGGCCCTCGCGGTCGAGCAGGCGCGCGCCGAGGTCGCGCTCGAGGCGCTTGACCTGCTGCGAGACGGCGGACGGCGTGTACCCGAGGTCGCGGGCGGCGGCGTGCACCGTCCCGGTCCGCTCGACGGCGAGCAGCGCGTCCACGGCGGCGAGGTCGATCATGCGTCCAGGCTAACGGGAAGCGGCGCTACCGGGAACCGTGCACGACCGTGCGATGGACGTGCACGGTGCGCAGAGCGCACGCTCGGAGGCATGCCCCTGCGCTCGTCCCTGCTCGCCGTCCTCGTCGCCGTCCTGTGGGGCGTGAACTTCGTCGTCATCGACCTCGGCCTCGGCGACCTGCCGCCCACGCTGTTCGTTGCGCTGCGGTTCGTCGTCGTGCTCGTCCCCGCGATCTTCCTCGTGCCCCGGCCGCGGGCCCGCCCGCGCGACGTCGTGCTCGTCGGCGCGTTCATGAGCCTCGGCCAGTTCGGCCTGCTGTACACCGCGCTCGCGCTGGGCATGCCCGCGGGCCTCGCGTCGCTCGTGCTCCAGGCGCAGGTCGGGCTCACCGTGCTGTTCGCCGCCGCGGCGCTGCGCGAGGTCCCCACGCACTCCCAGCTCGTCGGCGTCCTCGTCGGCGCGGCCGGGCTCGTCGTCGTCGGCGCCGGGCGCAGCGCGTCGACGCCGGCGCTCGCGTTCCTCGTGACGCTCGCCGCCGCCGCGTCGTGGGCCGTGGGGAACGTCGTCGCGCGCCGGGCGGGCAGCCGAGACGCGAGGGTCACCGCGCCGGCCGCGCGCACGGACCGCCCCGCCCGCCCGCCGCGGCCCGGGCTGGACGGCCTGTCGATGACCGTGTGGTCCGCGCTCGTCGTCCCCGGCCCGCTCCTCGCGCTGTCCCTCGTGGTCGACGGGCCGGACGTCGTCGGGCACGCGCTCACCCACCTCACGCCCGCCCCCGTGCTGTCCACGCTCTACACGGCGTGGCTCGCGAGCCTTGTGGGCTACGGGATCTGGAACACCCTCCTCGCGCGGCACCCCGCGTCGGCGGTCGTCCCGTTCACGATGCTCGTGCCCGTCGTCGGGATGCTCTCCGCGTGGATCGTGCTCGACGAGGTGCCGAACCCGGCCGAGCTCGTGGGCGGCGGCGTCCTGCTGCTCGGCGTCGCGACCACGACGGGCGTCCTGCGGCGCCGGGCCACGCCCGCGCGTGCCGCGGCCCTCGCGGCCTCCGCCGTGCCGGACCCGGTGCGTGACGCGGCGGACCGTCCCGCGGCGAACCCCCGGCCCGGCCCGCCCGAGGCGGCGACACGCGCCCGTTCGCGCTGACAGGACGGTCGCGCGGGGGTTCCATGGAGGGCAGGGGACGTCCGGGACGCGAGGGAGCTTCTCATGAGCCAGACCGCGGGTCGCACGGAGGAACGGCAGCCGGAGCTCAAGCGCGTCATGGGGCCCAGGCTGCTCCTGCTGTTCATCGTCGGGGACATCCTCGGCACGGGCGTGTACGCGCTCACCGGCCAGGTCGCGGGCGAGGTCGGCGGCGCGGCGTGGCTGCCGTTCCTGCTCGCGTTCGTCGTCGCGACGATCACCGCGTTCTCCTACCTCGAGCTCGTCACGAAGTACCCGAGCGCGGCCGGCGCGGCCCTGTACACGCACAAGGCGTTCGGCATCCACCTGGTGACGTTCGTCGTCGCGTTCATGGTCATGAGCTCGGGCATCACGTCGGCCTCGACCGCGTCGAACGCGTTCGCGGGCTTCGTCTCCGACGGGTTCGGGCTCGAGCTGCCGACGGGCGGGGACGGCCGCCTGCTCATCGCCCTCGGCTTCATGGCCCTCGTCGCGCTCGTCAACCTGCGCGGCGTCGGGGAGAGCGTCAAGGCGAACGTCGTGCTGTCGCTCGTCGAGCTGTCCGGCCTGCTGCTCGTCATCTTCGTGGGCCTGTGGGCCACGACGCAGGGCCGCGCCGACTTCTCGCGCGTCGTCGTGTTCGAGAGCGCGGACGACAAGAGCGTGTTCCTCGCCGTGACCGCCGCGACGACGCTCGCGTTCTTCGCGATGGTCGGCTTCGAGGACTCGGTGAACATGGCCGAGGAGTGCACCCACCCCGTGCGCGACTTCCCCCGCATGATGCTCACCGGGCTGTCGATCACGGGCGCGATCTACGTGCTCGTCGCGATCACGGCCGTCGCGCTCGTCCCGGTCGGGGACCTCGTCGACGACTCGAAGGGGTCCGCGCTCACGCAGGTGGTCGCCGCGGGCGCGCCGAACCTGCCGTTCGACACGATCTTCCCGTTCATCGGGATGTTCGCCGTCGCGAACTCGGCGCTCATCAACATGCTCATGGCGTCCCGCCTGCTCTACGGCATGGCGAACCAGGGCGTGCTGCCGCGCGCGTTCGGCCAGGTGCACCCGTTCCGCCGCACGCCGTGGGTGTCGATCCTCGTGACGTCGGCGATCGCGTTCGCGCTCATCGTCTACGTCGTGCGGCAGTCGGCGACCCCGGGCGGGGCCAACGCGGTCGCGCTCCTCGGTGGCACGACGTCGCTGCTCCTGCTCGTCGTGTTCACCGTCGTCAACGTGGCCCTCCTCGTGCTGCGTCGCGACGAGGTCGACCACGAGCACTTCCGCACCCGCACCTGGCTCGCGGTGCTCGGCGCGCTCACGTGCGCCTACCTCGCCGGGCCGTGGGCGCGCAGCCCCGAGCAGCAGGAGCAGTACCTCATCGCGGGCGCGCTCGTCGGGCTCGGCGTCTTGCTCTCGTTCGTCACGTGGCTGTACAACCGTGCGGTGCGCCACCGCCAGATCGCCTTCTCCGACGTCTCCCGGCTCGAGGGCGAGATCGACGACCGCTCCGGCGACGACGGCGCGGCCCGGTGAGCGACCCCGCGCCGGGCGGCCCGCCCCGGCCCACCCCGGACCGCGTCGGCCCGGTCGACGCCCTCGCCTTCCTCTGCGAGATCGCGCTCCTCGTCCTGCTGGCCGTGGCCGGTTGGCGGCTCGGCGCGGCGGCCGACGTCCCGGGCGCGGCGCGCGCCGCGCTGTCCGTCGTCCTCGCGCTCGCGCTGCCCGGTCTCGCCGTCGTCGTGTGGGCCCGCTGGCTGGCGCGCACCGCCGCGCGGCGGCTCCCGCAGCCGTGGCGCCTCGACGTGCAGATCGCCCTGTTCGTCGCGGCGGGCCTCGCGATCGCGGGCGTCGGGCTCGTGTGGTGGGGCGTCGGGCTCGCGCTCGTCGGCACGACGGCGTTCGCCCTCACCCGGGACCGCTGACCCCGGACGGGGGGAACGCCGTCGCGCCCGTGCGGACGGGCGTCAGGCCGAGCGCTGCCGCGTCCGGAACGCCTGGGTCGCGACCCAGCCCATGACGACGGCGGCGAGCGCGAGGAGGCCGAGCCGGCCCCACACCACGCCCCAGTCGGGCGACGCGGCGAGCGCCTCGCGCCCGGCCACGACGGCCCAGTCGAACGGGTTGTAGCGCGCGACGTCCGCGACCCACGCCGGGGACAGGCGTGTGTCCATCACGGCCGACGACAGGAACATGAGCGGTAGCGTGATGAGCTGCGAGATGCCGATGAGCGCCTCCTGCTGGCCGGTGAGCAGGGCCGTCGCGTTGCTCAGCGCGGAGAACAGCGCGGTGAGCAGCACGACCGCGAGGAGCAGCGCGAGGACGCCGAGCGTCGTCTCGCCGGGCGTGCTGCCGAACCGGGCCCCGCGCAGCCATGCGACGGCGAGCACGACGAGCGCCTGCCCGACGGCGACGACGGCCTGGTAGCTCATGGTCGACGCCACGAGCGCGCCGCGCGACGTCGGCGACGTGAGGAACCGGTCCATGACGCCGCGGTCCATGTCCTGCACGAACGACGAGCCCGCCCACGCGGCGCCGAACATCGCCGTCATCATGACGACGCCCGGCGTGATGAACTCCAGGTACGTGCCCCCGGTCGAGAACCCGGGGATCTCGACGACGGACCGGAAGAGCTGGCCGAACAGGAGCAGCCAGATCATCGGCTGCACGAGGTTCATGACCATGAACACGGGGATGCGCGCGCCCTGGCGCAGCGCCCGGGCGGTGAGCAGCCCGGTGTGCACGACGGCGGTCATGCGGCCACCTCCTCGGCCGCGGCACCCGCGTGGTCCCCGGCGGCGGACCGGCTGCCGGCCTGGGCCGCGGTGAGACTCCGGCCCGTGTGCCGCAGGTAGACGTCGTCGAGGCTGGGCCGCGCGAGCGTCGCCGACGCGACGGGCAGGCCCGCGGCGTCGAGCCCGGCGAGGACGGCGGGCAGCGCGACCGCGCCGGCGTCGGCCCGGGCGCGCAGGGTCCGGCCCTCGACCCGCACGTCCCGGACGCCGCTCGCGCGGACCGCGTCGGCGACGCGCCCGGCGAGGGAGGCGCCGTCGTCGGGCACGCCCGGGGCGAGCTCGACGACGATCCCGTCGCCGCGGAGCTCGTCCTTGAGCGCGTCGGGCGTCCCGGCGACCACGACGCGGCCCTCGTCGACGATCGCGACGTTCGCGGCGAGGCGGTCCGCCTCCTCCAGGTAGTGCGTGGTGAGGAGGATCGTCATGCTTTCGACCGCCGTCATGCGCTCGATCTCCGCCCACATCTCCGCGCGCGCCTCGGGGTCGAGGCCCGTCGTCGGCTCGTCGAGGAACAGCACCTGCGGGCGGTGGACGAGGCCCATCGCGACGTCGAGCTTGCGGGCCATGCCGCCGCTGTACGTCGTCACGAGGCGGTCGGCCGCGTCCGTGAGGGAGAACCGGTCGAGCAGCTCGGCGGCGCGCGCTCGCGCGTCGCGCGCGCCGAGGCCCTGGAGGCGGCCCGCGAGGACCAGGTTCTCGCGCCCCGTGTCCATGGGGTCGGTCACGGGCTTCTGCGCGACGTACCCGATCGCGCGCCGCACGCGCTCCGGGTGCCGCGCGACGTCGGTGCCCGCGACGTGGGCTGTGCCCGAGTCGGCGCGGCTCAGCGTCGCGAGGATCTTGGTCGTCGTCGACTTGCCGGCCCCGTTGGGGCCGAGCAGGGCGAAGACGGTGCCGGTCGGCACGGCGAACGACAGTCCGTCGAGCGCGCGCACGGGCGGGCGGCCGCGGCCCCCGGGGTAGGTCTTGCGCAGCGCGACGGCGTCGATCGCCGTCCCGGGCGCACGGGTAGCAGGTGGCACGGTAGGGCTCCTTCTGTCAGGAGCCGTCTCGCCGGGGCCGGTCCCTCCCGCGCGGATAGCATGGGAGGGCCCTGGGTGACTGTTGACGCAGCAGTTCCGTCGGTCCGGCGGGACGACTCGGGCTCGGTGGCCCGGATGTTGGCGCATCCGGGCCACCACTCGTCCGGCGACGTCCGGGAGGACGCCGCCGGTGGCTCAGGGTGTGGTGGCTTCGGCCGGCAGGTGCCGGCGCAGGACCTCCTCGATCTGCTCGGGCGACGCCCCGGCGGCACGCAGGCGGGCCATCTCGGCCCAGCCGTCCTGGCCGCCCACCTCGCCGCGCTCGAGCCGGCCCGCGAACCGGTCGATCCACACGCGCTCGGCGCGCAGCATCTCCAGGCGGTAGTCCGCCTCCACGAGGAAGATCTCGGGCAGGCCCGCCCCCGCGGCGCCCGCGAGGCCGCTCGCGCGCGTGCCGATCTCGGCGTCGAGGGACGCGAGGCGCGCGCGCAGGAGCGCCGCCACCTCGTCGGGCGAGAGCATCGCGATGAGCGACAGGCCCGCCTCGACGTCCGGGTACTCCTTCGACGGCACCGCGAGGAGCTCGCGCAGCCATGCGGCCGCCTCGACCTTGCCCGCCTCCGTGATCTCGTAGACGACGCGCTCGGGCCGGTTGCCCTCGCGCTCGGAGTGCGACGGCGTGATGAACCCGTGCTTCTCGAGCGACTTGATCACCGAGTACAGCGAGCCGAAGTTGAGCCGGATGCTGTCGTCCTTGCCCCGCTCGCGCAGGGTCGTCGTGATCTCGTACGGGTACATGGGGCGCTCGGCGAGGCACGCGAGCACCGCGAGCGCCAGCGGGTTCGACACGGGTCGACGGGACATCACTCACCTCCGAATACTTTGCTCAGAGTATTCGTCCGAGGATGCTCGCGCAAGGGGTGTGCGGGAGCCGGCACGGGCGAGATGCACGACGCTCCGCCGGCCGGAGGCTCCGCGGGGCGGGGCGGCGCAGGGACGCCGTCACAGCGGCAGGCCACGTGCGCGCCCGAGGGACAGCGCCTCAGGCGGGGGTCAGGACCCGCTCCTCCTCCCGCGCCGACGCCACGGCGTGCTCCGGCACGAGGGGTTCGTCGGCGCCCACGGGCGCAGGCACGGGCGACGGCGTCGCGGATGCGTCTGGCCCGAGAACCGGGGCAGCGGGCGCGGGGACGCCGGGCGCCCGCCCCGCCGGGCGGGCGCTCCGCCGCGCGAGCAGGTGGTGCCGCAGCCATCCCGCGCCCACGGCCACCACGACGACGGCGCCGCCCACGACGAGCGCGCCCCGCGGGCCGAGGACCTCCAAGAGCAGGCCGAGCAGGGGCGGCCCGGCGAGACCCCACGCGGTGCTCGCGCTGCGCCAGACGCCGAGGACGCGCCCACGCATGTGCGGCGGCGGGTCGGTCTGGAGCACCGTGGTCCCCGCCGTGTCGGAGACCGACTCGACCACGGCCATCGGGCCGACCACGAGCAGGAGGACGGCGAGCGTCGGCGCGAGCCCGGCCACGACCTGCAGGAGCGCGCCCGCGGCAGCGAGGACGCCGACGAGGCGCACGGTCGGGCGCCGCAGCCGACCGGCGAGGACCGCGCCGACGATCCCGCCCACGGCCAGCACGGTCGACACCGTGCCGAACTCCTGCGGGCCGCCGGCGAGCGCCCCGGTGACGAGGACCGCGAGGGTGAGGGTGTAGTTGCGGCCGAGGACCGCGCTCACGGCCGTCACGCCGAGGAGCGCGACGAGCCGGGGGCGGCCGAGGACGTAGCGCAGGCCGCCGTCGGTCCGCCCGTCCGTCGCCGCGTCCCGCGCCGCGCGCGCCGCCGCGGGCCGAGGTTCGACAGGGGCGGACGCGGTGTCCCGACCGGCCGACGTGGCCTCGGCGGGCCGCGGCGCGGCGCTCCCGGCGTCGGGGTGCAGGACGAGGAAGGGGACGACGAGCGCGACGGCGAGCAGCGACACCCCGTTCGCGAGGTACGCGACCGCGGGCCCGGCGACGGCGACCGCGCCGCCCGCGACGGCGACCCCGACGAGGCGGCCCGCGCTGTGCACGACCGACCCGATCCCGATGGCCGACGGGACGTCCTCGACGGGCACGAGATCGTTGCCGAGGAGCGCCGTGGCCGGTCCGTCGACCGTGGCGACGAGGCCCGTCACGGCGGACAGGACGAGGAGCACCGGGAGGCTGAGCAGGTCCAGCGCGACGAGCCCCGCGGTCGTGAGCGCGACGACGCCGAGCACCGCCTGGCTGACCGCGGCCGTGAGCTTGCGCGGCCACCGGTCCACGACGGCGCCGCCCGCGACGCCGAGCAGCAGCGCCGGCGCCGACTGCACCGCGAGGGACAGCCCGGTGAGAGCGGCGGACCCGGTGAGCTCGAGGACGAGCAGGTTCTGGACGGTGAGCTGCATCCAGGCACCGACGTTGGAGACGAGGTTGGCACCCGACCACCAGCGCATCGAGCGGTGACGCAGCGCGCGCCACGGCGAGCGGTCGGGGGTCGTGCGGGCAGGACGGGACAGCAGGGCAGGGAGAGGCACAGGACGCAATCAGGGGTGAGACGGGCGCGCCGTCGCGAGGAAGGGAGGGTGCGGCTCGACGGCCGCAGACAGTTGCCTATTGAAACAACCGCTTCTCGGGCCGCTCCACTTCCGGGCCCCGATCGTGACCAAGATCGCACGGGCCGCACGGTCCGGTGGCCCGCTCACGCATGATGGGTCCATGCAGACCGGGGCCGCCGCGGACGCCGGGCGCGCGCCGCGCCGGCGGTCCGCGGCGACGACGCGGCGTCGGTCCGCGGCGACGGCGCGGCGCCGGCTCGTCGTCGGCGTCCTGCTGCCGCTCGCCCTCGTCGCGTGCACGCCGGGCGACGACGCCTCCCCGGTCGCCCCCGCACCCGCGACGACGCGTTCGGACGAGGCGTCCGACGCGGGCCGGACCTCCGGCGCGGGTGACCCGTCCGGCGCGGGCGACGCGTCCGGCGCGCAGGACCCCGCGGAGGAGTCCGCGGGTGCCGCGGAGACGGTGGTCGTGCCGGTGGGGCCGGCGACCGTCGAGGTCGCCGTGCCCCCGCTCCCCCCGGGCGCACCGAGCGGGTCCGGCCCGGCGGCGGCGGTCACGGCCGGTGACGAGGGCGCGTCGGACGTCACGCTCGTCCTCGCCGACGGCCCGGCCCGGATCTCGGTCGAGGGCGGGTCGCTCGTCCGCCACGCCGACGGCACCCTCACCGTCCTGGACGACGCCGGCACCCCCGTCGCCGGCCTCGGCGCACCGCGCGTGATCGCTCCGCACGCGGTGGGCCCCGGCACGGGCGCGCCCGTCGCGTCCGGCACCGACGGTCCGGGCGGCGTGACGGACCGCGACGACGACGCGAGCGACGGGACGAACCGCGACGACGGCGCGGACGCCGGGGCGAACGGCGACGGCGGGCCGGAGGACGACCCGTCGGCGACGCCGAGCGTGCGCACCGCGCTCGTCGACGCGCGGCACGCGGAGGTGACGCTCGTGCCGACGGCGGGGACGCCGTCGGCGTGGGACGTCGTCGTGCCGCTGGGCACGCAGGCCCTGCGGAGCACCGGCTGGGGTGAGCGCGAGGGCGGCCGGTCGCTCGCCGTCGACCCGACCGCGTGGGCGCGGACCGCCGGGCAGGCGGGCCGGGAGCTCGTGTGGGCGCAGGTCGTGGCCGCCGAGCCGGAGGCCGACTCCCCGACGATGCGCGACCAGCTCGTGTGCCACGCCGTCGGCGCCCCGGGCAAGGCGACGTGGAACCTCGAGCCCTGGCGGCCCGACGTCGGGCTGCTCGACACGATGGCCGCGCGCTGCAACCCGACCTGACGACACCCCAAGCGGCCGAACACGAGGTTGCTGTCGTTCTGGAGCCCAGAACGACAGCAACCCCGTGTTCGACGGTGAGCAACGCCGTGGTCGGCGGGACGGCAACGGCCCGGGCCGCACGACGGCTGGTGGACGTCGTGCCGCCCGGGCCTGACCTCGGCGGCGGTACCGCTCCGCCTGCTGCGCCGAGGACGTTCCGGGGCGGGGGCGGCAGCCGCCCCCGCCGGTCAGGACCGGTCAGCGTGCCTGCGGGCCACCCTTCGAGGCCTTGCGCAGGGACTTCTCGCTGCGCGGCTCGTCGCCGCTCGCGCGCAGGCGCCGGTAGTACTCGCGCGCCTCGTCCTGCCGCTCCTTCTCGATGCCCGTCGCGATCGTCGCCCGCAGGTGCTCGGGGCCGTAGCCCCACGCGTCGACGAGGTCCTGCGCGTGCGGGCGCAGACGGTCCACGAGCCGGTCGAGGTAGCTCGTCACGGTCCGGGCGCGCTGCGCCGACAGGCGCCCGTTGAGCAGGTACCACGCGAGGTGGCGCTCCACGAGGCTCAGGCCGAACAGGTCGCGCAGCGTGGTGAGCACCTCGCGCGTCCCCGCGTCCTCGACGGTCTCGAGCGCCTGCGTGAACGCCTCCCAGCGCAGCAGCTCGGCGTGCGCGCGGGCCGCCTCGACGAGCTCGACCTGGTGCGCGTTGAACAGGTTCGTCGCCGTCTCCGGGTCCGCCTTCTGCGCGGGCCGCAGCGCCTGCGCGACGTCCGCGACCATCGTCTCGACCCGGTCGGTGAGCAGCGCGCGCTGCGTCTCGGGGTCGCGCAGGTGACCGGCCGCACGGCGCGGGTCGCCGACGTCCGCGAGCGCCTGCGCGGCGCGCTTGAGCGGCGTGCGGTGCAGCGCCATGTCGCCCGCGCGCTCGACGACGACGCGCGCCATCTGGCCGGGCGTGATGCCCTTGAACTGCTTGCCGTAGTCGGCGAGGAGGCGCTTCGCGACGAGCTGGAGCAGCACCGTGTTGTCGCCCTCGAACGTCGCGTACACGTCGAGGTCCGCGCGCAGGCTCGTGATGCGGTTGGTCGTGAGGAAGCCCGCGCCGCCGCACGCCTCGCGCGTCTCCTGGAGCACGTCGAGCGCGAACCGCGTGCTCGTCGCCTTGAGCGCGGCGGCCGTCGTCTCGAGGTCCTCGCGCTGCTCGGGCGTGTCCTCCTCGCCGGAGAACACGGAGTGGAACAGGTCGAGCAGGCGGTCGTGCGCGAAGTGCGCGGCGTACGTCTCGGCGACGGGGACGATGAGGCGGCGCTTGTGGGTGCCGTAGTCGAGGAGGACGACCTCCTCCGTCGGCGTCGCCCCGGTGAACTGGCGGCGCTCGTTGGCGTACCGGACGGCGATCGCGAGGCCGAGCTTCGCGGCCGTGACGGCGGCGCCGTCGAGCGAGACGCGGCCCTGCACGAGCGAGCCGAGCATCGTGAAGAACCGGCGGCCCGGGCTCTCGATCGGGCTCGAGTAGGTGCCGTCGGGGGCGACCGAGCCGTAGCGGGCGAGCAGGTCGGTGCGCGGGACCCGCACGTGGTCGAAGTGCAGGCGGCCGTTGTCGATGCCGTTGAGCCCGCCCTTCTGGCCGTCGTCCTCGCCGCCGACGCCGGGCAGGAACGGCAGGCGGCCGAGCTCGTCGCGCTCGCCGTTCGTGTCACGGATCGGCACGTAGAACGCGTGCACGCCGTGGTTGACGTTCTTGGTGATGAGCTGCGCGAACACGACCGCGGCGACGCCGTGCACGCCGGCGTTGCCGAGGTAGTCCTTCCACGCCCCGCGGAACGGGGTGTGGATGACGAACTCCTCGGTCTCCGGGTCGTAGGTCGCGGTCGTCGCGATGCTCGCGACGTCGGAGCCGTGCCCGATCTCCGTCATGGCGAACGCGCCGGGGACCGAGAGGTCCATGGCGCCGGGCAGGAGGCGGTCCTGCTGCTCGGGCGTGCCCAGGTGAAGGATCGCCGCGCTGAACAGCCCCCACTGGACGCCGGCCTTGATCTGCAGCGACGGGTCCGCGGCGACGAGCTCCTCGAACCCGGCGAGGTTGCCGCCCGGGTCGTTCGCGCCGCCGAGGTGCTCGGGGAACGCCCGCCACACCTGGCCCTTGCCGACGAGCAGGCGCATCTGCTCGAGCACGCGCTCGCGGTGCTCGCGCATGCTCAGCCCCTCGATGCGCTGGAACGCCTCCTCGCCGGCGGTCGCGCGGGCGCTCGCGCGCAGGTCGGCCCAGCGGCCGAGGAGGAGCGTCGACAGGGACTCGACGTCGACGCGGGCCTCGGACGTCGACGCCGCGTCGCCGGCGCTCGTCGAGCGCTGCGCGAGGGCGGGACGATCGGACGTGGCGGTCATGAGGTCTCCTTGAGGTCTGAGGTGGCGGCCCGGTGCAGCGGGCGGTCGAGGTCGGGTCGGGCGGCGTCGCGGCGCGCCCCGGTCGGCGCGCGGCGGTCGTCGGGGGTGCGGGCGGCCGGGCTGTGGGAGAGGACGCCGACGGGCCCGGCCCACAGCCAGGCGGCGACGCGCTCGGTGAGCTGCTCGCGGTCGGGCACGTCGGGGCGGTCGCGGTGGGCGAGCCACCACTCCCCGGCGCCCCGCACGAAGCCGACCGCGCCCGCCGCCCATGCCGCGGCGTCCGCGGCCGAGACGTCGGTGACGCGCGCGAACGGCTCGGCGACGAGCTCGATCACCGAGTCGAGGAACGCGGCGAGGGGCGCCCGGTTCGCAGCCGCGCCGTTCGTCGCGGGCCCGCTCGCGGCGAGCTGGGCGGCGGGCTCCTCCGTCCCGGCCACGGCGCTCGTGCGCGTGACGAAGTAGTAGACGTTGGGCGAGCTCTCGATCATCTCGAGGTACACGCCCACCATGGCGCGCAGCGCGCGCTTCGGTGTCTCGGCCGCCTCCGCGGCCTGGGTCAGCGCGTCGTGCATCTGGCCCACGACGGCGGCGCCCAGCGCGACCTGCAGGCCCGTCTTGTCGTCGAAGTAGCGGTAGATGATCGACTTCGACGTCCCCGACGCCGCCGCGATCTCGTCCATGGAGACCCCGGGGCCTCCCCGGTGCACGGCCTTGCTCGCTGCCCGGATGAGCTCGGCGCGGCGCGCCGCCCGGTGCTCGTCCCAGCGGGTCGACCGGCCGTCCACCGCTGCGCCCGGTTGCACCCGCCCTCGGGTGACCGGTCGCGCGTCGGCACCTGCGTTCACGTCGTCCTCCGTCTGCGCCCGACCTCGATGTCGTCGGTACCGCGTCGGTACCGCGCCGGGGCAGGGCGACGCCCTGTGACCCGACTCACGAAACTGAGAGTATCAGGTACTGTTGGTATTGGACACCAGCCGGCCCCCTCCCCTCGTCTCCGCGCGCCTCGCGCCGAGCCGCCGGGCCGGACGACGCAGCGCAGCGAGCACGGACAGGAAGTGAGGCACAGTGGCCAACCGCACCAGCCCCCGCCGGAACCCCGAGCAGGCCCCCGAGACCGAGGCACCAGCCTCGAGCGCCGCGACCGGCGCCCCGCGCGACGCCTGGGTGGTGGGCGGGAACCGGATCCCGTTCGCCCGCGCCGGGAAGAAGTACTCGTCCGCGAGCAACCAGGAGATGTTCACCGCCGCGCTCGAAGGTCTCGTGGCCCGCTTCGGCCTCCAGGGCGAGCGGCTCGGCGAGGTCGTCGGCGGCGCGGTGCTCAAGCACTCGCGCGACTTCAACCTCGTGCGCGAGTCCGTCCTCGGCTCGTCGCTCTCGCCGCAGACCCCCGCGTACGACCTCCAGCAGGCGTGCGCGACGGGCCTCGAGGCGACGATCGCCGTCGCGAACAAGATCCGCCTCGGCCAGGTCGAGTCGGGCGTCGCGGGCGGCTCCGACACCGTGTCCGACGCGCCGATCGCCGTGAGCGAGGGCCTGCGCCGCGCGCTGCTCGAGGCGAGCCACGCCAAGACGCTCGGCCAGCGGGTCAAGGCGTTCGCGAAGGTCCGCCCCGCCGACCTCGCGCCGCTCACGCCCGCCACGGACGAGCCGCGCACCGGCCTGTCCATGGGCGAGCACCAGGCGATCACGACCGCGCGCTGGGACATCTCGCGCGAGGCGCAGGACGAGATCGCGCTCGCGAGCCACGAGCACCTCGCGGCCGCATGGGACGCCGGGTTCTTCGACGACCTCGTCACCCCGTTCCGCGGCCTCGTGCGCGACGACAACCTGCGCACCGACTCCTCGATGGAGAAGCTCGCCGCGCTCAAGCCCGTGTACGGCAAGCGCCTCGACGGCGTGACCCCGACCATGACGGCCGGCAACTCGACGCCCCTCACCGACGGCGCCTCGACGGTGCTGCTCGCGTCGGCCGACTGGGCACGCGAGCGCGACCTCCCGCTGCTCGCGCGCGTCGTCGACGCCGAGACCGCGGCGGTCGACTTCGTGCACGGCCACGAGGGCCTGCTCATGGCCCCCGCGCACGCCGTCCCGCGCCTGCTCGCGCGCAACGGGCTCGCGCTCGGCGACTTCGACTTCTACGAGATCCACGAGGCGTTCGCGTCGACCGTCCTCACGACCCTCAAGGCCTGGGAGGACGACGAGTACTGCCGCACCGAGCTCGGGCTCGACGGCCCCCTCGGCTCGATCGACCGCACGCGGCTCAACGTCAACGGGTCGTCCCTCGCGGCGGGCCACCCGTTCGCCGCGACCGGCGGGCGCATCGTCGCGACGGCGGCCAAGCTCCTCGCGCAGCGGACCGCCGAGACCGGCGCGCCGGCGCGCGCGCTGATCTCGGTGTGCGCGGCGGGGGGCCTCGGCGTCGCCACGATCCTCGAGTCGGTCCCCGCCACCGACGCCACCGCCTGACGGCCCCGACGACCCGAGAGGAACCACCGTGACCGACTCCTACGTCCAGGCCGTCAACTCCGGCTTCACGAAGACGCTCGCGAAGAAGCTCGGCCTGCCCCGCCCGGCCGTGCTGCGCCGCTACCGCGCGGGCGACCCGCTCACCGTCGGGCCCGTGCTCGTCCTCGGCGGCACCCCCGGCGTCCGCGACGACGCCGACCGCGTCGCCGAGGCCCTGCTCGGCTGGGACCTCGACGTACGTCAGACCCCCGACGACACGACGCGCTGGGGGGCGGTCGTCGTCGTGCTCAGCGGCATCGAGCGCCCCGAGGACGCGTCCGCGCCCGTCATGGCGCTCTCCGCGACGCTGCGCCGCCTCGCGCCGAACGGGCGCGTCGTGACGATCTCGCGCGCCCCCGCCGGCACCGACTCCCCCGAGCTCGCCGCCGCCCGCGAGGGCGTCGACGGGTTCCTGCGGTCCGTCGCCAAGGAGCTGCGCTACGGCGCGACCGGCAACGGCGTCCAGGTGACCGACGACGCCCCGGTCGACAGCCCGAGCGTCCTCGCGACCCTCCGCTTCTTCCTGTCCGCGAGGTCCGCGTTCGTCGACGGCCAGCTCCTGCGCGTCGGGGCGTCCGACGCCGACCCCGCCGTGGACGTCGACCTGCCGCTCGCCGGGAAGGTCGCCGTCGTCACGGGCGCGGCGCGCGGCATCGGGGCGCAGGTCGCGCGCACGCTCGCGCGCGACGGCGCGAAGGTCGTCGTGGTCGACGTGCCCGGGGCGGGCGAGGCGCTCGCCGCGGTCGCGAACGAGATCAGGGGCACGGCGCTGCAGCTCGACGTGACCGCCGACGACGCGGGCGCCCGCATCCTCGAGCACGCCCGCGCCCGGCACGGCGGCCTCGACGTCCTCGTGCACAACGCGGGGATCCTGCGCGACAAGCTGCTCGCGAACATGTCCCCGGACAAGTGGGACGCGGTGATCGCGGTGAACCTCGCCGCGCAGCTGCGGATCACGGAGTACCTGCTGGGCGCGAACGGGTTCTCCTCGGAGCCGCGCATCGTGTCGCTCGCGTCGACGAGCGGCATCGCGGGCAACCGCGGGCAGGCGAACTACGCGTTCTCGAAGGCCGGCGTCATCGGGCACACGCGGGCGTTCGCGCGTCTGCTCGCGGCGCCGGGCGGTCCGGGCGGCACGGCGAACGCCGTCGCGCCGGGCTTCATCGAGACGGACATGACGGCGTCGATCCCGTTCGTGCAGCGCGAGGTCGCGCGCCGCGTGGCGTCGCTCCAGCAGGGCGGCCAGCCCGTGGACGTCGCCGAGGCGATCGCGTTCCTCGCGTCGCCCGCGGCCGCGGGCGTCAACGGCCAGGTGCTGCGCGTGTGCGGGCAGAACGTGGTGGGCCGGTGACGGGGCCCGACGCCGCGCGTCCGGCGGACCGCGCCCCCGCGCGCGTCGAGACGCTGCCCGCGGTCCCGGGGCTCGGCGGCCTGTACGTGCGGGGCGTCGCGGCGTCGGGCCGGCTCGCGGCGGCCCACCGCCTGCCGGGCGCGACGCCGCGGCGCGACCTCGCGCTGCCCGACGTCACCTACCGCGTCGCGGGCGTGCCCACGGGAGACGACGCCGCGCCGGGTCACGTCGGGAGCGCGGAGCACCTCGCGCGGTACGCCCGTCTCGTGGGCGAGGCGCCGTCGGACGTGCTGCCCGCCGGGTACCTGCACGTCCTCGGGTTCCCGCTCGCGACCGCGGTCATGGTCCGCCCGGACTTCCCCCTGCCGTTGCTGGGCATGGTGCACCTCGCGAACTCGGCGTCCGCGCTGCGGCCCGTGCGCCTCGGCGACGCGCTGGAGGTGCGGGCGTGGGCCCAGGGTGTGCGGCCGCACCGCCGGGGGGCCCAGGTCGACCTCGTCACGGAGGTCTCGGTCGAGCGCACGGACGCCGAGCGCGCCGCCGGGAGCGGCCTCGCGGCGACGACGCTCGCGTACCGGGGCGTGTCCACGTACCTCGCGAAGGGCGTCACCCTGCCGGGCGACGCGACGCCCGACGACGGCGAGACGGCGCCGGCGCCGTTCTCGCCCCCGCTCCCGACGGCCCGCTGGTCGCTCGGCGCGGGGACGGGCCGCGCGTACGCGGCGGTCTCCGGCGACCGGAACCCCATCCACACGTCCGCCCTCGGCGCCAAGGCGTTCGGGTTCCCGCGCGCGATCGCGCACGGCATGTACACGGCCGCCCGGGCGCTCGCCGAGACGGGCCCGCGGCGCGGCGACACGTACGACTGGACGGTGACGTTCGCCAAGCCCGTGCTCCTGCCGAGCACGGTCGACGTCGCGCTGCGCCCCGCGGCCGAGGTCCCCGCCGCGGCGCGTGACGCCGTCGCGCAGGTCGCGACCGCCGTGCCCGACGGCGCGGGCGACCCGGGCGCCGGGCTCGTCTACCAGGCGTGGGACGGCAAGGGTCGGCTCCACCTCACGGGCCGCGTGACGCCGCGCCCCTGACCGCCCGCCCCGCCCCGGGCCGAACACGGGGTTGGTGTCGTCTTCGTCGGGACAACGACACCAACCCCGTGCTCGCGGCCGTGCAGGCTCGTTCTCGGCGCGCGGCCCCTTCAGGCGGGGCGGGCGAGGCGGGCGAGCAGTCCGTCGCGGACGGCGGGCCACTCGTCGACGAGGACGGAGAAGTAGGCGGTGTCCTGACGCGACCCGTCGGGGGCGACGCGGTGGCTGCGGAGCACACCCTCGGGCACTGCGCCCAGGCGCCGGATCGCGGCGACGGACCGGGAGTTCCGCGCGTCCGCCCGGAGCGCGACGCGCGCCACGCCCAGGTCCTCGAACGCGTGCCGCAGCAGGAGGTACTTGCACGCCGGGTTCGTCGTGCCGCCCCACCACTCGCGCGCGTAGAACGTCGAGCCGAGCTCGACGCGGCCCTGCGACGGCACCCACTCGTAGAGGGACGTCGACCCGCGGACCGCCGGGACGTCGTCGGGCAGCGCTCCGGTCGCCCCGGCCCCGTCCACCCCGACGACGGCGAACGCGAGCCGACCGGGCGCGGCGACGGCGTCGCGGACGTACGCGGTCATCGCCTCCGTGCCGCGGGGCACGGCGCTCGCCATGCCGGCCCAGAGGCCGTCGTCGACGATCGCGCCGAGCGCCGCGGCGTGCCGTTCGGCGAGCGGTTCGAGGCGGACGCCGAAGCCTTCGAGGGTGGTGTCGTGCTGCACCCGCACATCCCACCACACGCGTTGCTGCCGACGGCGTGCGAGCGGGCGGACCCCTGCCTACGGTCGGGCGGTACCGACGAGAGGAGCACCCATGGGACTCGGAGACAAGGCCAAGCACGCCGCCGAGGAGGCGGGCGGCAAGCTCAAGGAGGGCGCGGGCAAGGCCACGGACAACGAGCGCCTCGAGGCCGAGGGAAAGACCGACCAGACGAAGGCCGACCTCAAGCAGGCCGGTGACGACGTCAAGGACGCCTTCGACCGGTAGTCCCGACCGTCGAGCGCTTCGCGAGGGTCCCGCTCCGGCGGGGCCCTCGCGGCGTCTGCGGCCCGGTCGCGCTACGACGCGGCGAGCGGCTGCGCGAGCCCGCCGAGGGCCGGCGCCAGGACGGGGACGACGCGCGGGGCGGTGATCCGCTCGAGCAGGCCCACCTCCACGCCGGGCCACTCGGGCGCGAGGACCGAGAACATCACGGAGTCGGCGCGCGTGCCGTCCGGCGCGGCGCGGTGGCCGCGCATGACGCCCTCCTCGTAGGCGCCGAGACGGCGCATCGCGCCGAGCGAGCGCGCGTTGCGCGCGTCGACGCGGAACCCCACGCGGTGCACGTCCCACGTCTCGAACGCGTGCCGCAGGAGCAGCCACTTCGTCACCGGGTTGACGAGGCTCCCCCACGCCGTGCGCGCGTAGAACGTGCGCCCGATCTCGACCCGCCGGTCCACGAGCGACAGGTCGCGGAACGCGGTGCTGCCGAGCACCGCGCCGGGTCGGCCGTCGGCGTCGACCGCGCGCACGACGAAGCCCGTGAGGTCGGGCGCGGCACGCGTCGCGGCCACGAGCTCGGCCATCCCCGCGACCCCGAACGGCATGGGGACGCTCATGCCTGACCACATCGCCTCGTCGACGAGGCCGGCCAGCGTCTCAGCGTGCTCCGGGGCCAGCGGATCCAGCCGGAACCCGTGCCCCGAGAGGACGACGTCGTGCAGCACAGCGCATATCAGAGCACACGCGGAACACCGCGCCAAGAGGGTCGAGCGACGCGGTGGACAACGCTCGGCGACGGCCCGGTGAACGCGCCGCGCCGCGGTCCGAGGACGCCGGTCAGACGGCCGGTCCGCAGCCCGCGGCGTCGGCGAGGAAGCCCGCCGCGGCGGTCGCGAAGAGGCCCTCCAGACCGGAGCCCGCGGGCACGGGACGGGGGTCGTCCGCGACGGCCCAGCAGCCGTCGACCACCTCGTACCGCGCCGCCGGGCCCTGCTCGACGTACGCGCGCACGGCCTCGACGAGGCGCACGACGTCCGCCCCGGTCGTCCCGACGCCGACCGACGCGCGGATCGCGCCGGCGTCGTAGCCGAGGCGCGCGAGCAGCGGGTGGGCGCAGAACCGGCCGTCGCGCACGCCGATGCCGTGCTCGGCCGAGAGGTAGGCGGCGACGAGGCCGGGGTCGTGGCCCTCGACGGAGAACGTCACGACGCCGACGGGGTCGACCGCGTCGTCCCACACCCGCACGACGCGCACCCCGGGCACGGCCTGCAGGCCGTCGACGAGCGCGGCGCGGAGCGTCGCCTCGTGCGCGTGCAGGTCGGCCGGGTCGAGCGCGCCGAGCGCGTCGCACGCGGCCGCGAGCGCCGCGGCGCCCACGACGTTCGGCGACCCGGCCTCGTGGCGCGCGGGCGCCGTCTGCCACTGCGTCCCGGTCACGGCGACCTGGCGCACGGCGCCGCCGCCCGCGAGGTACGGCGTGCCCCCGTCGAGCCAGTCGCGGCGCCCAACGAGCGCGCCCGCGCCGAACGGCGCGTACGTCTTGTGTCCGGAGAACGCGACGTAGTCCACGCCCGAGTCCGCGAGGGAGAACCCGCGGTGCGGCACGAGCTGGGCGCCGTCGAGCACGACGCGCGCTCCGGCGTCGTGCGCGATCCGCACGACGTCCGCGACGGGCAGCGACTCGCCCGTGACGTTCGACGCGCCCGTCACCGCGACGAGCGCGTACGGGAAGCGCGCGAGCTCCGTGCGCAGCCCCGACAGCGTCTCCGCGACGGACGCGCCGCCCGCGAGGACGGTCGCGCCACCCGTGCGCTGCCACGGCAGGAGGTTCGCGTGGTGCTCGACGTCGAGGACGAGCACGCGCCCGGGCGTGCCGTCCGCGTTCGCCGGGACGCAACCCGCGAGCAGGTTGAGCGAGTCGGTCGTGTTGCGCGTGACGACGGTGACGTCGTCCTCGCGCGCGCCGACGAACGCACCGATCGTGCGGCGCGACGCCTCGTAGAGCGCCGTCGAGACCTGGGACAGGTAGCCCGCGCCACGGTGCACGCTCGCGTAGAGCGGCAGCACCTCGGTCACGCGGTCCGCGACCGACCGCAGGGCCGGCGCCGACGCGGCGACGTCGAGGTTGGCGTACGGGACTCTGCGGCCGTCGACGAGCGGGACGAGCGTGTCCCCGCCGACGACGGGCAGGAGGGCGGGCGCGTCGGCGAGCGCCGCGAGGTCAGGGGCCGGGGCGTCCGTCGGACACGAGACGTCGGCGAGAGCAGTCATGGCACAGTCCTCCGAGGGCGGTCCGGGGACGGTGATCCCCGCGCTTGCCACGCGCCGGTCGGCGTGCGGCCTGGTCGTCACCCGGGGCACCCCGCCGCGAGAGGAGGGTTGCCGGCCAGCAAACCGGGGTTTCACGCTGGCACTCATGACCTGCGTCCCAGGATGTGCGCGCGGGACGCGGCGTGTCAACCGGTGGTCAGGGCGTCTCGGATGGCGGGACGCACTCCACGGGCGGGTCGAGGCGCCACCCGGACTCGTCGACCTCGAACGCGTCGAGCACCGCCCCGGTGCGCGCGTCGAGCACGACGACCGACTGGGGCGGCCACTCGGCCGGGTCTCCAGGTGCCGTCTGGGGAGGACGCTGCAGCCGTACGCCGTTCGTGTGGGCCTCGACGACCTCACCGGTGCGCGTGCTCACCAGCACGACCTCCGGGTGCGCGTCGGCGTACGCGTCGCAGGCCTCACCGTTGCCGTCCGAGCTCCACCAGCCCTCGTATCCTCCGACGACGAGGTCAGCGAGATCGATCGGCTCACCTGTCTCCGCGTCGAGGGCAGCGCGGGAGGGGAAGGGCGAGACGAGGTCCTCGTCGGGTTCGACCTGGACGACCCGCGGCCGCTCGGCGGGCCGCCCGGGCTCGTCCCCCACGACGCGCACGTCGGCCACCGCCCGCGGGCCCTCCTCGTCCCGGGGCGCTGTCCACAGGAGTGCGACACCCGCTGCGGCCACTCCGGCGGCCACAGCCGCACCCACCGCACGTCCTCGCGCGATCCGCATTCGACCCCCCTGCCCGCCGGGACCCCCGCCCGGCCGCGCGCGCCACGCTAGCGCCACCGTCCGGCATCGGCTTACCCCCGGCCTGCGGGACGCTCCACGAGACGGGCGTTCCGCGCGTCGGACACGTGGCGTACGATCCCGAGCAACCATCCGGAGCGGCCGAGTGACGTGGCACGTCGACGCCGCAGCAACCCCCCGGTCCGTCGCGAGGCGGCCGGGCGCAGGGTGCTACTGCCACGATCGATGGAGGAGGACTCATGAGCGACCAGTCCCAGCAGACGTCGGCACCCAGGCCGGCACCGCCCGACGCCCGACCCGCCGTCGGCTACGCCGGCGACCTCACCCCGCAGCAGGCGTGGGACCTGCTCGCGAGCGACGAGCGGGCCGTCCTCGTGGACGTCCGCACCGAGGGCGAGTGGCGCACGATCGGCGTTCCCGACGCCACCGACCTCGGCCGCGAGGTCGTGTTCGACGAGTGGGTGACCCCGGCCGGCCCCAACCCCCGGTTCGTGGACCAGCTCGTCGAGGCGGGCCTGACGCCGGGCGAGGAGCGCCCCGTCGTGTTCCTGTGCCGCTCGGGCCAGCGCTCGATCGGCGCCGCGCGTGCCGCGACCGCCGCGGGGCTCGGGCCGTCGTACAACGTGCTCGAGGGCTTCGAGGGCGCGCAGGGCTTCTCGGGCCTGCGCGACGTCGAGGGCTGGAAGGTCCGCGGCCTGCCGACGACGACGTACGACGAGGCGGCGCGGTGAGCGCGTCCCTGCCCGGGAGCGTGCCCGGCGGCTCCGGCCGCAAGCCCCTGCCCGCGACCGCCCGTCCCGCGACGCTCGCCGTGCGCGGCGGCCACGCGCGCACCGACTTCCAGGAGACGTCCGAGGCGCTGTTCCTCACGCAGGGCTACACGTACGACCGCGCGGCCGACGCCGAGGCCGCGTTCAAGGGCGAGCTCGACCGGTTCGTGTACTCGCGCTACGGCAACCCGACCGTGCACACGTTCGAGGAGCGCCTGCGCCTCCTGGAGGGCGCGGGGGCCTGCTACGCGACGGCGTCCGGCATGTCCGCGGTGTTCACGGCGCTCGCCGCGCTCGTGGGCTCCGGGTCGCGCATCGTCGCGGCGCGCGCGCTGTTCGGGTCGAGCCTCGTCATCTTCGACGAGATCTTCGCGAAGTGGGGCGTGCGCACGGACTACGTCGACGGCCACGTGCTGTCGCAGTGGGAAGAGGCGCTGTCCACGCCCGCGGACGTCGTGTTCTTCGAGACGCCGTCCAACCCCATGCAGGACATCGTCGACGCGCGGCGCGTGAGCGAGCTCGCGCACGCCGCCGGCGCAGTCGTGGTGCTCGACAACGTGTTCGCGACGCCGCTGCTGCAGAAGCCGCTGGAGCTCGGGGCGGACGTCGTCGTGTACTCGGCGACCAAGCACATCGACGGCCAGGGCCGCGTGCTCGGCGGGGCGATCCTCGGGACGGAGGAGTTCGTCCACGGGCCCGTGCAGACGTTCGTCCGCAACACCGGCCCGTCGCTCTCGGCGTTCAACGCGTGGGTGCTGCTCAAGGGACTGGAGACGATGCCCGTGCGTGTCGCGGCGCAGAACGCCGCCGCACAGCAGGTCGCGGAGGCGCTGGAGCAGCTCCCCGGAATCGGGCGCGTGCGGTACCCGTTCCTCGGGTCGCACCCGCAGCGCGAGCTCGCGCAGTCGCAGCAGAGCGGCGGCGGGACCGTCGTGACGTTCGACCTCGCCGTGCCCGAGGGCACCGACCCCGAGACGGCGAAGAAGCGCGCGTTCACGTTCCTGGACGCGCTGCAGGTCGTCGACATCTCGAACAACCTCGGCGACGCGAAGTCCCTCGTCACCCACCCGGCCACGACGACGCACCGCAAGCTCGGCCCCGAGGGTCGGGCCGCCGTCGGGATCGCGGAGACGACCGTGCGCCTGTCCGTCGGGCTGGAGGACCCGCTCGACGTCATCGAGGACGTCGAGCGGGCGCTCGACGCCTGACACCCTCCCGCCGAGCATGTGCTTGTGGCCCGTCCCGGCGTCGGGACGGGCCACAGGCGCATGGTCGGCTGTCAGAAAGCACATGCTCGACGGCGGCGGTCGCCCTAGCCTGACGACGTGACCGCCTACGTCCGCCCGCCGGTCCCCCGCCAGATGTTCCACGACGCCGACGGGGCGCCGTTCGAGTACGGCGGACGTTGGGACCACCTCGACGGCCCGCCCGAGGACACGTACTCCGTGGACTCCCACCCGGAGCGGTTCGCTCCGGTCGTCGACGTCGCCGACGCGCTCGTGCGGCACCTCGCGGCGACCTACGTCGTCACGGTCGAGGACGTCGACCTGCGCGACGCCGACCTGGCGCCGCACACCGCGGACACACCCGCGCACCCGGTGCTCGCGGGGGCGCACGACGTCGGTCCGGGCGCCGTGCGGGCAGTGCGCCTCACGCCGATGTCCGACGACGCCGCGCCGCTGACCCTCGTCGTCACCGGCTACCCGAGCGTCGTGGTGCGCGCCGGGGTGCTGCACGAGGACAGGTTCCCGTCGTGCGGCTGCGACGCGTGCGACGAGACGGCGGAGGGTGCCGCCGAAGGGCTCGAGGACCTCGTGCTGGGCGTCGCAGGGGGTCTCTTCTCCGAGGGGGTCAGCGGACCGCGGTACCTGCTCGGCGAGTCCTGGGTGCGCTACGCCCTCGAAGGACCCGACGGGCGCCGGGAGTCGGGCGAAGGGCAGCGGAGGCTCGCGCGGGTCGTCGCGGCGGCGGCGCACCGCCGGCTGGCGTCCCTCCCCGGCGGCCGCTGGCAGCCCTGGCCCGTCGCGGACTGACCCCCTCGCGCCGAGCATGCGGTTGTGGCCCGTCCGGGCGCCGGGGCGGGCCACGACCGCATGCTCGGCGGGGCGCCCGCTCGGTCGGCGGGGCGCCTGCTCGCGCGGCGGGACTGAGCACCGCTGTGGACGACGGTTCGACGCTGTGGGACGCACCTCGTAGCCTCCTCGTAGCGCCCGGCCACCGGCGGGGTGCGACGACCGGTCCACCACCACCGACAGGGGTCCTCCGTGCTGCACGTGCACCGCTCCGAGCGTGCCGAGGCCCTCGTGGCGCCGCTCGCCGCCGTGCTCGCCGAGGCCCCGGAGGACCCGTTCACCCCGGACGTGGTCGCGGTCCCGACGCGCGGGGTCGAGCGCTGGCTCGCGCAGCGGCTCTCGCACCACCTGGGCGCGGGCGAGTCGTCGGGCGTCTGCGCCAACGTGGACTTCCGCGGGCCGCGCCGGCTCGTCGAGCAGGTGGTCGCCGACCTCACCGACCTCGACCCCGACGACGACCCGTGGCGCCCGGAGCGGCTCGCCTGGTCGGTGCTCGAGGTGCTCGACGCGCACCTCGCGGAGCCGTGGGCGGCGCCGCTCGCGCGCTACGTCGGCGACCCGGGCGACGAGGTGCGCCGGGCCCGGCGCCTGACGCTCGCGCGTCGGCTCGCGGACCTCCTCGTCGACTACGCGCGGCAGCGCCCCGAGGTCGTGCTCGCGTGGTCGTCGGCGTCCCCGACCGGTCGGGCGTCGGACGCCCCGGACGACCTCGCGTGGCAGCCCGAGCTGTGGCGCCGTCTGGTGGACCGCGTGCCCGCCACCGACCCGGCGCGTCGCGTCACGGAGGCCGTCGCGGCGCTGCGCGCCGACCCGGACGCCGTCGACCTCCCGTCGCGGCTGTCCGTGTTCGGGCCCACGCGCCTGCCCGAGGACGAGCTGCGGGTCCTGCGCGCGCTCGCCGAGCACCGTGACGTCCACGTGTGGCTCGTGCACCCGTCGCCCGCGCTGTGGACGACCGTCGAGGACCACGCCGCCCGGTCCGCCGCGGACGAGGACCGGGCGCGGCGGGCCGACCTGCCGACGCTCGCGCGCCACCCGTTCCTCGCGTCCACAGGACGCGACGCGGTCGAGCTGCAGCTCCGGCTCGCGGGCAGCGGGGCGCGCGAGCACCACCACGAGGCGGCGGCCGCGCCGGCGACGCTGCTCGGCGCCCTCCAGCGCGCGCTGCGGTCCGACGACCCGGACGCCGCGCACGTGCTCGACCCGGGCGACCGGTCCGTGCAGGTTCTCGCGTGCCACGGCCGGGCGCGGCAGGTCGAGGTGCTGCGCGAGACGCTCGTCGGGCTGTTCTCCGCCGACCCGACGCTCGAGGCGCGCGACGTCATCGTGCTGTGCCCCGACGTCGAGACGTTCGCCCCGCTCGTCACCGCGACGTTCGGCGCCGTGCCCGAGCTCGGCGACGACGCCCACCCCGGCCAGCGCCTGCGCGTCAGCCTCGCCGACCGCGGCGCGGGCACGACGAACCCGGTGCTCGCGCTGCTCGCGACGCTCCTGCGTCTCGCCGACGGCCGTGTCACCGCGTCCGAGGTGCTCGACCTCGCGGCGAGCAGCCCGGTGCGGCGCCGGTTCCGCTTCTCCGACGACGACGTCGACCGCCTGCGCGGGTGGGCCGTCGAGGCGGGGGTGCACTGGGGTGAGAACGGCGAGCGCCGGACCCGCTTCGGCATCGACGGCCACGTGCGCCAGGGCACGTGGGACGCGGCGCTCGACCGCATCCTGCTCGGCGCCGCGATGGCCGACGAGGACGCGCGGTTCGTGGGCCCGGCGCTGCCGCTCGACGACGTCGGGTCGACGGACGTGGACCTCGCGGGCCGTCTCGCGGAGCTCGTCGCGCGCCTCACGGAGGTGCTGCGCGGTCTCGACGGCGTGCACCCGCTCGCGCACTGGCTCGACACGCTCGACCGCGCGGTCACGCTCCTCGCCGAGGCGCCGCCGACGGAGGCGTGGCAGATCGGCTCGGCGCGGCGCGTCCTGGGCGACGTCCGCGCGGCGGGCGCCGCGCACGGCGGGGTCGCGCTGCGGCTCGCGGACGTGCGCGCGCTCCTCGACGACCGCCTGTCCGGGCGCCCGACGCGCGCCGGGTTCCGCACGGGTGCGCTCACCGTGTGCTCGCTCGAGCCGATGCGCTCCGTGCCCCACCGGGTCGTGTGCCTCCTCGGACTGGACGACGGCGTGTTCCCCCGAACGGCGGCACCCGCGGGTGACGACCTGCTCGCCCGGCACCCCGAGATCGGCGAGCGCGACGCGCGCAGCGAGGACCGGCAGATCTTCCTCGACGCGGTCGCGGCGGCCGGCGACCACCTCGTCGTCGTGCACACGGGCGCCGACGAGCGCACCGGCGCGGCCCGCCCGCCCGCCGTGCCCGTCGCGGAGCTGCTCGACGCGCTCGACCGCCTGGCCACGACGCCCGACGGCCGTCCCGCGCGCGAGCACGTCGTCGTGCAGCACCCGCTGCAGACCGTGGACGAGCGCAACTTCACGCCGGGCGCGCTCGGGGTGCCCGGGGCGTTCAGCCACGACGACGCCGCGTACGCCGGGGCGGTCGCCGCGCGCCGTGAGCGCCGGGCCGTCGGGGCGCTGGTCGCAGCCCCGCTCGCCCTTGCCGGGGCGGTCGGCGGCGCGGGGGGTGTCGGGGCCGGGCGGGCGGGGTCCGACGTCGAGCTCGACGACCTGGTCCGCCTGCTCGAGAACGCGCCGCGGTGGTTCGCGCAGCACACGCTCGACGTGGGCCTCGTGCTCGACGAGGAGGACGTCGAGGACCGGCTGCCGCTCGCGCTCACCGGGCTCACGGGCTGGGGCGTCGGCGACCGCGTGCTGCGGGCCGCGCTCGCGGGCGTCGACCCGAACCGCGCGATGCAGGCGGAGTGGCGTCGCGGGCAGGTGCCGCCGCGCGAGCTCGGGCGGTCCGCCCTGCAGGACGTGGTCCGTTCGGTGGGCCCGCTCCGGGTCGCGGCCGTGGAGGCCGCGCGCGAGGCGGACGTCGCTGCGGGCCGCCCGGTGAGCCAGGACGTGCTGAGCTCGGCCGAGACGGTCGACGTGCGCGCGGCGCTGCCCGGCGGTTGCACGCTCGTGGGGAGCGTGCCCGGCGTGCACGGCGCGCGGGTCGTGCGCACCGAGTACTCGCGGCTCGGGCCCAAGCACCGGCTGCGCGCGTGGGTCCAGGCGCTCGCGCTCACGGCGAGCGACCCGGGCCGGCGGTGGGACGCCGTCGCGATCGGCCGGTCGCCGCGCGGGCCGGGCGTCGCGTGGTCGACGCTCACCCCGCCCGACCGCGACACCGCGGTCGCGGTCCTCGCCGACCTCGTGGCGCTGCGTGACGAGGCGGCGCGCGAGCCGCTGCCGCTGCTGCCCGAGGTGTCGCTGCGCTACACCGAGGAGCGGCGCTCGTCCGACGCGCGCGACGCCCTGATGCGGGCGGGCTGGGCGTGGAACAAGGGCTTCGAGCGCAAGGACCCGTACGTCGTGCTCGCGTGGGGGCAGAACCCGTCCCTGGAGGACGTCGCGGGCCGCGCCACGACGGCCGACCTGGGCCGCTACCCGGACGACCCGACCCGCCTCGGCGCGCTCGCGCGCCGGGTCTGGGAGCCCCTGCTGGAGAACGAGCTGCGAGGTGCCCGGTGAACGGCGCGACGTCCCGGACCACGACCGGCGGCGCCCCCGCACCGGAGCGCACTGCGGGAGGCACTGCGGGAGGCACTGCGGGGACGGGCGGCGCGCCCCGACGCTTCGACCCGTTCGGCGACCTGCCCGCCGGGACGGTCGTGCTCGAGGCGAGCGCTGGCACGGGCAAGACGCACACGATCGCGACGCTCACGACGCGCTACGTCGCCGAGGGCGTGGCCGCGCTGCCCGAGATCATGCTCGTGACGTTCGGCCGCGCCGCGACGTCGGAGCTGCGCGACCGCGTCCGCGAGCGCCTCGTCGCGACCGAGCGCGCGCTGCGCGGGCCCGACCCCGCGGACCACCCGGACGCGCTGGTCGCGTTCCTCGCGGCGGTGGACGACGCCGAGCTCGCCCGCCGGCGCGAGCGCCTGCGCGTCGCGCTGTCCCAGCTCGACGCCGCGACGATCACGACGACGCACGGGTTCTGCCAGCAGATGCTCACGGCGCTGGGGACGGCGGCGGACGTCGACCTGGCGACGAGCTTCCTGCCCGACGTCGCGGACCTCGTCGAGGAGGTCACGGACGACCTGTACGTGCGGCGGTTCGCCGACGAGCGCGAGCCGATCCTCTCGCCGCGCGACGTGCGCGACGTCGCCCGCGCGGCGGTGAGCGACCACGGGGCGGTCGTCGCGCCGTCGGACGCCGCACCGGGGTCGGTGGCCGCGGCGCGGTACGAGGTCGCGGTCGCGGCGCGGCGCGAGGTCGAGGCGCGCAAGCGTGCGATGCACCTGCTCGACTACGACGACCTGCTCGTGCTCCTGCGCCGCGCGCTCACGGACCCCGAGCACGGCGAGACGGCGGCGCAGCGCGTCCGGTCCCGGTTCCGCGTGGTCATGGTGGACGAGTTCCAGGACACCGACCCGGAGCAGTGGGAGATCCTGCGCACCGCGTTCCACGGGCACCGCACGCTCGTGCTCATCGGCGACCCGAAGCAGGCGATCTACGCGTTCCGCGGCGCCGACGTCGTGACGTACCTGCGCGCGGTCGAGGACGCGGGCGACACGGCGACGCTCAGCACGAGCTGGCGCAGCGACGGGCCGCTCCTCGCAGGCCTGCACGCGCTGCTCGGCGAGACGGCGCTCGGCGACCCGCGCATCGTCGTGCGCCCGGTCGAGGCGGCGCACCCGGAGGCGCGCTTCTCCGGCGGCGCGCCCGTGCGGCTGCGGCAGGTCACCCGGCGGGCGTACCGCCTCGGCGGCTCGTCGGCCCCGTCCGCCCCGGACGCGCGCACGCTGCTCGCGAAGGACGTGGCGGCGGACGTCGCGGGCCGGCTCGGGACGGCGGACGGCGGCGGCGACCGCGTGCGCGACGACGCGGGCGGAGGGTCGGCGCGCTGGCGGCCCCTGGAGCCGCGCGACGTCGCGGTGCTCACGCGCACGAACGCGCAGGCGGAGGCGGTGCGCACGGCGCTCGTCGCGCTCGGGGTCCCGGCGGTGGTGTCGGGGCCGTCGAGCGTGTTCGGCTCGGCCGCCGCGCAGGACTGGCTCACCCTGCTCGCGGCGCTCGAGCAGCCGGGGCTGCACCGGCGCGCGACGGCGCTCGCGCTCACGCCGTTCGTCGGGTGGGACGCGCAGCGGCTCGCGACCGCGGGCGACGCCGACCACGACGAGCTCGGCGACACGGTCCGCGCGTGGGCGCGCCTGCTCGCCGACCGGGGCGTCGCCGCGGTCGCGGAGGTCGCGGCCCGGCGCGGTGCCACGGCCCGTGTCATGGCGCGCGACGACGGCGAGCGCTACCTCACCGACCTGCGGCACGTCACGCAGGCCCTGCACGAGGCCGCGGTCACCGAGGGCCTCGGCCCGGCCGCGCTCGCGGCGTGGCTGCGCGCGCGGATCGCCGAGGTCGGCACGGTGTTCACGGACGAGCGCACCCGGCGCCTCGAGACGGACTCCGCGGCCGTGCAGGTCGTCACCGTGCACGCGGCCAAGGGGCTCGAGTTCGGGGTCGTCTACGTCCCGTTCGGCTGGGAGCGGTTCGAGTCGGACGACCAGGAGCTGTTCGCGTTCCACGACGACCACGGGCAGCGCGTGCTGCACCTCGGCGGCGTCGGGTCGCCCGGGTTCGTGGACGCCAAGGCGCGCTGGCGCGACGAGGAGCTCGGCGAGGACCTGCGGCTCCTCTACGTCGCCCTCACGCGCGCCCGGCACCAGGTGGTCGTCCACTGGACCCCGACCAAGCGCAGCACCAGCTCCGGCCCGCTCACGCGACTCCTGCTCGCCGACCGCATGCTCGGCGGCGAGCCGGGGCGGCACGCGCGGCCGGACGCGATGCGCGACGACGCCGTGCGCTCCGCGTTCGAGGCGGTCGCCGCGCGCTCGGGCGGGACGGTCGTCGTCGAGCAGGTGGACGCGCGGCCGAAGGGCGAGCGCTGGTCTCCCGGGTCGCGCGCGACCGCGAGCCTCGTGCGCGCGACGGCCGCGCACCTGCCGGACCGGGAGTGGCGGCGCGCGTCGTACTCGGCGCTCACGGCGGCGGCGCACCACGCGTCGGTCGGCGGGGTCGAGAGCGAGCCCGAGGACCCGGGCGTGCAGGACGAGCCGGAGGAGACGCCGGACGACGACGGCTCCGGCGTGGTCGCGGCGACCGCGGGCGCGCGCCCGGGGGCCGACGTCCCCTCCCCGTACGAGGGCCAGCCGGGCGGCACCGCGTTCGGCACCCTCGTGCACGAGATCCTCGAGTACGTCGACACGGCCGCGGACGACCTCGACGCCGAGGTGCGCGCCCGGTGCGCCCAGGCGGCGACGGTGCGCGTGCCGGGGGTCGAGCCCGCCTCGCTCGCGACGGCGCTCGGCCAGTCGCTGCGCACGCCGCTCGGGCCGGTCGCGGGCGGGCTCACGCTCGCCGACGTCCACCCCCGCGACCGCCTCCCCGAGCTCGAGTTCGAGCTCCCCCTCGCCGGGGGCGACGAGACGGTGGGCGTCCGGCCCTCGACGCTGCGCGACCTCGCCGAGGTGCTGCGCGCGCACCTGCCCGCCGACGACGCGTTCGCCCGCTACCCGGACCTCCTCGCGGCGCTCGCGGACGAGTCGGACGACGCCGCGGGGGCGGGCGGCGTCCCGCTGCGCGGCTACCTCACGGGGTCGATCGACGCGGTCCTGCGCGTTCCCGCGCCCGGTCCCGACGGCGGCCCCGACCCGAGCGGCCGGCGTCGCTACCTCGTCGTCGACTACAAGACGAACCGCGTGGGACCGCCCGGGGTGCCGCTCACGGTGGGCGACTACCACCCCGACGCGACGCGCGACGCGATGCTCGCGTCGCACTACCCGCTCCAGCTCGTGCTGTACCTCGTCGCGCTCCACCGCTACCTGCGGTGGCGCGTGCGCGACTACGACCCGGACCGCGACCTCGCGGGCGGCGCGTACCTGTTCGTGCGCGGCATGGCGGGACCCGACACCCCGCGCGGCCCCGACTGCGCCCCGTACGGCGTCGTGGCCTGGACGCCGCCGCCCGGCCTCGTCGTCGCCCTGTCCACGCTGCTCGACGGAGGTCGCGCATGACCACCACAGCCCCCGGCGCGACCGCTCCCGTCCCGCCCTCCGCCGCCCCCGCCGTCGTGGACCAGGGCGACCCGCGCCTCGCCGTGGGGATCCCCGCGAGGCTCGTGCCGTTCAACGCCGCGCGCGTCGTCTCGGCCGCGGACCTGCGCGTCGCGCTGCGCCTCGGCCGGCTCACGGGCGAGCACGACGACAGGGTGCTCCTCGCCGTCGCGCTCGCGGTGCGCGCGGTGCGCAGCGGGTCGGTGTGCGTGCGTCTCGACGACCTCGGGTCGCTCGAGCTGCCCGAGGACGAGGAGGCGGCGCGCGCCGACGCCGCGGACCTGCCGTGGCCGGACCTCGCCCCGTGGACGGACGCGGTCGCACGCAGCCCCCTCGTCGCGGTCGGGGTCGACGGGCCTGCGGACCGTCCCGCCCGCTGGGTGGGCGGCGCGCTGTACCTCGACCGGTACTGGCGCGACGAGCTCGCGGTGCGCCACGACGTCGACGGCCGCCTCGCCGCAGCCGACCTGCCCGTGGACGCGGACCGTCTCGACGCCGCCCTCGCGCGTCTCTTCCCCGCGGCGGACGACACCCGCCAGCGCCTCGCCGCCGCGCACGCCGCGACGCGACGGCTCACCGTCCTGACGGGCGGCCCCGGCACCGGCAAGACGACGACCGTCGCGCGGCTCCTCGCCGTGCTGCACGACGCCGCCCCTGCTCCCCGGACCGCCGGGGACGGCGCGACCGGCAGCCCTGGCGCGTCGGGCGGCCCCGGAGGGACCGGCGCGGCAGACGGGACCGGCGCGGGAGCGGGCCCCGCCGTCGTAGGCGGCCCCGGTGCCACGGGGCTGCGCGTCGCGCTCGCCGCCCCGACGGGCAAGGCCGCCGCGCGCCTGCAGGAGGCGGTGCGCGAGGTCGTCGCCGGCTTCGCGGACCCGGCCGACCGCGAGCGCGTCGGCACACCGGTCGCGACGACGCTGCACCGGCTGCTCGGCTACCGGCCGGGCAGCACCACGCGGTTCCGCCACGACGCGCAGCACCACCTGCCGCACGACGTCGTCGTGGTGGACGAGACGTCGATGGTCGCGCTGCCGCTCATGGCGCGCCTGCTGGAGGCGCTGCGGCCGGACGCGCGGCTCGTGCTCGTGGGCGACCCGGACCAGCTCGCGTCGGTCGAGGCGGGCGCGGTCCTCGGGGACCTCGTGCACCGCGTGCCCGTCGTCCCGCCCGCGGCCGCACCCGCGGTCGTGGCGGCGGCCGACGTCGCGCTCGCGGACTCGCCGCCGCCGGGCGACGGGGAGATCGACGACCGCGCGGTGCTCGGCAACGGCGTCGTGCGGCTGCGCACGGTCCACCGCCAGGACCGCGACTCGGAGATCCTCCCGCTCGCCGCCGCGATCCGCTCCGGCGAGGCGGACGCGTCGCTCGCGCTCCTGCGCGCCGGTCACGGGTCCGTCGAGTTCCTCGAGACGCCGGACGACGAGCCGGGCGACGCCGTGCTCGCCGCGGTACGCGCGGACGCCGTCGCGGCGGGGACGCTGCTCGTCGAGGCGGCACGCGCCGGGGACGCGTCCGCCGCGCTCGCCGCGCTGGCTCGGCACCGTGTCATGGTCGCGCACCGGCGCGGTCCCGCGGGCCGGGGTCGTTGGGCCGCGCAGGTCGAGGCGTGGGTCGAGGAGGCGACGGGGCACCACGCGACCGAGTCCCCGTGGGTCGCGGGCCGTCCGCTGCTCGTCACGACGAACGACGCCGAGGTGGGCCTCTACAACGGCGACACGGGCGTGCTCGTCGCGGACGCGGACGGCACCGGCGTCGTCGCCGTGTTCGGCGACCCGCGCGCGCCGCTGCGCGTGCGCACCCACCGGCTGCCGCCCGTGGAGACCGTGCACGCGATGACCGTCCACCGTGCGCAGGGCAGCCAGTTCGACCGGGTGACGCTCGTCCTGCCGCCCGCGACGTCGCCGCTGCTCACGCGCGAGCTGCTCTACACCGCGGTGACGCGCGCGCAGTCGTTCGTGCGGGTCGTCGGCTCGGAGGAGGCCGTGCGCACCGCGGTCACGAGCCCGGTCCACCGCGCGAGCGGGCTGCGGACGCCGCTGCTCGGCGGTCCGTCGTCCGCACGCTCCGCCTGATCGCGTCGGCGCACCCCTTCACCCGCGTCCACGGCACGCGCGCGACCCGGGCGACGGACGCGATCACGACGCCCGTGGTCTGGTGGGGCACGCGTGCACTCCTGTCGGGAGCGATCCCGGACGCCGCGTGCGTCGTCGTCCACCGTGGACCCCCGGGGGGATCCGTCGGTCCGCGCCGTCCACGCCGCCCCGGGGGAATGAGGCGTGCCCGTCGCCGGTTGGCACCAGGGTGAGCACCCACACCCCTCGCCTGTCCGTCCTCGACCTCGTGCCCGTCCGCTCCGGCCAGACCAGCACCCAGGCGGTGCGGGCGTCGCTCGACCTCGTCCGCCTCGCCGACCGCCTCGGGTTCGAGCGCTACTGGTTCGCGGAGCACCACAACATGCCCGCGGTCGCGGCCTCGACGCCGCCCGTGATGATCGCCGCGGCGGCGTCCATGACGGACCGGATCCGCGTCGGCTCGGGCGGCGTGATGCTGCCCAACCACGCACCGCTCGTCGTGGCGGAGCAGTTCGCGGCGCTCGAGGCGATCGCGCCCGGGCGCATCGACCTCGGCATCGGCCGCGCCCCCGGCTCCGACCCCGTGGTCACCCAGCTCCTGCGGGTCACCGGCCCGACGGCCGACGTGGACCGCTTCCCGCAGCACGTGACGGACATCCTCGCGCTCATGAGCCCGCAGGGCGCCACCCTGCGGCTCACGAGCGGCCAGGTCTACGACGTGCACGCGACGCCCGCGGCCGAGGGCGCCCCGACGGTGTGGCTCCTCGGGTCGAGCGACTACTCGGCGCGCCTCGCGGCCGAGCTCGGGCTCCCCTACGTGTTCGCGAACCACTTCTCGGGCCAGGGCGTCGACGAGATCCTCGCCCTCTACCGCGAGGGGTACCGCCCGAGCGAGGCGTTCCCCGAGCCGCGCACGTTCCTCACGCTCAACGCGGTCGTCGCCGAGACGGAGGACGAGGCGCGCGCCCGCGCGCTCCCGCAGGCCCGCATGATGGCGCGCCTGCGCACGGGCCAGCCCCTCACCGCGCTCGAGACCGTGGAGGAGGCGCAGGCCGCACCGCTCGACGGCATGGCCGCGCAGATGGTCGAGGACGGCCTGCGCCGCTGGGCCGTCGGGACGCCCGACGCCGCGGCCGCGGAGGTCCGCCGGCTCGCCGAGCGGCACGGGGTCGACGAGGTCATGCTCGTGCCCGTCGCGGCGTCGCGCGCGGACGAGGCGCTCGACTCGACGCCGGGACGGGCTCGGACGCTCGAGCTCCTGGCCGAGGAGCTCGCGGGCGACCTCGCCGCCTGACGCGAGGCCGCCGTCGGGCAGGGCGGTCCGACCGGCCGGACCTGGCCCCGGCCGCCCACCCCCGGTCGGCAGGACCCACTCTCGGTCGGCAGGACCCACCCGTGGTGGGCAGGGCCCCCGTGGTCGGTGCGACGGGGTAGCGTCGCGCGCATGACGACGAAGTTCGACGACGCGTCCTGGCACTCCGAGGGCGAGGGCTACCCGCCCGAGGCCGGCCCGGAGGCGGGCGCGACGCACATCGGCATGTTCCTCGCGTGGGCGGTGCTCGCCGGGCACGTCTCCGACGGGCTCGCCGAGGACGCGGCCGACGACGTCGCGGCGCTGCGCGAGCGCACGACGACGCCGGGCGCGTTCGTGCTCGACCTGTGCGACGGCAAGCTCCTCGCCGAGGACCTCGACGAGGCGGGCGCGGCGTTCGCGAGCGCGTACTACGCGGGGGACGTGGACGAGGGCGGCCTGTACCTCGAGGACTACGTCGACGCGGTGAGCCCGGGCGACGGCGAGCCCGAGGACGTGTACCGCGTCCCCGACACGTGGGAGACGTACGACCTCGTGGGGCCGCTCGTCGACGCGCGCTTCTCCCAGTGGGACGACGAGGGCCGCCCGTCCGTGCTGCGGCACCGCGCCGGATGACGACGGTCCCGGAGCCCGTCACGCGCCTGGCCGCGGTCCTGCGCGCGGACAACCCCGGGCCCATGACGCTCGACGGCACGCGGTCGTACGTGCTGCGCGCGCCCGGTTCGGCGTCGTGCGTCGTGGTGGACCCGGGCCCGGACGACGCCGCGCACCTGGACGCGCTGGCCGCGGCGGGGCCGGTGGAGCTCGTGCTCGTCACGCACCGTCACGCCGACCACACGGCGGGCTCGCCCGGGCTGCGGGCGCGCACGGGCGCGCCGGTGCGCGCCGCCGACCCCGACCACTGCCACGGTGGTGCCCCGCTGCGCGGCGGTGAGACGATCCGCGCCGCGGGCCTGCGGATCGAGGTGCTCGCCACGCCGGGCCACACCGCCGACTCGGTCTGCCTGGTCCTGCCCGACGACGACCCGGGCGGCACGGTGCTCACCGGCGACACCGTGCTCGGCACGGGCACGACGGTCATCGCCGAGCCCGACGGGTCGCTCGGGGACTACCTCGCGAGCCTCGACGCGCTGGAGGCCGTCGCGACCCGGGCGGTGCCCGGGCCGGCGACCGGTCTGCCCGGGCACGGACCGGTGGTCGACGACCTCGGGCAGCGCGTGCGCGCCTACCGCGCGCACCGGCACGAGCGCCTCGCCCAGGTCCGGGCGGCGCTCGCCGGCCTCGGGCTCGACCCGGCCGCGCCCGACGCGGTGGACCGGGTCGTCGCGCACGTCTACGCCGACGTCGACCCGTCGGTCCGCGGCGCGGCCCGGCAGTCCGTCACGGCCCAGCTCGCCCACCTCGCGGCCACCGACGGTCGCCCGGGCACGGGCCCCGCGGACGACCGCTGAGTGTCGGTGGCCGCGGGCAGCATGGCGGGATGACCACTCCACGACTCGGCATCGCGTACGTCCCGACCCACGCCCCCGAGACCCTGCGGCGGCTCGCCACGACCGCCGAGGAGGCGGGGCTCGACGACCTGTGGGTGTGGGAGGACTGCTTCAAGCAGTCGGGCCTCGCCTCCGCGGCCGCGGCGCTCGCGTGGACCGACCGCCTGCGGGTCGGCATCGGGCTCATGCCCGCCCCGCTGCGCAGCACGGCCGTCACGGCGATGGAGGTCGCGACGCTCGCCCGCACGTTCCCCGGGCGGCTCGTCCCGGGCGTCGGGCACGGCGTCCAGGACTGGATGGGTCAGGCCGGGGTGCGCGTCGCGTCGCCGCTGACGCTCCTCCGCGAGCACACCACCGCGCTGCGCCGCCTTCTCGCGGGCGAGGAGGTCACGACGTCGGGCCGGTACGTGACGCTCGACCGCGTGCGTCTCGACTGGCCGCCCACCGAGCCGGTGCCGCTGTGGCTCGGCGGCGTCGGCCCGCGGTCGCTCGCGCTCGCGGGCGAGCTGGGCGACGGCCTCATCCTCGCGAACGCGCTCACCCCGGACGACGTGCGCGGCGCGGTCGAGGCGGCCCGCGACGGCGGCGCCGGGGAGGGCTTCGACGTGCACGCGACGCTCATCGCCGCGACGGGCCCCCACGCGCAGGACCGCGTGGACCGCGAGGTCCCGCTGTGGGGGCGTGAGCCGGGTCAGGGCGTCGGCGCCGCGGGAGACGCGCAGGCGCTCGCGACGGCGGTCGGGGCGCTCGCCGACGCCGGGGCGACGGCCGTGGCGATCCAGCCGACAGCGGACGAGCCCGACGTCGAGGGCTTCGTGCGGTTCCTCGGGCGGGAGGTCGCGCCGCTGCTCAGCGCCCGCTGACGTGCGACGCGCGGGCGTCGGGCGAGGCGTCGTCGCGACGCTCGCGCAGCGCGTGGACCAGGGCGACGACCGCGCACACGAGCGCGACCGCGCCGACCGCGAGCGCGAGGCGACCCGGGAACGCGGCGTAGAGGTCGGACACCTCGCGCACGGGCAGACCCCACTCGACCGCGGTCTGGCGCACCTCGCCGGCGATCACGCCGAGGCGGCCCGGCACGCGGGCGGCGACGGCGGAGACCCAGGCGAGGAGCTCCAGGACGGCCGAGGCAGCGGAGTGGGCACCGTTCGCGAGGGGGAACACGCGCCCACCCTACCGGGACGGGACAGCGCGGGCATATCCGACAGCCCGGTCACATGGCCTCAGGTCAAGGGCTTGGCGAAGCACAGGGCGACGGGGTTGTCCTCGTCGTACGGTGGGAAGGCCCGCACCGCCCGGAAGCCGAGCGAGCGGTACAACGCGATCGCGCCGGGCTGGCGGATGCCGGTCTCCAGCAAGAGCGTCGCTGCCCCGCGCTCGCGCGCGACCCCCTCGAGCCCGACGACGAGCGCTCGCCCCGTGCCCGTGCGGCGGGCCCGCTCCCGCACGAAGACCTTCTTCACCTCGAGCGCGTCCGCAGGCGCCCCCGGTGCGGGGACGCGCAGCGACGCGCACCCGAGCGGGTCGCCCTCCCGGTACGCGACGAGGGTCGCGACGACGTGCTCGCCCGTGCGGGCGTCGAGCGCGTCGAACCCGCCCGCGCTCTCGAGGCCGGCGAACAGCTCGGGGTAGAGCACGGCCGACGACGTCTCGTGCATCTCACGGCGCAGCGCGGCCGCGTCGGGGTCGTCCCACGCGACGGCGCGCAGCTCGACGTCCGTGCGCGGGAGGTCCGGGGCCGCCGCGGGCGCGAGGTCCGGTGCCGGCGCCGCGGGCGCGTCGGTGGGCAGGTCGAGCACGAAGCAGCGCGAGAGCGGGTCGCCCGCGTAGTGTCCGTACGACTCGGTGGGCGCGTAGCCGAGCGAGAGGTACAGGTCGATCGACTCGGGCTGGAGCGTCCCCGTCTCGAGGACGACGCGCTCCAGGCCTGCCGCCATCGCGCGCCGGTGCGCGGCCCGCATCGCGGTGCGCGCGTGCCCGCGCCCGCGGTGCTCCGGCTCGACCCACAGCCGCTTGACCTCACCGGTCCGCGGCGGGTGGACGCCGCCGCGCCCGTCGGGCTCCCCCGAGACGTCGCGCAGCGCGACGAAGGCGACCGGATCGCCCGCGTCGCGAACCACGAGGTTCGCGACGGCCGTCTCCGCCACGAACTCGCCCGCGTCCGGCGAGCCGTAGCGCGCGGCGATCTCGGCCTGCTGCCGCGCGCGCATCCGCTCGGCCGCCGGGTCGTCCCCGGCGACCGCGGTCACGGTGACGCCCGGCGCCGGCCGCGCGACGTCGTCGGGCAGGACGTGCGCCGAGGTCACGCCCGGACGAGCGAGCCCAGGACGGACGTGAAGAAGCCGAGACCGTCGGTCCCGGCGCGGGGCCCGGCCTCGCTCGCGGGGCCGAAGCCCGCCTCGACGGCGTGCTCGGGGTGCGGCATGAGGCCCACGACGTTGCCCGCGGCGTTGGTGATGCCCGCGATGCCGCGGCGCGACCCGTTCGGGTTCCAGCCCTCGTAGCGGAAGACGACCCGGCCCTCGGCCTCGAGCTCGTCGAGAGTCCGGTCGTCCGCGACGAACTGGCCGTCCTGGTTCTTCAACGGGACCGTGATGCGCTGGCCGGCCGCGTAGTCGCGCGTCCACGCCGTGTCCGCGTTCTCGACCACGAGGACCTGCTCGCGGCACACGAAGTGCAGGTGGTCGTTCTTGACCATCGACCCCGGGAGCAGGTGCGCCTCGGTGAGGATCTGGAAGCCGTTGCAGATGCCGAGGACGGGCATACCGCCCTTCGCCGCGTCGACGACCGACTCCATGACCGGCGCGAAGCGGCTGATCGCGCCCGCGCGCAGGTAGTCGCCGTACGAGAAGCCGCCGGGCAGGACGACGGCGTCCACGCCGTGCAGGTCCGCGTCCGCGTGCCACAGCGACACGGCCTCGCCGCCCGCGAGGCGCACCGCGCGCGCCGCGTCGCGGTCGTCGAGGGTGCCGGGGAACGTGACGACACCGACCTTGGCCGTCGCGAGAGCCGAGGCGGTCATCAGGCGAGGCCCTGGGACGTGACGGTCGCGGCGGCGTCGGCCTCGATGTCGGCGACGCGCACGACGTCCTCGATCACCGGGTTCGACAGGAGCGTGACCGCGGCCTGCTCGGCGGCGGCGAGGACCTCCGGCGTGACCTCGCCGTCGACCTCGAGCTCGAACCGCTTGCCCTGGCGGACCGACGTGAACTGGGTGAACCCGAGGCGCGGCAGCGCCCCGACGACGGCCTTGCCCTGCGGGTCCAGGATCTCGGGCTTGGGCATGACCTCGACGACGACGCGTCCCACGGGGGCTCCTTGGCGAGAGTGTTCGGGAGGGCCGGGGCTCCGGGATCCCGGCCCACGTCACGGGCGTCGAGGACGCCCGGTGCGACGGGACGAGCGGGAGCCGACGGCGGGATTCCGCGCCCAGTCTACCGGGCGCGCGCACCCTTCTCGTCGGCCGTCCGCGGCCTGGGCGCGCGCTCAGCCGGCGGCGGCGCGCGGCGGGTCCGGCGGCTCGACGGGGATGTTGCCGAGGAGGACGTGCTTGCGCCACGCCCGCGCGACGTGGGACCGCCGGAACACGAACCCCGTTCCGAGGCTGACCGCGCACCAGACCGCCGCGTACCAGGGCTCCGGCCGGGTCACGTCGTTCGAGAAGAGGACGTGAGACAGGACGGGCCACCCGTAGAAGACGGCCAGCGCGGTCCCCAGGCTGCCCAGGGTCACGCGCCAGGGGTAGAGCGGCCCGTGGATGTCGTCCGCGACCCACCACCAGTACCGCGCGGGGAGGCGGACGTCGAACGCGCGGTAGAGCAGCCAGCGCCCGAACGGGGGGTGCTCGCGCCACCGCAGCGCCCATCCGGCGCGCACGAGGCCCCACGCCTCGCGGGCGCCGATCCCGGCGTGCGCGTCGTCGGCGCCCGACGCGTCGTCGAGGTCGAGGAGGAGCGCGAGCGCCTCCTCGCCGTGGCGGTCGCGCCATCGTCGCGGGTAGGCGTGCAGCCAGAACCGCGCGGACCGCTCGTACCGGCTCGCCCGGCCGGCGGTCATGCTCCGGTCCCCGCGAGGCCCGCGCCGGACGCCTCCGGTCCGCGACCGTCGAGGGACCGCCGCGCGCGCTCCGCGAGCTCGGCGAGGCGCAGCGTCTCGGCACGGGCGGCGCGACGCCCGGTGTCGGTGGCCCTGTAGTAGCGCCGCAGCCGACCCTCCACGACCTCCTCGCCCGCCGCCTCCACCAGCCCGGCCGCGACCAGACGGTCGAGGTTGCCGTACAGGGTGCCCGCTCCGAGGCGGGTCCGGCCGTCGGACAGCTCGCGCACGGTCTTGATCACGGCGTAGCCGTGCAGCGCCTCGCCGCTGAGGGCGAGCAGGACGAGATAGGCCTGCTCGGTCATGCGGAAGGCCGAGGAACGGGTCATGGACGATATATATCGAGTGACGAGTTATAAGGCAAGCCCTCGACCGTGTCGGCAGGTCGGGCTAGAGTCGAACACGTGTTCGAGACGCACGCTCGGCACGGTGCGAGGGCGGGGTCCTGCCCCTTCCCCGCCCTCGCACGAATCCGGCCCGAGGCGCAGGGAGGTCCCGCGTGCCAGCACCGCTCGTCCCCGTCCCGGCGGACCGTCCGAGGACGCGCCCGTCGCCGCAGACCGTCGCGCGCGTGCTCGTGCGCGACGCGACGTGCGTGTTCCCGGGGTGCCGCGTCCCGGCGTTCCGGTGCGACCTCGACCACGTCGTCGCGCCGCGGCCGGGAGCGGACGACGACGTGTGGGAGGCCGCGCAGGAGGCGGGCAACCTCGTCGCGCTGTGCCGGCACCACCGCGTGGTGCGCGCCCGCGACGGCTGGCGCCCGGCCCTGCTCGCCGACGGCGCGGTCCGGTGGACGGCGCCCAGCGGGCACACGTACGTCCGCCCGGGCGCCGCGCGGAGCGCGTGACGCTCAGCCGAGGGGCGAGCCCGTGAGCCGCTCGTACGCCTCGAGGTAGCGCGCGCGGGTCCGGGCGACGACGTCGGCCGGCAGCGACGGCGGCGGGGTGTCCGACGCGCGGTCCCACCCGGAGGCGGGCGACGTGAGCCAGTCGCGCACGTACTGCTTGTCGAAGCTTGGCTGCGCACGGCCCGGCTCCCACTGGTCCGCGGGCCAGAACCGCGACGAGTCCGGCGTCAGCACCTCGTCGCCGAGGACCGTCTCGCCGGTCGTGGGGTCGACGCCGAACTCGAGCTTCGTGTCCGCGAGGATCACGCCGCGCTCGCGCGCGACCTGCTCGGCGCGCGCGTAGACCGCGAGCGTGAGGTCGCGCAGGCGCGTGGCGTCGTCGAGGCCGATCTGCGCGGCGACCACGTCGAACGAGACGTTCTCGTCGTGCTCGCCGACGGCCGCCTTGGTCGCGGGCGTGAAGATCGGCTCGGGCAGGCGCGACCCGTCCACGAGACCGTCCGGCAGCGGGACGCCGCAGACCTCGCCCCGGGCGCGGTACTCGACGAGCCCGGAGCCGGTGAGGTAGCCGCGCGCCACGCACTCGACGGGGAACATGTCGAGGCGGCGGCAGATCATCGCGCGCCCGGCGACGACGTCGGGCACGAGTCCGTCGCCCGGCTCCGACGACACCTCGGTCGACACGACGTGGTTCGGCACGAGGTCGGCGAGCTGCTCGAACCACCACAGGCTGAGCTGCGTGAGGACGACCCCCTTGTCCGGGATACCGGGCGAGAGCACGTGGTCGTACGCGCTGACGCGGTCGCTCGCGACGACGAGCACCACGTCGCCGAGCGGGTGCACGCCGCCGAGCGCGGGCAGGTCCGGCTCGTAGAGGTCGCGCACCTTGCCGGAGTACACGTGCGTCCAGCCGGGCAGGTCGAGCGCCGCCGTGTCGAGGGCGTCGGCCTCGCCGAGCGAGAGGGCCGAGGCAGGGTCGAGAGGGGTGTCGGTCACGGCCCCTAGTCTCGCACCGGCCGTCGCGGGCGCGGCACGATGTCCGACGACCGGTCGGTCAGCCTGTCAGCCTGCCTCGCCGGACCGGCGGTCCGACCTGGCGGCTCGAACCGGCGTCCCGTCCCGGCGGCCCCTCGGACGGCGCCGAGACGCCTCGCCCGACGGCACGGGACCGCGACCACCGCCGAGCCCGGCGCGACGAACGCCGCCGAAGCCGCTACTGTGCCGTCAGGACGGTCGTGGGAGCGCTCCCTCACCGTCGGGGGCCTGCATCGGAGCGACCCCCTCGGGGGCGCCTGCACCGCTGTCCCGGCCCGGCCGACGACGGCGGGGTCGACATCCGCACCGAGGAGGCAACGATGCACCACGGCACGATGCACCATCGCCTGACAGCGCTAGCAAGCGGGATCGGGGTGGTCGTCGCGAGCGTCGGGCTCGCGACGGCCGCGAGCGCGAGCGCACCCGCCGGCACCCCGACGTCCGCCGGGAGCGCGGTCCCCGCGCTGCTCGCCGGGCCCGTCCCGAGTCCTGACGATCTGTCCCCCGGCCAGCTCCACGCGCTCGAGCGCGACCTGGGCCTCGACGCGGCCGGCGTCGCGGACCGCCTCGCGCTCGACGCCGCGACCGGCGCCGTCGAGCAGGCACTGAGCGGCGGCCTGGGCGCGGCGTACGCCGGCACGTGGGTCGACGCCGACGCCGCGACGCCCGTCGTCGCCGTCACCGACCCGGCCGCGGTCCCCGAGGTCGAGGCGGCGGGCGCCGAGGCCGTCGTCGTGGAGCGCGGCCTCGCCGAGCTCGACGCCGTCGCCACCGGGCTGGACCAGGTGTCGACGCCCGACGCCGTCCAGGCCTGGTACGTCGACGTGACGACGAACGAGGTCGTCGTCGAGTCGCTCGACCCGGCCGCTGCGGAGGCGTTCGTCGCGGCCTCGGGGGTCGACCCGGCCGCCGTCCGCACCGAGGTCGTCGACGCGCCGTACGAGCTCACGGCCGACGTGCGCGGCGGCGACCGGTACATCACCCGCGACCCGGGCGCGTCGTCGGGGTCGGCGTGCTCGATCGGCTTCGCCGTCCAGGGCGGCTTCGTCACGGCCGGGCACTGCGGCGCCGCGGGCAAGGAGGTGCTCACGGCGGGCTGGGCGCGCATGGGCACCGTCCAGGCGGCATCGTTCCCCGGCCACGACTACGCCTGGGTGCGCGTCGACGCCGGGTTCTCCCCCGTCCCGCGGGTCAACAACTACGCGGGCGGCACGGTCGACGTCGCCGGGTCCGCCGAGGCGCCGGTGGGCGCGTCCGTCTGCCGCTCCGGCGCGACGACGGGCTGGCGCTGCGGCGTCATCGAGCAGAAGAACATCACCGTGAACTACGGCAACGGCGACATCCCCGGCCTCGTGCGCGGCAGCGCGTGCGCCGAGGGCGGCGACTCGGGCGGCTCCGTGATCTCGGGGAACCAGGCGCAGGGCGTGACCTCGGGCCGCATCAACGACTGCTCCAACGGCGGCAAGTTCATCTACCAGCCCGTCAACCCGATCCTCTCGGCGTACGGGCTGTCGCTCGTCACGACCGGCGGCGGGTCGGGCAGCGCGCTCGTCGGGCTCGCGGGCAAGTGCATCGACGTGCCGGGCTCCGACTTCAGCGACGGCAAGCGGCTGCAGCTCTGGACGTGCAACGGCACGAACGCCCAGCGGTGGACGTTCGAGTCCGACGGCACGGTCCGCGCGGGCGGCAAGTGCATGGACGTGGCCTGGGCCGCCACGGCCGACGGGACCGCCGTCCAGCTCGCGAACTGCAGCGGCCACCCCGCCCAGCAGTTCGTGCTGAGCGGCGCGGGCGACCTCGTGTCCGTCCTCGCGAACAAGTGCGTCGACGTGCCGAGCAGCAACAGCACCGACGGGACGAAGCTCCAGATCTGGACGTGCAACGGCACCGCGGCCCAGAAGTGGCACCGAGCCTGACAGGACCCCCAGGGCGCCGAACACGACATGGCGGTCGTTATCAGCGTGAAAGCGACCGCCATGTCGTGTTCGACGGCGGGAGAGGTCGTGCTCGACGGGCGCCCGGGCGCGTCGGGGTCGGGCGGGCGGCCCGACGGCGGGCGTCAGCCCGCGAGCGTGACCTCGCCCGCGGCGGCCTTGGCGGCGATGTCGCTGCGGTGGTGCGAGCCGGGGAGCACGATGCGGTCGACCGCGGCGTAGGCCCGGCGGCGCGCCTCGGCGAGGTCGGCGCCGCGCGCCACGACCGACAGCACGCGACCGCCCGCGGCGACGAGGCCGCCGTCGTCCGTGCGCGCGGTGCCCGCGTGGAGCACGTGCACGCCCTCGACCTCCTCTGCCGCGTCGATGCCCGTGATCGGGTCGCCGGACCGGACGGCGCCCGGGTAGCCGTGCGCGGCCACGACGACGGTGACCGACGCGTCGTCGTGCCAGCGGAGCGACCCGAGCTCGGCGAGGCGGCCCTGCGCCGCCGCGAGCATGACGGCGGACAGCGGCGTCGCGAGGCGCGTGAGCACCGACTGCGTCTCGGGGTCCCCGAACCGCGCGTTGAACTCGACGACGCGCGTGCCGCGGCTCGTCAGCGCGAGCCCGACGTACAGCACGCCGACGAACGGGGTGCCGCGGCGCGCCATCTCGTCGATCGTCGGCTGCGCGACGCGCGTCACGACCTCGTCGACGAGGCCCTCGGGCGCCCACGGCAGCGGGGAGTAGGCGCCCATGCCGCCCGTGTTCGGGCCGGCGTCGGCGTCGAACGCGCGCTTGAAGTCCTGCGCGGGCGCGAGCGGGACGACGGTCGCGCCGTCGCTCACGCAGAAGAGCGAGACCTCGGGCCCGTCGAGGTACTCCTCGACGACGACGCGCGGGTCCTCGGGCGTGCCGTCCACCGCGCGGCGCGGCGTCGCGAAGCACGCCGCGGCGTGGTCGAGCGCGGCCTGGCGGTCCTCGGTGACGACGACGCCCTTGCCCGCGGCGAGGCCGTCGTCCTTGATGACGTAGGGGGCGCCGAACGCGTCGACCGCCGCAGCGACCTGGTCGACGTCGGTGCACACGTGCGCGAGCGCCGTCGGCACGGACGCGGCCGCCATGACGTCCTTCGCGAACGCCTTCGAGCCCTCGAGGCGCGCCGCCTCGGCGCTCGGGCCGAACACGGGGATCCCGGCCTCGCGGACGGCGTCGCCCACGCCCGCGACGAGCGGGGCCTCCGGGCCGACGACCACGAGGTCGACGCCGAGGCCGGTCGCGAGGGCCGCGACCGCGGCGCCGTCGTTCTGGTCGACCGCGTGGAGCGTCGCGAGCTCCCCGATCCCGGGGTTGCCCGGCGCGGCGTGCAGCTCGTGCGGCTCCGCGCCGGTGCGGTCGGCCTCGTGCGCGAGGGCGTGGACGATGGCGTGCTCGCGGGCACCGGTCCCGACGACGAGGATCTTCACGGGCGTCGAGTCTACCGACGCGCCCCTCTCCCCCGGTCGGCGTCTCACAGCTCCCGGTGCCCGGCCCGGGCCGGACGCGACGGCGCCCCACCGGTCCGGGGACCGGTGGGGCGCGGACGTGGCGCGACGGGATGGCCTCAGTGGATGAGGTCGTGCCGCGGGATGATCGCGTCGCGGCTCGGGCCCACCCCGATGGCCGACATCCGCGTGCCCGACATCTCCTCCAGCGCGTGCACGTAGCGCTGCGCGTTGACGGGCAGGTCCTCGAACGTGCGCGCGCCGGAGATGTCCTCCGCCCAGCCGTCGAGCTCCTCGTAGATCGGCTTCGCGTGGTGGAACGCCGTCTGGTCGAGCGGCATCTCGTCGTAGCGGACGCCGTCGACGTCGTACGCGACGCAGACCGGGATCTTCTCGAAGCCCGTGAGGATGTCGAGCTTGGTGAGCACCATGTCCGTGATGCCGTTGACGCGGGTCGCGTAGCGCGCGATGACGGAGTCGTACCAGCCGCAGCGACGCGCACGGCCGGTCGTCACGCCGTACTCGCCGCCCTGCTTGAGCAGGTACTCGCCGTTCGCGTCGAACAGCTCGGTCGGGAACGGGCCCTCGCCCACGCGCGTCGTGTACGCCTTGATGACGCCGATGACGGACGTGACACGCGTCGGCCCGACGCCGGAGCCCGTGAGCGCGCCGCCCGCCGTCGCGTTGGACGACGTGACGAACGGGTAGGTGCCGTGGTCGACGTCGAGCATCGTCGCCTGGCCGCCCTCGAACAGGACGTTCTTGCCCGCGTCGAGGGCCTTGTTCAGCTCGAGCGCCGTGTCCGCGACCATCGGCTTGAGCCGGTCCGCGTACTGAAGGAGCTCGGACACGGTCTCGTCGACCGTGATCGCGCGGCGGTTGTACACCTTCACCAGCAGGTGGTTCTTCTGGTCGAGCGCACCCTCGATCTTCTCCGCGAGGATCTTCTCGTCGAACAGGTCCCAGATGCGGATGCCGACGCGGTTGATCTTGTCCGCGTACGCCGGCCCGATCCCGCGGCCGGTGGTGCCGATGCGGCGCTTGCCGAGGAACCGCTCGCTCACCTTGTCGATCGTGCGGTGGTAGCCGGCGATGACGTGCGCCGACCCCGACACGAGGAGGCGCGAGACGTCCACGCCGCGCGAGATCAGGTCGTCGAGCTCCTGGAACAGCACCTCGATGTCCACGACGACGCCGTTCGCGATGACCGGCGTGACGCCCGGCGACAGGATGCCCGACGGCAGCAGGTGGAGCGCGTACTTCTCGTCGCCGATGACGACCGTGTGGCCGGCGTTGTTGCCGCCGTTGAACTTGACCACGTAGTCGACCCGGGAGCCGAGGAGGTCGGTCGCCTTGCCCTTGCCCTCATCGCCCCACTGGGCACCGACGAGCACCACGCCTGGCATGGAATCCCCACTTTCGCACTGCCTGTTCCTCGGGCCGGTCATGGTCGTGGGCGCACCGGTGTCCGGAGCGGAGCGGGCAGGTCGTGCCCGACGGCGCTGGGCCCGCGGGCCCGAGGCGTCACCCGGGCGGCAGTCACCCGGGGACCGGCGCCGAGTTTACCGGCCATTGACCTTCGGGGCGTCCGGGGTCCACGGCGCGCCCGCGTCCGTCCCACGACCGGTCCCGGCGCGCCGGTGCCGCGCGACCCGGGGGCGGGCAGAATGGCCCCATGAGCGACACGCACGCGAACCTCCTCGACGGCCCCGCCCCCGTCCGGCTCCCGGACGACTTCGCGCACGTGCGCGACGCGATCGCCGCCGACGGCGACCCGTACGAGATCGCCGCCCGCACGCCCGCGAGCCCGCTCGCGTGGGCGCACCTCGCGGAGGACTACCTGCACGAGAACGGCTCGCGCGGCGCCGTGACGGCGTACGCGTTCGCGCGCACCGGCTACCACCGCGGCCTGGACGCGCTGCGCCGCGCCGGCTGGCGCGGGCAGGGCCCGATCCCGGCCGACCACGTGCCCAACCAGGGCTTCCTGCGTGCGCTGCTCGCCCTCGCGGAGTGCGCCGCCTACCTCGGGGAGGTCGAGGAGGCCGAGCGTTGCGAGCAGTTCCTACGCGACTCCGGGACGTCGGCCGACGAGGTCCGAGCGCTGCGGTGACCGGCGTCGCGGCGGTCTGCGGGCCGTCCCGCGCGCCCCGGCGGCGAGCGACGGCGACCGCATGCAGGGGTCTGCGGCGACGTCTAGAGTCGACAGCATGATCGAGATCGCCACGTCCCCCGCGACGACGACCCTCGTCATCGCCGGAGACCTCGATCTCGCCGAGCGTGACCAGTTCCCGGAGATCGCCGCGCGGGTGGTCGGTCTGCGTCGTCAGCTCCTCGTGATCGACATGTGCCGCGTGACGTTCATGGACTCCACGGGGGCCGCGTTCCTCATCTCGCTCGCCGACTCGGGCCGCAAGCGCGGCGGAGCGACGGTGCTGCGCGGCTGCGACGACCGCGACCTGTTCGTCCTCGAGGTGTGCGGCGCGCTCGAGCTCTTCCGCATCGACGCCGACCACCGCTGCGAGCCCGCGACGCCGCCGTCGGGCTTCGCCAAGGTCGAGCCGCCCGCCTGACCCCGGCTACCGGCTCGTCGGGCGCAGCGTCGCCCACACGAGCTTGCCCGTCGTCGTGGGGCGCCAGCCCCAGTCGGCCAGCCGCTCGACGATCTGCATGCCGAACCCGCCCATGCGGTTCGGGTGCCCGTCCGTGGGCACCGGCGGGGCCGGGTTCGAGTCCTCGACCTCGACGCGGATGCCGTCGCCGGTGTCGAAGAGGCGCAGCGCGAGGTGCCCCCACCCGTGCAGCACGCCGTTCGCCACGAGCTCGGACACGACGAGCTCCGCGTTCGCGCTGTCGCGCACGCCCCACGCCTGGCACGTGCGCACGACGGCGTGCCGCGCGCGCCCGATCGACGCGGGCTCGCTCGGCAGGAGCCACCGGCGGCTGCGCGGGCTGAGCACCACGGCCGTCGCGTCGCGCTGCGGGTCGGGGATGCGCACGACGACGAGCGCGACGTCGTCCTCGGGCGCGTCGGCCAGGCGGGACAGCAGCTCCTCGCCCACGCCCGCGGCGTCGACCGCGGTGACCGCCTCGGACGCCGCGACGAGCGACTCCAGACCGACACGCAGGGCGCGGTCGCGGCGCTCGATGAGGCCGTCGGTGTAGAACACGAGCGTGTCGCCCGGCGCCAGCGAGACCGTCCCCGTCGAGCGGCTGCGGCCGCCGAAGCCGACGAGCGCCCCGCCGGCGTCGTCGAGCTGCGTGACCGTGCCGCCGCGCAGGAGGAGCGGCGGCAGGTGGCCCGCGCGCGAGTACTCGATGCGCCACGCGTCGCCGGGCCGTTCGGCGTCCGGCTGCGTGAGCGCCGCGTAGACGAGGCTCGCGGAGCGCGGGATGCGCATGCCCTGCACGAGCTGGTCGACGCGCTCGAGCACGGGCCCGGGCGTCGTCAGCTCGTACGCGTACGACCGCACGACCGACCGCAGCTGGCCCATCGCGGCCGCGGCTTCGACGTCGTGGCCCACGACGTCGCCGATGACGAGCCCGACGACGTCCGGCGCGATCTGCAGGACGTCGTACCAGTCGCCGCCCACCTGCGCGTGCTCCGAGTTCGGCGCGTAGTAGGTCCACACGTCGAGGCCCGTGACGTCGGCCTGCTCGGGGAGCATCGCGCGCTGCAGCGTCTCGGCGAGCCGGTGCTCGCGCGCGTAGAGCCGCACGTTGTCGATCGCGGTGCCCGCGCGGCGCGCGATGACCTGCAGGAGCGTGTGCACGCCCTCGCGCGCCTCCGCGTCGGTGCCGAGCCCCGACGGCGGCGCGTCGGGGGCGTCGCCCGTGACGAGCAGGCCGAGGATGCGCCGGCGGCCCGGCACGGCCGAGACCGTCACGACGCCGGGACGCTGCGGCAGCCCCGAGAGCCGGTGGTGCAGGTCGCGCTGGAGCCACCCCGAGGCGGACCACTGCGGGTACGTCGCGGACAGGTCGAGCGTCACGGGTCCCTCGATGCGCCCGTCGAGCACGTCCTGGACGCGGTCAGGCACGTCGACGAGGCGCACGCGCGGCACCGAGCCGGTGACGGCGGCCGAGTCGCCGAGCGCGTCCGTCGTCGGCATGCCGGGCACCGCGGGGAGCACGCCGGGCGTGTACCGGCCGTGGCGCTGACCGCGCCCGCTCGGCGGGGCGGCGGTGTCGACGCCCTCGGCGAACCGGAGGCCGTCGTCGTTGAGGTAGAAGCCCGCCCAGTCGACGACGTAGCCCGCGAGGAGCTGCGTGATGTCGCGCAGCGCGTACGGCTGGTCGAGGTCGGCGAGGAGGTCGGAGCTGCGCGACACGACGTCGAGCACAGCGCGCTCGCGCCGTTCGAGCGCGAGCGACGCGACCTGGGCAGCGTAGCGCTCGAGATGCTCCGAGACGTCGACCTGCACCCCGACCCAGTGCGTGACCGCGCCGTCGGGGCCCCGCAGCGGCGCGAGCGACAGCTGCGTCCACACCGGTGCGCCGTCGCGGCGCAGGGCGCGGACCGTGTGGGTGATCTCGCGCTCCTCGACGATCGCGGCGCGCAGCGCCTGCGCCTCGGCGGGTTCGGTGAGCAGCGACTCGAGCACGTGGGGGCTGCGGCCCACGACGTCGGCAGCGGCGAACCCGGTCTGCCGCTCGAACGCGGCGTTGACCCAGACGATCGGCATCTCCTGGGAGCGGGGACCCGTGACGAACATCGCGACGCCGGCGCCCTCCATGGCACGCGTGCACAGCTCCTGGACGTGCGCAGGCAGGTCCGTGCCGAGCCCCGGCGAGCTGCCCATCGTCACCTCCGGCGGTCCGAGCGGTGGTCGTCTGGATACGGACGCCACGGTCGCGTTACTGTCCCGACTGGACATTCAACCGTAGATTGGTGCTTCCCGAGACCGGAACCGGTCGGGATCACGCAGGAGAGGAGCGCCGGTGCGCGAAGGTACACCCTCGGCCGCCGACCGTCCGGTCGGCGTCGCCGGCGACCCCGCCGGGGCGGGCGACCCCGCGAGCGTGCACGTCATCGTCGGGACGACGCGCGCGCGCATCGTCCTGTCGGGCGAGATCGACGCCGACCTCGGCGCCGACCTGCAGGAGGCGACCGCCGCGGCGGAGGACTCCGGCCTGCCCGTCGAGATCGACGCGCACCACGTGACGTTCATGGACTCCTCGGGCGTCGCGTTCCTCGCGCGCCTCGCGTCGCGCGGCCCGCACCGCGTGCGCGTGCTGCGCGCGCCGCCGACCGTACGGTTCCTCCTCGAGGTCACGCGGATCGGCGAGCTGCTCGACATCGTCGACGTCGACCCCGGGTTCGACCTCGACGAGACGCCCGGCAACGGGTCGGGCACGTCCGACTGACGCCGCGCCCGGTGCGACCCCGGTCCGCGGTCCGCGACCGCCAGGGGCCCGGCGCGCTCGGGCCACGGCACGACGAAGGCCCCCGGTCCGCACGGACCGGGGGCCTTCGTGCGTCGCGAGGCCGAGGCGGCCGGCCGGCCGCCTCGGCGTGCGCGGACGTCAGCGGATCTTGTTGCCCGCCGAGCGCAGCTGCTGCGACGCCTCGACGATGCGCGCGGCCATGCCGGCCTCGGCCAGCTTGCCCCAGGCGCGCGGGTCGTACGCCTTCTTGTTGCCGACCTCGCCGTCGATCTTCAGGACGCCGTCGTAGTTCGAGAACATGTGGCCCACGACGGGACGCGTGAACGCGTACTGCGTGTCCGTGTCGATGTTCATCTTGATGACGCCGTAGTCGACCGCGGCCGAGATCTCCTCGGCCGTGGAGCCGGAGCCGCCGTGGAAGACGAGGTCGAACGGGTTCGCCTTGCCGACCTTCGCGCCGACCGCGTCCTGGATCTCCTTGAGGATCTCCGGGCGGAGCTTGACCGCGCCCGGCTTGTACACGCCGTGCACGTTGCCGAACGTGAGGGCCGTGAGGTAGCGGCCCTTCTCGCCGGTGCCGAGGGCCTCGACCGTCGCGAGACCGTCCTCGACCGTCGTGTAGAGCTTCTCGTTGATCTCCGCCTCGTGGCCGTCCTCCTCGCCACCGACGACACCGACCTCGATCTCGAGGATCGTGCGCGCGGCCTGCGAGAGCTCGAGGAGCTCCGCGGCGATGGTGAGGTTCTCGTCCAGCGGGACGTCCGAGCCGTCGTACATGTGCGACTGGAACGTCGGCAGGCCGCCGTTCTTCACCTGCTCCGCCTCGATGGCGAGCAGCGGGCGGACCCAGGAGTCGAGGTTCTTCTTGACGCAGTGGTCGGTGTGGATCGCGATCTGCACCGGGTAGTTCTTCGCGACCTCGCGCGCGTACGCCGCGAGCGCGAGCGAACCGGCGATGCGGTCCTTGACCGTCGAACCCGAGCCGTACTCGGCGCCGCCCACGGAGACCTGGATGATGCCGTCGGACTCGGCCTCGGCAAAGCCCTGGAGCGCGGCGGTGATGGTCTGCGACGAGGTGATGTTGACGGCCGGGTAGGCGAACGAGCCTGCCTTCGCCCGGTCGATCATCTCGGCGTAGACCTCGGGGGTTGCGATGGGCATGCGGAGCTCCTGTGGAGTCGTGCGGGGTGGACTGTCGGGTCAAAGTCTGGCACGGATGACAGCGCGGGCGTCAGGGCCGTTCGACCTGTGGTCGCCGGACGACCACGGGCTCACCCCGAGGCCGGTCCCGGCCCCAGGTGCCGGGCCGCCCAGGCGTGCAGGGCGATCGCCCCCGCGGCGCCGGCGTTGATCGAGCGCGTCGAGCCGTGCTGCGTGATGTGCAGGACGTCGCGGCACGCGGCGAGCGCGTCCGGGGTCAGCCCGGACGACTCCTGCCCGAGCAGCAGCACGCACGACGCGGGCAGCGCGTACCCCTCGATGGGCACCGAGCCGGGCACGTTGTCGACCCCGAGCAGCGGCAGCCCCTCCCTCTCGGCCCACGCGGCGAGGTCCGCGACGGACGCGTGGTGGTGCACGTGCAGGTACCGGTCGGTGACCATCGCCCCGCGACGGTTCCACCGACGGCGCCCCACGACGTGCACGCCCGCGGCGTTGAACGCGTTCGCGGTGCGGACGACGGAGCCGATGTTGAGGTCGTGCGCCCAGTTCTCGATCGCGACGTGCAGCGAGCGCGCGGGGTCGCGGCGCGCGTCGAGGTCCGCCACGACGGCCTCGACGGTCCAGTAGCGGTACGCGTCGACGACGTTGCGCCGGTCGCCGTGCGCGAGCAGCTCGGGGTCGTACCGCGGGTCGAGCCGGGTCGCCCCGGGCGGGCCCTGCGGGTCGGGCACGCGCGGCCACGCCTCGGGGCCCCCGGGCCACGGCCCGACCCCGACCTCGCGCTCCTCGGCCCGCTCGCCGTCGGGGTCGACGGGGCGTCCCACGGTCAGGCTCGCCCGGCCGTGCGCCGCGCGGCGCGCGCCTCCCAGGCCATCGCGACGAGCACGACGGCCGCCCCGGCGAGCGCGAGCAGGACCGGGACGACGACGGACCCCGTCGGCGCGAGGAGGGTGCCGTCGTCCTCCTGCCACGGCCACAGCGCGCGCAGGGAGCCGACCATGAGGCCGGCGAGGACCGCCATCGTGCCCTGCCGCCGGTGGTGCAGGAGCCACTGCAGCACCTTGACGAAGCACCCGAGCCCGACGGCGGCGCCCAGCACGAACACCCCGACGAACGCGAGGTCCCGGTCCGACAGCGCCTGCTGCACGGGCACGTAGAGGCCCATGGCGAGCAGGACGAACGAACCCGAGACGCCGGGAAGCACGAGCGCGTTGATCGCGACCGCCGCGCCGAGGAACACGAACCACAGGGACGGGTCGTCCACCTGCCCGGGCGGCAGGCTCGTGAGCAGGAACCCCGCGACGGCCGCCAGCGCCATCAGCACCCCGTCGAGCACGCGGAACCGCCCGGGCATCAGCCGCAGCGGGACCGCGACCGACACGACGATCATGCCGAAGAACACGGACCGGACGGGGACGGGGTGCGACTCGAGCAGGGGCGCGACGACGCGCAGCGACAGCAGCAGCACCACCGCCATGCCGAGGAGCACGGGGACGAGCAGCGGCCAGTCCACGGCGCGGAGCGCTCGGACGGCGGGCGCGGTCCCGCGTCGGCGGACCAGACCGGAGACGAGCTCGCGCCCTCCGTGCAGCACCTGGCCGGCGGCGTCGATCAGGTCGTCGTAGAGCCCGACGACGAGCGCGATGGTGCCGCCCGAGATGCCGGGGACCGACTCGGCGGCGCCCACGAGCCCGCCACGGACGGCCGAGACCGGCGCCGACCGCCACGAGGTGCGCGGGCGTGCGAGGTGCGCAGGGTGCTCCTCGTGCGTCTCGCGCGTCGTGCGCGTCTCGTGCTCGACGTTCTGGTGCTCCGGGGAGGGCGTGTTCGTCACCCGCGAAGGGTAGCCGGTGGCCCAGTAGGCTGACGGAGGCACCGTCCCAGGAGAAGGAGCGCAGAGTGACCGAGCGGACCATCGCGTCGTGGCTGACCGACATGGACGGCGTGCTCGTCCACGAGGGACACGCCATCCCCGGCGCACCGGAGTTCGTGCGCGCCCTGCGCGACAAGGGGCGTCCGTTCCTCATCCTCACGAACAACTCGATCTTCACCGCGCGCGACCTGCGCGCGCGGCTGGCGACGTCGGGCATCGACGTGCCCGAGGAGTCGATCTGGACGTCCGCGCTCGCGACGGCCCAGTTCCTCCACGACCAGATCCCGGGCGGCAGCGCCTACGCGGTCGGCGAGGCCGGGCTCACCACGGCGCTCTACGAGGCCGGGTACACGCTCACCGAGTCCGACCCCGACTACGTGGTGCTCGGCGAGACGCGCACGTACTCGTTCGAGGCGATCACCAAGGCGATCCGCCTCGTCCTCGGCGGCTCGCGGTTCATCTGCACCAACCCGGACACGACCGGCCCCTCGCAGGAGGGACCGCTGCCCGCGACGGGCGCCGTCGCGGCGATGATCACGTCCGCGACGGGCCGCAAGCCGTACTTCGTGGGCAAGCCCAACCCGATGATGTTCCGCTCCGCGCTCAACCGCATCGACGCGCACTCCGAGACGACCGCGATGATCGGCGACCGCATGGACACCGACGTCGTCGCGGGCATCGAGGCGGGCCTGTACACGTACCTCGTCATGACCGGGTCCACGACGATGGGCGACGTCGACCGCTACCCGTTCCGGCCGAGCCAGGTCGTCGACTCGGTCGCCGACCTCGTCGACCTCGTCTGACGGCCGCACCCCACGCACGACGGCGCNGAGCCAGGTCGTCGACTCGGTCGCCGACCTCGTCGACCTCGTCTGACGGCCGCACCCCACGCACGACGGCGCCCGGTCACCTCGCGGTGACCGGGCGCCGTCGTGCGGGGCGAGCTCAGGCGGTCGCGACCGCCGGCGCACGACCCGACCGACGGCGTCGCACCGTCAGGAGGGCCGCACCCGTGAGCAGCAGCGTCCCGGCGAGGAGTGCCAGGCCGCCCGCGTCCGAGCCGGTCGTCGCGAGGGCGCCCGAGTAGACGTCGCACTCGACGTCGCCGCCGACCGGGAGGCTGACCGTCACCGGCGAGAGCGCGGTGCCCGCCTCGTAGAACCCGGCGAAGGCCTTCGCGCCGGCGGCGGTGAGCGTCGCGGGAGCGCCGCGCCACGTGATCGTCGAGCCCGACGTGGACTTCGTGCCCGAGAGGTCGAGGCTCGCGAACGCGACACCCGAGGACGAGGACGTGTTGCCCTCCATGTCGCTGCTCCGGACGTCGACCACGAGCGTGCCCCGCGAGCCGTCGACCACGACGCGCGGGTTGCTGACGCGCAGGTCGAGGACGCCCTCGTGGCCGCTGAAGGAGACCGTGCCGCCGAAGCTCGTGCGCCCCTTGCCGAGGTCGGTGTTGAACGAGCCCCTCCCGCCGCTCCACGTGAACGCCGAGCCGTCGTCGCGCACGCCGGACGTGGTGACGGAGCCCTTCGCGATCGGGCCGGTGACGTACGCCCGGAACCGGTCGCTCACGCCCCACGCGAGGGTCGCGCCGTTGACGCCCTGCGCGAAGCACTGCTCCGCCGCCGCGCCCCCGGCCGAGCCCGCGCCGGCGTCGGTGGTGCCGGACGCGACGATCGTGATCGGGGCGGACGCGGTGTGGTCCGCGCCGATCAGCAGGAGCGTGTGCTCGCCCGGCGCGAGGTCCGTCGGGACGGTCACGGTCGAGCTCGCGGCACCGCCCGCGTTCGCCGTCACGCCGGTCGCGAGCGTCCGCGGCGTGGAGCGGATCTCCGTGCGGATGCCCTGCTCGCGCGCGCCGAACCCGACGCCGCTGATGGTCACCTCGTCGCCGGGCGCCGCCTGGGACACCGAGAGCGTCGCCCGCGTCAGGTCGACCGAGCCGTCGCCCGTCCCGTCGGTCGGCGTGCCGATCGTGCCGCCGCCGGGCGTCGTGGCCTTCGCTCCGACGGTGAAGGTCACCGGGTCGAGCGCGGTGCCCGCCGGGTAGAAGCCGGAGAACGCGAGGGCGCCGTCCGCCGTGAGCGTCGCGCCGGCGTCCCGGTACGTCACCGAGCCGTCGGCCGCGGTCGACGGCGTGCCGAGCGCCAGCGTCGCGACCGCGACGCCGTCGCGGACGAACGCGGAGCCGTCGAGGCCGGTCGAGCGCGCGTCCACGAGCAGGCGGCCCGAGGTCGCGCCCGTGATCTCGACGACGGGGTTCGTCAGCGCGATGTCGAGCGCGCCGTCGTGCCCGGTGAAGCGGACCGTGCCCGCGTAGCGCACCGTGCCGCGGCCCGTCGACGCGCTCCACGTGCCGCCGTCGGCCTGGCCGAAGCGGAACACGCCGCCGACGACGCTCGCGCCGCCGGACGTCGTCGCACCCCCGTGCGCGACGGGGCCCACGATGTAGCTGCGGAACGACTCCTTGACGCCCCACGTGAGGGCGCCCGCCGTCGTCGGCGCCGTCGGCCTCGCCGTCACCGTGACGCTCACGGGCGCGGACGTGGAGCCCTGGTGGGCGGCGGCGTCCGCCGGGACGAACGTGGCCGTGACGGCGTGCGACCCCACGGCGAGCCCGCTCGCCCGGAACGTCGCGGTGCCGCCGGAGACGGCCGCCGTGCCGAGGGTCGCGCCGCCCGCGGCGAACCGCACGGTGCCCGCCGCCTGCGGCGCGACGGTCGCGGTGAGCGTCACCGCCGTGCCCTGGACGACCGACGTCGCCGAGGCCGTGAGCCGCGTCGTGGTCGGCTGTGCCCCCGTCCCTGGCGCGGGGTCGGCGACGGTGAGCGGGACGCTCCCCGTCACCCCGAGCTCGGACGTGACGACCACCGAGGTCGTCCCGAGGGCCGCGTCCGCGGGGACGGAGAGCACGAGCGTGCTCCCGTCGCGCGTGTACGTCGCCGGCTTGCCGCCGAGCGTGACGCCTGCGACCGCGTCGCCGTCCACCAGGCCCTCGACGTGCAGGGTGACCGCACCGCCGGGCTCGACGGTCGTCGTCGCGGCCGTGACCGCGAGGGGCGCCGGGGCGTCGTAGGCGACGGGGGCGAAGAGCTCCTGCGCCGCGTTGGACACGCCGCCCGCGCCGTAGGTGTAGACACCGGGGCGCCCGCCGTCGAGCGCCTCGGGGTTCCGCACGACGAGGCGCGCCTCGAACGTCCCGTCCTCGGCGAGCGGGGTCCACTGCGCCCGGACCGCCGCCTGGTACTGCGCGGGCACCTGGTCGAGCACGCCCTCGGCGAGCACCCACGCCTGCGACGCGACCTTGCGGGTCCCGGCCGCGGCCCCCGTCGAGGGCTGCCACCGCTCCGCGAAGCTCCCGAACACGACGTACGTGCCCTGCGGCAGCGTCGCCGGGATCGGCACGCCGCGACCGCCGACGTTCGCCGCCGGGTCGAAGCACGTGCCGCGCACGACGATCGTGTCGCCCGGCGAGACCGCCGTGTCGCCGAGCGGCGTGACGCCGTCCGCGGCGAGGACCTCGATCGCGGGCTCCCAGGCCGGCACCTCGTCCTCGCCGACGCCGAGCGTGACCGGGGCGGCCTTCTTCGCGTCGGCGTGGGCGTCGCTCGGGCCGCTCGCGACGAAGTGCGCGCGCTGGCCCGTCGGCTCGAGGTACGCGAGGAACGCGTCGGTGTACTGCTGCGCGGAGGACGTGACAAGGACGCGGCCGCTGCCGAGCTCCGCCGGGTCGACCTCGAAGGTCGCGACGTCGAGGCGCGTCGCGGGGGCCGAGTCCGCGGCGTCGGACAGGTCGTCCCACGACACGTCGGCGGAGAGCACACCGCGGCCGCTCGCGTCGACGCGCACGGCGACGTCCGCGAGCTGGAGCCAGTAGTACGGCACGTTCCCCGCGTACGTGTTCTTCCACGTGAGGCGGACCGCGCCGGAGAGGGCGAGGTCGGTGCCACCGGCCGAGCGCACGACCTCGGTCACCGGGAAGGCGAAGGTGCCGTCGGCGGCGACCCCGCCGGTGACCTGCTTGTCGTTGTAGTAGGCGAAGACGCGGTCCGAGACCTTCCACGAGACCGTGCCGTGCGTCGTTCCCGGCGCGGCGATCTCCGGGAACGGCGCGCTGACCGGCTCCTGCGGCTCGGGCTGCTGCACGACGACCGGCGTGAACGTGTCCAGGCTCCGGTCCGTCGCGGACAGCCGGTGCGCCGCGGACGTCGCGACCACGTACTCCGTGCCCGGCTCGAACGAGCCCGCCGGGACCGTCACCGTCGTCGTGAACGAGCCGTCCACGATCTGCGGCGCCGTCACCCACGCCTGCACGAGCCACCCGCTGGACACCAGCGGGCCGCTGCCGTCCCACAGCGACCTCTCACCGACGAGCACGTACGCGCCGGTGGCCGCGCCCGCGCCCACGAACCCGGAACCTGACACGGTGAACGTGTTCTCCACGGCGGGGTCCACCGCACCCGACGGCGACACCGTCACCCGCGGGTCCGCGACCGGCTCGGGATCGGGCTCGGGCTCGGGCTCGGCCACGGTCACGGTGTGCGTGACGGGCGCCGACGCCGAGGCGAGGAACGCCGCGGGGTCCACGGGCGCGAACGCCGCGGTCAGCCCGTGCGCGCCCGGGGCGAGGGCCGTCGTGACCAGGCTCGCCACGCCGTCGGTGACGGCGGCCGTGCCGAGCGCGGTGCCGCCGTCGCGGAACTCGACCGTGCCGGCGGCCGCCGGGACGACCGTCGCGGTGAGCGTCACCGCCGCGCCGACGGACGACGTGCCGGACGGCGCGACCGCGAGCGACGTCGAGGTCGCGACGGCCGGGGCGACCGGCTCGGGCGCGACGACGCGCGCGGTGAGCGTCGACATCCGCGCGTTCGCGTAGGACGCGAAGTACGGCGAGACGTCGCCGATCGTGGGCACGACGGTCCCGTCCGCGACGAACGTGACCTCGTCGCCGTCGCGCGTCGCGGAGACGGCGACGTCGGCGACCTTGACGTCGTCCCCCGCCCCCGGGTTCACGGTGCCCGCGAAGTCCGCGAACACGGCGCCCGTCCCGGGGCCCGTGAGCTCGAGGCGGACGTCGGACAGCGTCACGTCGAGCGCGCCGTGGTGGCCCTCGTAGCGCGTGGAGCCCCCGAGGCGCACGGAGCCGGTGCCCGACGCGTCGTCGTAGCTGCCGGACGCCGGCCCGTACACGGAACGCCCGCCCTGGAGGGGCGGCGTGACCGTGCCCTGGGCGATCGGGCCCGTGACGTACGAGGTCCACGAGTCGACGAGGTTCCAGGTGGCCGAGCCGGCCTGGACGTCGGCCGCGGCGGCCTGCGCGGGAGCGCCTGCCCCCGCGACGGTGACGCCGGCGGCGAGCGCCGCGGCGAGGAACGAGGCGAGGGCGCGGCGGACGCGCCCCTGCGGGGAAGTGCGCACTAGGTCTCCCGTGCTGGTCCGGGCGGGTCCCGGAAGAGCGGGACCGCGACGCGGAGCGTGACGACGCTCCGTCGCCCCGGACGATATAAGGCACGCCTCACCAAAGCAAGGTAAGGCTGACCTATTTCAGTGTGACACGCGCCTCGTCCCCACCCTGCGCGCGCTCCGGTCAGGCGAGGCCGAGGTCCTCGAGGCTGAAGAGGTAGTGGTACGGCACGCCGAGCGCCTCGATCTTCTCGCCCGCGCCCGTCGCGCGGTCCACGATCGTCGCGACCCCGGCGACCGTCCCGCCCGCGGCGCGCACGGCCTCGATCGCCGTGATGGGCGACCCACCCGTCGTCGTCGTGTCCTCGACGACCACGACCGTCCGGCCCGCGACGTCCGGGCCCTCGATCTGCCGCTGCATCCCGTGCGCCTTCGCCGCCTTGCGCACGACGAACGCGTCGAGGTCCTGCCCGCGCGAGGCCGCGGCGTGCAGGAGGGCGGTCGCGATCGGGTCGGCGCCGAGCGTCAGCCCGCCGACGGCGTCGATCTCCGCGGTGCCGAGCCCGCGCTCCTCGAGGAGGTCGAGGAGCTGGTGACCGATGAGCGGCGCCGCGCGGTGGTGCAGCGTCACGCGCCGGAGGTCGACGTAGTAGTCGGCCTCCTTGCCCGAGGAGAGCGTCACGCGGCCGTGCACGACGGCGAGCTCGCGGATGAGGTCGAGCAGCTGCTCGCGGGGCGTCGAGGAGAGATCCGTGGTCACGACGGCCAAGGGTAGTCCGCCGGGCTGCGGGCTCCTACCGGTACTTGCCGATCGCGCGCACGGCAGAGCGCGGCATCGCGCGCAGCGCGGCCGAGGCGACGCGGTAGCGCACGGAGGGCGTCGAGATGACGACGCCCCGGCGCACGTCCGCGAGCGCCGCGGCGACGACGCGGTCCGCGTCGAGCCACGCGACGTCGGGCAGCGTGGACTTGTCGATCCCGGCACGGTCGTGGAACTCGGTGTGCGTGAAGCCCGGGCACAGGACGGTCGCGGTGACGCCGGTCCCGTGCAGCTCGACGGCCAGACCCTCGGTGAACGAGCGCACCCACGCCTTCGCGGCCGCGTAGGTGCCGCCCGCCGTGAGCGCCGCGACGGACGCGACGTTGAGGATCGCGCCGCGCCCGCGCGCGGTCATCTGGCCCGCGGCCGCGTGCGAGAGCACCATGACGGCGCGGACCATGACGTCGAGCGCGCGCAGCTCGACGTCGAGGTCGCCGCCGACGAAGTGCTGGTGGGTCGCGAATCCCGCGTTGTTGACGAGCAGGCCGACCGGGCGCTCGTCCGGGCCCCCGGTCGAGGCGAGGCGCTCGGCCACGCGCGCGACGTCGTCGGGCACGGAGAGGTCGGCCGGCAGGACCTGGACCCGCACGCCCGCGGCGGCCCGGATCTGGCCCGCGACCTCCTCGAGGCGCGCCTCGTCGCGCGCGACGAGCACGAGGTCGTGCCGCGCCGTGGCGAGCTGCCACGCGAACTCCAGGCCCAGGCCGGCGCTCGCGCCGGTGATGAGTGCTGTCGCCATGGCCACAGCCTACGGGCGGCGGCGCGCCGACGTCGGTACGGTGGAGCCCGTGCGCCTCGCGACCTGGAACATCAACTCCGTCCGTGCCCGCGTCGACCGGGCGGTCGCGTTCCTCGAGCGGACCGGGACCGACGTCCTCGCGCTCCAGGAGACCAAGTGCGCCGACGCCCAGTTCCCCGTCGCGCCGTTCGAGGCGGCGGGGTACGAGGTCGCGCACGTGGGCGTGAACCAGTGGAACGGCGTCGCGGTCGTCTCGCGCGTCGGCCTGGACGACGTCGAGACCTCCTTCCCGGGCCAGCCCGCCTTCGGCGAGCAGGTCGAGGCGCGTGCCCTGGGCGCGACGTGCGGCGGCGTGCGCGTGTGGAGCCTGTACGTGCCGCACGGCCGGGAGGTCGGCGACCCGCACTACACGTACAAGCTGCGCTGGCTCGACGAGCTGCGCGAGCGCGCCGCGGGCTGGCTCGCGGACGACCCGGGGGCGCAGGTCGCGCTCGTCGGCGACTGGAACGTCGCCCCGCTCGACACCGACGTGTGGGACGTCGCGTACTTCGCGGGCAAGACGCACGTGACGCCCGCGGAGCGGGACGCGTTCGCCGCGTTCGGGGCAGCCGGGTACACCGAGGTCACGCGCGAGGCGCTCCCCGCCGAGCACACGTACACGTACTGGGACTACCAGCGGCTGCGCTTCCCGCGGAACGAGGGCATGCGGATCGACTTCGCCTACCTCTCCCCCGCCGCGCGCGCCCGCGTGACCGGCGTGACGATCGACCGCGACGAGCGCAAGGGCAAGGGCGCGTCGGACCACGTGCCGGTCGTCGTCGACCTCGAGGACTGAGCGGCCTTCCCGCCCGCGGCGCACGGCCGCGGGCGGGACGGTCGAGACCCTCCCGAGCTACTTCAGGTACGGCCCCGCCTGCCCGACCTTGCCCGGCGCAGGGTTGCCCGGGAGGTCGAGGACGTAGGCGCGCAGGTTGCCCTTGCCCGGTGCGGGGACCGTCAGGGTCCCGGTCGTCACGACCTTCCGGTCGCCCGTCACGGCGTCCACGTAGGTGCCGTTCGGGACGCGGGCGAAGGTCGCGGCGTCCGTCACCGTGACGAGCACGAAGCTGTCCACGGCGCCCTCGGTGAACCGGCGCTTGTACGCCATGTTCCCCTGCACGCCGACCGTCGAGTACTGCCCCTTCTGGAGCGCCGGCACGGCGCGACGGATCTGGTTGAGCCGCTGCACGTGCTGGACGAGCGGCTTCTGGAGCGTCTGCGCGACCGCGCCCGACGCGGACTCCACGACGCCGAAGTCGCTCGCCACGACGTCGCCCGCGAGGTGGTCGCCGTAGTACGCGCGTCCGGTGGTCGCGAGCGGGCACGTCGGCCCGCAGTCGATCGGCTTGCCCGCCTGGAACTCGATCTCCGAGCCGTAGTAGAGCGTCGGGATGCCCCGGAACGTCCACATGAGGCTCATGTTCTCCGCCCACGCGTCGGTGCCGCCGGCGTAGCGCACGGTCGACTTGTTGGGCCCGTAGTCGTGCGAGTCGACGTACACGACGTTGTACGTCGCGTCGTTGTACGAGTCGTCCGAGTCCTTGCCGTTGTGGTACGCGTTGCCCGCGTCCCCGAAGTTCATGTGCATGCGCATGTCGATGACGTTCATGCCCGAGAACTTCGAGTGGTCGGGCGCGTGGTACGTGTTGCCGTCGGCGCCCCCGAGGAACGCGTTGTCCGACGTCGGCTGGTTGCCCGTGCCCAGGAGGTTCTCGTACTGGAACTGCTCGGCGGCAGCCACGACGTCGTCCAGGGAGTACTCCTTGCGCTCCTTCCACGTGTAGAACTGCGCGGAGTGGTTCACGGAGCCGCGGTTCCACTTGTCGTTGACGAACGCCGCGACCTCGCCGAAGACGTAGAAGTCCTTGCCCTTCTCGCCGTGCGTCGCCACGGCGTGCTCCTGGATCGCGGGCAGGAAGTGCCGGTTCCACATGACGCGCGGGATGTGCACGGCGGTGTCGACGCGGAAGCCGTCGACGCCCATGTCGATGTACCGGTTGTAGGCGTCGATCAGGTACTGCTGCACCTCGGCGTTCTCGGTGTTGAAGTCGGCCAGGTCGTCGTGCAGCCAGCAGTCCTGCGCGTCCTTTCCCTCCCAGTTCCCGATCCAGCACTGGTGGTAGTAGTTCGCCGGGAACATACCGGACGTTGGCGAGGGCCACTGGCAGTTGTAGATCTGGAACCCCTCGGGGCTCTTGTACTGCGTCGGGGTACCGAAGCCCTTGCACGTGTTACCCGCTGGTGCGGTGCTCGACCACAGGTCGCCGTTGTAGGGGCGGCCCTTGGCGAGCGCGTTCTGCGCGGCGGTCAGCGTCGGGTCATTCCCGTCGTGTTCTTCCATGGGGTCGTACTCGCGGCCCTCCTCCTTCTTGGAGTACATCCAGTCCCACTGCCCGTCGCGCGCGCCCCACACCGTCGGGGTGAACAGGCCCTTGGCGCCCCAGCGCGAGGAGTGGTTGTACACGACGTCCTGGTAGATCTTGATGCCCTTGGCGTGCGCGGCGTCGATGAGGTCCTGGTAGGAGGCGCCCGGCGTCTCGAGGCGCGGGTCCACGCGGAAGAAGTCCCAGCCGTGGTAGCCGTGGAAGTCGTAGTCGGACCGGTTGAGCACGACGGGCGTGATCCAGATCGCGGAGAAGCCGAGGCCCTTGACGTAGTCCAGCTTGTCGATCAGCCCCTGGAAGTCGCCGCGGAACATGGGGTCGTCGTTCGCCGCGTTGCCCGACTTCACGTGCTGGGACCCGCCGCGGTTGTTCTCGGGCACGCCGTCGTTGAAGCGGGCGGTCATGACGAAGTAGATCGAGTCCTCGCGCGGGTCACCGCCGAGCGGCTCGCCCGTCGTCCCCGGGTCGACCACGGGCTTCGTGCCCGTCGTGACGGTGACGGGTGCGCTCGCCGCGGAGCGGTTCCCCGCGGCGTCGACGGCCGTCACGGAGTACGTGTACGCGGTCCGCTCGAGCAGTCCCACGTCCGTCGCGGACGGGGTCGTGACGTCCCGCGTCACCGGGCCCGCTCCTCCGGTGCGGGTGAGGGTGTAGCCGGTGACGGCCGTGTCGTCCGTCGCGGCGTCCCACGTGACCGTCACGCGCACGCCGTCGGCCGTCGCGACGAGCCCGGACGGGACGCTGGGCGCCTGCGTGTCCGGCTCCTCGGGGACGTCGGGGCCGCACGGGCTCTGCGCGACGGGCGCGACGACGCCGCCCGAGACGGTCTGCGCTCCCGCGGTGTAGCGGTAGTTGCCTCCGCCGTTGTTGTCCCACCGCCCGGCGCCGTCGTTGAAGACGACCTGGCCGCCGCTCGCGGTGCCCAGGTCGATGGTGTGCGTGAACCAGCCCGGGCACGCCGCGGTCATCGCCGTGCCCGGGACGCTGGTCCACGCGCCCGAGCCCACCTGGTAGTGGATCTTCGGCGCGGCCCACGACGTCGCGTAGTAGATCGTCGCGGTCGTGTCCGCAGGGTCCGTCGGGTCTGTCGGGTCGGTGGGGTCGGTGCCGCACGGCGACGCCCCCGCGGTGAGCACGCCGTCCTGCACGACGACGGTCCCCGCGCCCGCCCGGTAGTTGGCGCCGCGGTTGTTGTCCCAGGTCCCGGCACCGTCGTTGAAGGTGAGCTGCACCCCCGATGCCGCGCCGAGGTCGATCTCGGCCGTCAGCCAGCCCGGGCACGCGTCCGCCATCGGGACGCCCGGGACCGCCGTCCAGGCGGCGCCGTCGACGCCGTAGTGGACGTTCGTCGCCGCCCAGCCCGGGCGGTCCGGGTAGTAGACGGTCGTCGTGGTCGGTGCCGCGCTCGTTGCCGCGCTCGGTGCCGCGACGGCGCTCAGGCCGGCCGCCCCCGGCAGGGCAACGGCGAGGGCCAGGGCCCCCGCCAGGCGTGCCCGCGATCTTGCGAGCCTCGTTGTTCGCATCCGTGATCCTCCGTGTCGTGTCCCGGCGTCGGTGCCGGGACGTCGGCCGCCGGTCCGCGTGCCGCCGTCGTGGAGGACGCACCCTGGCTGTACCGTTGCTGCAAGATGTAGCAATATTTGCGACGGCTTACAAGAGCCTGTTCATACGGCGGACGGCGCGCCGCCCCCGTCGCTACGGTGTGTCCATGACCACGCCCCCCGTCCCGCCGTACGGGTCGCCCGACGAACCTGTCGACCCGTACGCCGCCCCGCGCCCGCACCAGCCGCCGCTCACCCCGTACAACCCGCCGACCGACGCCGGCGCCCCGGCGCCGGAGCAGGGCGGTTTCGTCGCACCGTCCGGGGCGGGCGGCGGGTACCCGGGCACGCCGGCACCCGGGGCGGGAGCCCCCTACGGTGCGCCCGCCGCGCCGGCCGGGCAGGGGTCGCCCTACGGCCCGGGCACCGCACCGGCCTACGGCTCCGCCCCGGGCGGCGGGTACCCGCCGTCGGACCTCTCCACCTACCCCGGGTCTTCCGGCTACGGCGCCTACCCGCCCCCGTACGGGTCCGTGTACACGGCGCCGCCGCGGACGAACGGGCTGGCGCTCGCGTCGATGATCGTCTCGATCGCGAGCCTCGTGCTCTGCGCGGGCTTCCCCGGGATCGTCGGCCTCGTCCTCGGGATCGTCGCGCTCAACCAGGTGATGCGCGACGGGACGCGCGGGCGCGGGTTCGCCGTCACCGGGATCGTCGTGGGGGCCGTCTGCACGGCGTTCGCGATGCTCATCGTGCTCGCCGCGACCCTGAGCGACTCGTAGCCGTGGCCGACGACGACCTCTTCGCCCCGCCCGGCGGCCCGGCCGGCCCGCCCCGGCCGCCCGCCCCGGTCCCGCCCCCGCCGGCGGGGGCCCCAGCCCCGTCGGGCACCCCGGTGCCACCCCCGGCCGCCGCGGCCGAACCGGGCTTCGCACCCGAGACGTACTACGCGCCCGGGTGGCAGCCCGCGCCGCCGCGCGTCGAGCCGCTCGCCGTGGCGAGCGTGCCCGCGGGCGTCGTGCTCGGGCCCGTCGGGATCGGGCTCGGTGCCGCGGGGCTCTCCCGCGTGCGGTCCCGGGGCACGCACGGTCGTGGGCTCGCCGTCGCCGGCATGGTGGTGGGCGCCGTCGTCACGGTCGCGTGGACCGCCGGCGCGCTCGTCTGGTGGCAGGGCGAGCAGGCGCGCACGCCGCTCGCGGGCGACGTCGACGCCCCGCAGACGGTCAACGCGGTCCAGCTCGTGCTCGGGACCTGCCTCGACGAGCTGCCGCCCGACGGCGAGGTGTCGCGGGTGCGGGCCGTGCCGTGCGCGGACGAGCACCGGGCGCAGGTCGTCGCCCGGACCGACCTGGGCGCGGACGAGGTGTGGCCCGGTCAGCAGGCCGTGGACCGCCGCGTCGCGCGCGTGTGCACGCCCGACGTGCTGGGCGCCGACGCGCCCGAGGGCGTCGAGCTCGTCGTGTGGTCGCCGACCGAGGCGTCGTGGCGCGACGGCGACCGCACGGGCCTGTGCCTCGCGGCCGGGACCGACCCGCTGCCCGCCGACCTGCTCGGCTGAGCGCGCGGAGGAGGTCCTCGCGCTCAGCGCGCGGGGGCCTCCTCGGCGAGGATGAGGCCGAGGTAGGCGCGCAGGTCGGCGGGCATGTCGACGCGCTCGGGCCGCGGCCGGTCGAGCGACAGCAGCCACTGGACCTGCAGTCCGTCCATGAGCGCGATGATCTGCCGCGCCGCGACCTGCGGGTCGACGCCGTCCCGCAGGCCCCCCGCGCGCGCCCGGCGGACGAGCTGCTCGCTCGTCCGCGCGACCGCCCACCGGTACCGCCGGACGAAGTACTCGTGCGCCGGGTGCTCCGGGGACGTCGCCTCGGCCGAGAGCGCCGTGAACAGCTCCACGATGTGCCGGCGGACGGCGTTGCGCTCGACCAGGTGCACGAGCGCGTCGAAGTAGTCGGTGCCGCGAGCGAGGTCGTCGTCGAGGTCCGCCTGGTCGACGGTGTCGCGGTGGTCGAGCACCGCCTCGAGGAGCGCGACCTTCGTCGGGAAGTGGTGGAGCAGGCCGGGGTGCGACATGCCCACGCGCGACGCCAGCTCGCGCAGCGAGGCGGCGTGGAAGCCGACCTCGCCGAAGAGCACGATCGCGGCCTGCAGGATCTCCTCGCGCTTGGCGCGACCCTTCGCGTACCCGCGCCCGGGGTCGGGGCTCGCGGTGCGACGGGGAGCGCCACGGTCGTGGCCGGCTCCGAGGGCCGCGCTCGTCATGGGTCGTGCTCCGTCCGTCGTCCGAGAGAGAGAACCCTACCGACCGCGGCAGGCCCCCGACGCGCGCCGAACGGCTTTCACCCGCCCGGCCCTGCCCGCGGCGCTCAGGACGTCGGAGCGAGCGTGGCCTCGGCCTCGTCCTCGGTGCTCGGGGTCGGCCCCGGCACGGTGCCGGACGGCCGGTCCGTGGCCGACGGCGGCGCGGGCTCGGTCGGAGCGGTCCCGCCCGGGTCCGCGGACTCCTCGTCACCGCCGTCCGGAGCGGCCGCGAGCGCCTCGGCCGTCGCGGCGGTCACGGCGCCGTCGCCAGGAAGGCCGTTCGCCTCTTGGAAGGCGCGCAGCGCTGCCCGGGTCGCCTCGTCCAGCGTGCCGGTGACCGCGACGTCCGCGCCGTGCACGCGGAGGCGTTCCTGGACCCAGGAGACGGACGCCGCGTCGGGCTCGGTCGTGGGTGCCGGGGTCGTCGGCGCAGGCTCCGGCGCGGTGCCGCTCGGCGCGGCGGAGGGCTCCGTGGTCGGCGCGGGGTCGGCCGACGAGGGCGGCGCGTCCGTCTCGTCCACCGAGGGTCGGGGCGCCGGCGTCGTGGCGGGGTCGGCGCCGTCCGCCGGGTCGTGGGTGTGGTCCGGCGGCGGGATGCGCGTCACCTCGGGGCGGGGAGCGTCGGGGCGGGGCGTGACGGCCGGGACGCCGTCCTCGACAGCGGTCCCGCCGTCGGCCGAGGCACCGACGACGACGGCCTCGCCACCTCCGGTCGCGGCGCCCACCATCCCGGCCACCGCCACGACGAGGGTCACCGCGCCGGCCCCCGCGGCGACCGTGACCCACGGCGTGGCGGCGCGGCGCTCGACGGACGTCGTCGGGGCGACGCGGCCGTCCTCCGGGGATCCGGTCAGGCCATGACGTCGGCGCACGTCGCCTCCTTCCAGGGCGGTCGAGGACCGGCGGACGACGCGTGGCGCTGCCCGCCAGAACGGTCGGGTGGACGTCCACCCTGCCCCATGGCCCGGCCGGATGTCACGCCCGGCCCCCTCACCTGCGACGACACGGCGCCGGCGGTCGCGGGTCCACGTCCGGACCGACCCGGTTGCGACGAAGGTCGCAACCCAGGTTCCGCCCTGCGCCGCAAGACCCGGGGACCGCCCGCGCGACAGCCTGGTGGGGCACCGCGCGGGAGGCCCGTGCGGCACGCATCGAGGAAGGGACCGGCATGACCACCATCCACGTCTCCGGGCTGCGCAAGACCTACGGGGCGTTCGACGCCGTGCACGACGTGACGTTCACGGCCGCGCCGGGCCGCGTCGTCGGGCTGCTCGGGCCGAACGGCGCCGGGAAGTCGACGACGCTGCACGTCCTGCTGGGGCTGGCCGCCGCGACCGCGGGGAGCGCGACGTTCGACGGTCGCGCGTTCGCGGACCTGGCGCATCCCGCCCGCACCGTCGGCGCCCTGCTCGACGCCGGCGGCCTCCACCCCGGGCGCACGGGCCGTGACCACCTGAGGGTGCTCGCCGCGGCCGGCCGGATCCCGTCGGGGCGCGTCGACGACGTGCTCGCGCTCGTCGGCATGGCGCCCGCCGCCGACCGGCGCGTGCGGACGTACTCGCTCGGGATGCGGCAGCGCATCGGCATCGCCGCCGCGCTGCTCGGCGACCCGGAGGTGCTCGTGCTCGACGAGCCCGCCAACGGGCTCGACCCGGCGGGCATGCGCTGGCTGCGCGACCTGGTGCGCGCGTTCGCCGACGACGGCGGCACGGTGCTCCTCGCGAGCCACGTGCTGTCCGAGGTGCGGCAGGTCGCGGACGACCTGGTCGTCGTCGGGCAGGGCCGCGTCGTCGCCGACGGGCCGCTCGACGACCTGCTCCGCGGGGAGTCCTTGGAGGACTTCTACCTCGACCTGACCGCCACGACCGAAGGGGTGCGCTGATGTACCGCGCCGAGATGCTCAAGCTCCGCACGACCCGCGCGACGTGGGTCGTCGCGGCCGTCGCCGTCGCCGGGATGCTCGTCGTCCAGGCCTTCACCCTCCTGCTGCCCACGATCCTGCGGGGCACCGAGGCGCTCGGTGGCGGCCCGACCGTCGGGTTCCAGGCGTCGCCCGAGATGCTCGAGGACCTGGCACCCGACCTCGGCGCGCTCACCGACGCCGCCCAGCCCGCGTTCCAGCGCGGCATGCTCGACCTGCTCGGCAACGGGCTCAACGGCTCGGGGTCGGTCGGCGTGGCGACCATGTGCATGCTCCTGCTCGGCGTGCTCGCCGTGACGACGGACTTCCGCACGGGCGGCATCGTGCCGACGGCGCTCGTCCAGCCGTCGCGGCTGCGCATCCTCGCGGCCAAGGCCGGCGCGACGGCGACCGTCGCCCTCGGGGTGGGCGTGGTGCTCGCCGTGGTCGGCGCCCTGGGTCTCACCGTCGCGATCGTCACGACCCCGGGCGCGACGCTCGCGCTCGGTCCCGGCGAGGTCCTCGGCGTGTGGGCGCGCGGCCTCGCGGTCCTCGTCCTCCTCACCTGGTTCGGGCTGGGAGTCGGGACGCTCGTGCGCGGCCAGGTGGCCGCCGTCGTGACCGTCGCGGCGCTCGCGCTCGCCGAGCCCATCGTCCGGGGTGCCGTCACCCTGCTGTCGGGCGGCGAGTCCGCCGCGGCCGAGTGGCTGCCTCTGGGCCTGGGCGCCCTCGCCTCGACGGGCCAGTCCGGCGCGGCGCTCCTGGGCGGTGCCGCACCGCTGGGGACGCTCGCCGCGCTCGCGGGGCTCGTCGCCTGGGTCGCGGTGCTCCTCGGGAGCGGCGCCCTCACGCTCCAGCGCCGCGACCTGGTCTGACGACCGCCGAGGCAGAGGCCTGGTATCGCGAGGTAGAGGCGTGGTCACCCTTCCGGTCGACCACGCCTCTACCTCGGTGGACCGGGCCTCTACCGCGGTGGACCAGGCCTCTACCTCGCGGCCGGGTCGGCGCACCCCCGTAGGGTGGGCAGGCCCACCGACCCGTCCGTCCCCGTCGCCCCTTGGAGGAGATCGTGACCGAGGCCCTGCGCCGCGCGCTCGACCGGGTCGGCGTGCGCACCGACACCGGTCGCGACGCCGTGCTCGCCGGGGTCGTCGCCGTCGCGACCGTCGCGCTGTTCCTCGGCATCGAGCGCGTCCTCGCGACGGACGTCGGCGCGACGTTCGGCGCGGGGCCGGGTGCCGTGATCGTCACCCCCGGGGCCCGCGCGACCGTGCTCGCGCTCGTCGTGCTCCAGGCGGCGACCCTGACGTTCCGCCGTCGGGCACCGCTGGCGTGCCTCGGGCTCGCCGTGGCGGCCCAGGTCGCGATCACCGTGCTCCTGCCGCCGTACGTCGGCTTCCAGGCCCCCGCGACCCTCGTCGCCGCCTACTCCGCCGGGGCGTACGCGCCGCGCCGCACGCGCCTGGCCGCGCCCGCGGCCGCGGCCGTCGCGCAGGTCGTGCTCGTCTTCGCGCTCGGGGGGTTCGCCGTCCCCGCCGTGACCGGGCCCGCGCAGCACGCGCTCCAGGTGGGCGGCGCGCTGCTCTCCGCGCTGCTCACGTTCGTCGGGGCGGCGCTGGTCGGCTCGTACGTCGCGACGCGCCGCGAGCTCGTCGCCGAGCTGCGCGACCGGGTGCGGCGCGCCGAGCGCGAGCGCGAGGCGCTCGCCGCCCAGGCGGTCCTCGAGGAGCGGGCGCGCATGGCCCGCGAGCTGCACGACGTCGCGGCCCACCACCTCTCGGGCATCGTGGTCCAGGCGTCCGCCGCCGAGCGGCTCGTCGACGCCGATCCTGAGCGTGCCAAGGAGTCGGTGCGCTGGATCCGCGCGCAGGGGCGCGAGACGCTCGACGACCTGCGCCTCGTGGTCGGCATCCTGCGAGGCCGCGACGACGAGGACGGCGCCGAGCGCGAGGCGCCGCAGCCGACGCTCGCCGAGGTTCCGGCCCTCCTCGACACGGCGCGCTCCGCGGGCACCGTCGTCACGGTCGAGACCGACGGCAGCCCGTGGGAACCGACGCCGAGCACCCAGATCGCCGTCTACCGCGTGCTCCAGGAGGCGCTCGCCAACGCGCGCCGGCACGCACCCGGCCGGCCCGTGGCCGTGCGGTTCGCGTGGTCTGCCGCGGACCTCGTCCTCACCGTGCGCAACCCGGCGGCGGGCACGGTGCCGGCCGCCGACCCGCAGACCGGTCACGGGCTCGTCGGCATGCGCGAGCGGGCGGTCGTGCTCGGCGGCTCGCTCGACGCACGGCGCGCCCCGGACGGGGCGTGGCTCGTGCGCCTCACCGTGCCGCGCGCACCAGCGCGCGACTCCCGCACCGCCGACCAGGAGGTCTCGTGACGCGCGTCGTGCTCGTGGACGACCAGGCCGTCGTCCGCGCCGGGTTCACCGTCATCCTCGAGAGCGAGGGGATCGAGGTCGTCGGCGAGGCCTCGAACGGCGCCGACGCCGTCCGCGTCGCGCGTCGCGAGCGGCCCGACGTCGTGTGCATGGACGTGCGCATGCCGGGCGGCGACGGCATCACGGCGACGCGGGCGCTCGCCGGCCCCGACGTCGCCGACCCGGTACCCGTGCTCGTGGTGAGCACGTTCGACCTCGACGACTACGTGTTCGGCGCCCTGGAGGCGGGCGCGAGCGGGTTCCTGCTCAAGGACGCGGAGCCGGACGTGCTCGTCGACGCGGTGCGGCGCGTCGCGGCCGGGGACGGCCTCCTCGACCAGTCCCTCACGCGCCGCGTCATCGACGAGCTCGCGCGCCGCCGGGCCCCCGTCGCGCGCGACGACGACGCGGCCGCGCTCCTCACACCGCGCGAGCTCGACATCGTGGGCCTGCTGTGCCGCGGCTCGTCGAACGCGGAGATCGCGACGGCCCTGTTCCTCGAGCCGAGCACCGTGAAGTCGCACCTGAGCCGCGCCATGACGAAGACCGGCACCCGCGACCGCGTGCAGCTCGTGGTGTGGGCGTTCCGGCACGGCGTCGTGGACCCGGCGGGCTGACCCGGTGACGTCGGTCGGCGCGCCCGGTCACGGGCCGGCCGCGGTCGGTGGGACCGGTCGCGGGACGGCGAACCGCGCCGCGACCGGCGCGGCGACGTGCACGAGCGGCGGCTCGCCGCCGGGCAGCCCGAGGCGCTCGGGCAGGTCCGTCTCCAGGACGTCGAGCGTGCCGCGCCGCAGCGTCCACGGCTCGTGCGCGACGGGGAACCGCCACGGTCGCCCCGCGCGGAACCCGTACCCGCTCCAGCGCGCCGTGAGCCACGACGCAAGCCCCGACGTCGCGTCGACCTCCTCGTGGGCCCGCACGACGGCGGTCAGGCGACCGCCCGTCAGCGCCGGGTGCTCGTGCGCGACGCGGAACGGGCCGCGGCGTCCCGTGGCACGGAACCGGTAGCGCACCACGTCCGGACCGTCGGCCTCGACGACCCCGGCGGCCGGGTGGTAGGGCACACCGGCGGCCCGCGCGGCCGCGACGAACGCGCGTCGGGTCGCCCACAGTCCCCCGAACCACACGCCCTCCGTCCCCGCGCGGTCGCGGACGTAGACCCGGACGTTCAGCTCCGCGAACCGGGACCACCCGCCGAGCGCGGGCAGCGGCGGGACGCGCACGTCCGCCATGAGGAACGGCACGACGCCCACCCACGTCGCGCCGCCGACCGTCTGGACGACGAGGCCGGGCGGCAGCCACCGCTGCACGAGACCCGGCTCGACCGGCCAGTGCAGGAACGTCAGGTCCTCCCACCGCTGGGCGGAGACCGCGAGGCGCGCGCTCACGTGCTGCGGGCGGCGGCCGCGTCGCCCGCGAGCCGGAGGTCGTCGACGAGCGCGGCGAACGCCGCGTCCCGCTCACCGCGGTCGCGCACGCGCAGCAGCGCGGACGGGTGGGTGGTGAGCACGACGCGCGGTGCGTGCACCGACCGGGGCGGGCGACCGTCGTCGGACGCGCCCGACGACGTGCCGTCGTCGGGCGCTCCCCCGGCGAACGGCGACGCGGCCTCGGCGTCGTCGAGGTCGAGGACGCGACCCCGCTCTGCGGTCACGCGCACGGGGCGCCCGAGCACGGCGCGTCCCGCGGTCGCGCCCAGCGCGACGACGACGCGCGGCGCGACGGCGGCGACCTCGGCCGCGAGCCACGGCAGGCACGCGCGGACGTGCGCGACGTCCGGGGTCTTGTGCAGCCGCCGCGCGCCGCGCTCCTCGAACCGGAAGTGCTTGACGGCGTTCGTCAGGTAGACGCCCTCGGCCGGCAGCCCCGCGGCGTCCAGCGCGTCGTCGAGGAGGCGGCCCGCCGGCCCGACGAAGGGCTCGCCCTCACGGTCCTCGTGGTCCCCCGGCTGCTCGCCGACGAGCACGAGCGGCGCGTCCTGCGGCCCGCGGGAGAACACGACCTGCGTCGCGTCGGCCCAGAGCTCGCACCCTCGGCACGCGTGCGCCGCGCGCGCGAGCGCGTCGACGTCCGCGGCGTCGCGCGGGAGCCACTCCTGCGCGCCCGGGCGGTCGGGCGCGGGTCGTCGTGGGCTCATGGGCCCACGGTGCGCCGCCGCCGACGACCTCGCACGTCGCACGACGGCCCGTCGGCTCAGAACAGCTGGTAGAGCCCGCCCTGCACCAGACCGAGCACGACCCCGAGGAGCGTCGACGCACCGAGTGCCGTCCCCGCACCCGCGAGCGCCGCGCCCGGCTGGCGCCGCACGAGCGCGACGGACCCCGTGACGACGGCGGTGATCGCGAGAGCGCTGCCCAGGACGCCGTTCACGAGCTGCAGCGCGCCCAGCGCGCCGTACGAGAACCCGGACGTCGAGAGGACCAGCGGGACGGCGAGCGTGAACAGCGCGCTGACGAGCGCGGTCGCCACACCCGCGACGAACGCGACGACGGCGAGCGGCGAGCGGCGCGCCGCGGGGGCCGAGGGGGCCGAGGGGGCGGACGCGGGCGGGGCGGGCGACGACCAGGTCGCGGGGCCGGTCTCAGGAGCGCTCATGCGCTCATCCTCGCGGACGCGGCCCCGCCGCGACAGCGGCGTCCACCGGCCCGCCGTCCGCCGGTCGGCTCAGTCGCCCGTGGGTGCACCGGTGGTGAGGTCCTCGGACTCCTCCGGCGGGTACACGCAGACGTGGAGCGCGCGGGAGCGCACGCTCACGTCGAGCCGCTCCGACGGATCGACGACGTCGCCGTCGAGCTGGCGGGGCTGGGGGCGGTCGGAGACGACGGAGACCTCGCGGCCGCGCACGACCTCCCGGCTCGGCACGCGGCTCTTGCCGCGCACGACGCCCCACAGGAGCTGGAACCAGTGCTTGAGGTTCCGGGGCGCGATGACCGCGACCTCGAGCTGCCCGTTGTCGGGCTCGGCGTCCGGCAGCAGGTTCGTCCCTGCCCCGAGGCGCCCCACGTTCCCGACGACCACCGTGCGCGCACGCCGGCGCCGGGTCTGCCCGTCGACCGTGACCTCCACGTGCATCTCGTCGTCCGCGAGGTGCTTGAGCGCGGAGAACACGTACGCGACCGACCCGGCCTTCGCCTTGAGGGCGGTCGGGGCGTCCTCCATCATCGCGGCGTCGAGGCCCATCCCGGCCATGATCGCGAACGTCTGCCCGTCCGCGACGCCGACGTCGATCGTGCGGCGGCCGCCCCGGAGCACGAGACGGATCCCCTCCTCGGCGTCCGTCGGCACGCCGAGGTTGGTGGCGAGGAGGTTGCCCGTGCCGCCGGGGAGGATCGCGAGCGCCGCGTCGGTGCCGACGAGGCCCTCGACCACCGCGCGGACCGTCCCGTCGCCGCCGCTCACGAACACGACCTCGGCGCCGTCCTCGACGGCCTGGCGTGCCTGGCCGGTGCCCGGGTCCTCCGCCGTCGTCTCGAGCCATGCCGGCTCGGGCCACCCCGCCTCGGCGAGGCGCTCGACGATGAGGTCGCGCAGCGCGTCGAGCCCCTCGACGCGGTTCGGGTTGACGATCACCGCCGAACGGCGGGGTGCGTCGTCGGGCCGCTGCTGCGCGGCGGTCTCGGGGTCGGTCGTCTCGTCGGTCGGCACGGACCGAGTATGTCCCGGCCCGGCCGTCGTCGCTCAGCGGTGGCGCCCGGATCGGACGCGCGACGGGGCCGTGCCGTCGCCGGCACGGCCCCGTCGCCCGCGTCGTCAGGCCGCGTCGTCAGGCCGTGAGGACCTCGGTCGTCAGGGTCAGCCCCTCGGCCTCGGGGTCGCGGTCCACGGCCACGACGTCGCCGTCGCTCACGTCGCCCGCGAGGAGCATCCGCGCGAGGCGGTCGCCGATCTCGCGCTGCACGAGGCGACGCAGCGGGCGCGCCCCGTACGCGGGGTCGAAGCCCTCGAGCGCGAGCCACTCGCGGGCGGCGGTCGTCACGTCGAGCGTGATGCGCCGGTCGGCGAGGCGACGCGCGAGGCCGGCCACCTGGATGTCGACGATCCGGCCGAGCTCGTCGAGCGTGAGCGGCTCGAACACGATGACGTCGTCGAGGCGGTTGAGGAACTCAGGCTTGAAGGACGCCCGCACCGTGCTCATGACGGCCTCGCGCTTCGCCGCGTCGTCGAGCAGCGGGTCCACGAGGAACTGCGAGCCGAGGTTCGACGTGAGCACGAGGATGACGTTGCGGAAGTCGACCGTGCGGCCCTGGCCGTCGGTGAGACGGCCGTCGTCGAGCACCTGCAGCAGGATGTCGAAGACCTCCGGGTGCGCCTTCTCGACCTCGTCGAGCAGCACGACCGAGTAGGGCCGGCGCCGCACGGCCTCGGTGAGCTGGCCGCCCTCCTCGTACCCGACGTACCCCGGGGGCGCGCCGACGAGCCGGGCGACCGAGTGCTTCTCCGAGTACTCGGACATGTCGATGCGCACCATGGCGCGCTCGTCGTCGAACAGGAAGTCCGCGAGCGACTTCGCGAGCTCCGTCTTGCCCACGCCCGTGGGGCCGAGGAAGAGGAACGAGCCCGTGGGGCGGTCCGGGTCGGCGACCCCCGCTCGCGAGCGGCGCACGGCGTCGGACACCGAGCGCACCGCGGCCTGCTGGCCGATGAGGCGCTCGCCGATGACGTCCTCCATGTGCAGCAGCTTCTCGCTCTCGCCCTGGAGCATGCGGCCCGCGGGGATGCCGGTCCACGCGGAGACGACCTCCGCGATCTCGTCCGCGCCGACCTTGTCCGCGATCATCGGGGCGGGCTCCTGGCCGGACGCGGCGAGCGCGTCGTCCGCGCGCTCCTCCGCCTCGGCCGCGTCGAGCTCGCGCTGCACCTGCGGGATCTCGCCGTACTGGAGGCGGCCCGCGGTCTCCAGGTCGCCCTCGCGGATCGCGCGCTCGACCTGCACGCGCAGCTCGTCGAGCTTGGCGCGCAGCTCGCCGACGCGGTTGTGCCCGGCCTTCTCGGCCTCCCACCGCGCCGTGAGCGCGGCGAGCTCCTCGCGCCGGTCCGCGAGGTCGGCGCGCAGCTTCTCGAGCCGCTCGAGCGACGCCGGGTCGGTCGACTCCGAGAGCACGACCTCCTCCATCTCCAGGCGCGTCACGGCCCGCTGGAGCTCGTCGATCTCGACCGGGGACGAGTCGAGCTCCATGCGCAGGCGCGACGCCGCCTCGTCGACGAGGTCGATCGCCTTGTCCGGGAGCTGGCGCCCGGTGATGTACCGGTCGGAGAGGGACGCCGCAGCGACGAGCGCCGAGTCGGCGATCGTCACCTTGTGGTGCGCCTCGTACCGCTCCTTGAGGCCGCGCAGGATCGCGACCGTGTCCTCGACCGAGGGCTCGCCCACGAACACCTGCTGGAACCGGCGCTCGAGCGCGGGGTCCTTCTCGATGTACTCGCGGTACTCGTCGAGCGTCGTGGCGCCCACGAGGCGCAGCTCGCCGCGCGCCAGCATCGGCTTGAGCATGTTGCCCGCGTCCATGGCACCCTCGCCGCCGGCGCCCGCGCCGACGACCGTGTGCAGCTCGTCGATGAACGTGACGACCTCGCCGTCGGAGGACTTGATCTCCTCCAGGACGGCCTTGAGGCGCTCCTCGAACTCACCGCGGTACTTGGCGCCCGCGACCATGCTCGCCAGGTCGAGCGACACGAGCCGCTTGCCCTGGAGGGACGTCGGGACGTCGCCCGCGACGATGCGCTGCGCGAGCCCCTCGACGACGGCCGTCTTGCCGACGCCAGGCTCGCCGATGAGCACCGGGTTGTTCTTGGTGCGGCGGCTCAGCACCTGCACGACGCGCCGGATCTCGGCGTCGCGCCCGATGACGGGGTCGAGACGGCCCTCGGCGGCAGCGGCGGTGAGGTCGGTGCCGTACTGCTCGAGCGCCTTGTAGGTGCCCTCGGGGTTGGGGCTCGTCACGCGCGCGCTCCCGCGCACGGCCGGGAGAGCCGAGCGCAGCGCGTCCACCGTGGCGCCTGCCTGCTGGAGGATGGTCGCGGCCTGCGACGACCCCGCCGCGATGCCGAGCAGGAGGTGCTCCGTCGAGACGTACTCGTCCCCGAGCGCCTGTGCCTCCTTGGCGGCGTTGTCGAGGGCGGTGGACGTGGCGCGCGACGCCGTCGGCTGCGCGACCGCGGACCCGCTCGCGGTGGGCAGCGCGACGAGGGCCGCGCGGACCTTCTGCCCGACGGCCTGCTTGTCGGCGCCGACGGCGTCGAGCAGCCCGACGGCGACGCCGCCCTCCTGGGTGAGCAGCGCGGCGAGGAGGTGGGTCGGCTCGAGCTGCGGGTTGCCGGCGGCCGACGCGGTCTGGATCGCCTCGCCGATCGCCTGCTGCGACATGGTCGTGAACTTCGTTTCCATAGGTGCTCCCGTGTGGTGCGCGAAAAGATGGTCTGACCAGTGGAACGACTCCTAAGTTGAGTGTATTCCGCTCAACTTCCCTCGGCACGTCTCCCGCCCTCCAGGGCGCCGCGAGACGCGCGAGGAGCGGATGAACTCCGGCCGCATTCCGTCTCAAATCGGCATCGACCCTCGCCCCGGGCGACGATCCGCGACATGCTGAGCCGGTGAACTCCACACCCTTGCGCAGACGACTCGGCCTCGGCGCCCTCCTCGCCACCCTCGCACTCCTCCTCACGGGGTGCATGCGGATGGACATGGCCATCACCCTCAACGAGGACGACACGTTCGACGGCAGCGTCGTCATGGCGTTCTCGGACGAGCTCGCGCAGTCCCTCGACATGGACCCGCAGGAGATGTGGGACCAGATGGGCTCCGAGATGGAGTCCGACCTGCCCGAGGGCGCGACCCAGGAGCCGTACGCCGAGGACGGCTACACGGGCACCCGGATCACGTACGCCGACCAGCCGATCGCGCAGCTCGACTCCGGCGCGGCGGACTCGATCTCCGTCACGCGCGAGGGTGACGAGTACGTCGTGAGCGGGTCGATGGACATGACGGACGAGGAGTTCAACCCCGACACGGGCGACGCCACGAGCGACGAGATGACGCGGCAGATGATGGAGAGCCTCGACATCCGCATCGCCATCACGTTCCCCGGCGAGGTCACCGAGTCGAACGGCGAGATCGACGGCAACACCGTCACCTGGACGCCCGTCGTGGGCGAGACCAACGAGATGACGGCGCGCGGCTCCGCGGTCGCGGGCGGCTCGGCGGGCTCGGGCGACGAGGGCTCCGACGAGGAGACGTCGGACTCCGACGGCGCCGCGGTGCCCGACACCGGCGACGGCTCGGCGGACGCGTCGGACTCCGGCTCGTCGGCCTGGATCTGGCTCGTGCTCGGCGGCGTGGTGCTGCTCGGGATCATCGGCCTCGTGCTGTGGCTCGTGCTCCGCTCGAAGCCCGGCACGCAGGACGGCCAGGCCGCGGGCTTCGGGCAGGGCGGCCAGCCGGGCGCGTACGCCGCCGGCCAGCAGCCGGGGCAGGGCCAGTACCCCGGCCAGCCGGGCCAGTACCCGGGTCAGCAGGGTCAGTACCCCGGCCAGCAGGCCGGCCACCCGGCGCAGCCGGGCGCGTACCCGGGTCAGCCCGGCGCCCACCCCGGCCCGCAGGGACCCCAGCAGGGCCAGTACCCCGGCCAGCAGCAGCCTCAGTACCCCGGACAGCAGCAGTCCCCGTATCCCGGCCAGCAGCCGGGCCAGTACCCGGGCCCGCAGCAGCCCGGCCAGCCGGGCGCCCACCCCGGCCAGCCGGGTCCGCAGGGGTACGGGGCACAGCCTCCGGCACCGGGGCAGTACGCGCCCCGGCCGCCGGCCCCGCCCCAGCAGGGCGGGCAGCCGGGTGCGGCGCCGTTCACCCCTCCGGGCGCGCCGCAGCACCCGCAGTCCTCGCCGACGACGCCCCTGCCGGCCCAGCCGGGCGCGACCCAGCCGCTGCCGCCGTACCAGCAGCCGGCCCCGACGCAGCCGCTCCCGCCCCAGCCGGGCGGCGCGGCACCGGACACCGGCGCGCCGGGCGGCCCGGACGACGAGATCGACGACGCGACGCGCCTGCGCCCGCCCTCGGAGTGACCTCCGCGCGGGGCGTCACCGCGCGCCGGTGACGCGACCCCGCTGACCGACGCCACGGCGCCGGGCCGACCCTCACGGGGTCGACCCGGCGCCGTCGTGCGTCAGCCGGCGTCCGGCAGGCTCGACCAGAGCCCGGCGACGACGGCCGCCGCGCCGTCGGCGTCCCCGGCGGCGCACAGGCGGACGAGCTCGTCGTGGCGCTCGAGCGACCCCTGGGCGTCGGGTGCGGCGAAGCGCAGCCGCTCGGCCCGGCGCAGGACCGGCGTGAACTGCTCGAGCACGGCGACGACCGCCCGGTTCCCGGCCACCTCGACCGGGACGCCGTGGAGGTCGTCGTCGGCGGCGATCGCCGCGTCCACGTCGCCCTTCTCGACGGCCGAGGCGAAGCGGCGTGCGGCGTCGCGCATCGCGTCGAGGTCCGCGTCGGTGAGCAGGGGGACGGCCTGGCGCACGGCGAGCTGGTGCATCGCGGCGACGACGTCGCGCGCCTCGCGCAGGGCGCGCAGGTCGAGCGAGCTGACGACGGTGGACCGGCCGGGGCGGGCGACGACGAGGCCGCCGCGCGCGAGCCGCAGCAGGGCCTCGCGCACCGGGGTCCGGCTCACGCCGAGCCAGGCGGCGAGCTCGACGTCGCGCAGCTGCTCGCCCGGTTCGAGGGTGCCGTCGATGATCGCGTCCCGGAGCCGGGTGTAGACGTCGTCGCGCAGGAGCGTGCGGCCGACGGCGCGCGGGTGGGCAGGAATGGGCACGGGCCCATTCTTCCCTTCTTCCCACCCGCTGTCGCTTGCATGGAATATATTGCATACCGGCGAGGTTGGAGGCGCGTACCGGGACGGACCCGGACCCGATGGGAAGGGAAGATCGTCATGACCACCACCACGCAGCAGACCGTCGTCCTCGTCCACGGCGCGTTCGCCGACTCCTCGAGCTGGAACGGCTCGATCCCCGCCCTCCAGGCCGCCGGGCACCGCGTGATCGCCGTCGCCAACCCCCTGCGCGGCCTCGAGCACGACGCCGCCTACCTCCGCAGCGTCCTCGCCGGCGTCGACGGGCCCGTCGTCCTCGTCGGGCACTCCTACGGCGGCACGGTCATGACGGTCGCCGCCGAGGGCAACGACCAGGTGACCGCGCTCGTCTACGTCGCGAGCTTCCTCCCCGAGGTCGGCGAGAGCACGGGCGAGCTGGCCGCGAAGTTCCCCGGCGCCGAGCTGGGCGCGGCCCTCGAGGCCGTCCCCGCCCCGACCCCGGACGGCGGCACCGGGGACGACCTCTCCATCCGCCAGGACCTGTTCCGCGAGGTGTTCGCCGCGGACGTCCCGGCTGACACGGCCGCGCTCATGGCGGCCACGCAGCGCCCGATCATCGGGCAGGCCCTGGCGGACGCCGCGAGCGCCGCCGCGTGGCGGACGATCCCGTCGTGGAGCCTCGTCGCGCGCCAGGACCTCGCGATCCCGCTCGAGTCGGAGCGCTTCATGGCCGAGCGCGCCGGGGCCACGACCGTCGAGGTCGACGCGTCCCACGCCGTCTCCGTGTCACGGCCCGACGCGGTGACGGACATCGTCCTCGCGGCCGCGCGCGCGACCGCCCGCTGACCGCTCGACGTCGCGTCGCCCGAGGACCCGGGCGCGGCTCGCACGTCACGTGCGGCCGCGCCAGGGCCGGGGCGCCGCCCACGGGCGTCCGCGAGCGTCGCCCTCGGAGGCGCCGAGGAGGACGACCATCTGGTCGGGATCTTTTTGTTCAATGGCATTGCCTTTTGCGCGCAGAGCGGGATATCGTCGCCCGAAGCCGTCAGGTGCCCCAGGCACCCGACGGCCGGGGGCGTTACCGGTTCACTCAACGAGGAGTCACCATGAAGCATCACGCCTGGCGCCTGGCCACTGGTCTCACCGCAGCAGCGAGCGCACTTGCCGTCGGGGTCGCCGCGATCCCGGCGAGCGCGAGCGACGACGAGTACAAGGTCCTCGTCGTCGGCGAGACCCTGGGCTTCCGCCACTCCCACATCGACGAGACGACCGAGGCGGTCATCGCCATCGGCGAGGAGCGCGGGTTCACCGTCGACGTCTGGGACTCGCGGCAGCCCGAGCTGACGCTCACCTCGACGCCGTTCACGAGCGCCGAGGACCTCGCGCAGTACGCGACGATCGTCTTCGCGTCCCCGGTCGACGGCACGAACAACCAGGACCCGGCGCGCCCGCGCCTGCTCAACGACTCGGAGCTCACGGCCCTCCAGGGCTACATCCGCGACGGCGGCGGGTACGTGGGCCTGCACGCCGCGACCGACACCATGCACGCGGTGCCGTGGTACAGCCAGCTGAGCGGCGGCTCGGCCCGGTTCGCGAGCCACCCGGCCCAGCAGACGGCCACGATGCGGGTCGAGAGCCCCGCGCACCCGTCGACCGAGATGCTGCCCGCGGAGTGGACGCGGTTCGACGAGTGGTACAACTTCACGAGCAACCCGCGTGAGGACGTCCACGTGCTCATCACCCTGGACGAGTCGACCTACAACCCCGGCCGTGACGCCATGGGCGCCGACCACCCGATCGCCTGGTGCCACAACTTCGAGGGCGGACGGTCGTGGTACGAGGGTGCCGGCCACGTCGACTCGTCGTACTCCGACCCGGTCTTCCTCGCGCACCTCACGGGCGGCATCGAGTGGACGGCCGGCAAGGTGAGCGGCGGCGGTGACTGCGTCACCTTCAAGGAGGTCGACGGCATCGTCACGTCGCTCTCCACGGGCTCGAACCGCGCGGAGAAGCTCGGCGGCGACGTGGCGGACTACCTCGACCGGGCCGAGGCCGCTGCCGACGCGGGCGACCACGCCGGGGCGATCAAGGTCCTCAAGCAGGCCAAGGGCAAGGCGCACGGTCTCCAGGACGACACGCTCGTCGAGAAGATCGCGGACCTGATCGAGTGGCAGCAGGCGCTCGTCTGACCACCGGTCCCTGACCCCGACCCGAAGCGGTCACGCCTGCTCGGCGTGACCGCTTCGGCGTCCTGGCGGGACGGCACCGCGGGCGGTCAGGACTCGACGGTGACCTCGACGACGTCGCCCACGGCGTCGAACCGCACCGCGGGCCAGTAGCCGTCGAGGAAGTGCCCGCCGCACGAGTCCGCGAGGTGGACGATCATGCCGCCGTCGTCGTGCCGTTCGACGACCTCGACCACGAGGTCGTCGATCAGCTCCGTCAGCTCGGCCGGCGTCGGCTCGTCCTCGCTGAACCGCCGCGCCACGGCCTCGACGGCGCGGCGCGCGAGCCGCGGGCTCAGGGCGTCGTCCCACAGCGCCTCCGCGGGCTCGTACGCGAGCGCCGTGGCGCCGACGCCGGGGTCGACCTCGGCGAGCGTCGCCGGCCGCCACGACGGGTCGCGGTCCTTGTCGACCACCTGCGCGCGGATCCCCTCGACGAGGTCGGGCTGGGTGTCGACGAACCACGAGACGAGCCGGTACTCCTGCTCGAGGGCCGAGCGCAGGTCGGGCAGCGTGCGCGCGCTGCGGACCGCGGCGAGCGCCACGGTCACCGCGGTGGGCGACAGGCGCTCGAGCTCGTCCGCCTCGGCGCCCGCGCGCTCGTCCCCGTCCGCGGCGGCCGCCCGCAGGCGCGCCACGACCTCCGGCACCGTGGGCGCCGAGTAGACCGCGTCGATGACGGACCGGCGCGCGACGAGCCCGGACACGGGCGCGGGCAGCGCGTGGCGGCGCACGACCTCCCGCACGTCCTCGACGTCGAGCGGGTCGACGCCCGCGGTCGCGAGAGCGGCGAGGTCGGCGGCGAGCACGGGAAGCCGCTCGCTCGGCACGTAGTGGTCGGCGAGCCCGGCGACGATCGCGTCGGCGGCGTCCATCGTCACGGCGCCGAGCGCGAGCATCTCGCCCAGGCGCCCGGGCGCGCGCGCGAGCAGCCACGACCCGCCGACGTCGGGCGTGAACCCGATCCGCGTCTCGGGCATCGCGACGCGCGACCGCTCCGTGACGACCCGCACCGGCGCGTGCGCGCCGAGACCGACGCCCCCGCCCATCGTGATGCCGTCCATGATGGTCACGACGGGCACGGGCAGCTCCGCGAGCGCCGCGTCCACGGCGTACTCACGGCGGAAGTAGCGCCGTGCGTCGGCCTGCCGCCCGGCGACGACCGACGCGTGCAGCTCACGGACGTCGCCGCCCGCGCAGAAGCCGCGGTCGCCCGCGCCGTCGAGCAGCACGAGCCGCACCGTCGGGTCGAGGCGCCACGCGTCGAGCACGTCGGCGATCTCGCCGAGCATCGAGTACCCGAGGGCGTTGAGGGCCCGGGGCCGGTCCAGGGTGAGGTGCCCGACGCCGTCGTCGACGCGGGCGATGATCTCGCTCGTCACGCGCGCCACGGTACCTCCGCACCCGCCCGTCGGCCCTCCACGGACGCGCCCGTCGTGGGACCCTGGCACGTCGGACGGGTCGGCGGCGAGGAGGCTTCGGTGGACGGGACGCGACGAGCGGGCGGGTGGCGCCCCGACGTGCTGGGCGGCGACTGGGTCGCGCGCGACCTCGACCTGCCGGACGGCGCGGTCGCGACCCTCGTGCGCCGCGAGACGGAGCTCGCCGGGGACCGCCCCGCCGTGCTCTACGTGCACGGCTTCATCGACTACTTCTTCCAGACCCACGTCGCGGAGGCGGTCGAGGCGCGCGGGTACCGGTTCTACGCGCTCGACCTGCGCGGGTACGGGCGCTCGATCGGCAAGGGCTCGGGGGCGCCGTCGCGGCCCGACGACGACCCGAACTTCGTCACGGACCTCGCCGTCTACGCGCAGGACCTGGACGCCGCCGCGCGGGCGGTCCGCGCCGAGGGGCACGAGCGGCTCGTCGTGCTGGGGCACTCGACGGGCGGGCTGGTCGCGAGCCTGTGGGCCGACGCGCGGCCCGGCCGGCTCGCGGCGCTCGTGCTCAACAGCCCGTGGTTCGAGCTCAACAAGCCGTGGGTGTACCGCGGGCCGGTGACGTGGGTGGTCGACGTCGTCGGGCGGGTCGCCCCGCGGTTGGTCGTGGGCGGGCTCGACCCGCACTGGGCGCAGGCCCTGCACTCCAGCACGGGCGGGGAGTGGGGCTTCGACCTCGCGTGGAAGCCGCTCGAGGGCTTCCCCGTGCGCGCGGGGTTCCTGCGGACCGTGCGCCGGGCGCACGCGCGCGTGGCCCGCGGGCTGCACGTCGACTGCCCCGTGCTCGTGCTCGCGTCCGCGCGCAGCGGCCCGGCGACGGGCTGGCACCCGGAGCTGCTGACCACCGACAGCGTGCTCGACGTCGGGCACATCACCTCGCGCGCGGCGCGCCTGGGCGACGACGTCACGGTCGTGAGCGTCGAGGGCGGCGCGCACGACCTCGCGCTGTCGCCCGAGCCCGCGCGCTCGACGTACCTGCGCGAGGTGCTCGACTGGCTCGACGCCCGCGTCTGACGGTGGCTCGCGGTGCGGGATCCAGGGGCCCGGCACCCGGGCCGACGACGCACCCACCCGCCGACCGCCGTCGTTCACCGCCGTGTCCGAATCCCGCTAGCCACGGCGTGCCCGGCGGGTGAGGATCGAGTCATGACCGCGACGACCACGGCCGCGCGCACAACGCCGCAGACCGCACCGGACCCGGCCCGGGACCCTGCGTTCACCGAGCGCTACCGCGCGATCGCGTCGCGCGACCGCCGGTTCGACGGCCAGTTCATCACCGCCGTGCGCAGCACGGGCATCTACTGCCGCCCGTCGTGCCCGGCGCGCACGCCCAGGCCCGAGAACGTCACGTTCTTCCTCACGTCCGCGGCCGCGCACGAGGCGGGGTACCGCGCGTGCAAGCGCTGCCTCCCCGAGGCCGTGCCTGGCACCCCGTCGTGGGACCTCGGGCACGACCTGTCCGCCCGCGCGATGCGGCTCGTCGCCGACGGGGTCGTGGACCGCGAGGGCGTCGACGGTCTCGCCGCGCGCCTCGGCTACTCCGCCCGCCACGTCCACCGCGTGCTCGTCGCGGAGCTCGGCGCGGGACCGGTCGCGCTCGCGCGCGCCCTGCGGGCCCAGACCGCCCGCGCCCTGCTCACGGGCACCGACCTGCGACTCGCCGACGTCGCGTTCGCGGCGGGCTTCGGGAGCGTGCGGCAGTTCAACGACACGATCACCGAGGTCTTCGACACGACGCCGAGCGAGCTGCGCCGCCGCGCGCGGCCCGACCGCGCCGGCCGCACCGGCCCGGGCGCGCGGCCCGGCACGACCTCCCCGCTCCCGGACGTCCCGGAGACCGTCGGCGCGACGACCGCGGTCCTCGACCTCACGCTCCCCCTGCGCGAGCCCTACGACGCGCCCGGCGTGTTCGCGTTCCTCGCGGCGCGCGCCGTCGACGGCGTCGAGGTGGCCGACCTCGCGGGGCCCGTGCTCTCCTACGCGCGCACGCTCGCCCTGCCGCACGGGCCGGGCGCGTTCCGCGCGACGTACGGCCCGCCGCCCGGGCGCCCGCGCGGCGCCGCACGGTTCCACGTGGAGCTCGAGCTGACGTCGGTCGCGGACCTGCCCGCGGCGATCGCCCGGGTCCGCCGCCTGTTCGACCTCGACGCCGACCCGGCCGCCGTGGACGCCGCGCTCGCGGCGGACCCCGCGCTCGCCGCGTCCGTGCGCGCCGTGCCCGGGGTCCGGGTGCCGGGCGCGGTCGACGCCGCCGAGATCCTCGTGCGCGCGCTCGTCGGCCAGCAGATCTCCGTCGCCGCCGCGCGCACGCACCTGTCGCGGCTCGCGGCAGCGCTCGGGACGCCGTTCGCCTCCCGGTTCGGTCCGACGCTCCTGTTCCCGACGCCGGCCCGGATCGCCGAGGACGGCGCCGCCCACGTGCGCGGGCCCGCCCGGCGGACCGCGGCGGTCCTCGGCGCCGCGCGCGCCCTCGCCGACGGCACGCTCGCGCTCTCCCCCGCCGACGACCCGGCAGCCCAGCGCGCGGCGCTCGAGGCGCTGCCCGGCGTCGGGCCCTGGACGTCCGGGTACGTCGCGCTGCGCGTCCTGCACGACCCCGACGTCCTGCTCGACGGGGACCTCGCGCTCCGCGCGGGCGCCGCCGCGCTCGGGCTTCCCGACGACCGCCGGGCGCTCGCCGCGCACGCCGCGCGCTGGGCGCCGTGGCGCTCGTACGCGGCGATGCACCTGTGGCGCGCCGCCGCCCCCATGACCACCGCCCCCGCGAAGGAGACACCGTGACCACCGCACCCCGCACCGCCGCCCCGGCGACCGACGCGCGCGCAGCCGCCGCCGTCACGACGACGCTCGCCACGCCCGACGGCCCGTTCACGGTCGTCGTCGACCCCGAGGGCACCGTCCTCGCGTCCGGGTGGACGTCCGACCCGGCCGACCTCGTCGCGCTCGTGCACCCCGGGCTGCGGCCCGCGGAGGTGACCCCGGTCGCCGACGACGACCCTGCCGTCGCCCCGGCCGTCGCGGCGGTGCGCGCCTACTACGCGGGCGACGTGCACGCGATCGACGCGGTTCCGGTGCGGCAGGCGTCCGGTCCGTACCGCGCGCACGCCTGGGACGTGCTGCGGACGGTCGAGCCCGGCGACCCCGTGACGTACACGCGGTACGCCGAGCTGTCCGGCCGCCCCGCGGCGGTGCGCGCCGCCGCGGGCGCGTGCGCGACGAACGCCGCCGCGCTGTTCGTGCCGTGCCACCGCGTGCTGCGCACGGACGGCAGCCTCGGCGGGTTCCGCTACGGCCTCGCGGTCAAGCGCAGCCTGCTCGAGCGCGAGGCGCGCGCCACGGGAGCGCCCGCGCTGCTCGCCTGAGCCGTCATCCCCAGCCGAAGAGCTGCGTCCACGCGCCGTCGGCGTGCCCGACGCCGATCTCCCGCAGGTCGCAGCTGAGGATGTTCGCGCGGTGGCCCGGCGAGTCCATCCACGCCCGCACGACGTCCTCGGCGGTGCGGTACCCCTTCGCGACGTTCTCCGCGCCGGGGTTCGGGTAGCCCTGGGCCTTGGCGCGGTCCCACGGGGACCGTCCGTCGAGGCTCGTGTGGTCCATGTAGTCGTTCGCCGCCATGTCCTCGCTGTGCAGCTGCGCCGCGGCGACGAGCCGGTCGTCCACGGCGAGCGGGGCGCACCCCGCGGCGGCGCGCTCCGCGTTCGTCAGCGCGACGACGGCGTCGGCCTCGGTGCCTGCGGCGGTCGCCGTCCGCGTCGCACCCGCCCGGGGAGCGGGCCGCTCGGGAGCCGGCGCCGTGCTCGGCGCGGCGTCGTCCGGAGCGTCCGCGGGCTCCGTGGACGGCTCGGGGTCGGTCGCGTCCTCGGCGGGCGGGGTCTCGGCCGCGTCCCGCGCGTCGGCGGTAGGGTCGGTGGGGTCGTCGGGCGCGGGGCTCTCGTCGCCGGGCGTCGGCGCCGCGTCCGGCGACGGGGCGTCGACCGGGCCGAGCGCGTCCTCGTCGCGGCCGTGGGCGAGCGTGCGCGACGCGCGGTCGTCGCGCGGGTCGCGCCCGTCGAGCCACGTCTGCGCGTCGGCCTCGTGCCACGGGAGCGCCGCGACGACCGGCCCGAGCGGACCGACGTGCTCGGGCCCCACCGCACCCGTCATCGTCGCCGCGGTCAGGCCGAGCGGCGGGCCGAGCAGCAGCGCCGCGACGACGCCGCCCGTCACCGCGGCGCGCGGGCCGGAGCGCAGGTGCCGCGCGAACGGCCCTCCCGCCCGTCGGGTCGTCGACGTGGGACGCGCCGGCGCGGCCGCCGCGCGGGACGTGGTCGGGGCGGGCGCCGCGGCCCGGTGCCGGGGCGTGGGCTGCGAGGACATCGCTCGACCCTACCGACCCGGGCGGCGGATGTGTACCGCTTCGTCCGATCCGCCCGATGCTCAGGAGATCGAGGGCTCCTCGGGAGCCGAGACCGTGAACACCGCGCCGGCGATGAACGGCACCGCGGTCGCGCGCCGCTCGAGGTCGTCGAGGCGGCGGGCGACCGACGTCTCCGACTCGTCCCCGCGCAGGTCCACGCTCGCCACGAGGTACAGCGCGCGCGGACCCACGTACTCGAGGCGCAGGTACGTGACCCGATCGACCTCCGGCATGTCGCGGATGCCCTGCAGCACCGCCGCGCGCGTCCCCGGCATCGCGGCCTCGCCGACGAGGAAGCGACGGTTGCGGTCGATGAGGACCACGGACACGACCGCGAGCACGACACCGACGACGATCGAGCCGATCGCGTCCGGGACGGGCGACCCGGTGAGCTGGTGCGCGAGCACCCCGCCGAACGCGACGACGAGGCCGACCAGCGCCGCCGCGTCCTCCGCGTACACCGCGCGCAGCGTCGGGTCGGACGTCACGAGGACGTGGTGCAGCGTGTCCCGGTCCGCGGCTCGCGCCTCGTCGCGGGCCTGGCGGCGCGCGCGGAGGAACGACACGCCCTCCAGGACGAAGGCGACCGCGAGGACCGCGTACGCGACGCCGTAGCTGCCGGCCGGCTCGGGGTGGACGAGCTCCTGCACGCCGTGCGTGATCGACACCCCCGCGCCCACGGCGAACAGCCCGATCGCGGCGAACATCGACCACACGTACGCCTCGCGCCCGAACCCCAACGGGTGCGCCGCGTCGGCGGGGCGCCGCGAGCGGCGGTCCGCGACGAGGAGGAACACCTCGTTGCCGGTGTCCGCCCACGAGTGCACCGCCTCGGCGAGCATCGAGGCCGAGCCGGTGATCGCCGCCGCGGCGGTCTTGGCGACCGCGACGAGCGCGTTCGCGACGAACGCGACGACGACGGTGACGGTGCTCTCGCCGCCGTCCTCCGGCTGCGCGACGCGCGGGTTGCGCGACTCCGGCTGCGGCGGGGTGGCGTCGGCCATGCTGCCGGTCTACCAGCACGCCGCACGGCCCGCGCGCGCAACGGCCGCGGCGCGTGCGAGACGTCAGCGCTCGGGGTCTGCCGCGTCGTCGGGCTCGCCCGAGCCGGTGTCGCCGACGACGCCCGGGTCGCCGGCGTCCGCCTCGCCCGGGGTGGCGTCCCCCGTGTCGGCGAGGTCGACGTCGCCACGGGCCCCCGGCTCAGCAGGACCGGCGGGCTGCTCGTGCTCGCCCACGTCCTCACGCTCGGCCGCCTCCTGGTCGCGCGTGAGCTCGTCGACCACGAGCAGGTCGGTCCGCACCTTCCCGGTCCGGTACCCCGCGCGGCCCACCATGTGCGCGGCCACGGGCGACGTGAGGAGCTGGAAGACGACGACGAGGAAGAGCGTCGCGACGGCGCCCCACGAGCGCAGCCGCAGGCTCAGCCCCGCGAGCACGAGGATGAGCCCGAGCACCTGGGGCTTCGTCGCGGCGTGCATGCGGGCGAGGAGGTCGGGGAAGCGCACGACGCCCACGCCCGCGGCGAACGCGAGGAACGCGCCGCACAGCAGCAGCAGGGCCGAGACGACGTCGGCCACCGTGTCCCACAGGCCGGTGCTCGGGTCCATCAGCGCACCTCCCCCTCGGGAGCCCCGCCGTGGTGCTCCGCGTCCACGGCCGCGTCCCGCTCGCTCTCCTCCGCCTCGCGGCGGGCCGCGTCCTCGGCCGCGATCTCCTCGGCCGTGCGGATGCGCCCCTCGTCCTCGGGCTCGACCGAGGCGAACCGCGCGATCGTCACCGACCCCACGAACCCGACGAGGGAGAGGACGACGAGGATCGGGATGGTGTCCGTGCGCCGGGAGAACGCGGCCTCGAGCGCGATCGCCCCGACGAGCGTCGTCGTGAAGACGTCGAGCGCGACGGTGCGGTCGAGCATCGACGGGCCGCGCTCGGCGCGCACGATCGCGAGCGTCGCCCCGACCGCGAGCAGGACCCCGCACGCCACGACGATGACGAGGTACACGGTGTCGGTCATGCCTCGGCCGCCTCTCGCGCGGGCTCGACGTGGTACAGCCCCGCCGCGCGCAGCTCGTCGTTCGACGCGAGCGCGCGCAGCACGCGCGCCTCGAGCGCGAGCGTGTCCTGCCGGACCTGCTCGACCCCGCCCGCGGTCTCGACGTCGAGCACGTGCAGGTAGAGCATGCCCGTGAGGCGGTGCGCCTCGACGACGATCGACCCGGGCACGAGCGACGAGAGCTCGGCCGTGATGGTGAGGTAGATGTCGGACGGGTTGCGCAGCCGGACGCCCACGACGGCGCCGCGCGGCGTGTGCCGCGGGTTGAGCGCGAGCAGGCTCACCTGGAACGAGGCGACCACGAGGTCGGACACGAAGCGACCCACCAGCACGAGGAACGGCCACGGTCGGAGCTGACCGCGCGCCGCGATCGACGGCAGCGGGAAGAACGTGATGACCGCGGAGCCGATGACCACGCCCGCGAGGACGTTCCCCCACGACAGGTCGCCCCAGAGCATGACCCACACGAGGGTGAGCCACAGGATGGTGCGCCACTGCGTCGTGACGCGCGCGAACCACCCGGACGCGAGGGCGCGACGGCGGCGGTGCAGGCTCATCCGTCCTCACCTCCCGTGACGGGCTCGGTGCCGGTCTCGTCCTCCGCGACCTCGTTCGACTCGCCCTGCCCCCGGTCGGAGTCGCCCGGGAAGACCGCGTCCACGTACGTGTGGCCGTCGAGCAGCGTCGTGGCCGCGCGCTCGGTGTACGCGTAGAGCGGGCCCGCCACCACGGTGAGGGCGAGGCCGAACGCGACGAGCGCCGTCGCCGGCCCGACCATGCCGCGCGGGAGCCGCGCGTCGGCCGGGATCTCGACGGGCGCCGTCTGCCAGAACGCCTTGTTCCACGCCTTGACGATCGCGTAGAGCGTCAGCAGGGACGTGACGACCGAGCCGACGACCAGCGCCCACGTCAGCGGCGTGCCCTGCGCGACGCCCTCCTCGAGCAGACCGACCTTGCCGAGGAACCCGGACAGCGGCGGGATGCCCGCGAGGTTCATCGCGGGGATGAAGAACAGGATCGCGAGGCCCGGCGCGAGCCTGGCGAGACCGCCCAGCCGGTCGAGCGACGTCGACCCGCCGCGGCGCTCCACGAGGCCGACGACGAGGAACAGCGTCGTCTGGACCGTGATGTGGTGCACCACGTAGAAGATGGCGGCGGCCATGCCGGGCTCCGACGCGAGCGCGATGCCGAAGATCATGTAGCCGATGTGGCTCACGAGCGTGAACGACAGCAGACGCTTGATGTCGTTCTGCGCGACGGCGCCGAGGATCCCGACGACCATGGTCAGCAGCGCGAGCCACATGAGGACGTCGTCGACCACGCTGCCCTCGGGGAAGAGCAGCGTCTGCGTGCGGATGATCGCGTAGACGCCGACCTTGGTGAGCAGGCCCGCGAACACGGCCGTGACGGGTGCGGGCGCCGTCGGGTAGGAGTCGGGCAGCCACGCGGACAGCGGGAAGATGGCCGCCTTGATGCCGAACGCGAGCAGCAGCAGGAGCTGGATCGTCAGCGCCATGCCGGGCTCGATCTCGGCGTAGCGCTCCGAGAGCTGCGCGAGGTTGACCGTGCCCGTCGCCGCGTAGGTCAGCGCGATCGCGACGAGGAAGACGATCGAGGACAGCAGCGCGACGACGACGTAGATCGACCCGGCGCGGATGCGCTCGCCCGTGCCGCCGAGCGTGAGGAGCACGTAGCTCGCCGCGAGGAAGATCTCGAACCCGACGTAGAGGTTGAACAGGTCGCCCGAGAGGAACGCGTTGAACACGCCCGCCGCGAGCACCATGAACGTCGGGTGGTAGATCGCGACCGGCGCCTCCTCGTCGCCGTCCGCGACGCCCTGCGCGAGCGAGTAGAGCAGGACGCACAGCATGACGAAGCTCGACACGACGAGCATGAGCGCCGACAGCCGGTCCGCGACCAGGTCGATGCCGACCGGCGCGGCCCACCCGCCGACGTCCACGACGATCGGCCCGGAGTCGGCCGCGACCAGCAGGCCGACGGCCGCCGCGAGCACGAGCGCGAGCGCCGCGACGGTGATGAGCCGCTGCGCGCGCGGGTGCCGCCACAGCGCGAGCGCGAGGCCCGCCGCGACGAGCGGGAGGACGACGGGCAGCGGGACGAGGGCCGCGGCGGTGAGGCTCATCGCGGCTCCTTCCCGTCGCGCGGTCGTCGGTCGTCAGGTCGTGCGTCGGGTGCCGGTGCGCCGGCGGGACCGTCCGCGGTCGCGTCCGGTTCCTGACCGTCGGTGACCCCGTCGCCGTCGCCGTCCGTCTCGTCGCGGACCTCGGCGGCCTCGTCGTCCAGGCTCGCGCCGCTCTCCTCCGTGTCCGCGTCCTCGAACGCCGGGGCGTTGCGCGCGGCGTGCCGCGCGACGCGGCGGTCCTCCAGGTCGTCCTGCACCTCGTCGTGGCCGTGGAGCTGCCACGACCGGTACGCCATCGCGAGCACGAACGCCGTGATCCCGAGCGTGATGACGATGGCGGTGAGGACCATGGCCTGGACCAGGGGGTCGCTCATCTCCCCCTCGGGCGTCTCCCCGATGATCGGCGCCCCGCCCGCGCGGCCGCCGGCGACGAGGAAGAGCAGGTTCGCGCCGTTGCCCATGAGGATGAACCCCAGCAGCACGCGCGTGAGGCTGCGCTCGAGCAGCAGGTAGACGCCCGCGGCGAAGAGCACGCCGATCGCGAGGACCAGGACGACGCTCGGGGTCGTGTCGATGACGCTCACCGGCGGCCACCCCCGATCGCGTCGGGCTCCATGGCCTCGAACGGCCCCGTGTCCTCGCCCGGCTCGCGGCCGGCCGCGGCGCGCTCGGCGTGCCGGTCGATCTCCGCCCCGAGGGTGCGCAGGATGTCGAGGACGAGCCCGACGACGACGAGGAACACGCCCACGTCGAAGAACAGCGACGTCACGAGGTGGATCTCGCCGACGAGCGGGAGCGCGATGTCGTACGCGTCGCTGCCGAGCACGTTGCCGGTGAGGAGGAACGCGACGAGGCCCACGCCCGCGGACAGGAACAGGCCCGTGCCCAGGAGCAGACCGGGGTGCACAGGTGCCGCCTCCCCGAGCTCGTACCGCCCGCCCGCAAGGTAGCGCACGATGAGCGCGATGCCCACCACGAGCCCGGCCGCGAAGCCGCCGCCGGGGGCGTTGTGCCCGGAGAACAGCAGGAAGAGCGCGAACACGATCATCGCGTGGAACAGCACGCGCGTGACGACCTCGAAGATCACCGAGCGTCTCTGCGGTGCGAGCGTGCGCCCGGCGCTCAGCCACACGAGCATGCGCGGCTGGTCCTGCTCCGTGACGCCGCGACGGCGCAGCGCCGCCCCCGGGTCCTCGCCCTCGCTCCACACGCCGGACCCCGCGGCCGTCGTCACGGGCCGCGCGCCCGAGGCCCGCAGGATCTCGCCGCTGCGCGTGCGCAGGAACACGAGCGACGCGACGCCCGTCGCGGCCGCGAGCAGCACGGAGATCTCGCCCATCGTGTCCCACGCACGGATGTCCACGAGGGTCACGTTGACGATGTTCTTGCCGTGGCCGTACTCGTACGCCTCGGCCGGGAAGTCGACGGAGATCGGCGTCGCGACGCGCGCGAGCGGCGCGACGACGGCGAAGCCCATCATGACGACGGCGACCGCGAGGCCCACGCCGAGCCGCACCCACCGGCTCGCGGCGAGCGGCCGGTTCGAGAAGTACGCGGGCAGGCGGCGCAGCACGAGCACCATGACGACGAGCGTGATGGTCTCGACGAGGACCTGGGTGAGCGCGAGGTCGGGCGCGCCGTGCAGGAGGAAGAGCACGGCGTTGCCGTACCCCGCGATGCCGACGAGGATCACGGCCTTGAGCCGCCGGCGCGAGCGCGCGGCGAGCACCGACGCGACGCAGATCGCGGCGACCGCGACGAGCTGCGCGGGGCGGTCCCAGGCCTTGAGCTGCTCGGGCCACGCCGTCTGCGCGACCATGACCGCGCCGGGCCCGAGCACGAGGACCACGAGGATCGCGCCGAGGTAGAACGGGAGCGAGCCACGCTGCGTGACGGCGGTGACGTCGGCAGCGGCGTCGTCGAGCTTGCGCATGATGCGGCGGTAGGTGACGTCCGCCTCGGGCCCCGTCCACAGCGACGCCTGGAACCGCTCGACCCGCGCGCGCTGCCAGAACAGCGCGACGCCCACGACGAGCACGAGGACGGTCAGCGCGAGCGCGGGCGTGAGACCGGCCCACAGCACGAGGTGGCCGGGCTCGCCGACCGGGTACGTGTCGGCGTACGGCGCGAGGAGCTCCTCGCCGAAGTGCGGCACGAGGGCCGTCGCGAGCCCGAGGACCGCGAGCACCACGGCCGGGCCGACGAGCAGGAACGGCTGGCGGTGGATGCGCGCCGGGTCGATCGGCGGCTCCTCGGCCTCGACCACCGGGCGGCGGGCGACCACCGCCCGCAGGTCCTGGTGCGCGTTGGCGCGCGCGGGGGGTGCGCCGAGGTGCGGCTTCGACGCGAACGCGCCCCACCAGAAACGCAGGCCGTACGCGACGGTGAACATGGACCCCACGACGACGGACCACAGGACCACCGTGTCGACCCAGACCGGGCCCTCGCCGTGCAGGAGGGACTCGAGGCCCGCCTCCTTCGCGACGTACCCCGCGAACGGGGGCAGGCCGATCATCGACGCGGTCGCGAGCCCGCCCGCGACCGCCGTCCACGGCAGCGCCCGGCCCACGCCCGTGAGGCGTCGCAGGTCGCGCGTCCCGGCCGCGGCGTCGACCACGCCGACCACGAGGAACAGCGACGCCTTGAACATGGCGTGCGCGCCGATCATCGCGAGGCCGGCGAGCGCGGCCCCGCGCGTGCCCAGGCCCACGAGCAGGATGATGAGGCCGAGCTGGCTCACGGTGCCGAACGCGAGGACGAGCTTGAGGTCGTACTGGCGCAGCGCGCGGTAGCCGCCCACGAGGAGCGTGCCCGCGCCGAGCGCGATGACCAGCGACCGCCACACCGTCGTCTCGGAGTACGCCGGGGCGAAGCGCGCGACGAGGTAGACGCCGGCCTTGACCATCGCGGCCGCGTGCAGGTACGCGCTCACCGGCGTCGGGGCGGCCATCGCCGCGGGCAGCCAGAAGTGCAGCGGGATGAGCGCGGACTTACTCGCCGCGCCCACGAGGAGGCACACGATCGCGGCCGTCACCGCGCCGCCCGCGGGCGGGTCCGCGACGATCTCCGAGACCCGGAACGTGCCGCCCTGGACCCCGAGCACCACGACCCCGACGAGCATCGCGAGGCCGCCCGCCGTCGTCACGACGATGGCCTGCATGGCCGCGCGGCGGCTCGCCTTGCGGTCCGCGTAGTGCCCGATGAGGAGGTAGGAGAAGACGGTCGTGAGCTCCCAGAAGACGAACAGGAGCAGCATGTCGTCCGCGGTGACGAGGCCGACCATCGCGCCCGCGAAGGCCGTCAGCACGCCGCCGAACCGGCGCAGGCCCTGCGCCGTGGGCGAGAAGTACGCCGAGCAGTAGACGAGGACGAGCGCGCCGACCCCGCCGACCAGCAGGAGCATGAGCCACGACAGGGTGTCCATGCGGAACGCGAGCTCGAGCCCCAGGCCCGGCACCCACTCGACGACCTGGGTCGGGTGCTCGCCGTCCATGACGCGCTCGGTCCAGGCCAGCGCGTACGCCGCGGCCGACGCGGGTGCGAGCGCCATCACGAGGAACGCCCGACGACCGAGGAGCGAGACGAGTGCGGGCGCGCCCAGTGCCATCACGAGATGGGCAACGAGCACGTAGAGCACGGGCCGCTCCGTCCGGGTCGGGGGCGGGTGGGCGAGTTCCTGCTGGACTTGTCATCGTCGCACCCCGAGGGACCCCGGGGCACGACAGCGCACGGCGCCGGCGAGACCGGGCCGAGAACCATTTTACCGACTGCTCAGCCGTGCCCCGGTCCCCCCTGCCCGGACCGTGACCGATTCCTCAGTCCGTCGTCACAGATCCTCGGGGTCGACGAGGAAGTCCGCCTCGTCGGCGATCTCGCCGCCGACCGCGTCGTAGAGCGTGCGCGCGACCTGCGCGACGACCTGCGCCGCGCGCTTGCGCGCGACCTGGTGCTCGAACGACGGCTGCTCGCGCTGCGACTCCACGAGGTCGTGCGGCTCCCACCGCACGCGGTAGCTCACCGCGCCGTCCGCCGTCCACGGCAGGCCGCGCAGCAGGAGCGGCAGCGCCTCCTCGCCGCCGACCTCGACCGCCACGAGGCCGTCCATGCCGAGGTCGAGCAGCAGCCCGTACCCGTCGAGGACGGCGCCCGTCGTCAGGGTCTTGATGTCCACGTCGTCCGCGGCGGCGTGGATCGCGCGGCGCAGAGCGGGGTCCATCTTCTCGCCGGGGTAGAGCGGGAGCTCCGCGATGCCCTTCGGCGGGCCGCCGTACGACTTCCCCTCGGTCGCGAGCCGCGTGCGGGGGTGCAGCCGGGCCACGAGCGCGAGCGCCGCGTTCGGGTCCAGCCACACGTCCGAGTACAGCGTCATGTCGACCGCGACGCCCGGGTCCGGGGTCAGGACGACGCCCGGCGCCGCCGGGTTGCCGACGTCGGTGCGCACCGACCCGCCGAGCCGGCGCGCGGCCGCGACGAGGAACGCGACGACACGCTCCTCCTCGCGCACGGGCAGCCCGCCCGGGAACGCGCGCCCGACGCCGTCGCGGTCGCCACCGCCGGGGTACGGGACGTCGCCGCGCTCGCGCGGGCACACGACGTCGAACACGAGCGTCGTGCCCGGCGGCAGCCCCGCACCGGTCGCGGCGTACGGGCCCGTGAGGACCGTGTGGCGGGACGTGCGCAGCACGCCCGGCTCCCCGGCGCCCGCGGTGCGCGCGGGCGGGACGAGCGGCTCGGTCCCCTCGGGCGCGACGTCCCAGCGCGCCCCCGCGAAGCGCGAGAGCGCGAGCGTCTCGACCTCGTCCACGAGGACGTCGGCCGGGAGCCCCAGGAGGTGACGCGCCTGGTACTGCTGCGCGGCGCCGGACCCGTCCGGGTGCGGCAGGGTCGGGAGCGGGCTCATGCGGTGCGGTCCTCCGGTCCTGGGGGTCGGCGGGGTCGTCCGGCGTCCGACGCGACGCGCGGCGCTCAGACCTCGGTGCGGTGGAAGCTCTGCCACGACCGGGACGCCGTCGGGCCGCGCTGGCCCTGGTAGCGCGAACCGTAGACGCTCGACCCGTAGGGGTTCTCCGCGGGCGAGGAGAGACGGAAGAAGCAGAGCTGCCCGATCTTCATGCCCGGCCACAGCGTGATGGGCAGGGTCGCGACGTTGCTCAGCTCGAGCGTCACGTGCCCGGAGAAGCCCGGGTCGATGAAGCCCGCCGTGGAGTGCGTGAGGAGGCCCAGGCGGCCGAGGCTCGACTTGCCCTCGAGGCGCGCCGCGACATCGTCGGGCAGCGTCACCGTCTCGTACGTGGACCCGAGGACGAACTCGCCCGGGTGCAGCACGAACGGCTCCGCGGGGTCCACCTCGACGAGCCGCGTGAGGTCCGGCTGGTCCTGCGACGGGTCGATGAACGGGTACTTGTGGTTGTCGAACAGCCGGAAGAACCGGTCGAGGCGCACGTCGATGCTCGACGGCTGGAGCATCGACGGGTCGTACGGCTCGAGCTGGACGCGGCCGGCGTCGAGCTCGGCCCGGATGTCGCGGTCGGAGAGCAGCACGGGCCCACGCTAGCCGACGCCGGCGCTCCCCCGGACCGGCCTCCGGAGCGTGGTCGCGCGACGCCCGGGCGGGGCCGCGCGTCGGCCCGGACGGCTCGACGACGCGCGACCCCGGTCCCGCCGGAGGTCAGGCGCGCAGCGGGCGGCCCGTCGAGTCGACGGAGTAGTAGCCGGACTTCGAGGTCAGGTAGAGGATGCCCTCGACGAGGCCCCAGATCCCGACGATCGGCGCGAGGAAGCCGAGCGACAGCACCGAGACGAGGAGCATCGCCAGGCCGATGCCGGTGTAGCCCAGGTAGAACCGGTGGATGCCGAGGCTGCCCACGAGGATGCCGAGCAGACCGGCGGCGAGGCGGGACTTCGCCTGCGGGTCGTACGCGGGGTCGACGCCGGGCTGGCCGTACGGGCCGGGCTGGCCGTAGCCCGGCTGCCCGTACCCCTGCTGCGGGTAGCCCGGCGCGGGCGTGCCATACGCCGCGCCCTGCGGCGCCTCGCCGTAGCCCGGCTGCGCGCCCGGGGTCCCGTACGGCTGCTGACCGTACGCCTCCCCGTACGGGGCCTGCTGCGGGTCGTGGCCCGGCGCGGCGCCCGACGCCGGTGCGGCGTCCCCGGAGGCCGGGTAGCCCTGCGACGGGTCGGGCTGCTGCTGGTACGGGTTCTCGGACAAGGCGGCTCCTCGGGCGGCGCGCCGCGGCGGCGCGGACGGGACGTGGGTCGGGTTCTGGCGTCACCGGCGACGTCCGCTATGATCGGGGCGCGCGCTGGTTCGCCGAGGATCCTCCCAGAGGCTCCGGGGCGGACGCCACCAGCGCCACGCGGGTGTAGTTCAATGGTAGAACTTCAGCTTCCCAAGCTGACAGCGCGGGTTCGATTCCCGTCACCCGCTCAGCAAGCGAGAGCCCCGCACCGGTCCGGTGCGGGGCTCTCGTCGTCCGTGCGGCGACCCGCGGGTCGTGCGGCAGTGGTCACGGCACGGGCGGGTCGGGCGAGGGTGCCGGACCCGAGGTCGCGCGCCGCGGCGACGGTGACGCGGCGCGCGACCCCGGGACCGGCGATCCGGAGGCTCAGCCCAGGATGCTGCCGGCGGCCTTGGCCGAGGCGGCGAGCGAGCCGGTGAGGGGCAGGTCGGGAAGGATCACGGCCTGCGCCGCGTGGTAGACGTCGGGCTTGCCGACCCACGTGACGCCGTCGGGGCGGTTGGCCGTGTCGAGCTCGTGGTGCCAGGACCCGCGCTCGTGGTCGACGAGGTACCGGTCGACCCACTCCCACCAGCCCGCGGCGGCGTCGCCGAACCGCGCGTCGCCCGTGACCCGGCCGAGCACGTCCGCCGCGGCGACCGCCTCGGCCGCGACCCAGTGGTAGCGGCGCGGCTCGACCGGGGCGCCCGACCAGTCGACCGTGTAGACGAAGCCGCCGCCGTGCTCGCCGTCCCAGCCGTCCGCGACCGCGCGGTCGAACAGCGCGACCGCGGCGTCCGTGCGCGCACCGGGCGTGCCCGCGGCGACGTCCACCTGGAGCAGGAGCCGCGACCACTCGAGGCCGTGGCCCGGCGTCGAGCCGTACGGCTTGAACGGGTCGCGCGGGCGGTCCGCGTTGTAGTCCGGCAGCGGGTTCCAGCCGGCGTCGAAGTGCTCGGGGATGCGCCACGCGTTGTCGCGGGCCCAGCCGATGACGCGGTCGGCGATCGACACGGCCCGCTCGAGCCACTCGGGGTCGCCCGTCGCGTCGTGCGCCGCGAGCAGCGCCTCGACGGAGTGCATGTTCGCGTTGACGCCCCGGTACTCGTCGAGGACCGACCAGTCGCGCGACCACTCGTCCGCGTGCATGCGCGGCCCGGGCTCCCAGAACCGCTCGTCGAGCACCGCGAGCGCCGCGTCGAGCAGGTCGCGCGCGCCCTCGCGGCCCGCGATCGTGCCCGAGGCCGCGGCGAGCACGACGAACGCGTGCGCGTACGCGCTCTTCGTGCCGTCGACGGGCTCGGTCTCGCCCGCCGCCGGGTCGTGGCCGTCGCCCGGTCGCGGTGCCGGGCCGCGCGAGGCCACCCAGCCGCCGTTCGCCGCGTCGACGAGCACCGCGCGCAGGCCGTGCAGGGCCGCGTCGGCCCGCTCGCCCGCGCCCGGCACCCCGAGCAGCGATGCGAACGCGTACACGTGGGCCATGCGCGCCGTGATCCACGTGTGGACCGGTCGCGACAGGTCGGGGCGCCCGTCGTCGTCGAGCCACTGAGCGGCCCCGTCCGCACGCAGCGACGCCTCGCCGAAGCGCAGCAGGTCGGCAAGCTGCTCGCGGCGCCACGCCGTGCGATCGACTCGCAGGTCGGTCGTCGGCGCGGTCCGCTCGGTCGGGTGCTCGGTCATGTGTCGGTCCTTCTCGTGCTGGGTACGTGGCGCCGCACCGGGCGCGGGGCCGGGACGGCGCGGTGCCCCGGGACGATCATCCCGGGGCACCGCCGGTGGTGCATGCTCACCTCACGCCTCGGTCGGCGAGGTCGTGGGGCGGGCGGGTGAGGTTCAGCCGCAGGTCACGGCGGCGTAGTCGCTGTCGATCGACGCCGTCACCTCCTCGTCGCCGCTCCCGCGCGTCGCCTCGACCGTGACCGTGCCGGCCTCGACCGACGTGGCCCGCGTCGCGAACGACTGGTAGGCGTTGGCCCCCGGCGCGACGGCCGCGAGCTCCTTGGTGCCGAACGGGGTGACGAGCCGCACCGCGACGGGCGCGTCCTCGCCGTTCTCCGCGCGGACCGCGACGTACACCTTGCCCGCGAGGCACCGCGTGCTCACGGTGACGTCGATCGCGAGCTCCGCCTGGCCCTCGGTCACGGTCACGGGGACCTCGACCACGCGGCTGGTCCAGCCGTCGTCGACCACGACGTACGCCGTGTACGACCCTGCCGCCGCGTAGGCGTGCGAGCCGGTGACCGACCCGTCCGCCACGACGCCCGCCTCGACGTCGGACCCGTCGCCCCACGTGACCGCCGCGCGCAGCTCGGCGCCCTCGCGGCCGCCGGTCACGTGCGCGAGGACCGCGTCGGTGGACTGGCCGACGGCGAGGCTCACGCCCTCGGCCGCCGTCACCTCGAGCGCGGGCTGCTCCGCGAAGGTGCCGTCGTGCGCGATCGCGACGACGTGGATGCGCCCGTCGCGCGCGAGCTCGCCCGGCTGGTCCGGGAGCGTGAGGCTCACGGGCCGCTTGCCCTCGGGGAGCGTGATCGGCGCCGTCGCGAAGAACGCCGCGGGGGTGCCGGTCTGCGGGCTCCCGCCGCGCAGGCGGTGGTCCGTCACCGCGACCGCGATGTTGCCGAACACCGGGTTGCGGGCGGCGCCCGACCAGTCGCCGAAGCTCAGGTCGATGGGCTGGGACGAGCCGTCGTCGAACGTCAGCGTGCCGGTGGCCTGCTGGTTCTTCTCCGTGCCCGTGCCGATCACCGAGAGCTGCTCGGCGTCCGCGGGGACGTCCAGCTCGATGGTCTGCCCGTCGCCCGTCGCGTTGTCCGGCTCGCCCGCGGGGACCGCGGGGACGTCGAACGCGAGGTCGGTGCCGGGCACCGTGCCGCGCTCGCCCTGGACGAAGCCCTTCGCCTCGAGCTGCGCCCGGTCGAAGAACACGCCCTGCCCGTCGCACGAGCCGACCGTGGTGCCGACGTCGCCGATGCACACGTTGTCGTACGCGGCGAGCAGCGATCCCTCGCGCAGGAGCGAGACGCTCACGTGGGACGTCGCCGTGACCGGCTCGACCCCGTCGCCGGAGACCGTCACCGTCACCGGGTACACGCCCGGGGCGGCCCACGTGTGCGCGGCGTGCACCGCGTACCCGCCGAACGCGCCGGCCACGAGCGTCCCGGCGACCGGGTCGGCCCCGTCGCCGAACGTGACCTGCGCGTCGAGCGCGGCCACGTCGCCCCCGACCCCCGTGAGGGTCGCGAACGCGCCGGTGACCTCGCGGCCCGTGACGGCCTCGCGGTCCGGGGCGGCCGAGAGCGTGAGCTCCTGGGCGCCCGACTCCCGCGGGTCGGCGAGCAGCTCGACCTCGGCGAGCGACAGCGCGCCCTCGCCGGCCGTGGCCGTGACCGTGACGCGGTACTGCGCGAACGCCGCCGGGTCGGCGACGGTGAACGGCCGCGTCTGCAGCGCCCAGCGGAACTGCTCGCCCGACCGCTCGTCGAGCGTCGTCCACGTCTCGCCGTCGTCCGAGCCCTCGAGGGTCCACGCGGACGGCGAGGCCGTCCCGCTCGCCCCGGAGGTCAGGGTGTACGTCGCGACCGTCGGCCGGATGCCGTTGCCCGCCCACGTGATCGACGGGGTCGACGTGGCGAACGTCGTGCGCGAGGCGGACGTGTTGTCCGTGAGCGCCGTGGCGCTCGTGGACGCGTCGCCGTCGCTGACGGTCGTCGTGCCGAGGCCCACCGTGGTGGCGTCCTTCGCCGGGACCGGGGGCTCGTCGCCCTCTGTGAGCGACGGCGGCGCGTCGTCCTCGCCCGTGCCCCACGCCGACGGCTCCGGACCCATGACGAAGTCCAGGGTCGCGCCGCCCGAGAGGTCGGCCTGCGAGAGCGACGTCGACGTGCGCGCCTCGCCATCCACGGCGAGGGACTGGACGTAGACGTTGTCGACCGAGTTGTTCTCGGCGTTGACGACGAGGTCGCCGTCCGGCAGGTGCACGGTCGCCGTGTCGAACAGCGGCGAGCCGACCGCGTACTGGTCGGAGCCGACCTGCAGCGGGTAGAAGCCGAGCGAGGCGAAGATCCACCACGACGACATCTCGCCGTTGTCCTCGTCGCCCGGGTAGCCCTGGCCGATCTCGCTGCCCACGAAGAGGCGGCGCATGACCTCGCGGACCTTCTCCTGGGCCTTGGCCGGGGCGCCCGCGGCGTCGTACAGCCACGGGATGTGGTGCGACACCTGGTTGCTCATGCCCCACATGCCCATGCGCACGTCGCGCGCCTCGCGCTGCTCGTGGATGCCGCCGTTGCCGGCACCCCGCTCCGGGGTGGAGAAGAACAGGTCGAGCTTGTCCTCCAGGCCCTGCTTGCCGCCGTAGAGGTTCGCCAGGCCCTGGCCGTCCTGCGGCGCGTGGAACGCGAAGTTCCAGCCGCTCGTCTCGGTGTAGCCGCCGCCCCACGCCTCGGGGTCGTACGTCTCCGGGTCCACGGCCCACGAGCCGTCCGCGTGGCGCGGCACGAAGAAGTCGACCTCGGGGTCGAACAGCTCGACGTAGTGCGTGGCGCGCTCGAGGAAGTACGCCGACTCCTCGCGCAACGTCTCGCGACGCTCGTCCGGCGTGGCCGGGTCCTCCGCGAGGGCCGCGGCCATGTTGCCGATGCCGAAGTCGTTGATCAGGCCCTCCAGGCCCCACGACACGGACTCGTGCGTGGACTCCGGCGTGAACCCGAGGAACGGCGACGTCTGCAGGCCCTTGCGGCCCACGGCGTTGTTCGGCGGCGCGACGGTCGCGTTGCGCAGCGCGGCGTCGTACGCCTCGAGCGCGGTGCCGGTCGGGAGCGAGCCCTTGAGGTACGCGTCCGCGAACGCGACGTCGGAGCTCGTGCCCGTCATGAGGTCCGCGTAGCCCGGCGAGGACCAGCGCGCGATCCAGCCGCCGTCGCGGTACTGCTGCACGAACCCGTCGATGAGCTCGCCCGCGAGCTCCGGGTAGAGGAACGAGTACGCCGGCCACGCCGTGCGGTACGTGTCCCAGAACCCGTTGTTCACGTAGATCTTGCCGTCGACGATCTTCGCGTTCGTCTGCGTGTCGGTCGCCGAGCCGGTGGTCGCGGAGACCGGGCTCGCGTACTGGTACCGGGGCTCGTCCGCCGTGCCCGTGTTCTCGAACTGCGAGTTCGGGTACAGGTTGAGGCGGTAGAGGTTGGAGTACAGCGTGACGAGCTGGTCCTCGCTCGCGCCCTCGACCTCGATGACGCCCAGGCGGTCGTTCCACGCCTCGGCCGCGGCCGCCTTGACCTCGGTGAAGGTCTTGCCGGTCACCTCCAGGTCGAGGTTCTTGCGCGCCTGGTCGAGGCTGATGAACGACGTCGCGACGCGCAGCTCGACCGTGTCGTCGGACGACGTGTCGAACGTGGCGAACCGCGCGTCGGCCCGGTTGCCCGTCGCCGTCCCGACCGCCGTCGGACTACGGTCGAAGGAGCCGGCGACGAACATCCGCGTGCGGCCCACGGAGAGGCCGGACCCGTTCTCGACCCAGCCGGAGATCGTGCCCGTGGCCTGGTCGAGCGTGAGCTTGGACGAGCCGTCCACCTTGTCCACGATCACGTGGCCCGTGCTGCCGGGGAACGAGAAGCGCAGCACCGCGCCGTGGTCGCTGGGCGTCGCCTCGAGGGCGGAGCCGTTGGTGAACCGGACGCCGTAGTAGTCGGGCCGCGCCGTCTCGTCGGCGTGGTCGAACTCGAGACCGCGCGTCGAGAGGGTCGCGTTCGGCGTGCCCGCGACCGTCGACGGCAGGAACGTCAGCTGGTTGCGGTCCCCCATCCACGGGCTCGGCTCGTGCGAGACGCCGAAGCCCTGGAGGACGGGCTTGTTGTTGCCGTTGTTGGCCTTGTGGTACTCGTACAGCCAGCTCTGCGAGGACGCGTTGGTGTACGGCACCCAGAAGTTGAACCCGTTCGGCAGGGCCGCCGCCGGGATGTTGTTCCCGCGCGAGAACGAGCCCGACGCGTGCGTGCCGCGGCGCGTGTCCACGTAGTTGACGAGGCTCGACCCGTCGATCGTCGCGGGGTCCGCGGTGATCGCCACGTCGTCGAGCCAGCCCGCGAACCGCGTGCCCGCGTGCCCGGCCGGGTTGTCGTACCCGACGAGGAGCTGGTCGACGGTCTTGCCCGCGGCGACGTCGCCCAGGTCGATCCGGACCGAGTTCCACTGGTCGGCGTAGAGGATCTTGCCCTCGCCCTGCGCCTGCGCGCTCGCGACCGTCTCGTGCGCGTCGCGCGCGCCGAGGTCGGACAGGAAGGTGCCGTCGGTGAAGCGGACGTCCACCGCGGCGTACGTCGACGGGTACTGCAGGTCGTCGAGCAGCTCGGGGAAGATCGTGTAGCTCAGGCGCGTGTCCTCGCCCACGACGACGTCCACGTCGTCGTAGAGGACGTTCGTCGCGTACGCCTCGCCGTCGGCGATGTGCGAGCCGTCGTAGCGCAGGGAGCGCAGGCCGGTGAACCCGACGCCGGCCTTGTTGGTGAAGTTCACGCGCGGCCCGGTGCCGACCTCGGTCGTCATGGGCGCGGGCGGCTGCGCGGCGGAGAGGTCGGACGAGAGGTCCCAGCCGGCGAGCTGCACGATGTTGTCGCCGGAGTTCGCGGTGATGTTCAGGCGCAGGTAGGCGTAGGCGGCGGTCGGCTCGTCGAGCTCGAACACGCGCTGCTGCTGGCGCTGGGGGAAGTCCTCGTCGGTGCGCTGGTCGAGCGGCGTCCAGGTGGTGCCGTCGGAGGAGCCCTCGATCGTCCAGTTCTTCGGGTCACGCCCGGGGGCGTCGTCGCCCGACGTCATCGCGTAGGCGGAGATCGAGACGGGCTCGGCGAACTGGTACGTGACCCAGCCGGTCGAGGCGAAGGCCAGCCACTTGGTGCCCGAGCTGCCGTCGGCGAGCTTGGCGGCTCCCTCGTTGGGCAGGTTCTCCGCGCTCGCGGTGATGCTCTGGAGCCCGCCGAGCACGCTGCCGGGCAGGCCCGCGGTGAAGGCCCCGACGTTCGACTGCCAGGGCTCGCCGTCGCGCTCCGCCACCGTGGTGGACAGCGGGGCCGGGTCGCCGGACTCGAACGAGGAGAAGAAGTCGCCGGGCTCGGCGGCGGCCGCGGGCGCCGCGGCGAGGACGCCCACGGGTACCGCGAGGGGTACGGCGAGGGCCACGGCGAGCGCGAGCCCGAGCGGGCGCGCGCCGCCGCCGGAGCGCGCGACCGCGCGTCCGGGCGGGAGGGGTCTGATCATGCTCGCGATCTCCTTCGATCATCTGACAGCGCTGTCAGGCTGCAGGGGTGCCCCTGACAACGCGCAGGGGGGAAGCGTTGTCAGGGGCGACCTGAACTTATGCGGCGGCTCCTCGCTTTGTCAACGCGACCTCGGCGGGGTCGAACGGCGCCCGACGAGGGGCCCCCGGGGGCGCGCACGACGTGCCCGACGGGGGTTCGCGCCGCCCGCGCGCACCTAGGCCCCGGGGCCGGGAACCTCCCCCGTGCCCCGCACGACGAGCCGCGTCGGCACCACGACCAGCCGCGGCGCGAGCTCGGGGTTCTCGGCGCGCGAGACCGCGAGCGCCGCGGCCTGACGACCCATCTCGACGACGTCGTAGCCCACGACGGTCACGTGCAGGAGGTCGGCCAGCTCGAAGTCGTCGAAGCCCACCAGCGCGACGTCGGGGGCCTCGCCCCCGGAGACGCGGTCGCGCAGGGCGTGCAGCGCGCCGACGGTGATCTTGTTGTTCGCGGTGACGAGCGCCGTCGGCGGCTCCGGCAGGGCGAGGAGCTCGGTGACGAACGCGCGCGCGAGGTCCGCGTCGTGCGCGCCGTCGCGCACGTACCGCGCGGGGTCCTCGACGCCGGCGGCCCGCAGCGTCGCCACGAACTCGTCGCGGCGCTCCTGGAACGTCCACAGGCGCGAGACGTCGCCCACGAGGGCGATGCGGCGGTGCCCGTGCGCGAGCAGGTGCGTCACGGCGTCGCGCACGCCGCCGCGGTTGTCGATGACGACGGTGTCCGCCTCGACGCCCTGCGCGGGGCGGTCGATGAACACGACCGGGAGGCCGTCGTCGAGCTCGCGGCGCAGCGACGAGTGGTCGGTCGAGGTCGGCGTGACGACGAGCGCGCCGACGCGCCGCTCGACGAGCGCCTCCGTGAGCGTGCGCTCGCGCTCGGGCTCCTCGTCGGAGCTCGTCGTGATGAGCTGCAGCCCGTGGTGGCGCAGCTCGCGCTCGATGCCGCTCGCGAGCGCCGAGTAGAACGGGTTCGCGAGGTCGCCGGTCACGAAGCCGACGAGCCGCGACGAGCCGCCGCGGGCGAGGTCGGCCGCGACGGCGTTGCGCCGGAACCCGAGCCGCTGCGCGGCCTCCTGGACCTTGGCGCGCGTCTGCGGCGCGACGTTGGGTTCGTCGTTGAGGACGCGGGACGCCGTCTTGAGGCTGACGCCCGCGGCCTCGGCGACCGACGCGAGCGTCGGGCGCCGTCCTCCGCGGCCCGCGTGCGGTCGCGCGACGGCGTCGGGCGCGACGCGCGTCGCCGCGGCCGGTCCTGCCACCGTCGTGACCGGGGCCCCGCCCGGCGGGAGCATGTCCGCGTGCTCCCCCTGCACCACCATCATCAGATCTCCCGTCGGCCGCGGATGAGCATGTCGACGACGATAGCGAGCAGGAGCACCGCTCCGGTCACGATGTAGCGCGTCGCCGTGTCGAGGTTGAGCAGGGTGAGGCCGTTCGCGATCGACTGGATGACCAGCACGCCGAGCAGCGCGGACCACGCGCTGCCGCGCCCGCCGAACAGGCTCGTGCCGCCGATCACCGCCGCGGCGATGGCCGTGAGGTAGGTGTCCGCCCCGCCCGTGCCCTGGTTCGCGGCGGCGAGGCGGCCGGCAGCGAGGACGCCGCCGAGCGCGGCGAAGGTGGAGCAGGCGACGAAGCACGAGACGACCGTCCGCCGCACGGCGACGCCCGCGAGGAGCGCCGACCGGCGGTTGCCGCCCACCGCGCGCACCGAGCGGCCCCAGCGCGTGCGGCGCAGGAGCACGTCGACCACGACGACGAGCGCGACGAAGAGCACGACGGTGTAGCCGATGCCGCGCGCCGTGCCGAGGTAGGCGACGGTCGCGACGAGGACGGCGGCGAGGAGCCCGGTGCGGACCGCTGCGCGGCCCAGGCCCGGGCTGGGGAGCCCCGCGCGCACGCGGCGCACGTGGTCGGCAACGCGCAGCGCCGCGTACCCTACGACGACCGCGGCCACGAGCCCCCACGCGACGGCCGGGGCGAGGAAGCCCTGCTGGACCGTGCGCACGAGCCACGACTCGAACGGGAGGTTGATCGACCCCTTGGGCCCGAGGACGCGCAGCTGCACGCCCGCGAGGACGAGCAGGCCGGCGAGCGTGAAGACGAACGACGCGAGGCCCAGGCGCGTGGACAGCAGCCCGTACCCCATGCCCACGACGACGCCGACGGAGAGGGCCGCGACGATCGCGAGCCCGACCGGCCACCCGAGGCCGACCGTCCCGACCGCGAGCACCGCGGCCGCGAGCCCGCTCACCGACCCGACCGACAGGTCGATCTGCCCGACGAGCAGCACGATGACGACGCCGAGCGCGATGATGCCCGTGGGCGCGCTCTGGAGCGTGAGGTTGACGAGGTTCTCCGCGGAGAGGAACGCCGGGTTGACCGCGCCGAGCACGACCCAGATGAGCAGGAGCGCGCCGACGATCGGCAGCATGCCGAGGTGCGCGCCGCGCAGCTGCTGCACGACGGTGCCGGACAGGGCGCCGGTCGTCGTGCGCTCGAGCGCGGCGCCGGGGGTGCGGCCGGGGACGCTCATCGGTGCACCGCCCCCGTGCCGCCGGCCCGCCGCTCGCGGGGCTCCGGGCCGGACGCGGCGCGCGCGGGACCGCCGGGACGCGCGGGCCGGACCGCGCCGGTCATCGCGGCGAGCAGGTCCTCGTACGAGGTGTCGCCCGAGAACTCGCCGTGCACGCGCCCGAGGCGCAGCACGACGATGCGGTCCGCGACGGCCTGGAGGTCGCCCGCCTGGTGGCTGATGAGCACGACGGCGTGGCCGCGCTCGCGCAGCTTCTCGATGAGGTTGAGCACCTCGGCGGTCTGGCGGACGCCGAGCGCGGCCGTCGGCTCGTCGAGCACGAGGACGCGCGGCGCGCCGAGCAGGGCCCGGGCCACCGCGACGACCTGGCGCTGGCCGCCGGACAGCGTGCGCACGGGCTGGCGCACCGAGGGGACGGTCGCCGCGAGCTGGTCGAGCAGACCCCACGCCTCGCGCTCCATCGCGATCTCGTCGAGGAACGGCCCGCGCAGCGTCTCCTGGCCGAGGAACACGTTCTCGACGACGTCGAGGTCGTCGACGAGCGCGAGCTGCTGGAAGACCGCCGCGATCCCGTGCGTGCGGGCCGCGGCGGGCGAGTCGAGCACGACGGGCGCGCCGTCGAGCAGGACCTCGCCGCCGTCCGGGCGGAACGCGCCCGCGATGACGCCCGCGAGCGTCGACTTGCCGGCGCCGTTGTCGCCCACGACGGCGAGCACCTCGTGCTCGCGCACGTCGACGTCGACGTCGACGAGCGCGCGGACGCCGCCGAAGTTCTTCGAGACGCCGCGCAGGGACAGGACGGGTGCGCTCACGGTGCGGCCTCCAGGAGCCCGGCCTCGACGCACGCGTCGACGTAGTACGGGGTGCAGATCTCGTCCAGCGAGTGGACCCCGCCGTCCACGACGACGCGCTGCACGTCGTCGACCCCGACGGCGCGCGGCGCGAGCAGCAGGCTCGGGACGCCGTCGATGACGGCCGTCGCGCGCGGGTCCTCGCCGCGCAGCACGCGCACGGCGAGCTCGGCCGCCGTCCGCGCCTGCTGGGCGGTCGCCTTGTAGACGGTCATGTACTGGTCGCCCGAGACGATGCGCTGGACGGCCGCGAGCTCGCCGTCCTGGCCGGTCGTGGGCGGCACGGGGTCGAGACCGGCGGCCTTCATGGCCGCGATCGCGCCGCCCGCGATGCTGTCGCTCGCCGCGAAGACGCCGTCGACGCGACCGGGGTACTGCGTGAGCTGTCCCTCGACCCACTCGGTCGCCTTGTCGGGGCTCCAGTCGGGCGTGTCGTACTCGGCGAGCACGTCGATGTCCTCTCCCTCGAGCGCACGGTGGGCGCCGGCGGCGAGCTCCGCGGCGTTCGGGTCGGTGGGCGAGCCCTGGACGAGCAGGACGCCCGGCCGCCGGCCCTCGCCCGGCGGGTCCTGCTCCGCGCGGTCGAGGACCGCGCCGACGAGCGCCTCCCCCATGAGGTACCCGATGAGCTCGTTGTCGAACGAGACGTAGTAGTTCGCGCCGTCGACGAAGCGATCGTAGGCGATGACGGGCACGCCGAGGCGCTGGGCCTCCGCGACGATGCTCACCGCGGCGACGGCGTCGACCGCGTCGAGGACGAGCACGTCGGCGCCGCGCGCGAGCATCGACTCCGCCTGCTGCTGCTGGTTCGCCGCGTCCTGCGCGGCGTTGGCGTACAGCACCTCGCACGTGGGGCACCGTCGCTCGACGACGCCCACGAAGGTGGGCCGGTCCGTCGTCTCGTAGCGCGCGGTCTTCGCCTCCGGCAGCAGCAGCCCGATCGTCCCCTCGGACGGGCCGGCCGGCGCCTCCTCGGGCGCGGCGCACCCGGCGAGGGCGAGCAGCGTGACGACGGCGGCCGCGACGGCGCGGCGCACGCGCGCGGCGGTCATGCGCTCACCCCCAGCGACCCGCTCACGCGGGCCAGGTCGAGCGCGACGGCGAGCGCCCCGCGCACCTCGGCGGCGGAGCCGAGCTCGGACGCGACCACCTGGACGGGTCCGGCGGTGCTCGGCACGGTGCGCTGCTCGAGCGCCGTGCGCAGCGGGCCGAGCAGCGCCTCGCCCGCCTCGGCGAGCTGCCCGCCCACGACGACGATCTCCGGGTCCACGAGGTTGCAGAGGTTGGCGGCCGCGACCCCGAGGTGCTGGCCGGCGTCGAACAGGACGCGGCGGCAGCCCGGGTCGCCCTCCTGCGCGCGCGCGATGACGTCGCGCAGCGTGAGGTGCCCGCGGCTCTCGGAGAGCATGGAGAGCAGCACGCCCGCGCCGACGTACATCTCGAGGCACCCGCGGTTGCCGCACCGGCACACGGGGCCGTTCTCGTCGATCGTCACGTGCCCGATCTCGCCCGCGACGCCCGCCCGGCCGTGCACGACGCGCCCGCCCAGGACGAGCCCGCCGCCGACGCCGTGCGACACGCGCAGGTAGGCGACGGCGTCGTGCCCGACGGCCGCGCCGAACCGGGTCTCGGCGAGCGCGCCGAGGTTGGCGTCGTTGTCGACCGTCACGGGCGCGCCGAGCTCGGCCTCGAGCACCTCGGGGACGACGACGCCGTCCCACCCGCGCATCATCCCGACCGTGGCGATGCTGCCCGCGCGCACGTCGACCGGTGCGGGGACGCCCACGCCGACGGCCAGCAGCTCGTCCGGGGCGGCGTCGACCGACGCGACCATCTCGGCGACGAGGAGCGCGGCGCGCTGGAGGCCCGTGTCCGCGCGGTGGTCCGGCGCGAGGGGCATGCGCTGGTCGGCGAGGACGCGCATCGAGGCGTCGGCGAGCGCGACGCGCATCGACCGGCTGCCGAAGTGGACGCCGGCGACGAGCCCGAGGTTGCGCGCGAGGGTGACCTGGAGCGCGCGGCGCCCGCTGCGCGTGGACGGCGAGGTGTGCAGCACGCCCGCGCCCGTGAGCTCCTTGACGATGTTGGAGACGGTGGCCGGGGACAGCCCGGTGACGCCGGCCAGCTCGATCTGCGTGAGGGAGCCACGCTGCTGGACGGCGCTCACGATCCGAGCTCGGTTGGCCTCACGCAGTGAAGTCTGCGAGCCCGGGGTCACCCGGTCAGCGCGCACGTCCGCCAGAATACCGCCGAGGCACCCCGGTCCAGGTGGGGCGCCCCGGCTCGGTCCCGTGCGGGTTCCCTCGGCCGCTGGTCGATAGCGCTGTCATCCGAGGCGGTCCTCAGCGGAGCCGCAGGTTGGATCCACGACCTGACGTGAAGATCACGATTGGGCGACGCTTGAGTTCACTTCTTGACACCAAGCGTGGGTCGCCGTTGGATGGGCACCGGGTTCGAGGGCGCGCCGGTGCGCCCGGCCGGCGCGACGTGGTCGTCCCGCTGGTCCCCAACGACCGAAGAAGGCGTAGGGAAATCACGATGCGAATCGATCGCAGGACGAGCGCGACGGTGGCGACTGCCGCCCTCGTGGGTCTCGCACTCGCCGCGTGCAGCGGCGGTGGTTCCGGTGACGGGGGCACCGGTGACGGTGGCGCTTCCGGGGGCGGCGACGAGGTCGAGGTCTTCACCTGGTGGGCCGCCGGCTCCGAGAAGGCGGGTCTCGACGCGCTGGTCGGCGTGTTCGACGAGCAGCACCCCGACGTGACGTTCATCAACGGCGCGGTCGCCGGCGGTGCCGGCTCGGCCGCCAAGGACCTCCTCCAGTCCCGCCTCCAGGCGCAGGACCCGCCGGACACGTTCCAGGCGCACGCCGGCGCGGAGCTGCAGGACTACATCGACGCCGCGCAGATCGAGGACGTCTCCTCGCTGTACGACGAGTTCGGCCTCAACGACGTGTTCCCGGCCGACCTGGTCGACCGCCTCAAGTCCGAGGACGGCGCGATCTACTCGATCCCGTCGAACATCCACCGCGCGAACGTCGTGTGGGCCAACCCGGCGGTCCTCGAGGCCAACGGCATCGACCCCGCCGCGACCTACGCGGACCTCGACGCCTGGATGGCGGACCTCGACACGCTCCAGGCCGCCGGCGTCACGCCGCTGTCCGTCGCGACGACGTGGACCCAGGTCCACCTCCTCGAGACCGTGCTCCTCGCCGACCTCGGCGCGGAGGCGTACAACGGCCTGTGGGACGGCTCGACCGACTGGGCCGGCCCCGAGGTGACGGCCGCGCTCGAGGACTTCGAGAAGCTCATGGGCTACACCAACACCGACCGTGACGGGCTCGACTGGCCCGAGGCGACCCAGATGGTGATCGACGGCAACGCCGGGTTCAACGTCATGGGCGACTGGGCCGTCGCGGCGTTCGAGGAGCAGGGCAAGGCGCTCGGCACCGACTTCACCGCGTTCCCCGTCCCGGGCACCGACGGCGTGTTCGACTTCCTCGCCGACTCGTTCACCCTCCCGGTGGGCGCGCCGCACCCCGACGGCGCCAAGGCGTGGCTCGAGACCGTCGGCTCGCTCGAGGGCCAGGTCGCGTTCAACAAGGCCAAGGGCTCCATCCCGGCCCGTACCGACGCCGACGCCTCGGAGTTCTCCGAGTACCAGCAGACCGCGATCGAGTCGTTCGGCCAGGACACGATCGTGTCCTCGCTCGCGCACGGCGCCGCCGCGCCGGTCGCGACGCTCAACGCGATCTCCGACGCGACGAGCAAGTTCACCTCCGGCGGGTCCGACCTCGCGACCTTCCAGTCCGAGCTCGTGTCCGCCACCCAGGGCTGAGACCGGTCCACCGGAGCCGCCGCGCGTCGTCGGGCACGTCCCGACGGCGCGCGGCGGACCCGCGCGACCGGAACCCTCCCCGGGATGCCGCCGAGCGGCTCCCTCGCCCCCACGACCGGGAAGACCCACCATGCTCAAGTCACTGCGACGCGCCGGCCCCGCGCTGCTGATGCTCGCCCCCTCGCTGATCCTCGTCGGCGTGTTCGTGTACGGCCTCATCGGCGCGAACTTCACGACGTCGATCACCGACAACCACACCGCGGCGCAGGCCACCGGCCAGAAGCCGTCCGTGGTCGTGTGGTTCGAGAACTACGTCGACCTGCTCGGTAGCGAGGCGTTCCAGCACTCGCTGAAGAACCTCGTCCTCTACACCGTCGTCTTCCTCGCCGGGACGATGCTCATGGGCTTCCTGTGGGCGTGGATGATGGACCGGCCCGTCAAGGGTGAGGGCTTCTTCCGGTCGGTCTACCTGTTCCCCTTCGCCGTGTCGTTCGTCGCCTCGGGCGTCGTGTGGCGCTGGCTGCTCAACTCGAACCAGGGCGAGCAGGCGAGCGGCCTCAACCGCCTGTTCCAGATCGTCGGCCTGGACTTCCTGCAGAACAACTGGTGGAACAACGTCACGTGGGGCATCACCGCGATCGCGATCCCCGCGATCTGGCAGCTCTCCGGCTACGTCATGGCGCTCTTCCTCGCCGGGTTCCGCGGCATCCCCGACGAGCTCCGCGAGGCGGCCCGCATGGACGGCGCGAGCGAGTGGAAGCTCTACCGCCACGTGCTGTTCCCGCAGCTGTCGCCGGTCGCGCTGTCGGCGCTCATCATCATCGGCCACATGTCGCTCAAGGCGTTCGACCTCATCATGTCGATCTCGAAGCCCGCGAACTACCAGACCAAGGTGCCCGCCGTCGACATGTACGTCTTCAAGTCGAGCTTCGACTACGCCAACGCGGCGGCCGTCGGCTCGATCCTGCTGATCATCGTGGCCGTCGTCATCGTGCCCTACCTGGTCCGCACCAACCGTCAGGAGAAGCGATGACGACCACCTCGACGCCGGCCGTCCCCACTCCCGACGTCCTCGGCACCCCGCGCCAGACCGAGCGTCGTGCCCCGCGCGGGCGGTTCTCCGTCGGCCGCACCCTGAAGTACGCCGCGCTGCTCTTCTTCGTCGTCATCGTCCTCATCCCCGTCTACGTGCTGCTCGTGACGAGCTTCAAGGGCGCGGGCGACGCGTCCCCGGCACGCGCGTGGGCGCTCCCGCAGGTGTGGACGCTCGAGAACTGGCAGACCGCGTGGACCGCGCTGTCGCCGGCGATCCTGCGCTCGCTGCAGATGGTCGTGCCGGCCGCGATCATCGCGGCCTTCCTCGGCTCGCTCAACGGCTTCGTGCTCTCGCGCTGGTCGTTCAAGGGCGCGAACGTCATCTTCACGCTCATCCTCTTCGGGATGTTCATCCCGTACCAGGCCGTGATGATCCCGCTCAACCAGCTCGTGCTGGGCCTGGGCATCCCGAGCGGCGTGCCGTCGCTGATCCTGCTCCACGTGGTCTACGGCATCCCGATCACGACGCTCATCTTCCGCAACTACTACATGACGGTGCCGCACGAGCTCGTCGAGGCCGCGCGCGTCGACGGCGCGGGCATGCTGCGCACGTTCTGGTCGATCATCCTGCCGATCTCGATCCCGAGCTTCGTGGTCGTGCTCATCTGGCAGTTCACGTCGGCGTGGAACGACTTCCTCTTCGCGGTGTTCTTCTCCTCGAGCCAGAACGGCCCCGTCACGCTCGCGCTGAACAACCTCGCGAACGGTGCGCTGCTGCAGAACTACGGCGTCTCCATGGCGGGCGCGCTCTTCGCGTCGCTCCCGACGCTGCTCGTGTACATCGTCCTCGGCAAGTACTTCGTCGGCGGGCTGATGTCCGGCTCCGTCAAGGGCTGAGCGAGCCGCACGCTCCTGCGCGGGCTCCCGTCGAGGCGGGGGCGTGGTCCCACGACCACGCCCCCGCCTCGACGTTTTCTCCCCCGTGCCCCTGGACGCGGCGAGACAGCGCTGTCACCATAGAGCGGACCTCCCGACGACGACGACGAGAGACACGCACCATGACCCGAACCCCCACCCACCCTCCTGCCCGGCGCCGCGCGCGCCGGCGCGCCACGACCGCCGTCGCGCTCGCGACCGCGGGCGCGCTGCTCCTGGCGCCCGCGACCGCGCAGGGCGCACCGCCGGCCTCCCCCACGACGACGACCGCCGTCGCCGACGCCCCCGCGTACGGCGCGCCCGACGCGACCGCCGCCGACTACTACGGCGCGCTCCTGCGCCACACGCGCTGGGTCGAGACGGTCTGGGACGCGTCGGCCGGCGCGTACCAGCTCAAGGACTTCAACTTCGCGGTCGTGCTGGGCAACGCGGTGCTCCTCACGCACGGCGAGTACGACGCCGAGCTCGCCGGGGTGTCCGAGGAGACGCTGCGCGCGCACACGCTCGCGACGATCAAGCACTACGCGGCGACCAACCGGTTCGTCGACCCGGCGGGCACGTGGGGCAAGAAGCTCTTCTGGGACTCGACGTTCCAGTCGTACTTCCTCGCCGCGGGCACGCTGCTGTGGGACGAGCTCGACGCGACGACCCGGGCGAACCTCACGACGATCGCGACCGAGCAGTCGCGCTACACGGCGGACCTCGACTTCGGGAACGACCCGCTCTCGGGCTCGTGGACCGCGGACTGGCCGACGGGCAAGTACCTCGGCGACACGGCGCAGGAGGAGGTCGGCGTCTACACGCAGGCCCTCGCGCCCGGTCTCGCGTGGGCACCCGACGACCCGGACGCCGCGCGCTGGGCCGAGCAGCTCGGCGACTGGGGTCGCAACGCCGCGGGCCAGCCGACGGCCGACCGCAACAACCCGGCCGTCGTCGCGGGCAAGCCCGTCTCGTCGAACACGATGCAGACGATCCACGACACCTACCTCGTGGAGAACCACGGCTCGTTCGGACCGCACTACCAGTCCGACATCTGGCGCTCGGGCGGTCGCAACGCGATCCACTTCCTGCTCCACGACGAGCCGCTGCCCGAGATCCTCACGCGCCAGCCGAGCTCGGCGGAGCTGTGGGAGTCGATCAAGCTCGTCATGTCCGACGCGGGCGAGCCGTTCATGCCGATGGTCGCCGACCGCGAGTTCCTCTACGGCCGCGACGCGATCCCGATGGCGTTCCTCGGCCAGGTGCTGCACGACCCGGACGCGGCGCGCGCCGAGGCGAACCTCGCGGCCGCGCTCGAGGACTACCAGGCGTACGAGCCCGTGCACCGCCTCGCGAAGTTCTCGGGCGAGCCCAAGTACGAGCCCGAGGCGCGCGCGGAGATCGCGATCTCCTACCTCCTGCACGTCGAGGCGGCGGAGTCCCCCGAGGGTCCGGTCGAGCCGACGCCGCAGGACGAGTTCTTCGAGCGCCTGGCGGGGGTGCGCGACTTCGGCGCGGTGCCCGGGCTGACGGTCCAGCAGTCCGCCGGCGCGTGGGCCGCGGCGTCCAGCCGCACGGGGTTCGTGAAGTTCCCCTGGGTGCCCGGGCACGACTCGTGGCTCTTCCACGTCTCGGGCTCGACGCCGTTCCTCTACCCGACCACGGGCGCGACGGTCGACGAGCGCCGCGTCACGACGTACACCGCGCCGCGCGACGGCTTCGAGGGGACGTCGTCGGTGTTCCGGGTCGGCGACGGCTACGCGGGCCAGGTGACGCTCCCGACGGGCGCCGCGGTGTACGCGTCGACGGGTGCGGGCACCGAGGACGCGAGCCTGTCCGTGCGCAACCTCGACATGGGCGGGTACTCCGGCCTCGACGGCTCGCGCACGTACACGACCGCCGAGGGCGAGACCACGGCGTCGCTCCCGGTCACGCGCCCCGCGGACCCGGCCGACGCGCGGGCCGCGCGCGTCGACGACCTCACGTTCGCGCCCGTCACCGCGCGGTACGTGCGGCTCCTCGGGCAGCAGGGCCACCCGCAGTACGGGTACTCGATGTTCGCGTTCCACGCGTACGGCGCGGACGAGGCGTCGGGCGCCGACCTCGCGGCCGGCAAGGTCGCGACCGCGTCGAGCGAGGACGCGGCGAACGGCCGCACCGCGGCCCGCGTGACCGACGGCAACGCGTCGACGCGGTGGGCCGTCGCGGTCGGCGAGCGCACGCGCCCCGACTCGTGGGTCCAGGTCGACCTCGGCGAGGAGACGACGGTCGGCGGCGTGCGGTTCGCGTGGGAGGCGAGCGCCGGGGCGCGCTACCTCGTCCAGACGTCCACGGACGGCGAGACGTGGACCACGGCCGCCGCGTACGGCAAGGCGCCGGCGGACGTGAACGTGGCGCGCCTCGACACGGTCGACCTCACGCCCGAGGGCGCGGACGAGCCGGGCCCCGTGACGACGCGGTACGTCCGCATGCAGGGCGTGCGCGGCGACGCGACGTACGGCTACTCGCTCTACCACCTGCGCGCGTTCTCGCCCGCGGGGACCGACGTCGCGGCGGGTCGCCCCGCGACCGCGTCGAGCGCCGCCGGGTCCAACCCGGCGGGCGCCGTCACCGACGGCTCCGCGACGACGCGCTGGGCGGTCGCGGTCGCCGACCGCACCCGGCCCGACTCGTGGGTGCAGGTGGACCTCGGCGCGCCGACCGCGGTGAGCCAGGTCCAGCTCGGCTGGGAGGTCGCCGCCGGCCAGGAGTACCGCGTGCAGACGTCGCTCGACGGGCAGGCGTGGCACGACGCCGCGTCCTTCCGGTACACGGGCGACCAGGTGCTGAGCAGCGACGGCGACTGGCTCAACGTCGAGGGCGAGGCCGGGTTCGTCGTGCGCGGGTCCGACGCGCCCCTCACCGTGTCGCGCGCGAGCGACACGCGCCACGTCGTGCGCCTCACGGACGGCGCGACCGGCCCCCGGCTCGTCGAGATGGTCCCGGGCGACGCCGCGGCGACCGCCGCGCAGGCGGGCGCGCGCGTGCCCGCGGCGGACGCGGACGGCGTGCTCGTGAGCCTCGTCGACGGCTTCGTCGTCGCGTTCAACCTCACCGGTGCCGACGTCACGACGACGCTCACCGTGCCGCACGACGGCGGCGCCGTGCCCGTCTACCAGGGCACGCAGACCGTCGGCGCCGACGCGTCCACGCTCGACGTCACCGTGCCCGCGGGCGACGCGGTCGTCCTCGCCCCGCGCGCGACGGTCGCCGCGCGCACCGGCGGGACGCCGGTCGGGGTCGCCGTCACGGCCGACGACGCGCGCTCGTTCCGCGTCGCGGGCGCCGGGACGCCGGTCGAGCTGCGCCACGCCGAGACGGGCGCGACGCGCACGGTCGGGGCGGCGCCGTCGGGCACGCGCGTCACGTTCCGGGACGCGACGCCGTTCCCCGTCGCGGACCACGCGCTGAGCACGCTGACGTTCCCCGCGTCGGTGCTGCCGGAGGGCATGACGTCGCCGTCGCTCGCCGTGGACGGCGACGCGGCGACCGCGTGGGTGCCGGGCCCGGACGGACGCATGGTCACCGACCTCGGCGCGCCGCGCGAGATCGGCACGGTCGTCGTCGCGTGGGAGCGCGGCGGGGCGCCCGAGGCGGTCGTCTCCGTGAGCGACGACGGCCTGACGTTCATCGACGTCGGCACGATCCGGGCGGGTGCCGCGCGCGGCACGCTCGCGGTCGACCGCACGGCCCGGTACGTCGCGCTGAGCACCGCGTGGGCCGACGGCGACCCGGGCCTCACGGCCCTGCGGGTGCTCGCGCCCGGCGCGGCCGACCCGTCGTCGCCGGCGCCCGTCTCCGTCACCGCGACGGCCGAGGTCCGGTGCCTGGCGGGCACGCCCTACGTCGCGGTGCGCGTCGTGAACGACGACGACGTGCGCCTCGACGTCGAGGTCGCCACGCCGTGGGGCACGCGGACCTTCCCCTCGGTGGCACCGGGGAAGAACGCGTACCAGTCGTTCGCCGTGCGCGGCGACGCGGACGCCGGTCCCGTGACCGTCACGGCCGCGCCGTCGGACGACGCCGACGAGCGCGAGACGGTCGCGACGCCCGACCACGGGCAGCCGACGTGCGGGTGACGCACCCGGCCTGACCGCCCGGGCCTCGCGCCGCTCGTGGTGCGAGCCCCGGGTCCCGGAGGTCGGGACCTTCGGCCGGTCCGGCGCCGCTCGGCGCAGCGCTACGGTCGAGACCCAGCGGCACCGGCGGCCGGAGGGCCGACCTGCCGGGCCGCCGGGCCGTCGCGCGTGGGAAGGAGCCGCCGATGACCCGCCCCGGCCTCGTGGTCGCCGGACTGACCCGCCTGTCCGTCACGGACTGGCCCGGGCGGCGCGTCGCGACGGTCCGCACCCAGGGCTGCCCGTGGCGGTGCGGCTACTGCGACCACCCGGGTCTGTGCGCCGTCGCCGCGCACGGCGGCGCACGGGCCGCGGCCTCGGTCCCGTGGTCCGAGGTGGTCGCGTACCTGTCCCGGCGGCGCGGGCTCCTCGACGGCGTCGTGTTCTCCGGCGGCGAGCCCACCCTGCACCCCGGTCTCCTCGGCGCGATCGACGACGTGCGCGACCTCGGCCTCGCGGTCGGCCTGCACACCGCCGGGCCGTGGCCCGCGCGGCTCGCGCGCCTCCTGCCGTTCGTCGACTGGGTCGGCCTCGACGTCAAGCACCTGCCGTCGCGCTACCCGGCCGTCACGGGGACCGTCCCGTCGGGGCGCCGCGCGTTCGAGTCGCTCGCCGTGCTGCTGCGCTCGGGCGTCGACCACGAGGTCCGCACGACGGTGGACCCGGGCGTGCACACGCGCGCCGAGCTCCTCGCGCTCGGCGCCCACCTGCGCCGCCTCGGCGTGCGCGAGTGGGTGCTCCAGGAGGCCGTGCCCGGCGGCGCGACCCCGGCGTGGGCCCGCGCGCTCGCCGGGCGCCGGCTCACCGACGTGCTCGACGACGCGGACCTCGCCTGGGCCCGGCGGCGGACCGCGGCCTGACCCGGCCCGGTCAGAGCGGACGGACCGGCTGGCGCAGCACCGTGCGGAGCCTCGCCGGGTCCGTGCGGCGCACGTCGCTCAGGTAGATCTCGTGGTGCGGTCCCGCGAAGGTCAGGCCGTGCTCGGGCAGGTACACGTCGTGCAGCTCCGCGAGCACCGGGCCCTCGGCGTCGTACGGGCCGACGTGCAGCGTCTGCACCGACCGGCCCTCGGTGAGGCTCGTGCGCCGCACGAGGTCGAGCGCGGCGGGCGCGTCCTTCTTCGCGCGCACCGTCTCCGTCGCCGCGACGACGAGGTCCTCGCCGACCCAGTCCGGCTGCAGGACCAGCAGGGTCCAGCGCCACGCGTCCTTCTCGCGGCGCACGAACGTCCCCGGGTCGTCCGCCGTCCACAGGCCCTCGAGCGGCCCGACGACGAAGTCGCGCCCCTCGCGCTTGCTCGCGAACTTCACGGCGTAGGACACCGAGAAGAGCGCCTCGACCGCCGCCGCGTACGCGGGCGACGTGTTCGGGTCGCCCGCGCCGTCGACGGCCAGGTAGGACAGCGTGGGCACGTCCACCTCGACGAACCGCCCGCGGGGCGGGGCGTAGAGCTCGCGGTGCAGCGCCTTGAGGTCGACCTTGTCCGTGGCCATGCGGCCGACGCTACCGGCGCCCTCCGACGACGTCCCGCGCGGCGGACCGGCGCGCGGCGCCGGCGCGGCGGACCGGCGCGCGGTGCCGGCGCGTCAGGCGGTGCGACGCGCCAGGTCGCGCTCGGCGGGCGCCGCCTCGCGCACGGGCGTCACGTAGTCGACGACGGCGCGCACGACCTCGGGGTCGCGCAGGAGCCGGTGGTGCCCCAGCCCCTCGGTCGTGAGGAGCTCGCCCTCCGGCCAGGCCGCGGCGAGCGCCGCGCCCACGGGGTACGGGACCTCCTTGTCGGCGCGGTCGTGCAGGACGAGCGCGGGCGGCACCGGGTGCGTGCGCACGGTCTCGCGCACGTCGAGCTCGCCGAGGGGCCGCCCCGCGAGGTCGGACAGCATCCCGCGCAGCAGGTCGCGCGTCGGCTGCGAGAGCCGCAGCAGGTCCGCGAACCCGTCGACCTCCCCCAGCACGTCCGTGATCGCCGCGACGAGGACGAGCCGCTCGACGGGGAGGCCGTCGCGCACCGCGAGGACCGTCGTCGCCGTGCCGAGCGAGTGCGCGACGACGGCCGTCGCCGCGCCGTGCTCGCTCACCACGGCGGCGAGCGCGTCCGCGAGCTCGGGCATGGTGCTGCGCCGCGGTCCGAGCCGGCCGGGCCCGGAGTCGCCGTGGCTCGGCGCGTCGAACGCGACGACGCGGTAGCCCGCGGCGCGCAGCGGCTCGACGAACGCGCCGAGCTGGCCGCGCCACCCGCCCCAGCCGTGGGCGAGGTAGACGACGCCCGCCTCGGACCGCGCGTCGCGGCCGGCGGCCCCGCCGTCGGCCGTGCGCGCGTCCGGCGACGGCGGTGCGTCGCGGTGCGTCGCGTCCCCCGCCACGGGCGCCCACGTCTCGACGACGACCCGCGCGCCGGACCCGGTCGTCACGGTGCTCAGGGTGCCGCGCGCGGCGCGGTCGTCGCGACGGCGCCCCGCGCCGTCGGGCGGGGTGCACCACAGGTCGAGCGCGAACCGGGCCGCGCGGCGCGGGGAGACCGCCTGGAGCACGGCGATCCGGGCCCGGACGAGCGCGAGCCGCGCCGCGGCCTTGCGGCGCCGTGCCGCCCGGCGCCGGTCGGCACGACGGCGGTCGTCGCGCACGGTCGTGCTTTTCTGTGCTCCTGAGCCGGTCACGAGGGTCCTCTCGAAGGGTCGGTGCGGGGTCGGGGGCGGTCGTCAGGCGACCGGGACGAGCGTGCGCGACGCGTCGAGCAGCGCCTCGAACGCGACCCGTGCGCGCTCCTCGGCGCGCGGGTCGGCCATGAAGACGTGCGCGTGGTGGAGCGCGAGCATGACGCCGTAGAGCTCGGACGCGAACTGCTGCGGGTCCACGTCGGCGCGGAACCCGCTCTCGGCGACGCACGTGCCGTACACCTGCGCGACGGTGTCGTACAGGTCCTGGTGGTCGCGCACGAGCTGGTCGCGCACCGGCCCCGCCTGCGCGGCGAGCTCGGTCGCCGCCTTGACGAACAGGCAGCCCCCCGGGTGCTGGTGCACGGCGCACCCGAGCCAGCGCTCGAACAGCTCGCGCAGGCGGCGCTCCCCGCGCGGCGAGCGCAGGGCCGGCGCGACGACGGTGTCCACGAACTCGGCGCGCGCCTGGTCGAGCACCGCGAGCTGGAGGGACTCCTTGGCGCCGAAGTGCGCGTACAGGCCGCTCTTCGACATGCCCGTCGCGCGGGCGAGCTCGCCGATCGTGAGCCCGGCCAGGCCGACGCGGTACGCCGCCTCCACCGCGCGGTGCAGGATCGCCTGCCGCGTCTCGTCGCCCTTGCTCACCCGGCGAACGTAGCACGACCGTGCGGAAATGGGGAGGGGGCGTCGGGGTCGGGCTGCGACGTCGGTCTGGCGGGGCCGGCCACGCGCCGCCTCTGCCGCCGTCGTCGCGCGCAGCGGCACCGTCCCGGAGACGCCGAAAGGCCCCACCCGGAGGTGGGGCCTTTCGTCCTGTGCGCCCGGAGGGATTCGAACCCCCAACCTTCTGATCCGTAGTCAGATGCTCTATCCGTTGAGCTACGGGCGCTGGTCCTGCTGACCGCTGATCGCTCACCGGCCGTCGAGAACACTACCGCGTCCTCGCCGCGATCCCAAACCGGATCGACCCCCTGCGGGCCCGAGGTGACGGACGCCACGCCGTCCGACCGTCGCAGCACACCGCGGGTCACGCGGTCCCCCCAGGGTCGGACCCGGCCCCCGCGACGTCCCGCCCGCAGCCCGACGCGGGCGGACCCTGCGCCGCCGGACGATCGACCCATGACGTTCACCGGCCACCACGCTCCCGCCCCCGGCGGCTCGCCCCTCGTCGCGAGCGCGCTCACCAAGGTCTACGGCTCCGCCCAGACCGCGACGCACGCCCTCGCGGGCGTGAGCCTGACGGTCCATCCCGGGGAGTCGCTCGCGATCATGGGCCCGTCCGGGTCCGGCAAGACGACGCTCCTGCACGTCCTCGCGGGCATCGTCACGCCGACGTCCGGCACGGTGTCGTGGCGCGGGGAGGACGTCACGACCCTCTCCGAGGCGCGCCGCACCGTCCTGCGCCGTCAGGACTTCGGCTTCGTGTTCCAGTCGGGCCAGCTCCTGCCCGAGCTGCCCGCGGTCGAGAACGCGGCGCTGCCCCTCATGCTCGCGGGAACGGCCCGCGCCGAGGCCACGGCGGTCGCGGCCCGGTGGCTCGCGCACCTCGGCCTCGCGGGGATGGAGCAGCGCCGCCCGGGCGAGCTCTCCGGCGGCCAGGCCCAGCGCGTCGCGATCGCGCGCGCCCTCGTCGGGTCGCCCGGCGTCGTCTTCGCCGACGAGCCGACGGGCGCGCTCGACCAGGCGACCGGCGCCGAGGTCCTCGACGTCCTCACGCGCGCCACGCGCGACTCCGGCGCCGCGCTCGTCGTCGTCACGCACGACGCCGGCGTCGCCCGCCACTGCTCGCGCACCGTGACCATGCGCGACGGCCGGATCTCCGGCGAGTTCTTCGCCCCGGGCGCCCAGCCCGCCGCGAGCGGCGCCCCGCAGGCCGCGGCGTCGCAGGCCGCGGCGAGCGCCGCCGTCGCGCGGCCCGTACCCCCGGCACCCGCGCCGCCCGCTCCCCCGGCGCACGACGCCGCGACGCAGCAGGCCATGGCCGCGCACCCGGCCGCCGGGTACGTGCCGACCCACCCGACCGCGGCCGACCAGGAGAGCGCGCGATGAGGACCGTCGACCTCTGGTGGCTCCTGCGCCGCCGCAGCGCCGACGAGCGCGACCCGCAGGGCCTGACGAACGTGCTCGCCATCATCGCGTTCGGCGTGACCACGGCGATCCTGCTCGTCGTCCTGGGCGGCTTCCACGCGTTCCTCGAGCGCGCGGGCGGCGTCGAGGGAGTCCGGGAGGGCATGGAGGGCGTGACGCCCTACGACGCGCAGTACCCGTTCCTCGCGGGCATCGCGTCGCTCCTGCTCCTCATCCCGCTCGTCACGCTCGGTGCCGCGGCCGCTCGCCTCGCCGTCGCGCGGCGCGACGCCCGGCTCGCCGCGCTGCGCCTCGCCGGGGCGACGACGGGCCAGGTCACGACCCTCACCGCGCTCGACGCGACGGCACAGGCCGTCCTGGGCGCGCTCGCGGGCATCCTCGGCTACGGCGCGCTGCTCCCCCTCGTCGCGCAGCTCCGGTTCCAGGGGCGCACGTTCGGCATCGGCGAGCTGTGGGTCGGGGTCCCGGCGCTGCTGGGCGCCGTCGTGCTCGTCGTGCTCGTCGCGCTCGTGTCGGCGCTGGTCAGCCTGCGCCGCGTGGCGATCACGCCGCTCGGCGTCGCCGCACGGGTCACGCCCCCGGGGCTCAAGGCCGTGCGGCTGCTGTCGATGGGGCTCGCGTTCGTCGCCATGGTCGTCGCGACGAACGTGTCGTTCGGGTCCGAGGCCGTGGCGATCACGATCGTCGTCGTCGTCCTGCTCGCCGGCTTCGCGACGGTGAACGTCGTCGGCCCGTTCGCCATCTGGATCGTCGGCAAGATGACGGCTGGCTCGGCGCGGCGCGTCCCGACCCTCCTCGCGGGCCGGCGGATCGTCGACAGCCCGCGCACCGCGTGGCGCTCCGTCGGCGGCATCTCGCTCGCGACGTTCATCGCCGGTCTCGCGAGCATCTTCGCCCTGCTCGACCCCGGCATGGGCGCCGACCCCGAGGAGGTCCAGTACCTCGTCGACCTCAAGACGGGCGGGTTCCTCACGCTCGCGATCGCGGGCGTGCTCGCGGCGGTCTCGACGGGCGTCATGCAGGCCGGGCGCGTGATCGACCAGCGCGACGAGTACCGCACGCTCGTCCTGTCCGGGACGGACCTGCGCACGCTCGACCAGGCCCGGTTCCGCGAGACGCTCGTCCCGCTGGCCGTGAGCGTGGGCGTCGCCACGTTCGCCGCCCTGCTGTTCATGGTCCCCGTGATCGGGTTCAACGCGTTCGCCAACGTCGCGGTCGTCGTCCAGTTCCTGCTGTGCGTCGCCGCGGCGTCGGCGCTCGTGCTCGCGGGGGCCGGGGCGTCGCGGTTCGTCGTGCGGTCCGCGCTCGCCACGACCGGGAGCGCCTGAGCCCGCGGCCCACCGGCGCCCCGCCGGCCCACGCCGGCGGGGCGCGGGCGGGGCGTCGTCGGGGCAACAGAAAAGGCCCCGGGCGCCGAGCACCGGGACCTTCCTGAGCGGAGACGGAGGGATTTGAACCCTCGAACGGGTTGCCCCGTTACCACCTTAGCAGGGTGGCGCACTAGACCTGACTATGCGACGTCTCCTCGCGGGCTCGTCGGAGAGCCTGCGTCGCCCAGGGTACAAGGGCCGCGCCACCAGACCAAACCGCGAGCCCGACGGCGTCGCGCGCCTAGCGTTCGAACGTCCACTCGCGGTCGGTGAGCATGCGCGCCACCGCGAGCCCGATCGCGAGCGCGACGATCACGAGGCCCGCCTCGACGGCGTAGGCGAGCGCCTGCGTCGTGGCGCCCGTGTTGAACTCGTACACCGCGCGGTAGGCCGTGACGCCCGGGACCATGATGACCACCGCGGGCACGGACACGGTGATGCGCGGGACCCGCAGCGCGGGCGCGACCGTCGCCGCGAGCAGCCCCACGAGCAGCGCCGCGGCCGCGGCCGCCGCCTGCGGCACGACGTCGGCGTCGACGAGGAGCAGGCGGCCGACGTTCGCGACCATCCCGATCGACGCGGCCCCGAGCGCCATCGCCCACGGGCTGTTGAACATGAGCGCGAACCCGAGCACCCCGAGGAAGCTCGCGACCGCCCGCAGGCCGAGGAGCAGGGGCTCCGCGAGGACCGGGGGCGGCACCGGGTCGGGAGCGAGCCCCGCGAGCGCGGACACGCCCCACACCGCGAGCGCGGCGGACGCGAGGATCATGAGCGCGTACGTGACGCGCGCGACGCCCGCCGAGAAGTCGAGCTTGGCGAGGTCGAGCGCACCCGTGACGAGCGCGAAGCCCGGCACGAGGAACAGCACGGACGAGACGTAGCCCGCCTCGTGCCCGCCCTCGACGCCCGCGAGCGCGGACAGCGCGAGCACCAGGACGAGGTAGGCGACGCTCGCGACCGCCGCCGCGAGCATCGTCACGCCGAACTGGTTGATGCCCCGGTGGAGCATCGCGCGCCGCACGCCCTGGCCGAGCGCCGCGGCGACCAGCACGGCGCTGCACTCGACGAGGCCGCCGTTGTTGAGGAACGCGAACGCCGCGCACGCGATCCCCGCCCACAGGGCGTTGAGGAGCGCGCCGTAGAGCGGCGGGCGGCGCGCGATGCGGTCGAGCTCGGCGTCCACCGCGTCGAGGTCCGCCCCGGGCGGGAGCATCGCGGAGAAGCGCTCGAGCTGGGCGAGCCGGTCGGCGTTGATCCCGACGGAGCGGACCTCGGTGAGCTCGGTGCGGAAGATCGGCCCGCGGTACGACGTCGCGGTGATCTCGGTGAGCGTCACGTGCGCGGCGATGCGGTCGAGGCCGAGGGCGCGGGCGGCGCGCGTCATGTGCGACTTCACGCGGTAGCTGCCCGTCCCGGCGGAGAGCGCGAGGCGCCCGATCCGCAGCACCGTGCCCGATCGGCGGATGAGGTCGACGGGCTCGAGGCCGGCCTCGTCGGCCGGGGAGGGCTCAGACGTCACCCGGCCATGATCCCGCACGGCCCCGGGTGCGGCACGCGCCGAAGGTCCCGCGCGTCCCGGCGGCGGTCGGTCGTGACGTACCGTCTGCCCATGGCCGACGACGCCCCCCACCCCGCGCCCGGCGCCGCGCCGGGCCGCGCGCGCACACCCGTGGCGACCGACGTCGACGTGCTCGTCGTGGGGTCGGGCTTCGGCGGGAGCGTGACCGCGCTCCGTCTCACCGAGAAGGGCTACCGCGTCGCGGTGCTCGAGGCCGGGCGCCGGTTCGCCGACGACGAGCTCCCGCGCACGTCGTGGCGCCTGCGGTCGTTCCTGTGGGCGCCCGCGCTCGGCTGCTACGGCATCCAGCGCATCCACCGCCTGCGCGACGTGCTCGTCCTCGCGGGCGCCGGCGTGGGCGGTGGCAGCCTCGTCTACGCCAACACCCTCTACGAGCCCCTGGACGACTTCTTCACGGACCCCGCGTGGGCGGACGTCACGGACTGGTGGTCCGAGCTCGCCCCCTGGTACGACCAGGCGCGCCGCATGCTCGGCGTGACCACCTACGCCGGACGCACGCCCGCCGACGACGTCATGGCGGACGTCGCGCGCGAGACGGGCGTCGGCGACACGTTCGTGCGGGCGCCCGTGGGCGTGTTCTTCGGCCGGGACGGTGCGCGCGAGCCTGGCGTGACCGTCCCCGACCCCTACTTCGGCGGGGCCGGCCCGGAGCGCCGCGGCTGCACCGAGTGCGGCGCGTGCATGACGGGGTGCCGCGTCGGGGCGAAGAACACGCTCGTGAAGAACTACCTGTACCTCGCCGAGCGCGGCGGGGCGCAGGTGCTGCCCCTGACGACGGTCACCTCGGTGCGGCCCGTGCCCGACGGCGCGGGCGGCGTCGTGCACGAGGTCCGCGCCCACCGCTCGGGGCGGCCCTGGGCGGGCCGACGCACGTACACCGCGCGGCACGTGGTGCTCGCCGCGGGTGCGCTCGGCACGCAGCGGATCCTCCACGCGATGCGCGACAGCGGCACGCTGCCGGGCGTCTCCGAGCGGCTCGGCCACCTGACGCGCACCAACTCCGAGGCGCTGCTCGGCGCGACCGTGCGGCGCCGCGACCACCGTCGCCGGCCCGGCTCACCGGACTACTCGCGCGGCGTCGCGATCACGTCGTCGTTCTACCCGGACGCGCACACCCACGTGGAGCCCGTGCGGTACGGCAAGGGGTCGGGCGCCATGGGGCTGCTCCAGACCGTGCTCACCGACGGCGGCCCCGGGCGCTGGCGCACGTGGCTGCGCGAGCTGTGGCGGCAGCGTCGGGACCTGCCGGCGATGCTCGACCTGCGGGACTGGTCCTCGCGCACGATCATCGCGCTCGTCATGCAGAGCCACGACAACTCGCTCACCACCTCGCTGCGCCGCGGGCTCCTCGGCCGCCGCGTCCTCACGTCCCGCCAGGGCCACGGCGCCCCGAACCCCACCTGGATCCCCGCCGGGAACGACGCCGCCCGGCGCATGGCCCGGCGCATGGGCGGCATGCCGGGCGGCACCGTGGGCGAGCCGTTCGACGTGCCGATGACCGCGCACATCCTCGGCGGCTGCGCGATCGGCACCTCGCCGTCCACCGGCGTGATCGACCCGTACCACCGCGTCCACGGCCAGCCCGGCCTGCACGTCGTGGACGGGTCGGCCGTGAGCGCGAACCTCGGCGTGAACCCGTCGCTGACGATCACGGCGCTGGCCGAGCGCGCGTGCGCGCTGTGGCCCAACGTCGGCGACCCCGACCCGCGCCCGCCGCTCGGCGCGCCGTACGCGGTGCTCGACCCCGTCGCGCCCCGGCGCCCGCTCGTGCCCGCGCACGCCCCGGCAGCGCTGCGCCCGGTACGCGTCAGGCCGGGCCGGAGCAAGGCTCCCGACCCGGCCTGACGGCTGGCGGAGGGCGAGGGATTCGAACCCCCGGTGCGTTGCCGCACAACGGTTTTCAAGACCGTCACATTAGGCCGCTCTGTCAGCCCTCCCGGCCAGACATTGTGGCACGCCCGGGCCCCGCACGACGACGGCGGGCCGCCCCGGGGAGGGCGACCCGCCGTCGTGCGGTGGTCCGGGAGCGCGAGCGGTCAGGCCGCGCCGCGCAGCTGACGCATCGCGAGCTGGACCAGCGCGATGAGCGTCTGCTTCGTCGCCGCGCGCGAGCGGGCGTCCGTGTAGAGCATCGGCACGTGCGCCGGGATCTGCAGCGCCTCGCGTACGTCCTCGAGCTTGTGCTTGGCGACGCCGTCGAAGCAGTTCACGCCCACGACGAACGGGATGTTGCGCGACTCGAAGTAGTCGATCGCGGGGAAGCACTGCTCGAGGCGGTCCGTGTCGACGAGCACCACGGCGCCGATCGCGCCGCGGACCAGGTCGTCCCACATGAAGAGGAAGCGGTCCTGGCCGGGCGTGCCGAACAGGTACAGCCACAGGTTGCCCGGCAGCGAGACGCGGCCGAAGTCCATCGCGACGGTGGTCGTGGTCTTGCGGTCGGACACGCCGCCCGCGTCGTCGACGCCCACCGAGTGCTCCGTCATGGCGGCCTCGGTGTTCAGGGGCTCCACGTCGGAGATCGAGCCGATGAACGTCGTCTTGCCCACGGCGAACCCGCCGGCGACGACGATCTTCACGACCGTCGGCGCCGTGCGCGCCGCCGCCGGGGCACCGCCGGGCTGACCGGCCGGCGCCTGCTGGGCCGGCGCCTGCTGGGCGGGCGCCTGCTGCGCGGGGGCGGCCGGCTGTGCGGCGGCGAG